>NZ_JAKKRU010000001.1:0-713913 GCF_025653925.1 Shewanella sp. SM68
AGTCGCCGAGGTAACTGCTGGGATAATGCGCCAATGGAGCGATTTTTCAGGAGTTTAAAAACGGAATGGGTGCCAACGCAAGGCTATAAGAGTTTTGTTGAAGCTAAACAAGATGTGACTGATTATATTATTGGCTATTACAGCCAAGTCAGGCCACATCATTATAATGCAGGATTAAGCCCAAATGAATCAGAGCGAAGATTTTGGGAAGATTCTAAAGCCGTGGCCAAATTTAGTTGACCACTACATAGTGATGAAGCCTTTACTCAAACAACGTCTGATTTAGGCATTGAAGCCATCAAAATAAATCACAGATGTGTGCAAAACAGTTAAATATGGCGACTAGTGTTAGTTATAGTTAAATTTATGTTGATTTATTGATATTCATATAAAAATCAATAAATACAAATGCTTATGTTGTTATTTTGAACTGAAATTGAGGAGCCGGATTCCCAGGGTAAGTCATTGGTCTAATTGAGGAAATTATCAAAAATCGAAAGTAATGCAAAAAGTAATGCAGCTTTGTCTTTTGCTTATATTGATGATATTTTTCAATGCGTTATGTCTCGAAGTAGACTCCCTCTCTCGCAAAGGGAATCAGTGTATTACTGGTTCCCTTTGCTACTTTTGGACCTATTTAGGACCAATTCAGGGTGTTCTAGTCCGTTATTCTCCTCACTAAAACCCATCATTTCAGAGATACGATTAGCCATTCTTAGTGAGTCCTTAGGTTTTTGCCACATTAGCGATGTTATTCGTTGTCATTCTTTTACGCGCTTGAACTAAGGTATAGCCGCCACTTAATACTATGAGTAGGCTTCCCAGAATAGTCAGCAAATCTGGGGATTCTCCAAATATAAATATTCCTAAAGCTAAGGCAAAGAGTAAACGTGTATAACGAAAGGGGCTTACTACCGATACATCTCCAGTGCGCATAGCGATTGTCAGCGCATTATAGGCAACTACACCAAAGACGATTGCTCCAATTATTTGTATTGCTGCGGTAGCACTAAACTGTATTGCTTCATTTTGGTAAATCAGTATCGCTAAGCCTGTAGGAATCAACACAAAAAAACCATACACTCCAAGCTGCATATTAGATAACACGGGAGAGGCTGCGCGTGTTGCTAAATCGCGTCCTGCAAAACCTAAGGTAGCGATAACGGCGAATAAAGATGTGGCCTCAAAACCATCAAGTCCTGGACGAATGATCATCAGCACGCCCATAAAACCAATCAATACTGCAAGCCATCTCTTGTGACCCACTTGTTCACCGAACAACAATGCCGCGCCAAGCATGGCGATTAAAGGTGTGGCTTGCAAAATAGCGGATGCACTTGAGAGTGGCGTTAACGTGATGGCTAAAGCAAAACAGAATCGGCCGACGATTTCACATAGTGCACGTACTAATATGGGGGTAGACAAGACTGCAGGATGAAGCACAGTTTCACCCTTTCGCCAGGTTAACAGTATAAAAATCAACATTCCACCTAGGCCAAATAGCGCTAAAATGAGGCCGATAGAGGTGGTTTCTGCTGCGGATTTGATCAGCATGTCTTCAATAGAAAATGCTGCCATCGCAGCAACCATAAACAGACTACCTTTTCTATTATTCAAAATGAATTCCCTAAATGCTTAGACGCTATCTCTAGTCAAAAAGTTTTGTCATGAGAGTTCTGGTTTCATCAACAAAGGCACAGAAGTTACGATATAGCTCATTAGAATCCAATAGAAACATCATTTTCTGATCACTATAGCAAGCTTTCTCTGCTTATCTGAATAGGGTTCGTAGCTTAAGTTAACAATGATTCTGGCTTAAAAATAAATAGGGATAATAAGCATTAGCAAGAAACGATAATAGATACAGAAATGGTTTTTTTATCTATATCAGATGGCAAGTTAAGCCTCTTTTTACCATGAGGATTATGGTTGGTGTATCATTTTAATATTATCAACTTGTGCGGCTAGTCTAAGATATTGATGTCAGGGATGTGCTGCTGTTTTTCAGCTTTTATGATGAATAACATTGTTTGAAAGAGGTCTATATTGTTTGAAAGAAGCCTATATTGTGAGGTTAATTTTATATGTAGTAGTCTTAAGTAAAATAATGGAAACGCTTAAATAATCCATCAGTTGATTTTATACTAAGTGATTTCGTATTGGGGATTTAGTGTTTTTAGGTTTATATAAAATGAATTTGCGTTGAATTGTACAGGACAGTTCACTAAATAACTTTGAGGAAATGATTAATCGCTCAATTAAAAATGCGCGATTAATCATATTAACGAAAAAGTCTTATTGTTTTAAAAATTAACTTTGGATATTAATCGTTACTTTCTCGATGACGATAGGTTCACGGGGCACGTCTTCGTGGCCAGCGACCGTGGTGGTTTTGACTTTCTCAATCTGCTGAATAATGTCCATTCCCGCCGTAACCTTACCAAATACCGCGTAGCCCCAACCGTTATTGGTGGTGGCGGTATGGTCTAAAAAGTCATTATTGGCTGTGTTAATGAAGAATTGCGCGGTGGCCGAGTGAGGTGCATCGGTGCGAGCCATAGCGATTGTGCCTATGGTGTTACTTAGGCCTTTGTTGGCTTCGTTAACGATAGGCTCGTGGGTCGGTTTTTCCTTCATTTTTGCGGTAAACCCGCCGCCTTGGATCATAAAGCCTTTGATCACTCGGTGAAAAATCGTGTGTTCAAAGAAGCCTTCTTCACAATAGCGGACAAAGTTTTTTGAACTGACAGGTGCATGTTCAAAATCGAGTTCTATAGTGATGTCGCCTAGATTGGTGCTAAATGTAATCATGCTAATATCTTCTATCTTAATGAGTTTTTATATCTAATAAGTCACGACTTGTACTGAGTCATTACTTAGTTTTAGGGCCGCTATTCCACGGATTAAAGGGCGCGCTGCGACCCGTTGTATCGTTACCATTGTCAGTCTGAATAGATTGCGGCCGTGTTACATTGGCTTTAACCTCTGGCTTTGATTTCGCGCTGCGATGCTTTTTCGCATAGGCGGTTTCAAAGGAGCCTTCTTTCGCGGGTCGCGAGGATCTGGCCTCAGGTGCCCGAGCTTTAAAGGTTTTTGGCGTAGTATTTTTGGGCACAAAATCGAGAATAGACACAGGCACTTCTTTGTTCGGCACAAAGCCTTCAATTTCTTTACGCACTATGAGGTGACCTAGACGGCGCTCGATAGCACATAGATTCCTAAAATCATCTTTAGAAACAAAGGAAATGGCTTCGCCGCAGGCGCCAGCACGACCGGTTCGGCCGATACGGTGAATATAATCATCGGCTTCATCGGGCAAATCATAATTGACCACACGGGTGAGGGCGTCGATATCGATACCGCGGGAAGCAACGCCAGTCGCGACTAAAAAGCGTAGTTTGCCAGATTTAAAATCCACTAATAATTGCTCGCGTACCGCTTGGCTGCGACCGCTGTGAATGGCTTCGGCGGCAATGCCACGTTTTTCGAGTTGACTAACCAGTTTGGCGGCGCCTTGTTTCGTCTGGATAAAGATCAGTGCCTGTTCCCACGCTTGCTCAGTGATGAGTTTGCTTAACAGTGCCGACTTTTTATCTTTATCGACAGTGATCAACCATTGGTCGATTTGCGGTGCGTTTGCGCTGTCGCGGGCAATTTCAATTTCGACTGGGTTTTCAACCGCTGTTTTCGCTAAAAAGCGCACTTGCTTAGATAAGGTTGCCGAAAACAACAGATTTTGGCGTTCTGTTGGCAGACGTTCGATGATCTTATTGATGTCTTCGATAAATCCCATATCGAGCATTCTATCGGCTTCATCTAGGACTAATACCGAGATTTCATCGAAATGAATCGCTCTTTGGGTGTACATATCGAGCAATCTACCGGGTGTTGCCACCAGAATATCGACGCCTTCAATAAGACGTTGTTTCTGCGGTGCGGAATCCACGCCACCATACATGGCCATAGACGTCAGCGGCAGGTATTTTGCGTACTTGGCAATATTGTCTTCTACCTGAACGGCCAATTCGCGGGTTGGTGTTAAGATTAATGCACGAACGCGTTTAGCACGGATTTTCGGCATCTCGGCGAACATTTGCAGTATAGGCAACACAAAACTGGCGGTTTTACCTGTACCTGTTTGCGCGCCAGCAAGCAGGTTTTTGCCTTTCAAGATCACCGGAATGGCTTTTTCTTGGATCGGAGTAGGTTGTGAATAGCCGAGCTCAGTAATGGCTCTTAAAATCGGATCGCTTAATCCAAGTTTGGAAAATGGCATTGAATGTCTCAGGTAAAGGGTCAGGTCAATAATGTATAAGCAAACTGTTACGCTAAAGCATGAACAGTCGAGCAGGGCGATATTATAGCAGGAGGTGAAACAGAATAGGCGATTATCATTATTTGTGTGTGTTTGGTAAAGAGGGGCTTAAACGTCGAATAGGCGAATGATAGGCGGCAATATATTGAGAACTTACAATTTTGTAACCACACATGTATTCATGGCTAACATAGCTGCAATTATTGGGGCAATATGATTAACTGAGGTAATTTTTGTATGCCTGATAAATCTCAACAAAGGACCCATAATAATGAAAAAAAACGCTATTTCCCTTGCGATAGTGCTATCGCTGGCCAGCCTTGCTGGTTGTCAGTCCCATACGAGTCAAATCGCGCCCGTGGTCGCACCTGAAATTAAAGCCCACTCATTTGAGCAATTTTCAGCATCCTTTATTGATTCATTGTGGGAATTGTCACCGACTTGGGCCTTATACAGTGGCAAGCATGTTAACGATGGTTACCTTGAAATCCCCGATGCAGCAGGTCGAGCAAAGACCTTAGCGTTTGTGAAAGTTCAGCAAGCGCAGTTGACTCAGTTCGAGCAAAAGTCGCTAACGCCGAATGAACTGATTGATTACCATCTGATCGACAATTTACTCGGTAGCATGGCATGGGAAATTGACAGTTTTAAATCTTGGCAGTGGGATCCTTCAAGTTACAACGTATCGGGTGGTTTTGCCCAAATCATCAATGAAAAATTCGCTCCATTAGATGACAGATTACGTTCGGTATTAGCGCGTTTAGAAAATGTGCCAGCTTATTATGCTGCTGCGCAGGCGAACATTAGCAAACCAACATTGGAGCACACTGAGTTAGCAGTGCTGCAGAATCAAGGTGCATTTTCGGTTTTTTCCGATGACTTATTAAAACAGGTCGCCGACTCTGGTTTGACTGATGTGGAAAAAGCGTTATTTAAAACGCGTTTCGATGCGGCCACTGCGGCGATTAACGGCCATATCGCTTGGTTAGACAAATTAGTGGTTCAACTTAAAAAAGATGGAGCACGTAGTTTTAGAATTGGCGAGGCGTTATATGAGCAAAAATTTGCCTTTGATATCCAAGCGGGGATGACGGCGAAACAGCTATATCAAAAAGCCGTAGCCGATAAAGAGCGTGTTCAAGGAGAAATGGCTAAAATTACCGATAAGTTATGGCCTAAATATTTTACTATGCCAAAGCCCGCTGACAGTAAGCTCGCCATTCGCCAATTAATCGATAAATTATCGACTCAGCATGTTCAGCGCGATGAATTCGTGAATGAAGTGCGTAAGCAAATTCCAGAGCTGATTGAATTTGTAAATAAGAAAAAACTAGTCACATTAGATCCTAAAAAACCACTCGTTGTCCGTGAAACGCCCGAATATATGCGTGGTTATGCCGGTGCATCAATTAGTGCGCCTGGACCCTATGAGAAGTCAGGTAATACTTATTATAACGTGACGCCGCTCGATGGCATGAGTGATGAGTCTGCCGAGAGTTACTTACGTGAATATAATCACTGGATCCTGCAAATCCTCAATATTCATGAAGCCATCCCAGGGCACTACACTCAACTCGTTTATTCTAATCAATCTCCGAGTTTAGTGAAAAGTTTATTTGGCAATGGCGCTATGGTTGAAGGTTGGGCGGTTTATACCGAGCGTATGATGTTAGAAGAAGGCTATGGAAATTTTGAGCCTGAAATGTGGTTGATGTACTACAAGTGGAATTTACGTGTTATATGTAACACGATTTTGGATTATAGCATTCATGTGAAAGGCATGACCGAAGACCAAGCTATTGCCCTGATGATGAATGAAGCCTTCCAACAGCAAGCTGAAGCCGAAGGAAAGTGGCGCCGTGCGACACTTAGTCAAGTGCAACTGACGAGTTACTATTCAGGTTATCGAGAAATCTATGATTTCCGTGAAGAATACAAAAAATCGCAAGGTAAAGATTTTGACCTTAAAACTTTCCACGAAACATTCTTGAGTTATGGTAGTGCACCAGTGAAATATATTCGCCAATTAATGCAGAGCAAATAAGTTCGCATATTGATATAAATCAGCAGAGCTTAGGCTCTGCTTTTTTATGCCAAATAGCTAGACAGGTATAGTGTGAGCTTAACATAAGTTGGCATTGTTACTTATGAAATGAAATCGTTAACACTGTGCGAATAATGAAAAGCCAAAAATTCTGCCATATAACCGAAAAAGTATATATTTCGTTATATGGCATATGCAGATGTTAATCAAACAATTTCACTGCGTGGTGATAGAGCACAATGGCGATAAACTTACTTCTTAGATTTAGATGATGCCATCAGCGCTAATACTTCATCGTAAGAAATGTTAAATTCTCTAGACAAGTTAATGATTTTTGTTTTGTAGGTTTGAATATTCTCTTGCTGAGCTAATTGATGTTTCTTTTCTTCAACTAACTCATTAACGGTTTCTTGTAATATCAATAATCGACGTAAACTATAGTCGAGAGATTTAATATATTTACCCATTTGTTGCTTGTTACGTGCTTGCTCAAGATCCGTTGAGACTTTCTTATCATATCCATACTCATCAAGAGCTGCGATTGCGCTCTGTAAATCAAGATCAGTTGTCATTTGGTTTTCGCTTTATAACAAAGAGGTGTGGGAACAAATTTATGAAACTTTAAAGAGTGTCATAGGACGTTAACTATCGCAGATTATAATGCTTATGCCAATATACACCAAGCCTTTGCACGTTAAAATGAAATAAAAAATTCCGCTGATTTTTGCTTTGACCTTGTCGGGGTCTACAATAATGAGTAGTCTAAAGTTATAGACTATCATGGAGATTCAAATGCTTGATCTACTACCAGATTTATTCGACCACTATCCGTCTAAATTACAGTTACTTCCCCTTGCATTTAAACCCTTTGGTGGTAAACGGCTCTTCTGGGGCGAGATAGTCACAGTAAAGTGCTTTGAGGATAATTCAAAGGTAAAAGAGATACTTGCACAGGATGGGCATGGAAAAGTGCTCGTTGTCGATGGGGGCGGTTCTCTGCGCCGCGCATTGTTAGGGGATCTCATAGCGCAGAGCGCCTTAGATAATGGTTGGCAAGGGATAGTGATTAATGGTTGTGTTCGCGATGTGGCGAGATTAAATACTTTCAGCTTAGGTGTCTTTGCCTTAGGGGCTATGCCGATAAAAACCGAAAAGTTAGGTCAAGGCCAAATTAATGTGGCTGTCGATATGGGGGGCGTGACGGTTAAGCCTGGTATGATGCTCTATGCTGATGAAAATGGTATTGCAGTAAGTGATGAAATGTTGAACTTTGCATTTTTAAATTAACATTTCTAAATGCATTAGTTGCTATAAATTCAAGTTGTTTTTGATAAGGATATTTATATGAAATTCATTAAGTGGCTCTTAGCCTTAATGGTGACGCTCATTCTTTTAGTTACCGTTTATCTCACCGTCTTTTTCGACCCTAATGATTTTAAACCTGAAATAGTCGATGCCGTAAAAAAACAAACGGGTCGTGAATTAGTCATTACTGACGATTTATCTTGGACATTTTTCCCTGTTATAGGGATTAATTTAGGAGGGGTGTCTTTATCTAACCCTGAAGGCTTTACGCCTAAGGCTATGTTAGAAGTCAAAAAAGCCGTTGCTGAAGTGGCGCTAATGCCGTTGTTTAGTCAGAAAATTGAAATTGCAGAATTGAGTCTCGATGGCGCAACGATCAATTTAGTCACCCGTAAAAATGGCACTAGCAGTTTCGATGGGTTGAGCGGCGATAATAGCCCAAAAACAGCGTCTCCAGCTGCTGCCGGATCCTTATCGAATGCCAAACTTAACGACATTAATATTGGTGGCATTTCTATCACCAATACCCAAATTAATATGATTGACGAAGCTAATAAGCAGACACAAGTCTTTACCTTAAGTAGCTTCACCCTAGGTGAGTTCGCTTTAGAACAATTTGCGCCCATCGCCTTTGAATTCAGTGCAACTATGCCGGATATGACGGTAAGTAGCGAAGCTAAAGGTGAACTAAAACTCAGTCGAGACTTTAAACAACTCGTTATCAATGGGCTGAAAATTGATACTGTGGTGGAAGGTGAGAGTATTCCGAACAAGAAACTCGAAACATCTGTCAGCTTAGCAACTCAAATCGCCCTTGATAAACAGCAATTGTCCGTCGATATTGCGCAGCTTACCGCGGCGAGCATTACCGCTGCGGGTAAAGTGGGTGTTAATTATGGTACGAAAATTCCACAAATTAATGCTGATTTTCAAGTTGGCGATATTGATTTAGATACACTGTTACCTAAAACAGAGGCCACCGCCACTGCTGAACAAGCGCCAGCAGCAAACTCTCAGGCAGTTGAGCCTGATCTCTCAGCCCTTAAGCAGCTTGATGTAAAACTCAAGTTGACTGTTAAGTCTATTAAGGTCGCGAATCTGTCGACTCAAAATTGGTTAATGGATGTGGGCATTAAAAATGGCGTGTTAGATCTGACGAAATTGAATGCGGATTTATATCAAGGTCAGTTGCTGGTGAGCGCTCAGGTTGATGCTCGTCAAGCAGTGGCAAGTTATCAATTCGATAAAAAAGTGACGGGTGTACAAATTCGTCCTTTGCTGAAAGATGCGGCGGATGTGGATTTACTGGCGGGTACAGCCAACTTTGATGTGAAGGGGAAAGGTAAGAGTTTGATCCCTGAGCAGTTAAAGAAAAACCTGTTAGCGAATGGTCATTTTGATATTAATGACGGTGCTCTGTACGGGGTAAATATTCCACAGATGATCCGCAGCGCCCAAGCTAAGTTAAAGGGTGACTTATCGCCAGAAACGAAGGCGGAGCGCAAAACTGACTTCTCGAGCCTGACGGGCAATTTCTCGTTGGATAATGGCGTTGCCACGAATCCAGATCTTGCCTTGTCTTCGCCTTTACTGCGTTTGGATGGTAAAGGCACTGCAAATTTATTGACTGAAGCCTTGGACTACAGACTAACCGCTAGCCTAGTGAATTCATTGAAGGGTCAGGGCGGTAGCGACAAAGATGCGCTGGCTGGAGTTGATATTCCGTTGGCGATTACAGGCACTTTCCAAAAACCTGAATATGCTTTGGATACTAAAGCCTTACTGAATAATCAGCTTAAGGAAGAAACCGACAAAGCTAAGGAAAAATTAAAAGACTCCTTATTGAAAAAACTAGGCGGTTTTTAATGGTTGCTTCTACGCGTTACGCATTACTTGTTTGCGCGAGTGCTTTTGTCGGCGGGCAACTTGTTGGGTGCTCGGCGCCCGAAGCCGCTGACACGAGTCAGTCAACCAAGGGTGAGACTACAACAGCCGCGGCCGTTCAGCCTGAGATTATTCGCGCTGCCGATCTGGCGCTCGATGTTTCTGGGCTTAAAAGCACTCCGACATTAAAGGCTGAACCTGTGATGGCAGAAAAGGCACAAGGCCTGCTTCGCGGCGAATTAACTTTAGAACCTTTTATCGATTTTAAGCAGCCGGTAAAGGCGACATTGACTGTGACAAATCCACAAACTTATGCTGTCGGCCTACGTTATAACTCTGGGATGACGGCGGATTTGTGGTTGGTAACGCAGGAGGGAAAACGTCTGTGGGCTTGGTCGGATGATATGATGTTTACCCAAGCATTACGTGATAGCCAATTGGCTGCAGGGAAAGTGATCACGACTTCATTTAGTATTCCGCCCAAAGCATTTGCAGGAATACCTGCAGATGGTGCTCGCCTAGAAGCGCATTTTGCCGCTAAAGCATTAGAGTCTGATGCCGTTGTTATGGCGCCTGTTGTCTTATTACTGACGATGGAATAACGTCGCCTCTCATATAGAAAAAGGCAGCAATCCGATAGGGTTGCTGCCTTTTTGTTATCTATGGCTCAATTTTGCTTAGGATTTATAGCACTAATCCGTTCGAACTATGTGCCAGTGTAGTCCTTACGCACTCAACTTAGTTTCATCAACCACTAATTTGATCACTTGGCCTGGTTGTAAATACTGTGATTGCGCTAGGCTATTCCACTCGAGTAGCTCGGCAACAGTTACGTTAAATTTATTGGCGATACGGGCAAGTGAATCACCGGATTTTACCTTGTAACTGACAGTACGAATTTGTGCGGTTTGCTCAAGCTCCTTTGGTGCTAAGATCACTAACTTCTGACCGTTTTGTAGCTTGCTATTCTTAGCCAATTTGTTCCAAGTGCTGAGTTGTTTCACCGTCACTTTATGGGCTTGGGCTATTTCTGAGAGTGTGTCTCCTGACTTAACCTGATAAGCAATTTTTGTTGATTCAACTGCAGCATGTGATTTTTTCGGCAATTGCTGCTTAGTTGACAGGGCATAAAGTTGCTTGTCTTGCGCATCGACAGGAATAATCAAATGCTTGCCTGCGACGATCGTGTTGCTTTTCATGCCGTTGGCGGCGCGAATAGCGGCAACGGTCGTATGGTGCTGCGTAGCAATCTTGCCAATGCTATCGCCAGATTTGATCGTGTAACGTAACCAGCTGATCCTATCTTCGGTTTCTGTTTCAGCGAGCGCTTTTTTAAATTCTTCCGATTTATCAATTGGTAGCACTAAGGTGTGCGGACCAAGTGGCGACGTAGCCCAGCGGTTATAACCTGGGTTGAGTTTTTGTAACTCAAGCGTGGTCATATTGGCAAAACCTGCCGCCATGGCTAAATCAATTTGGCTATCAATATCAACCACTTCAATAGTGGGATTGTTGTCGATTGGCGCTAAAGATATGCCATATTCATCAGCGTGTTTAATGACTTCTGCCAGTGCGAGCAGTTGCGGCACATAGCGTTCTGTCTCTCTGGGCAAATCCAATGACCAAAAATCCGTTTTTAAGCCTTTTTTCTCGTTACGTTTGATCGCATTGAGCACCCGTGATTCACCCGAGTTATAGGCAGCAATGGCATAAAGCCAATTGTTATTGGTTTTATCGTAGAGGTATTCCAGCATATCGAGCGCCGCAGTCGTTGATGCGGGGACATCACGGCGACCGTCATACCACCAGTTCATTTCTAAACCGAAATGACTGGCCATAGGTGTGGTAAATTGCCACAGACCCGATGCCGCGCCAGTCGATGATGCGGAAGGATCAAAGGCGCTTTCAATTATGGGTAACAAAGCTATCTCAATAGGAAGATGACGCTTTTCAAGTTCTTCTACAATCATGTACATATAAGGTGCAGCACGTTCCGAGATGATCGCCAGATGCTGTGGATTTTTGATGTACCAATCACGGTATTGATTCACCAATTTTTGATCTGGAACCGGTAACTGCATGCCTTGACGAATTCGCTCCCACACATCGGTAATTTGCGCCGATGGAGCCTCGGTTGCGAGGTAATATTCTGGGACTGTATTTTCGGTTGTGACGGCTTCAACTTCTGTTTGGTTAACGCCATGGTTGTCTAATGTTTGACAGCCTGTGAGTAGGGCAAATCCCCCTACAACAACATAAAGTGATACTCTCATTGAAAACGGTAGTCCTCTGTTAGTGCATCGCTTTTCTTTATAGTAACAGTATGTTTTATATGAAGATAAAGACGACGCAGCGCGCAAAGTTTTCACGCAAAACGAGCCATTCTATGGGATCTTTTCGATCTTGTCCCTTAATTATCGTACATAATGTAAGGCCATTTTTGACTTACATCATCAAAAATGAGAAAAACTGTTTGAATTTCAATCTATAATATTGCTTTTGTGATCAAAAATTATCTTTCCACTGTCTGAGTAAGGTAAAACCGCTGAGTTCGTCTAAATTTGCGTGATTTAGACCGCTAAAATGCTGTTTTATGTTATCGACAATTTCAATGTCGCTAGGGCGTAAAAAAGGATTGATGGCACGCTCTAAAGCGATGGTGGAGGGAACAGTCGCTTTGTCTTGGCGACGTAACTGCATCGCGCGTTCGTTATAGTCTTGGAGCTCGCGATTGTTGGGATTGACCGCGAGGGCAAATTTGAGGTTTGAAAGTGTGTACTCATGGGCACAATAAACCCGAGTGTCGGCGGGAAGCTGGGCAAGTTGCTGTAGTGAGTTGAGCATTTGCGCTGGCGTGCCTTCAAATAAGCGTCCGCAGCCGCCGCTAAACAGGGTGTCACCGCAAAATAAGGCATCTTCAACAACGTAGGCTATATGTCCTGCTGTGTGGCCTGGTACATCTAAGACTTGCAGATCAGCGCTGAGATACTCCAGCGTGAATTTGGGCTTGGATTTTGCGTGCAGTGGATGTGTGATTCCTTCGATCTTCTCATTATCTGGGCCATAAACCGTGAGTCTACTATGACTATAGGCTTGAAGCGCTGCTACGCCACCCGTATGGTCATTGTGGTGGTGGGTCAGTAAAATGCCCGCTAGCGTGAGTTGATTGGCTTGCAGGTAGTCAACGACCACACTTGCATCGCCGGGATCGACAACATAAACCTGAGTATGGGGCTGTTGTTGTAACACCCAGATATAATTGTCATTAAAGGCTTTGATCGCTGTTATAGTGAGCATAGAACTGCCTATGTCTGTATTTCAATTTGAAGATAAAGGTATTATCCATGAGTGAACGGCCCTTGGCGACCTTTGCCGCTTTTGCCCTGTGGCAGAATGTGGTCATCTTTGACCCAATTGGATACTTGTCTACCCAGCTAACGGAGGAACTCTGTGTCGCATTTTAGTACTGAGCTCAAGCCCGAACAATGGAGTGACCTACCCAATGGTGAGGCACTACAGCAAGCCGTCGCTAAACAGCTTGAGGATTGGTGGCCAAGAGTCTTTGGTTATCATTTATTAAAGTTAGGGCCTTTGAGTGCCGAATTGTCGAGCATGGCATCGCCAGTCGCCCATCATTTTTCACTCTCGCCATCTAAAGGCACCTCTATTGAAGGCGATTTTTGCCATCTACCCCTGCAGAATGCGGCGATAGATGCGGTGGTGATGAGTCTATTGCTCGAATTTGAACCCGATCCTTACCGTATTCTTCGCGAAACCGATAGGGTCCTCATCGCCGGAGGCTATCTTTTTATCGTCGGTTTTAATCCCTTGAGCCCGGTATTTTTGGGTAAGTTATGGCCTAAATATCAGGATTGTCTTCCTTGGAATGGCCGTTTTTTTATGCCTTCTAGGGTGCGAGATTGGTTAGGTTTATTAGGTTATCAAGTGGTTGGGGATGAGCGTTTGGTCTATCACCCATTAATGGGCGAGTTTACCCAAGGTAAATTTTTTCAACAGAGTTTAGCGTCATGGCTTCCTAGCGCGGGCAGTTTGTATTTGATTGTGGCACGTAAACTCGAGTCGCCACTCACACCTATTCGCGATAAACGTAAGGTGCGGCAGACAAATTGGAGCACGGCGCCGACCGCGGGTCGTTCGGGGCATTTATCTGAGCATTCGGAAAACGGATAAGCCATTTCCATTTTAAGTACAGGTTTTTATATGCGGATCACCTTAAGACAACTGGCAGTATTTGAGGCTGTGGCACGTAGCGGCCAAGTCGCAAAGGCGGCTGAACAAGTGAGTTTATCACCACCGGCGACATCTATGGCCTTAGCCGAATTAGAAAAGCAGCTAAATGCCCGCCTATTTGAACGTATTGGCAATCGATTACAACTTAACTCCCAGGGTAATTTACTGCTGCCATTGGCAACGGATTTATTGCACCGCGTTGAACAAATTGAGCAGGCATTTACTTATCATGGTGGTGATCTGGTTGGGCGTTTAAGCATCAGTGCCAGTTCGACAATCGGCAATTATCTAATGGCGAAAGCCGCAGTGGCATTTTGTCAGCAACATACTCAAACCCATGTGGATGTGGCGATTACTAATACTCAAGATGTGATCCAAGCGGTTGCGCAGTTCCGCTCTGAAATGGGTTTTATTGAAGGCCATTGCACTGACAATCGTTTGAGTGTCGAGGCATGGCATAAGGATAGGCTGTTGGTGTTTTGTCATCCGGCGCATCCTCTGGCGGGGAAAGTGGTTAAACCTGCAGTTGTTAAAGGCCTGTCTTGGGTGCTACGTGAGGAAGGATCGGGTACTCGTGAGTATTTTGTCAATGCCGCCAATGAGTTGGATATGCAGCCAGAGGCTAAATTCTGCTTTACTACGCCGGATGCGATTAAATTGGCCGTGAAACAAGGTGCTGGGCTTGGGGTGTTATCTGAGTTGGCGCTGGAGAAAGAAATCAGTCGTAAAGAGTTGGCGTTAGTCACGATTGAGGGACTCGTACTCGAACGGCAGTTTTATCGTATCACCCATAAGAGCCGTCAGGCGACATCCCTAGGTCAAGCTTTTGTGCTGTTTTGTGAGAATTTTTTCAATATTGCAGGTGTGGAACTGAAATAAACCGTTTGATAGCAATGGCTCATAAATAGTGAGCTGACAGTGAGATGAATCGCGAATTAAATCATCACGCCCAAATGTTTAACTTAGGCGTGATTGCATCGAACTTACTTTTTCGCACTTAGCGAGTTTACACTAAGTGGCACTGGGTTAAGGCTGATAACCTAAATCGGGTTGGGTTGGTTTAGATTCTGCCGCGGTGCGAGCTAATACATCGCAACG
Organism: Shewanella sp. SM68; assembly: GCF_025653925.1. Classification (NCBI taxonomy): domain Bacteria; kingdom Pseudomonadati; phylum Pseudomonadota; class Gammaproteobacteria; order Alteromonadales; family Shewanellaceae; genus Shewanella; species Shewanella sp. SM68. The sequence continues at coordinate 14,898 of NZ_JAKKRU010000001.1, forward strand.
TTCGTTTTCGGCGTGGCCTGCATGACCTTTAACCCATTGCCAGTCGATAGTGTGCATCTGTGAGGCTTTATCTAATCGTTTCCATAGGTCAACGTTTTTGACTGGGGTACGGTTTGATGTCATCCAACCTTTTTTCTTCCAGCCATGGATCCATGTCATTATGCCTTGGCGCATATATTGGCTGTCGCTGGTGAGCACGACTTGGCAAGGCTCTTTCAAGCTTTCTAACGCTATGATTGGGGCTAACAATTCCATGCGATTATTGGTCGTGAGCGCAAAACCGTCGGACATCTCCTTTGTATGGCCTTTATAATTCATTACAATGCCATAGCCGCCAGGACCGGGATTGCCTAAGCAAGAGCCGTCGGTGAAGATGTGGATCAGTTTTAGTTCAGTCATCAAATTGTTACCATAGCCGGGAATTTCGGCCGAGTATAACTAAAAATTGTCATAAGAAGCGCATAAAAACATGAATATTATCTCTAATGCTAGCCGTCAGGTTATTTTAGATACCGAAACCACAGGTATGAACCAAGGCAGCGGCGCCATCTATTTAGGCCATCGGATCATCGAGATTGGTTGTGTGGAAGTGGTAAACCGTCGTTTGACGGGGCGTTATTACCACCAATATATCAATCCTGGTCAAGCAATTGATCTCGAAGCTATCGCTGTTCACGGTATTACCGATGAACGCGTTTCCAAAGAGCCGCGTTTCCATCAAATTGCTCAAGAGTTTATCAACTTTATCGACGGCGCTGAAATCGTCGCACATAACGCGAACTTCGACGTGAACTTCATGGATCATGAGTTTTCACTGCTGCAGCCGCGTGGTCCGAAAACCGCTGATATTTGTCAGATCCTCGATACCTTAGAGATTGCTAAGTTTTTACATCCCGGTCAGAAAAACAATCTCGACGCGCTCTGTAAGCGTTACGGCGTCGATACTTCTCGCCGCGAGTACCACGGCGCATTACTCGATGCCGAGATCCTCGCTGATGTTTATCTGATCATGACTGGCGGACAGACAAAGTTTAATTTGTCTAACGAAGAAGCGGGGCAGGAAGCGGGGGGGATTCAACGTTTTGATCCGCAATCACTTAATCTTAAAGTGATTGGCGCATCGGCCGATGAACTGACAATGCATGAACAACGCCTTGATTTAGTCGCAAAATCAGGTAAATGCCTCTGGAGAGGATAGAAGAATTACTATGCCGATGTCGCGCCATAAACCCATTTTAGCTTTTTGCCTGCTTGCCACTACGCTGTTATGTAGTGTGGCGAGTGTATTGGCCGCTGACCTAGATCCAGCCAAAAAAGTCGTCAAGCCACCTAAGGCTACGCCGATTGTAGGATTGGAGACGGCTTCCGAGCTTAAAAACCGTTTTCGTATTGATCATCTGGTCGATAACATGACCTTATTAGTGGAGCGTGAATATGGCTCTGCGCCTGTGGTCATAGTGTTACCCGATGGCAGTAAATGGTACGCCAATCGTCATCCAGCAACCGTTAAGTGGGTTGATGGTATAACGGGCGATATTATTTACATTGAGTCACCACAGCCCGGACCTTGGCAGTTGGTGGGCAAGGTCGTCTCTGGTTCAACCCTTAAGAAGCTCTCAAAACTCGAAATCGAAGTCCAGCCTTTACCACAGCCAATCTTCCAAGGTGAACAAGTTAAAATTGTCGCGCAGTTAATGGGTGACGAGCAGCGTGTGCGTATGCCTGGGTTAGATTATTTAGTCGAATGGACGGCACATTTTGTGAGTAAACATAAGGCGGGCGATGAAAACTTTGCCGCGGGTGACATTATTGTTGGTTCCTATAAAGACAATGGTGAAGATTACGATGAAAAACCAGACGATGGTGTATTTACTAGCAATATCAATATAAAGCAGCCTTGGGGTGATTATGAGTTTGTCGTGCAGGCACGTAATAATGTGTTTGAACGGCAGGTTTCATTCCCGTTTAAATTGTCACCTCGGCCAATTAATCTAGAAGTTATTACCCCTGACGATCCGCTGACAGGGCAATGGAAAGTCATGTTACACGTGGATAAGACAGTGTTGCAGCTGGCTGAGACGCATTTTTCCTTTGAGTTAGTCGGTCCTGCTGGCTTGCAACTACCTTTGGTTGTTAATGGTCTCACTGAGCCTGATTCTGAATTAGATTTACCTACAGTGACAGAGTTTGGTAGTTATCGAATTAAAGGTTTTGTGGCTACGACGACTGTCACTGGTCGTGAAATCGTGCTGGATTTACCTGAGCTTTTCTTTAACTTAATTGAACCACCAGAACCACCACCAAGTGCCGAAGAGTTGGCTGCTGTTGCTGCACAAAAAGCGGCAGAGGAAGAAGAGCTTGCAAAGAAAGATGCAATGTTCTGGATCATTACAGTCAACGCTATCTTATTAGTCTTAGGCGTGGTGGGATTAATTGTGTGGCGTAAGCGTCAAAGTTTGGCGCAGGCCTTAGCTGCCGCGGAGTTACGTTTATTGAATGAAGCATCTGCAAATCCACCCGCAGCACCTTCGTTAGATGAAATTGATCTCACTATGCCAGATGAAGCAGATAAAGACCGTTAGCCAAGCGTTGTTTAATGTGCTTAATGTGTTTGATTTATGACTTTGAACTGGAACGTTGCAGCGATATTTGGGATATAAATCAAGGTCTGCAATTGATTTGGCTTTTTTTTAATCAAATGATAAATCGAAGTAAAAAAACGGTTGACGCCTGCAGGGCTCAACCGTATTATTCTTCGCATCTTAAGCAGAGCCTTGATAAGTGTGTTGAATTATCGTTCTGTTTTAACATCAGCGGCCTGTTACGCTGGAGTTAGCGGATTAGATACCTGTCAAATACTTGGATATGGAAAAATTTGGAGCGGTAGTTAAGTTGGTTAGACTATCGTTTTAACATTAGCGGCCTGTCACGCTGGGGTTTAGTGGGTTAGATACCTGTCAAATATTTGGATATGGAAGAATTTGGAGCGGTAGTTCAGTTGGTTAGAATACCGGCCTGTCACGCCGGGGGTCGCGGGTTCGAGTCCCGTCCGCTCCGCCAAATTGCAAAAGCCCCATCGAAAGATGGGGCTTTTTGCTTTTTACTGATCTCCTTAATTTCTGCGCTGTTCACCTTATTATCGATGAGACTCGATTCAAATCTCAGCAAGGATCACGCTGAAATCTTAATAGGATTAAGTGATGGCTACTGTGGAGCCTGTGCTGTGTCGGTGAGGATGACTTCAACCCGACGATTTTGCTGGCGGCCACTGGCGGACTCATTATTGGCAACAGGTGAGCTTTCACCTTTACCTAGGCTACTGAGCCGATTGGATTGGATCCCTTTTCCCTGTAAAAAATGGCTAACACTATCAGCTCTTTGCTGCGATAAACCCAGATTGTATTGTTCACTGCCTACACTATCTGTATACCCTTCAATCATGGCACCACGCGCGGGATACTTGTTCAGAAAGTTCGCTAGGTTGGTTAGATGTTGACTGGTCGATGACTTAAGATCCGCTTTGGCAGTGTCAAATAAAACATCACCTAAGGTTACGACCCAACCACGTTCTGACTGACGAGCATTCAGCAATGTGAGCTGGGCTTGCAGTTCGGTCGTTTCCTGACGCGCATCTGCAGCATCAGCACGGGCTAGGCGCGCATCTTGATGGGCTTGATTGGCCTCTGTGGTGCGAGCATCCAATCTGGCGTCATCGCGTTTTTTGGCGAGGACTTTGTGTTGATCTTCGGCAAAGCGGCTCTGCGCTTGAGCTAAGGCAATATTGACTTTCTTATCAGCAACAAACACTAGGTGCTGTGATTGTTGCTCATCTTTTACCGGTTGTTCAGCAGCGCGAACGGCTTCTTCAGCTTGTTTAATGGCAGCAGGGGCTAAAATTGCCAGTTCATTATTCGCTTGCAGTTTATTAAGTTCTGTACGGATATCACCGATGCCTTCAGCTATTTTAGGCGTACTGCTACAAGCTGCTACTGTGCTTAGGATTAGGCTATATGCCAGTAGATGGCGGCTAAAACGTAAAGGCAGACCCGATGAAACGATAGGTTTTTTCATTACTGAATTCCTCCTGAACGGCGCAACATTTCTTGCTGCAGTATGCTGATATTGTTTTTCATTTCATTATTGACGCTATTGGCTTGTGCCAGCTCAGCGCGAGCTTGGGCCAATTCGGCCTCAAGGCTCGCCTCTATGGCGTAACGATCGGCGCTGACAGTGTCCATATTGAGTAATGTGCTGCTTGCAGATTGAAGTTTAAGTCTGGCCTGTGCCAGTTCATTTGAGGCATATTGGCCGACTCTTGCTTGCTCTGCGCGGGCAATGGTGTGTTCAGCCCGTTCCATTTCTGCGGTCTTAGTCAATGGCGTTGAACTGCAGCCCACGAGCGCTGTTGCAATACAACCTGCCAATAAGAAGTGCTTGGCTCGCTGTAGACTGATTGGATATTGCTGTGGTTGTTGATTTTTATTGATGTTCATTTGAAATTCCTTTCTCGGAAACAGTGTCCAGAGTGTGGTCTTTAGGTTTGTTATTCCACCATGCACAGTTAAATATGCTGGTGAATAGCCTCATTTTTGAGCCAGTTGGTATGAGTGAGTAATTTGACGCCACGGAAATTCATGATCTACTCCTCTGAGTTAAAGAGGGCCGACACAGTAAGGATTGCATCGGCTTGAGCTAAACGCAGTGTGTTACTGCAAGGTTTAGTTTTTGCACTTAATCAATGAAACTTTTCCCTGTTTGTTCGTCACGTCCTAGTCTAACGAGTGATGATTTGGCTCTTTTTCAGTCCAGTTACCTTCCTTGTCGTTTGATTTAAGTTCTTCAACCTCGCTTATTTTGTGTGCTTTTACTGGTATCCACGTCTTGTTTAGCTTTATCCGCAACTGTGGTTTTGATCATCTGACGGTTGCGGGCTACGACGGGAGGATTGGCTTTGTTGGTGTCGGAATTCTGTGCATCGTTATCGACGGATTTATGTTGTTCTGTGAATTTTTTCATATAAACCTCAAGTAACCCAGTGTAGTGCAAGAGTGCATGAACCGTACATTCAGCATGACCTGCTAAATATTGAACGTCTGTGCGTTAGCGCGCATGGGATTAGTGGTGGCAATATTGGCTGAACGGCCCGTTTTTTGTTTGCTGGGCAGGCGAATATGGGTAACCATAATAAATTGATTACAAAGATAATGTGTTGGATATTAGGCAGCATCAGTTTGCGCCATGTTGGCGTGTCGGGCGTTGATGACTGCCTATTTTGTTTATGCTCTGCAGTACCAGTGTGGTTATAGTACTGAAGTGGCATATGGGATAACGATAGAATGGCTGTTGTACGAGTGGTCTAGCCATCCGTTATGTGTATTTTTATACCACAGTACGTTTATGTTTGCTGCGCTTGTTGAGGTGGCATCAGCCGCTCTGATTCCCGCTTAACGACTGCGTAACATTCACAACAGGTTTGTTCTAGTAACGCGCGATCTACCACTTCAATATTCCCTCGACTGTAATTGATTATTCCCATGCGTTGCAGTTTGCCTGCCGCATCGGTGACACCTTCACGACGCACGCCGAGCATATTGGCAATCAATTCCTGTGTCATCAGCACGCGATCATCGGGCAGCCTATCTATCGAAAGCAGTAACCAACGACACAGTTGCTGTTCAATACTATGGTGGCGATTGCAAACTGCGGTCTGGGCCATTTGGGTCAGTAGCACCTGACTGTAACGTAGTAACAGATGGAGCAGGGCGCCATGACGGTTAAATTCGTCTTTAAGCCGCTGACCAAACAATCGATAGGCAACGCCAGCACTTTGCACTACAGCGCGAGTCGTGGTGCTTTCTCCTCCCATAAACAGGGCAACGCCGACCATACCATCATTGCCAACGACGGCAATTTCAGCGGATGCCCCATTTTCCATCACATACAGCAGCGAAATAATCGAGTCCAGCGGGAAATACACATAACGCTGCTTTGAACCTGCTTCACAGACTACTTGTCCGAGTTCTAATGGAACCAGTTCCAGATGCGGGAAAATACGTTGTTTGACTTCTTCTGGCAATTCACATAACAACCGATTGGATTCTGGCGGTAAGTGAGTTTCCGGTGGCGGGCGCTCTGATACAGATTTCAGTGTTAGTGTGTCCATTATGATAGCGTGTCCTTGTTTGATGATGTCGCTAACTCAGGCTACAGCGAGAAACACCTATGCTATGTACGGTAGCGAACATAATGGCAGGTTTTTTGAATCGTTGAGTGAAAAATATGCACTTAAGTGCGCATTGAGTGATAACAACTGCAGCAACGGGCAAGTAGAGCTTGTCGATCAAGAATATGTAACCGTCCACGATTATATGAAATGCTGCCTCGGGTCTGTAAATTGCCTGCGGCCTCGGTAATACTGCTTCGCCTAACACCCAGCATGTCGGCTAAAAATTGATGGGTTAGATATAACTCATCAGTCTGAATTCGGTCGTGACTCATTAGCAACCAACGTGCTAGCCGAGACTCAATGGAGTGAAAATGGGCACAGACTGCATTTTGTGATAATTGGCATAACAAGGTGTATAGATAAGTCTCTACTATTTGCTTCAGATTGGTATTTTGAGCGAGTAAGTTTTCAAAGGTTTCAATGGGGAGCCGCCAAGCTTGGCCAGAACCTTGGATTATCGCCTCGGAAGGCACTTGCCGAGTGCCCAGCAAAGTCGTCGCTCCAAGCATACCTTCGTAACCAATCAAACCCATTTCCAATGCCGGATGTTTGGGGAGTTTAGCAATCAAAGAAATAAAAGCCGTTAAGGGAAAATAGACATATTGATATGACTCGCCAGGCTTGCACAGTAAGTCGGCAAAGTTAAGTTGGACTAACTCAGCTTGCGATAATAAATCCGCTTGTTCCACCACTGGCAGATGACGGATTAATCGGTTCTGAATTTGTGGGGCTAATGTGTCTTGGTGTTGAGTGGGCATAGCGGTTCAACCTGTGGTGGCATTGACTTGGCACCAGAAAATCTGCTGCAAAAAGAAGGGCCGCAGCATCAGAACGGGGCTGCGGAATGATGGAGATTAAATGACTAGTTTTTTAGTTGCGGTGAAGGTGCGCCAGATTTTAGTTGCATATCGTTTTTGACTGAAATAACGCCGGGGACTTTGCTTGTTAGTTTTACCGCAGTATTGATATCTTCACGCGATTTAACAAACCCGCTGAGCTGGACCACGCCTTTAAAGGTTTCAACATTAATCTCGGCCACACTTAAGTTTTTATCACCTAAAATGGCAGCTTTCACTTTGGTGGTGACCACACTGTCGTCTAAATACTCGCCAGTACCTTCTTTGTTGTATGCAGAACTGCAACTGGCCACGGCGACTAAGCCTAGAGCCAGCAGGAAGATACTTAACATTTTAATTGTTCTCATCAGATTATCCTTTTTGATAAAGAGTAAAAATGGGGGCATTAGCTAACGCGTCCCGTTAACAGCAATATAATCAGCACCAGTAGCACTATGCCTATAAGTCCACCAGGACGATAACCCCAGTTTCGGCTATGGGGCCAAGTGGGGAGCATGCCGAGAAATAACAAAATTAAAATAATCAATAAAATAGTCGCAATAGACATGGCTAATCTTCCTAATACCGGTGCAATTTTGCACTGGGTAACATGAGTCTGTGCCGTAACAAATGGGATGTCGGTACGGTGGCGCACTTACAGGGATCTGACGAGTCGATGTGTTTATATTCGCATTAACTGATAAGCGGTATGCCGAACAGAGCGAGTGATTGTAGAGATGCATACTCTAACTTATGTCCAATGACGGACATGTTCAATTCGAAACCAACGTTTGGTATTTCACTTATTCCGTTGTCCAGTTTCATGGGCTGCGCTAATAAAGAGGTCAACAACATGAATTATCATGATCGCGATGTTTACGGCATTTACAACAATCCACAGTTCGCTTCTCCATCATTGGCACAAGGACCCGGCCCATATCTGATGGGCGCTGAAACACTTATCGGCAATAATGTTGTTAATAATTCTGGTGAAACTTTAGGGGATATCAAAGAAATTATGCTTGAAGTGGAAACGGGCCACGTCGGGTATGCGGTACTGTCGTTCAGTACTTATTTTGGTTTTGGAGAAAAGCTGTTTGCAGTGCCTTGGAAGATGCTGACACTTAATCATGAGCAAAAATGTTTTGTCATGGACATCTCATTAGAGCGACTCAAAACGGCGCCGGGGTTTGACAAAGGCCATTGGCCCAATATGAAAGATGTTGAATGGGAAAACGAACTGCACGATTACTACGGTAGCCGTAGGGATTAATGGTGTTAAGCAGGGGATTTATCCCCTGCGTTATTATTTGGATTCGGTAAATATGTATAAGTGTGGTTGTGCCTATCAAGTGAGTAGGGCCCACACGCATTTTAGTTGTTAGGGATTTGCTTATCGCCATGGTTGTAACCTAATAACGATAAAAGTTTGAGCTAGCGTATTATCGAAAGTCACCAGCGTGTATCGCTGATCAATGTCTTCGCTTCATCAAATGATTAAAGCCTTGTCGAAAGATAAGGCTTTTTTGTTTTTCTATTTTAAGTTTAAATCCCTATTTAAGGTAAATCTGATGTTTTCGGATTTGTACTACAGCTTATTTTACTTGATGTCGCTAGATTGCTCCGTTTTCTTGATTTTTCTCCATAGGTGATGAGGGAAGAGTCATATTTAACAGTGGATATATCGAATAGATAATTTCAGCTTACTGTTCATGCTGTTGTCATCTGCGTCATTAAAGCTAAGCTCATTAGTATTTAGCTCAGTTATCTAAAGGATTTATATGGTTGAACACATTACTGGCATGCTAGCGCTAATTGGAGTGCTATCGTTATTTTGTCAATGGCTTGGCTGGAAACTGCGGTTACCAGCGATTTTACCCTTGTTGCTATGTGGGCTCACTTTAGGCCCAGTGCTTGGATTCCTCAATCCTGATGCGATTTTTGGTGATTTGCTTTTTCCGATAATTTCCCTCGGGGTCGCCGTGATTTTATTTGAAGGGGCTTTGACTCTTAACTTTAAAGAAATCAAAGATCATGGTCGTATGGTGACGCATCTTGTGACTATCGGTACCGTGATCACTTGGGCCTGTATCAGTACGGCCACCTTTTATTTACTGGATTTTAGTTGGGAAATTGCATTGCTCTTTGGGGCGCTAGTGGTAGTGACTGGACCTACGGTTATCGTGCCAATGCTCAGAAGTGTGCGTCCTAAATCCCAGCTGGCGAGTATTTTGCGTTGGGAAGGTATAGTGATTGACCCAATAGGTGCGCTGCTCGCAGTGTTAGTCTTTGAATACATAACCGTTGCTAGCGATCAAACGACGCATGTGCTCTATGCCTTAGGCTCTATGTTGTCCCTCGGATTAGGACTTGGCGCAGTAGCGGGTTATCTAACGGGACAAATCTTAAGACACAACCTATTGCCACACTATCTGCGTAATACAGCCGTTTTGACCTTAATGCTGGGTATCTTTGTCGGCTCGAACCTATTACAAGAAGAATCGGGTTTATTGACTGTGACGGTTATGGGCATTTGGCTTGCGAATATGCGTGGTGTGGATATTGCTGAAATCCTTGAATTTAAAGAAACATTAACCGTACTGTTGATTTCTGCACTGTTTATTTTACTGGCGGCGCGATTAGATTCTAACGCCATGCTCGGCTTAGGCTGGGGTGGACTGGGTGTTTTAGCTGTGACCATGTTATTGGCACGACCGCTGAGTATTTGGGCTTCTGGTATAGGCACATCTCTGTCGAAAGCGGATAAGTGGTTTTTATGCTGGATTGCCCCTCGAGGTATTGTGGCCGCGGCGGTATCTTCTTTATTTGCAATCAAGTTAGAAGCCAACAATGTGCAGGGCGCAGATGCAATTGTGCCCTTAGTGTTCTTAATTATTATCGGCACTGTAGTGGTCCAAAGTTTAACGGCGGGACGTTGGGCACGATTTCTTGGGGTTAAAGCCGATTCTGCCCAAGGTTTATTGATCTTTGGTGCCTCTAAATTTTCCAGAGAGTTAGCGAAAATTTTAAAAGCCAAAGATGTCAAAGTGCTACTGGCTGATAATAACTGGGACAACATTAGGCTCGCGCGTATGGATAATATTCCAGTGTATTTTGGTAATCCTGTTTCGGAACATGCTGAAACTTATATGGATTTAACTGGAATTGGCCGCGTATTGATTATTTCACCTTACCGACAGTTAAACCCGTTAGTGAGCTTTCATTTCCAAGACTTTTTTGGTGCTAAAAAAGTTTTTGGTCTTAATAATACCGAAGTTGGCAGTGCACGCCACCAGCTCTCTGAAAGTTATAAGCAACGTTTATGTTTGTTTGGTGATGCAGTGTCGTATGCCAAGATAGCCAGCCTAATGGCGAAAGGCGCTCAACTTAAAGTAACGAATTTAACCGAAAACTTCAGCTTTGAACATTTTCGTAAACGTTACGGTGAGACGGCAATACCACTGGTTTACCTGACGAAAGAAGGTAAGGTCGTCGTTGTTTCGGGTAATGATACCGTATTTCCGAATGGCATTGAGCTTATCAGTCTATTGCCAATTGAAGCCTTAGAAGAAGCCAAAGTGCAGCAAGCAATTGCAGATCGGGAAGCCCAAGAAAAAGCCGCAGAATCTGCTTTAGCAAAGGTAAAAGTGGAAGAGCATGAAAGCGAAGGTGATGAGGCTATTGGATAAGTCAATGTTACCAAACGATTTATTATCGAAATATTTTTTGACTAGCTGAAGAATATTTCTCAAATAGCACATTCAAGGCATCATAGCTGCGTAAGTTTTATGGCCAATCTTACTGCAGCTATAGATTACAGCCCAAAAAAGAGTATTAAAATGACTTGGCTAGAAAGCCATGTTTATGCAGAAAGTTAGCTCTTATACAAGCAGTCATTACACTACTGAATAAGCATTTTGCACTAAGGAACGTATGGTCGACTCTATGCATTCAACCGCGATATTGAATTGAGTTTCGTTTTCGGCGCCACCAAGGCTCAAGCGGATAAAATTGTCATGGCAATTAAAGTCATCACCATTACGGACTAATATGCCTTTTGCGGCCAGTGCGGTAACGAGATGATGGGCTTTGATATCTTCTGGCAGTTGTATCCAACCGTTTAACCCTCGCCAAGTTTGGGTTAATCCCAGCCGTTCGCCCATAGCGATACAGTGACTTTGGCGTTGACGTACGAGCGTATCTCGTTCTGCAGTGATATGACCTTTCTTTATCAACTGACAGGCAATTTCAATATTCAGCGGCGACACCATCCAGCATTGGCTATGAATAGCGAGTCGCACTTGGGCGATAAGGGGGTCAGGAACCAGAATAAAACCTTGCCTTAAGCCGCCAGAAAACAATTTTGACAGGCTGGAAATATAAATCACCCTTGGGATCGCCAGCTGTTTTGCTAATTGCCACAGGGGCGAATGCCATTCTTCAGGTAAACAATAATTCACGTCATCTTCAATGATATAGAATTGATATTGCTCTGATAATTCAAGGATTTTCTGCCGCTGTGATTCACTGTACTGAATGCAAGTGGGGTTTTGATTATTCAGTGTGAGATAGACTAATTTAGGGTTGTGGATCTGTAATAGGGCTTCAAAGCGCGGCAGATCTAATCCTTCGAGGGTAAGGGGCACACCAACGCTAGTGAGGCCAAGCTGTTTAGCACAAATTCTCACGCCTGGATAACTGTATTGCTCGTGTAACAGTACATCGCCTGTGGATAAAAATGCGCTCAAACAGGCAAAAATGGCTTGCTGGCCGCCATGGGTAAAGACTAGTTGCTCGGGCGTTTGCTGTATGCCGCGTTGGTTTAACCATTGGTGGAACACTTGTTGGTGTTGATCTAATGGACTGGCGCGATAACCGAGTAACTGACTCAATTTATTGGGGTCTTTCGCTAATTGGCTGAGGCAATCGCTTAGGGTGCTGATTTGATCTGTGAGTGGTTGCTGACAGGTCGCCATATTCAATTGTACGTTACCCATTTCAGGTACAGGGGAGGCGTTGACATAGGTGCCATCTCCCACACGCGCTTCGACGTAACCTCTTTGTTCCGCCAATGCATAGGCGCGGGTCACAGTGCCAATTGTGATGCCTAAGGCATCAGCTAAACGGCGCTGCGGTGGCAGTTTACTGCCTTGGGTTAACACCTTCTGCAAAATGCCTTGTTCTATGGCACTGACTAAGCGCTGATATTTCGGGCCTGAAAAAGTCGTTAGGTCTGGCGTCCAGATTGTACCCATGACAATAAATCCATTGATCTCTAATATTCTCCGTATATTATTTATTGCATCTTTTTATGTCAACAAATGTATGCATACAATTTAAGGCGAATATGAATACTGCACTGCTTTATGATCCACAATTATGGACTTTAATGGCCTCGACCGCGCTGTTTTGCGCGACGATGACAATGACTCCCGGACCGAACAATATTCTCTTAGCTAGCTCTGGAGCGCATTTTGGTGTGCTGCGTACCGTGCCACATATTGCAGGGATCCGCTTGGGTTCGACCTCTTTACATCTTGCGGTATTATTCGGCCTCGGTACCTTGTTTGAAGCATTACCGGTATTGCACCAAGTATTGAAATATTTCGCTTTAGCATATTTGCTGTATCTCGCGTACAAATTAGTGACGTCGCCAGTGCAGAGCACGCATTTGGATGATGGACGAAAACCTATGACGCTCATTGAAGCTGCATTATTTCAATGGATTAACCCTAAATCTTGGATGTCGACGATTACCCTGTGTAGCGCTTTTACATTAAGTGGCGATGGCTTTTGGTTGAGTGCGTTTCTTGGCGTATTAATGTTCAACATAGTGGGATTTCCTGCATCATTTACTTGGGTATTTGTCGGTGCCGCGATCAGTAAGAAACTCAATACCGATAGACGTAAGCGCCATTTTAATTGGTTTATGGGCAGCTTGCTCTTAGTGTCATTACCTATGATATTACGCTAGCTTGGCTTGAATTAAGTGCCTAACCCTATAAATATTCTGAGGAAGACACTCGCGTAATGATTGGCTTTATGCCATAACCAACATACTATTGATGGCTTTTTAGGTAATGACCTTTTAGCTGAACATTTTCAGTCTCAGTTATACTTGTTGCTTATCTTGATAGTGTGTATATGGAGGTTGCCGAGTGAAGTTCCCTAGTTTGATTTCGTTTATGCCGGGATTGGCGCAATTATTACAATATGAAAAGCAATGGCTTAGGGATGATGTGCGCGCAGGCTTATCCGTTGCCGCTGTGGCATTACCCGTAGCGATTGCTTATGCCCAGCTCACTGGTGTGAATGCTGCCGTGGGTTTGTATTCCTGCGTATTACCAATGTTGGTATACGCACTATTTGGCACCTCAAAACAATTAATCGTGGGTCCAGATGCGGCGACTTGTGCTGTTATCGCCGCGGTTGTCACGCCCCTAGCTGCAGGGGATAGCATGAAGCACTGGCAGTTAGTGATGACCATGACGGCCATGACAGGCTTTTGGTGCTTGATTGCGAGTCGTTTTAGGCTAGGGGTTCTCGCCGATTTTCTATCAAAACCGATTTTGATGGGACTGCTTAATGGTGTTGCAATTACCATTATCGTGGGACAGTTTTCAAAAATATTCGGTTTTACCTTCGATGAGCGTTATCTAATCGAACGCCTCAGCGGTGCGCCTTCTTACTTATCCAAAACCCATTGGCCGACATTGACAATGGGGATTGTGACGCTAGCGACTTATGCCTTAGTGAAACGGTTTCGTCCACAATGGCCTGCTTCTATGTGCGCAATGGCGATGGCAGCTTTCCTTGTTTGGGTGTTTAACCTGACGAGCTTTGATATTAGCGTCGTCGGAGAAGTGACCTCGGGATTACCTTCATTCCAAGCGCCTGTATTTGATTTAGGTATCGCCCGTGAGCTTGTGGTACCAGCGCTTAACTTAGCCATGGTGAGCTTTGTGAGCATGATGTTGACGGCTCGAAGCTTTGCGGCAAAAAACGGTTACGATATAGATGCCGATAAAGAGTTCAGGGCGTTAGGTATAGCCAATATAGCGTCTGCCATATCTCAAGGTTTTGCGGTGAGCGGCGCGGATTCCCGCACTGCGGTTAATGATGCCAATGGTGGTAAGAGCCAGTTAGTGTCTATCATTGCGGCGGTATTGATTGGTGTTGTGGCGCTATTTTTCACTGCGCCTTTGAAGTTCATCCCCAGTGCAGCCTTAGGTGTGGTACTGGTGATTGCCTCTATCTCGCTTATCGATTTAAAGTCACTGTGGAATCTGCGAGTGCGGGATAGGTCTGCTTTTCTACTTGCCTGTATCACCTTGTTCTCCGTGTTGTTTATTGGGGTTATCCCTGGGATAACCTTGGCTGTATTACTGGGTTTATTCCAGTTCCTCGCTACTGTGATGCGGCCTACGGATCAAGTGCTTGGTTTAGATCATAAGGGCGTTATCCGCAGTGTCGATGAATCGGGTAAAGCTAAATCGGTTCCAGGAGTATTTATATATCGCTTTAATTCGCCGTTAACTTACTTTAATGCGACGTATTTTAAGCGCCGTTTACTGGAAAAGTTTATTCGGGAATCTGAGCCGGTCGATTGCATCATTATTGATGCAGTGCCTTGTTTTACCCATTTAGATTTAAGTGTGATGGCCATGTTGGCTGATTTGCATCAACTGCTTAAAAAACGTGGCGTTCGTTTAGTGCTTGCGGGACGTAAACGGCAGATGCTGAGTTGGTTTGAGCAAGCGGGCATGCAGACAGGGGAAGGTGGTATTTTGATCCGGCCAGATTTGTATCTCGCCCTTAAAATGAATCAAAGCTATAAACAAGCCTTGGCTGAAGGGCAAGCACCTGTGATCCAAAAAGTTCCTGATGACTCGGTATTGTTGCACAGTCATTTGTAGTTAACTGAATGCCTTGTTTGATTAAACTGGGTCATAAAATAGCGCAGCTTAAGGTTGCGCTATTTTTTTGTCTTAATTTGATAATTAAATCAATTGGATGACTAGCTTTTTGAAAGTATTCAGTTTTACCGTTTAGTCTTTGAGAATTCTATCTAGGGGAATAAAACCGTGAAAACCATAATAACCTATAGGGCCGAGTATCAGACTCAGTAGGCACCATAAGCACTTTTTGTTAGTGCTGAGATCCACTTTACTCTTGAAAGCCCGAAGGGCAAATAGACAATGCAATAGCACCAGGCCCCCAAGCATAATAACGATATTAATATCCATATTTTCCAACTGTCTTATCCTTGTGTTCTATCATTCACGTCCTTGAGTCTTTAGGCGTGGTTACTTTTCTTGAGAAGATTGTCTAGCTACGATTAGCTAAATTAGTTACCTAGTGGCAAATACCTTACTCGAATATTTTACCGATGGCTATAACATAAAATAAAAATAATCTTTAAATCTTATTGGCTTACACGTCTCCTAACAAGCAAGTTGGAGAATGGCTAGCGTCCCAGATCACATATTTTTCCATCGCACGAATAAATATTTCACTCGAAATAAGTCGATTCAGCCAAGCGGCGACTCGCGGAAAATCATCACTAAGCGCACGTTTAAGATCCACTGCGGCAAACTGGCGTACAAAAGGTATGATTGCGTAGTCGGCAAGGCGAGGTGTATCGGCGACTAAAAAGGGGTGTTGCCCTAAGCATGTTTCAAGTTGCAGGAGGAAATGACTCGCCTGCTGATAATAATAAGCTTGCGTTTGCTCAGGGTAACGGTCGACATATTTATAGCGGTCAAGCCATGGTTTAAATTGCTGATCATTTTGCGCGATAAGTTGTGCCATTTTATCTTCAATAGCAGGACTTTGCTGACACAATAGCTCTAAGGGATCTGCTTGCGTGAGTGCCCAGCGCATGATCTCAAGACTTTCGGCAATCACCTCACCGTTCGCTAGCACTAATACTGGCACAGTCCCCTTAGGTGAGGCCGCTAGCATTTGTGGTGGTTTGGCTTTAAGGGTGATTTCACGGACTTCAACATTGCATTGGGCTAATAAGAGTCCCAAACGTGCTCGCATTGCATAGGGGCAACGGCGGAAGGTGTATAAGACGGCTAGAGTCATTCGGATTTCCTCTACTGTGCGGCGCCATGCGTGGAAGTTGATGCGACTAAAGCTGACGTCAGCATGTTTATGCATGCTTATTGACGACGCGAGTATGCCAATGCGAATGTTGCGTGCCAATCATGCAATATTCAAAGGGCGCAGATGGTAACGCTTTCATACTGGGATTTCTGCTTAATTTGTCATCATAGAATGATTTTTCTCACCACTGTGCGTAAAGAATTAAAGACCCTGTATTTTATCTGTGTTTATCTTGCTGTGACTCAGGTAGAATTCCGCGCTATTTTTGGGATCTGCAGCAAGGCTGCAGATGATTGATTTGTTTATGCACTGGAAATTAAGTTCCAGCCAGCAAAGAGGGTGTTATGGCTAAAGTTGTCGTATGTGCGTTATATAAATTCGTGTCGTTACCGCATTTTGAATCTATCCGAGCGCCATTGCTTGCTATGATGGAACAGGCCGAGATCAAAGGCACTCTGCTCCTCGCAAGTGAAGGGATCAATGGCACAGTTGCTGGCACTCAAGAAGCTATTGAAGCGTTATTAGTGTGGCTTAATAGCCAAAATGGCCTAGATAATATCGTTCACAAGTTATCATTTGACGATGAAATGCCGTTCTACCGCACTAAAGTCAAACTGAAAAACGAAATCGTGACTATGGGCGTTGAAGGTATTGACCCACTTAAAGTGGTTGGCACCTATGTGAAGCCTCAAGATTGGAATGCGCTGATTTCGGATCCTGACGTGATTTTAGTCGACACCCGTAACGACTATGAAGTGCAAATCGGCACTTTCAAAAATGCCATTAATCCTGTGACTGAAACCTTCAGAGAATTCCCTGAATATGTGAAGCAGAATCTTGATCCTGCTAAACATAAGAAGGTCGCCATGTTCTGTACTGGCGGTATTCGCTGTGAGAAATCAACTGCTTATTTAAAAGAGCAAGGCTTTGATGAGGTGTATCATCTCGAAGGCGGTATTCTTAAATACCTTGAAGAAGTGAAAGCGGAAGAAAGTTTGTGGGAAGGCGAGTGCTTCGTATTCGATAACCGCGTTGCAGTGAACCATGACTTGAAGAAAGGCCAATACGATCAATGTAATGCTTGCCGTATGCCAATCACTGAAGCTGAAAAACAGAGCCCTGCCTATGTGCAAGGTGTCAGTTGCCCACATTGTATCGATAAAATTTCTGACGAGCAGCGTAAACGTTTCGTTGAGCGTGAACGTCAAGTGAATTTGGCTAAGGCCCGTAATGAAGCGCATATCGGTAGCGATGTGAATCAAGTGATTGAAGCGCGCCGTGAGAAAAAAGAAGCGCAGCGTCGACTCGCCGCCGAGAAAAATAACGCGAAAAAATCGCAAGCGCTTTAACTTTATATTTCATTGGATGAGCTGCAAGTTAGTCATGAGTTTGCACTGAGCTTGTTTCTCACTCGGGCAGTTTTCACATGGCTCTCACAGTGAATATGGCTTGCACTCTGGCCCGACTCGTTCGGGCCATTTTTTATGCCGATTTTAGTTTTAGTGTGAATGTGCTTTAACTCATTTTTAAACCATTATTTATCATAGCGCTATGCCGAAAACCTTAAATTTATGATAACTTTCAGTCGCTAGTATTAAAAACGTTAGTATTAACAACGCTAGCATTTCAAAAAAGTCGAGTGCTATATACGAAGGGAGCGATTCAGTGCAAGGTAGGCAAAGCGCATGAGCATTTGGAAAGAGCTATACGATATTTTCGATAAGGAACGCAGTCGCTGGCAGCAATCGAGCGCCAGTAAGCAGGCGATTGCCTTCGAGTTAAAAGCCAATTTGGGTTTTCTGGCCGATGCGTTAAGCAGCTGTTTATCGCAAAGCGCGATCGCCAGCGGTTTAGAATACAGTATTTTTGAGGCAAAACTGAAAGAGGGCGCAGCACTCACTACGTTAAATCGCCGTAAAGTGACACTGAAATTTATTGGTGAATTTGCCGAGTTTAATAAATATGTCGGTAAAGAGAACGACGCTTTAGTCGAGAATGCTTACGCTAGAATCAAATCGCTGCAGAAGTTAGTCGCGGCTGAGCCCAATAAAAATCATGATCTTAAGATTAAATCCCTGTTTCGCTTTTTAGTCTTTTTAGTGGCGCACCTTGAGGAGCAGCCATTGAGTCGCACATCAGCGAAAAAAGCCTAAGGCTGATGAGTGGCATTGACTAGCTTGTTATTTGAGAGACAAAAAAGGCGCCTGTGGCGCCTTTTCTATGTTTGCGAACGTCATTGCTCAGTGTTTATAGCGCAGTCTTTAAAAGACGTGTTCAAGAGCCATCTTTAGACTCACTCTTTAAAAGCCGCCATTGAATTTAGCGCTTAGGTGGTTCAGTTTTGCTTTGATCTGCTTTATTGGGTTCTGAGTCCGCTGAACTTGGTTTGTTTGAAGCCGCATCGGCATCATTGTCTGCTGCCGAAGGCTTGGCAGTATCTGACTTTATCTGCTTATCTTTACCATGTTGACCGAACTGCGGCAGTTTGAACTTAGCACTGTACTTCAACGCAGCAAGATTGCTGGCGATGACACCGACGATCAAAATAATAATGATCCAGACTTCTAAGGTCGACATACTCAGCTCCTGTTTCGAATTGACTCGCGCACACCTAACGGGCGATTAATCAACCGCTAAACGTTGCTCACATTTACGAATGTCTTCTGGCGTATCAACTTCAATAGAATCAAAGGCGCTAATGGCGATTTTGATCTTATGGCCGTACTCTAATGCACGTAATTGCTCGAGTTTTTCCAGATCTTCTAGACGACCTAATGGTAGGGCGGCGAAGGCCTGTACGAATTTGCGTGTATAAGCATACACACCTAAGTGCTTATAAACGGGGTAATCTTGAGTATCGCGCCCAAAAGGAATACGCGAACGAGAGAAATACAAGGCGTAGTTGTTGTTATCGAACACCATCTTCACATGCATAGGATCGTCAAGCTCGGCTTTATTGACGATTTCAAAGCCTAAGGTGGCCATTTCAAACTCACCAGGGTGACGCTCGAAGAGGCTGATGACTTGCTCGATAGAGGTTGGGTCAATAAGAGGTTGATCGCCCTGTAGGTTGATCACTAAGTCGTCATCTTTTAGTCCCAGTTGGTTTATTGCATCATTGATACGATCTGTACCCGAGGCTGCATCTGGGCTGGTCATGACTACTTTGCCGCCAAAACCTTCAACGGCCGCTTTAATGCGATCATCATCGGTAGCGACGTAAATATTGGTGAGGCCTTTGGCTAACGACGCGCGTTCATACACGTGTTGGATCATTGGCTTGCCGTTAATCGGGGCTAAGGGTTTGCCCGGGAAGCGGCTTGAACCGTAACGAGCCGGGATTAACAGAGTCACATTCATCAAATTATCCTACTTTTATCAAAGATATACAGTGTAGATATACAATGCATATAGACAAAAGGGCTCACAATTGAGCCCTTTTAACATGTGTTAGAGCTTAGATACGACGGAACAGAGCAGTCAACATTTCATCTGTGACTTTCTCTTCCCAACCCGCGCCGTAAACGTTAGCCCATAGTGGACCCATGCTCTTAGTCACGGCAACCATTTTCGCTATGGTTTCGTCTGGCAGATCTTTACAGATGTTCTTCGGCAGCGTGATGTTATGTTTCTTCATCATCAGACGGAACTCTTCAACACCTTCTGGATAGAATTCTTCTAACACGTCAAAGGCGATACAGTTGCCAATACCATGGTGGTAACCCAGGATGTAAGACAGACCATAAGAAACCGCATGACAGGCACCCACTTGGCTATACGCTATGCTCATGCCGCCCATGAAAGACGCCATCATTAGCTTGTCGTCTTTTTCTACGTGGTCGTCTAAGTACACTTGGCGACATAAATCCATGGCTTTTTCAGCGTAGGATTTAGAGAACTCGTTTAAGAAGGTACCTTGTAAAGATTCAACACAGTGGATATAGCAATCCATACCTGTATAGAACCATTGGTCCGTTTCTACGCCTTCGATTAACTCAGAATCCATGATGATTTGATCGAATACTGTGTAATCTGAGTTCAGGCCTAGCTTACGTACTGGACCACATAATACGGCGGTGCGTGACGCTTCTGCACCAGTACCAGAAATCGTTGGGATACCAATGTGGTGTACCGCTGGGTTCTTGATTAAGTCCCAACCTTGATACATAGCAGAGCCACCTGGGTTTGTCAGCATCAGCGATACTGCTTTAGCTACGTCCATGGTTGAACCGCCACCTAAACCGACGACGCTCACTGGCAGTTTGCTATTGAAAGCTTGAACTTGTTCAGTCAGGGCATCGATTTGAATTGTGCTTGGCTCTTCATCAACGTTAACCCAAATTATCATGTCTTGTGCTTTAGCTGGAATGCGGCCCTCAAGGGCTTTGCCTTGATGCACGTCATCGACTAAAAACACCACGAAGTCGTCGGCGGTTTTACGTTCAGCAGCTAACACTTCATCCAACTGGACGAATGAGCCACGGCCGAAGATCATTTTTTCAACTACTTTAAAATTCTTAAAACTCATTGCAACAAACTCCCGTAGAATTATTGGGCAAATGCTTTCTTGATGTTTTCGATACGCTCGGCGATCTGAGCATCGGTCCAAGACAACTTGATGAGCATAGAAATCGTGCGGCTCATAATGGCATCGGATTTAGGCACAGAAACTTGAGTATAGTCAGGTCTGTCGGCGATTAATGTGATTGGCAACGCAGCAGATGCCTTAAGCTCCTGAATGTGTTTCCAGTTTTTCAAATAATGCCAGTTGTTTACATACCAGTAGAAGCAGCCATCAACGCCGTTTTCAGCCAGTTTTTTGCTGATTTCTTGCGTGCGCGCTTCGGTTGGCAACATAAAGGTTAAGAAGCCAGCCGAGTCGCCTTCTGGATCTGGGATCTGGCGGAAGGTGACTTCTGGGATAGCGGCCATTGCATCTTTAATGGTCTTTTTGTTTTTACGTTGAATATCGATAATGGTATCGAGTTTACGTAACTGCGCTAATCCTAAGGCGGCATTCATTTCCGAAATACGGAAGTTCAAGCCAATGATAGGGTGTGACTCTGCACCGCGGTCTTTACCAATATGGTCATGACCATGATCTGAGAACATGTGCGCATTGTTGTAGATTTCTGTGTTGTTAGTGATCACAGCGCCACCTTCACCACAGGTGATGGTTTTGACTGAATCGAATGAGTAACAACCCACATCCCCGATAGTACCTAGGGCTTGGCCCTTGTAGCTACCACCGATGGCTTGGCAAGCATCTTCTAAAATCAGTAAGTTATGTTTTTTACAGACGGCTTTGATCTCGTCCATCTTCGCCATAGAACCGCACATGTGCACTAAGTTGATGGCTTTAGTGCGTGGGGTAATCGCGGCTTCGATACCTTCTGGAGATAAACACAATGTCTCATCGATTTCGGCAAAAATCGGAATAGCGCCTGCCATAAAAATCGCTTCAACTGAGGCTACAAAGGTAAAAGGTGGCACGATAACTTCATCGCCAGCACCAATGCCTGCAGCCATCATGGCCGTTTGCAGCGCAGCAGTACCGCTTGATAAAAGGTGAGCATGCTTCACGTTCATCTTCTCGCAAAGTAGTTGCTCCATATCGCGCGTCTTCCAGCGATCATTACGCATATGGTCGAAGTTGTAACGGAAGGTAAAACCGTTTTCCATAACGTCAGCGACTTCCTGCTTCTCTTCAGGACCAAATAATTCAAAACCGGGCATGGAAGGTATCTCCTTAGAATTTGTGGCGCATAGGTCGCCTGCAATTAACTGGCGGATTATAACTGGCGTAATAGACCCTTGCGATGTTTTATTGCTGAAAATTGTCATGGAAAAAGAAAAACCTGCACAGGGGCAGGTTTTATCTGAGCATAGATGACACTCAGCTAAGGGTTGAAAGCCTATATTCAGGCTGTTAGCGTGGATTGGCTAAACCATGTTCACGGTCAACCGTGACATCTAAATCTGTCAGTAAACCGTTATCAATGCCGTAAATCCAGCCGTGTACCGCCACTTCTTGGCCGCGATCCCAAGCTTCTTGCACTATGGTTGAACTGGTCACATTAGCAACCTGCTCAATCACGTTTAGCTCGCACAGGCGATCAAAACGTTTGGCTTCGTCCATCTGTTGTAATTCTTCTTGATAAATACGATAGATATCACGTAAATGCCCGAGCCAGTTATCGATGAGTCCTAAGCGTTGCTGACCCATGGCCGCGCGCACACCACCGCAGCCGTAGTGACCCACCACCATAATATGCTTCACCTTGAGCACATCGACGGCGTATTGCAGTACAGATAAGCAGTTAAGATCGGTATGGATCACCATGTTGGCGATATTACGGTGAACAAAGACTTCACCGGGCATAAGATCAATGATTTGGTTTGAGGGTACGCGACTATCTGAGCAGCCAATCCACAGGTATTCAGGATGTTGCTGTTTCGCTAATTGTTCAAAAAAATCAGGATTTTCTTGGCGTATACGTCCGGCCCAGCGGCGGTTATTGTCGAATAAAGGTTTGAGTAGTTTCATTTTAACCTATTGTTTTATTGACATATAAAATGTCTTCTCATGCTCTAATTCATGCAAGCAGCACATTTTTAGCAAGAGTATACCAGCAAATTTGGATCTGCTGGTCTATCCAATTAAGGTTTGAATCAGGATATTGAAAAATCGAGATTATTTTTTCTTAATAGTACTGCAAATGGATAAGCCCTCTCTGAGGGTTCAAGCACCATTTGATTTTGATAGTGTGTTTGTTGTTTATATCGCACAAATGCTGAGTGGAAACCTTGTCCGCCACAGGTTAAGGCGGACAAGGATGATGCCGTATGGGTTAGAACTTACTGATCACTTTCACGCTATCGTTGACTTCGCTGACGTCAACAAATCCGATCATATTGGGATTGGCGGCAATCAATGCGAGCATTTCAGCGCTGGAGTCGACGACTTTGGGCGGTTGACCTTGGCCTGAAAAGACAAGTTTTGACCAATAGGCTTTTAACTGACTCTCGGTTTTATTAAGGATCTGTTTAACAAAGGCATCACGTGCGGGCGTGCCTTCAGGTTGATCGAGTGCGACGACAGTGCCACCACTGGGGAAAGACTTGAGTTTGCCTAAATAGATCCGTGAAATATCCGCAGCGCTAATTTCTGACGTATTAGAAGGGTGCACCACGACGGCAATTTCGGCTTGAACACAGGCACTGCCAAGTAGAAGCGCACTGGCGACTAAGGTTTTTATCATCAACCGAGAACTTATTAATAGTTTCATGCTTAACTCCTTAAAAAACTAAGTCTATTGCCATACTCAGCAACTGTTCATCGGAGGACGGTTTGTCGTTACTGTAGTTGGTGTACTCTAGTTTCAGTGCGGCAGAAGGATGGAAATCCCAGCGGGTGCCTATGATGTAGTAGGCGCTGTCTTCCTGTTGTGCTTCAAGCGCCGCTTGTGTACCAAAAACAAGCGGTGCGAGTGCAGCTTGGTTTGCCGGTGGCAGACCATTGTAAACAGGTAACATAGCGTCATAGGCATCGTATTGGGGCTCACCTTTATCAATACCGTAGGTTAAGTGGAAGGTGAAATCGTGATAGCGGATCCCGCCGGAAACAAAGGCTGAATCTTGAATATTAAAGCTACTGGGATCGACATCAATTCGCGTGTATTCGGCCAAAATAAACCATTTTTCAGCATCATATTTAACATTCGCGCCAATGAGTAACGCGCTGTCATTAATCGGTAAAAGATCATCAACCACTTGCTGAGTAAAGAGTCCGGTTTGAGAAATTGCATTGCCTAAGCCAAGCAGTGCGGGTAATTCGTAGGAGAAATCGGTAACTATGCCAATATTTAAACCGTACTCAAACCCATAGGTTACAAAGTTAAAGTTCATTATGTGGCCCTCGGCGGAGAAGGGCGCAGGAGGTGTTGATGAACCCGTAGGCGAGTAGTCAGAAACTGAAGTGGTAATGTATTTATAGGTCAAACCTACTTCGGTATCTCCCCATAAATCGGCATAAACTAAGCCTACACCTTCACCTGAATTAAATGGCAGTGAATAAACTCCGCGGGGCGGAGTGATCCAATGATAGGCATAGCCTACATCAATATAATCGGAGTATTTATAGAGATTAAAACGTTGGCGACCTGCCATAAGCATAAGTTTGTCGCTGATGTCATAGGAGATATAAGCCCATTCGAATTCAGCGCTATAATCGTTACTGCCTCTGGATAGCACTTGTGCAGTAGCTCTTAAGCCACTACCAAGATCGGCGGTAAATTGTAAGGCAACTTTGGAATCATTATTAAAATCGAGTTCTTTATCGTAACCATAATAGCTTTTATCGTCACTTAGACTCGAGCCCGCGACAATAGAGGCAAATCCATTTATTTGAACATCGGCATAAAGAGACGGCATATAAAGTGTGCTGAATACGCAGAGGGCAACTGTACTTTTTCTCATGGCAGAATACCTTGTTGAGGGAATACAGTATAAAGGTAGTTGATAATTAGTAGATTTCACCTTTGTGCAACATTTTTTAAGCCGCTTGGAACAAAAACAAGGTCTTTACTTGTTAATAGAGGTTTCACAGGTGAGTTTAATGAAACGAGGCGTGCTCAATAACAGACTTTAATAAAGTAAAGCCTAATGTTTTTATCCATAAAATAGGAATTAAGTATGGGTGAGCAATATTGATATAAGCACATCTTAGTAACATGTGCTAAGTAGAAATACTTATCTTCAAGATGCGAGTTTTCGCACCTTGAAGCGTAGATTTAGTAATTGATTAATAATGTTTAGCCAGAAAATCGGCTAAATGTTGGTTAATAAATTCCGCTTGTTCGAGAGTTGATATGTGTCCTGCTGCAGGAATATGCACAAGTTGGCTGCCGTCAATGGCATCACTCATCAGGTAACTTTCCAATACGCTGCGGGCCTTATCTTCCACGCCAGCCATGATGAGGCAGGGCAGCGTCAATTGCTCGGCGTATTCCATGGTATCGCGACGACCAAAAATCATTCGTCCAAGTTTAACTATCGTAGGGATTTGCTCCGCTGTGATACTGGCAAGTGACTGTTCAAAGCCCGTAACCAGTTCGGGAGTGTTATTTGCGGCATCATTGGCGAAGAATAAAGGTGAAATCGCACTGATCAGCGGCGCAGGGATCGCCTTAGCGGCGGTAATCATATCCAGCATGCCATCATATTTCGCACGGGTGACTTCGGGTTCGAAGCCGATAAAACTGTTGAGCATAACGAGGGTTTTCACTTTTGTTGGTGCTTTCAGTACCAATTCTGCGCCCCACATAGCACCGACAGATTGTCCGACAACACTAAAGTGAGTTATCTCAAGAGCATCCATTAGCTCAAGCATTTGATCGGCAATATCGAGTAGCGTTTTGCAGTTATTGGGCAGTAAATCTGACTGACCATGGCCCCAAAGTTCAGGCACTATGCAGCGATACTGGGCGCTTAAGGTGGCAATTTGAGGCGCCCACATAGCGCTATCCCATAAATAACTGTGCCCAAACAACAATACAGGGCCTGAGCCGACATCAAGGTAACTTAATTTTCGATCGGCAATAACAAGCTGCTGACGGTGTGAAGAAAAATCCATAAAACCTACTTTATCAAATATATCATTGTGTTAAACCGCATTTTGGCGCCCATTTTGACGATATAGCGCTAGGCTTAACCTGTCTTGACTGACCTTGGCGAGTATTTCGTGATTAGGGCTGAGCGATACGCAGCACGTATTCATCTATTAGACTGTCTAATCGGGCGAGTACTGCATCTTTTAGCAACATATCACTGTTTTCTAACAGGATTGCCAGTTCGGCGCGATCGAATTGTGGCAACAATAACTGCGCTACAGGGAAATAGCTGATGTGCCAAGGCTCAGGACTTACCGCACTTTGTCCCTGCTGAAACGGGAAGTAAAAGCCAAAATCATGGGCATTTTCTACCAGCCAAGCATGCAATTTAGCGCAGGGACCACCATGAACATATTCAGCTTCAACAAGGCGCAGGGCTTTAACATCAATTTGAGCCGCATCGAACACATCGAGATCGGTACCCCAATGGTGGCGTGAAGCGCCGGGCAACGCCGACCAGAGCAAAATCAAGTCAACTATGGCATCGTCACTTAAGCCCTGAATATTGACCGGTAACTCATTGGCATCCAATACCGCGCGTTTACCGCTAGCCTTGGCATTCCAAATTGCCAGTTGCCGTTCAAAGGGACGATGAGCCGAGCAAATCGCGAGTTTTATGCCCGCATCTTCAGCTTTTGCCGCCATAGACTTAAAGGCGATAGCTGTGTTCTCCTCTAACCCAAAGCAATGATAACCAAGGTGATACGGGCTTAAATAATCCACCAATTCAGGGGAGCTTAAGCCGTAAAGCTTTGCGGTTTCGGGGCGGATCTTAAGATGTGCTAACACAGTAATTGTTCCAAAATGACTTCATAACACAGAGCTAACTGCTCAAGGTCATCCACTTTAACGCATTCATTCACTTTATGAATGGTGGCGTTGACAGGGCCAAGCTCTAACACTTTGGCGCCCGTTGGCGCGATAAAGCGACCGTCTGATGTGCCGCCTGTGGTTTGCGGATCGGTTTCATAACCTGTGACTTGGCGGATCGCGATACGGGTAGCATCTAATAGCGGACCATCACCGGTTAAAAATGGTAGGCCATTGAAAATCCAGCTGATATCGTAATCTAGCTCATAGGCTTTCAATAGAGTTTCAACTCGCTCAATCAAGATTTCGGCGGTCACTTCGGTGGAGTAACGGAAGTTAAACATCACTTCCAGTGCGCCAGGGATCACATTTGATGCACCTGTGCCGCCATTAATATTGGCGATTTGGAAGCTGGTGGGCGGAAAGAACTCATTGCCATTATCCCAGTGCATTTGACTTAGCTCGGCCAAGAAAGGCGCGGCTTTGTGGATTGGATTATCGGCAAGGTGTGGATAGGCCACGTGGCCTTGAATGCCTTTCACGGTTAAGTTGCCAGTTAAGCTGCCGCGGCGACCATTTTTGACCACATCGCCCAGCTTTAGGGTCGATGAAGGCTCGCCGACTAATGCCCAGGTGATCTTCTCATTGCGCGCTTCTAAGGTATCAATGACTCGCGTCGTGCCGTTGATGAACGGACCTTCTTCATCACTGGTGATCAAAAAGGCGATAGAGCCACGATGATCGGGATGTTTAGCCACAAACCGCTCGGTGGCAATGATCATAGCCGCCAGTGAGCCTTTCATGTCCGCTGCGCCGCGGCCATATAAGTAGCCATCAATGATGGTGGGCACAAAAGGTGGCGTGTGCCAGCGGCTCACATCGCCCGTTGGTACAACGTCTGTGTGACCCGCAAAACAAAAAACGGGGCCTTCATTACCACGGCGAGCCCACATATTGGTGGTGTCTTCAAATACCATAGGTTCGATATTAAAACCGATGGCGCTGAGTCTTTCAGCCATTAAGGTTTGGCAGCCTTCATCAAGCGGTGTTACTGAAGGGCGGGCGATCAGCGCTTTTGTTAGTTCTGTAACGGGATAATTGTCTGCTGGCATCATACTGAGAATACTCTTTTATAGGCGGCTTCATCAAAGCCAATCAGCACTTGTTCACCGACGACCAAGACGGGGCGTTTGATCAGTGTCGGTTGCGTCAGCATAAGTTGAATGGCTTTGGCTTGATCGATATTGGTTTTATCTGCGTCACTGAGCGCACGAAAGCTCGTGCTGCGCTTATTGAATACGGTTTCCCAGCCTGAGGTGTTACACCAGAATTCGAGGTCTTCTTGACGTAGGCCGTCATCTCTAAAATCATGGAAATGAACTGGAAGTTGATGATTTTCAATCCATTTACGTGCTTTACGCACTGTATCGCAATTCTTAATACCGTAGAGGGTCAAAATGATGCTCCAGTGTGGATGGACGCTTGGCTTGCAAGCATTGATTTTACTGGCATTGTGGCATTGTGCGTCGCATGTCACAAGTGGGATGTGTTGCCGATATCTGGTGATTAATAAAACGTTAATTTTCTAGAGATAATAATCGCTGGTGACTTGCTTTGGTTTAACTTTTTAACACTTGTTTAACTTAAGTGCCTTGTATATATTGTTTTTCCATTAAAATCAGTTTGATTTAAGCATTGAGGTCAATGCGCTTTTAAAGGATTAAGATGCACAGCGATGTTTCATTGCAGCGATTTAAGCAATTTCCGCGCTTGATGTGGATATTTTTGTTTGGGTCTTTTATCACCCGTGGCAGTTATTACATGGTGTGGCCATTCTTAGCCGTTATTTTATATGAGAAATTTGCGCTAAGTGCCACTGAGGTCGGCATGGTCTTGTCCAGCGCCGCGATTATTTCGGTATTTACGAGCTTTGTTGGTAGCTCATTGTCCGACAGAATCGGTCGTCATAAGCTGATGTACCTGACGGGCATCCTCTATATCATCTCGTTTTCGTTATTGGCTGAAGCCAATTCTGTCGAGGGGTATGTGGTCGTGATGACTCTGTGCTCTATGGCCACTTCACTGTGGCGACCGCTGACATCCGCCGCTATTGGCGACATTATTGCCGATCCTAAGACACGCGAATTGGCGATGCAGTCGCTGTATTTTATCGTCAACGTTGGCTGCGCCGTTGGCCCTATGCTGGGGGTATGGCTTGGTCTTACGGGCAAGCAATCCAGTTTCTACCTTACTGCAGTGGCCTTTGCCGTGTTGTTGGCCTTGTTATATTGGGGATTTAACCATCAAACCCGTCAGGAACTTGCTATGGCGCCTGGCGCCTCATCGAGTGACAATTTAAGTGGCGATACGAGTGGCAGTGAAAGTGACTTTGTAAATGACATGACAAGTGATGGTGTTAATCGTGGTGTGAATGGCTTATCGGCTGATGCAGAGGCGAGCACGAAAAAAGCGGCAGTCGTCGTGAGCCGTAAGCAAATTATCGCCATTCTATTGCAAGATAAATTGCTGCAATGTTTAATTTTTGCCAATATTTTGTGTATGTTCATTTATGCCCAAATGGACAGTTCGTTGATCCAATATCTTACTCGCGCAGGTGCGCCTGATTTGCTGACGTTAATTTCTGGCATGATTTTCACCAATGCTATGGTGATTATCTCCACCCAATTTTTGCTATTGAAACTCATGGCCCGTTTTCCGCTCGTCAAACGGATTCAAATTGGATTGCTATTACTGATCGGCTCACAAATCTGGCTGGCATTTAATCCGCTGGATCTATTTTGGGGCTGGATAGGTGCGATTGTGGTGATGAGCGTCGCCGAGACTATTTTGTTCCCCACTATGAATGTGCATATCGACCGCTTAGCCCCAGATCATCTTCGCGGCGCCTACTTTGGGGCTGCTTCATTCTATGACTTAGGATTTGCGCTCGCACCCCTTGGAGGTGGCATCATATTGGATCATTTTGGCGGTCAGTGGTTGTTTTTGACAGGCGCTTTACTCTCGGTATTGGTGATTTATCTGTACAGTATTTTAGATAAATTGCCGCGCCCCGATTTTGCCATGTTTAAAGCAGATTAATGTACTAGAGTCATGTAGCCGTTATTCACAGGGAACGTGATGCTTAGCGTGAGAATGGTCGAAATAGATTCTCTCAAGGCTGTGTATCGGTGCAGCTTGGCGAATTCAAATACCGTGTATAGGCTTGGTTTTCAAAAACTTAAAAGGCTGGCTCATGATGGTGAGTCAGCCTTTTATTATTCAGAAAACAATCGATAAATGATTTATTCGAAATGGTTAAATTAGAGCTGTACCGTAAAGATCACGTCTTTGCCTGCAGTGACGCTGCCTTGGGCTTTGTCGAGGTATTTGACATCTTCCATGTTCGCCAAAACGACAGGAGTGAGTAGGCTGTCGACTTGATCTTTTAGATAATCAATATCGAATGACAGAATCGGATCGCCGACTTTCACTTCTTGACCTTCCTGGGCTAAACGTTTAAACCCTTTACCTCTCAGCTCGACTGTACCTACACCAAAGTGAACAAATAGCTCTAAACCTTGGGGAGACTCAATACTGAATGCATGATTTGTCTCAAAAATTTTACCTATGGTGCCGTCGATAGGCGCCAGAATTAATTCGCCTTTGGGAGCGATAGC
The DNA here is from genome assembly GCF_025653925.1 of Shewanella sp. SM68. Taxonomy (NCBI): domain Bacteria; kingdom Pseudomonadati; phylum Pseudomonadota; class Gammaproteobacteria; order Alteromonadales; family Shewanellaceae; genus Shewanella; species Shewanella sp. SM68. The sequence goes on from NZ_JAKKRU010000001.1 coordinate 45,229, forward strand.
GATGCCATCACCGACAATCTTTTCAGCAAAAACCACGTCGGGGACTTTTTCAATGGCGACGATATCCCCGGAAACGGGGGCATATACCATGATACCGCCAGCTAACTGAGTCTGGCCCGATACCAAGCGCCTTATTCGGCTTAAAAATCCCATAATCTAGAGCCTCTTTTGCTTGTTTTTGTCATTGTTTTTGTTCTGTAACGCAGCATAACGAATAAATGTCTCTATTTATAGCTTGTTATACACTGTTGTAAGCTTGCAATTCTATCTTGTTGTAATGCCGTGTGCGCTAATGCAGAAAATTGTGTGATGCTGCCTTGGCAAATGGCCGCTTTCACTTCTAAGAGTGAGCTTAAGTTAACGCTGAGTTCGTCCAACCCCATGCCGATTAACAGCGGTGCAATTTGTGGTGAACTGGCCAGTTCGCCGCAGAGCGACACTTTTACATTGGCCGCTTTTGCTTGGACTATTGTCATGTTAATTAACGCTAAAATGGCCGGCGAAAGGGACGGATAGTCACGGGTAAGCTGCGGGTTTGTCCTATCGGCTGCCATTGCATATTGGGTTAAATCATTGGTGCCAATGCTGACAAAATCGAGTCGTGGCAGCATAGCGTTGAGGTTAAATACCGCAGCAGGGGTTTCGACAACGATACCGTAGCTAAGTTCGCCATAGCCTTTTTCTTCTTCTTCCAAGGCATCTTGGCACTGGGCAATGAGTGCAAAAACCTCGTCCAATTCTTCGACTTGATTGACCATAGGGAACATCAAACGGATCGGGCCATGGTTAGCGGCACGCAAAATTGCCCTCAATTGGGTTTTAAATAATTCTGGGTGCGCCAAGGTGTAGCGAATGCCGCGAAGACCCAAGGCAGGATTATCTTCAATTTCTTGGCATAAACAGGGGAGTTCTTTGTCTGCACCTATATCTAAGGTGCGGATGGTAAAGGTTTTACCGCCTAGGGCGTGCAATGCATCGCAATATAAGCTGTATTGGGCTTTTTCATCGGGCAGGGTGGCGACGTTCATCAACATAAATTCGGTGCGAAACAAACCTATTCCATCGGCGCCGACATCGCTGACATGAGTGATGTCGTTGAGATTACCCACGTTTGCCATGAGTCCCACAGTATGACCGTCTTGGGTTTGCGCTGGGACATCCTTGTAAGTTTGAAGTGCTGCGCGCCTTGCTTGTTCATGGTGAAAGGTGACTGTGAGTCTTGCCTGTTGGTCTGGATTGGGATTGACACAAAGTTCACCCGCGAGTGCATCGAGCACTAAGGGCGTGCCGTTGGGAATAGAGTCTGCGTCGAACTGACAACTTAACATGGCTGGAATGCCGGCTGCTCTGGCTAAAATGGCCGTATGGCTCGTTAAACCGCCCGTTTTCAGTACAATACCGCAAAGGTTTTCCCGCGGCAGTAAGGCAAATTCGGCGGGGGTCAAATCCTGCGCTAATAAGATAGTGGGTCTATCGAGTTTTTCGAGTCCTTGAGCTAAATGGCCGTTTATCGCCGCGACGACTCTTTGGCCTAAACAGCGCACATCTTGGGCTCTATTGGCTAAATAGGGATCATCTAAGGATTGTAACTCATTGGCCTGATGGGCAAAAATACGTTCAACCGCCACACTTGCCGACAATTGTAAGGTGCGAATGGCATCGTTCACTTGCTCGATTAATTCATCGTCTTCTAATAACAATAAGTCGGCTTCGATCAACTGATAATTTTCGGAGTCACTATCGAGTGCAGCTTGACTGTGGGTCAGTTGTGCCTGTAGTTCTTGCAAGGCTTTGGCAAATTTACCCTGTTGTTGAGGGATTTTAGACAGGGGAATAGGGCGATAATCGAGGTGATGTTCGGTGTGGAGCAGGTGAAGTGCCTGTCCAAAGGCAATTCCCGATGACACTATAATCCCCGTTATTGACATATCCCTTCCTAAATTAACCACTGAACTGAGTGTCCGTTAGCGATAGCGAGTCTAGTTGAGTGACGCTAAGCTTGTAAAGTGTTTGTATGTAAAGCATTAGCATGCCAAGACGGTCAAGATGAGTTTTTTTGCGTGTCGGTTAAATCTGCAGATAAACGCACTTTAGCGCAAGAAAAGGCCTAGCTTAGGGTTATGAGCAGCTCAGAGACTTTCTCAACCGCGGCCTGTGCCTGTTCACCTTCGGCAAACACTCTTACCGTGACGCCAGAATATAAGCCTAAGGTTTGTAGCTTAAACAGACTCTTAGCACTGGCTTGCTTACCATTACATTCGACCATGACATCACAGTCAAAGGTTTTGGCTTCTTTAACCAGTAAGGCTGCTGGACGGGTGTGAATGCCATGTTTGGCGGTAATGGTGACTGTTTTTTCGTACATAGTAGATGAGCTCATATTTAAAGGGGTATTACACTTCGTCTTTCGATTCTATGATGTGATAGCCCTGTTTTTTCAAGGCGGCGATGGCACTTTTGAGACGATTATTTTTTACTAAAATGTAATCGGTATCAAAGGTCGAAATCGCAAAAATACTGATTTGTTCGTCCGCTAAGGTGCCAGACACTTTAGATAAAATGCCTGTCATCGAAAATCCCAGTGGCCCGAGTACTTCAAAGCAACACCAGCCCGGTTCTTGCTCTAGGCTGTCGAGTTCCATTTCACTGGAAACGACTAAAGATAAACCTTCTTGGGTCTTACCAATGAAATACATGTCCTGTGCAAAAACCTCACTGGGCAATACGGCATTCGGGCTAAAGCTATGAATTGTGTACTGTTCAGGGTGAACGGGTAAGGTCATTCGCATGGCAGTGTCTCGGTTGGATTTTTAAGGCTAAAGCATACCGCATATCAAACGTTAGCGTGACAGAGAATTTGTGGTTAATGGGATTTTGTCGTTGAAATTCATTATTGGTGAGATAGCGGTTAACAAGCGTTACCAGAAGGTTTACCCAAAGAAAAGGGCGCCCTATGGCGCCCCAATCGACAAGTCATGCCGTTCTCATACACTTTAGTTAGATTTTAAACTGGCCTAAGGTGCGGGACATGTCTTGGCTAATGTCTTGCAGTGACTGAGCTGCATGGCTATTACTTTCGTTAGCTTTTACTGAGACTTCGGTTAATTCCGAAATATTACAAATATTTCGATTAATTTCTTCGGTCACCAGTGATTGCTCTTCGGTGGCGCTGGCTAATTGTGTGTTCATGTCACTGATATGGGCAATCAATTGCAGAATCGCCGCCATGGCTTTACCCGCTTCGTGGGCTTGGGCCTGTAGCTCATCGGATTGCAGTTGAGTTTGATTGTTGCTCTTCATCACTGAGCCAACACCGGATTGGATCTCGCTAATGATTTTTTGGATCTCATTGGTCGATTCTTGGGTGCGAGTAGCAAGGGCGCGGACTTCATCGGCAACTACGGCAAAACCACGGCCGTGGGTCCCAGCTCGAGCAGCTTCAATGGCGGCATTAAGGGCGAGTAAGTTGGTCTGCTCGGCAATGCTGCGGATCACATCGAGAATGCTACCGATTTGCTGTGAGGCGACGCCCAGCTTTTGGGTGATGACTTCAGAGGCTTTTAATTCTGCCACCAGTTTTTCTGTGTTGCTGACTGTGTTGTCGATCACGACTTGGCTTTGCTGCGCTTGTTCTTTTACGCTGTTCGCCGCATCGGCCGCTTGTTGGGTGTTGCTCGCCATTTCATGGGTAGTCGACAGCATTTGATTGACGGCTGTGGCGACGCTGCCTGTTTCTCTGTGGATATGTTCAGCACTCTGATTGGACTCTTCAACTGCAATCAAAAGCTGTTTTGCATCTTTATCTAATGCTTGGCCTAAAGGTTGTAAATGGCCGACCATGTCGCCAATTTTTTGGGCGAACATGTTGAAGGCGCGGGCGAGATGGGCAATCTCATCTTTACCTTGAGCATTAATGCGCTGACTTAAGTCGCCTTCGCCTTGGGCAATATCTTCAAGGGCATCAATAGCATCATTTAATGGTGAGGTGATGGAATGGTTAAGCACAAGGAAGAAGGCAAAAATCGGCACTGAAATCAAAAACATGATAATCAGATAGTCGATAATGACTGACTTTAAGCTTGCTTTGACATCGCTAAGATAGGCGCCTGTGATGACTGTCCAACCCCATTGTGGGTAGTAACGGGCTTCTGCGAGCTTATCTTCGATGGCACGTGTCATAGGATCGGCGATAGGGTATTCGAGGGTCGTTTTCGATTTAGCACGCGCTAATGGCAGCATAGTGGCTAAGGGATTTGTGCCATTAGGTAACTTGAAGGTTAATGCTGAGGTGCCAATAAGATTTGCGCTATCCCCGTGGGCGAGGATTTGATTATTATCATCAATAACAATGAAGTAGCCTGAACCTGAATAGCGAGTTTGATTGATTAAATCCGCGGCGATTTGTTTAGCTTCTGCTTCGCTAAACTTACCTTTGAGAGCATCCTGACGGTGCACATCTATCACGCTTAACATGCTGGCGAGCTGACCGTCTATCTGCAACCATTTCTGCTCAATTAAATTGCTGTACTGCTCTTTAATTGAAAAACTGGCAAAACATACAGTCCCTATCGCGGCCATAAGGAGCATCATCATTAAGCGTTGTAAAATGGTAAACCGGCGCAAAAACGTGATCATTTGGATTCCTTAAGGACTTATTATTGTGCATCAATATACCTGCGAATCAATCTCAATTGAATCGTCTGTGACATAAATTAAGCAAAAGCCGTTATAAAATATGAGTTTCTTTGATCTAAAGCAGGGAATAGTGATAGGGAACTTTAATCTGTTGCATTATGGGGCATGTTCTTATTAAGTTAGACCGTTTTATAAGTCGTTTCATGTTGAAGGTTTTATCTGATCTATTAAATATCAATAAGTTAGCATTATGTTAATTTTGTCATCTTGCTATATTAGGCTAATCAATTGTTTTAATTTTGATTTTTTACGCTTTTACGCGCAAGATTAATTCATTATTCAGTTTGAGAATCGATTATGACCACAAATACTATCGTAACGTCGGATGATATTTTACTGAAGTTATGCCACTCAGTCGCCCACGTCCTTTCTAGCACCAGTGCCAGCAATGTTACCCATGCGGGTATGGTACAAAGTATTGCGCGTACTCGTCTTAAACCTGATCTCGGTTGTTTCTCGATTTTTGATGGTGGTTTTTCAGGCCTAGTGGTGATCAACTTTTCTGCCTCTGCAGCGATTGAAATCTACCGTCGCTACATGCTGAACATGGGCATGCCTGAGTCTGAGCTCGCGTTTTCACATACTTCAGATGAAGTGAGTAATGTGATGGGCGAACTGATGAACCAAATTCTAGGGGATTTTATTAATAAAATTTCTAAAGAATTGCAAACGTCAATCAGCCAAAGCCAGCCAAAAATGTTGACGATTAATAAAGAGTTAACTATATCAATCGACGCTAACTTAGACGATGCGGTTGCCCGCAGAGTGTCGTTTAGGACTGAAAATAACCATATTTTTTACCTCGAGTTTGCCATGGACAAAACCGAATTCATTCGCTTAGATGAATTTGTCTACGATGAAGAATTCGATCCCGATAGTCTGTTAGAGCAGCACAGTTCGATTGGGGGAAATAACGACTCAAATTCGAATGTTTCGCCTTGGGTTAAGATGGCCGATAAACCCGCCATTGCGACTCGTGCCATTGATAATGAAGCCGATGATTTGCTCGATCAGCTCGGCATTTAACCAGAGTCTCTAATGTAAGACGGATGTTAACGCATTCGTCTATACAAGTGAGTGGAACTGTTTTAGTATCGACGCAAAATAATAACTAAGGTTAAATCCTCTTTATGGCATCGAAAGCGACCTCGATTGATATTGCTTATCGTGCTGGCGTATCCCAGTCAACGGTTTCCCGTGCCCTTAGAAACAGCCCGTTAGTCAATTTAGAAACTCGCCAACGTATTCAAACCATTGCCAAAGAGCTAAATTATAAGGTCGATAAAAATGCCAGCAATCTTCGCACCCAAAATAGCCATACCTTAGCGCTGTTATTGTGTGAAGACCCCACCAACGATGACTCGTTAATCAATCCTTTTTTCCTGTCTATGCTTGGCTCCATTACCCGAGCAACGGCGCAGCAAGGTTATGATTTATTGGTTTCTTTTCAGCAATTGTCCAGCGATTGGCACGCCGATTATGAAGACAGTAATAAAGCTGACGGCATTATTTTGCTCGGTTACGGCGACTACATGGACTACGAGCAAAAGTTGGAGCGATTGCTCGCGCAGAATACTCATTTTGTGATCTGGGGTGCTGAGCATAACAATAAGTCAGTGCTATCGATTGGTTGTGATAATCATCAAGGCGGCTTGATTGCAACAGAGCACTTGATTTCCCTTGGTCGTAAAGCTTTTGCCTTTTTAGGCGATGCCTCGAGCCACAGCCCTGAGTTTAGGGACAGATATTTAGGCCATGTGAAGGCGCTGCAAATGGCGAATATTGCTGTCGATCGCACTAAGCAAGTGTCGGCAATTAGCACTGAAAGTGCTGGTTACGATGCGGCTATGGCATTAATGGCCAAAGGCGCACAGTTTGATGCTATTTTTGCTGCTAGCGATCTGATTGCCATTGGTGCTATTCGTGCGCTGAAAGAGAAGGGCATTTCAGTCCCAGAACAAGTTGCAGTGGTGGGATATGATGATATTCCAGTGGCGAGTTTTGCCAATCCGCCATTAACGACCATTAAGCAGAACACCCAATTAGCTGGTGAAATTTTAGTCGACAGTGTACTCAAACTTATCCGCGGACAAGAGGTGAGTGCGCAGCTTATTCCGACGACCTTAGTGGTTCGCAGTTCCTGCGGCATTGATAGCGCGCCGCTTAAGCCGTTATAGATGGGCCGTTATTGCTAGGAGCTTGCTGTTTTTTGCTGGCAAGTCGTTGAGCACTTAATTTGCTTATTGAAACATCGCCGATAATCCTTGGATTTATCGGCTTTTTGCTTTTGGGGATCACTTAACCGCACATTGACGTAAAAACTTCGGCACATCTGCTTTGGTTTTCTTGGCGATTTTTTGCAGTAACTCGAAGGTGGGAGCATTGAGACCGAACTCTTGCTGAAGGTCTGCCAGCATTGCCAGCCACAAATGGCCAGTCATTTCGGCATCGGCTAAGGCGCGGTGAAAGGTGCCATCGCTTGGTAACTGTTTATAGCGCACTAAAGTACCTAGCTGATGATTCGGTGCCGCTTGATATAAACGTCTTGCCACTAGCAAGGAGCAACCAAATTGCCCTTGATAGCGATGGCGAATTTGGCCAAATTCCGCGTCTAAAAAGCGCTGATCAAATGCCGCATTGTGGGCGACTAAGTTATGATCGGCGATAAAGTCGGCAAAACGCACCATCACTTCATTGCAGGGCGCTGCATCCCTGAGCATTTGATTGCTGATCCCTGTGTAGTCCTCAATAAAACGACTTATTCTAAATCCTGGGTTCATCAACTCTGAAAATCTTTGGGTGATCACGCCGTTTTCAATTAGCACAGCTCCGATTTCAATCGCGCGGTCCCCTTGATTAGGCGATAGCCCTGTGGTTTCAAAGTCGAGCGCGACCAAAGTGTTAGCAGCAGATGTAGGCATAGATCTTATGTGGACTCTATAAATGATGTGTCAGCATTGCCGTCTTTGACAGTACAACGCTTTTAGATAAGCCGATTGTAATTCAATACGTTAGTAAATTCACTATCACATTGACGCTGATAAAAGACTTAATGCTTTGTTGATCCGGTCGAGCTTTCTTGGTTTCGCTTCCTGTTAGCATTTACCTCTATGAATAACAGTTTGGTTTGTGAGCGACCCATGCAACTCGATATTAATGGCTTAACACCCGCGCAATTTTTAGCAGAATATTGGCAGAAAAACCCTTTGGTTATCCGCCAAGGATTCAAACATTTTCAAGATTTAATCTCGCCCGAAGAGTTAGCTGGGTTAGCCATGGATGAGCTGGTGGAATCTCGGCGAGTGTACCAACAGGCTGGGCAATGGCAGGCTGAATTTGGCCCTTTTGATTCCTACGATCATCTCGGTGAACGGGATTGGACTTTGATCGTGCAAGCCTTGAACAACTGGGTGCCCGATGCAGAAGCCCTGATCCAATGTTTTGATTTTATTCCGCGCTGGCGTTTAGATGATGTGATGGTGAGTTTTGCCACTCCTGGCGGTGGCGTGGGGCCGCATATCGATCTGTATGATGTGTTTATTTGCCAAGGTTCGGGACGTCGCCGCTGGCGCGTAGGCGATCTGGGGCCGCACAAAGAGTTTGCCGCCCATCCCGCTTTGCTGCACACAGAAGCTTTTGAACCGATTATCGATACTGAGTTATTGCCCGGCGACATCCTTTATATTCCCCCAGGATTCCCCCATGACGGTATAACCTTAGAACAGTCTTTAAGTTTTTCAGTAGGTTATCGCACAGCTTCCGCCAAAGATATGGTAAGTGCTTTGGCCGATCATCTGTCTGAGCAAGATTTAGGCGCACAGCAGATTGAAGATCCAGACCGCGAGCTGACAACGCGCAGTGGTTGTGTCGATAATCGCGATTTAGCGCGGTTACGCACGCAACTGACTAATATGTTAACCGATGAACTGGTGAGCGAGTTTTCGGGCCGCTATTTAACTCAATCTAAATGCGCCCTCGATTTACCCGATGAGCCGTTGGACATCACGCAAGACGAAGTGCTCGCATGGCTCGATGAGCAGCCGCTTATTCGCCTCGGCGGACTGCGTTGTTTGTATTTTGATATCAATGTGGGACAAGGCGTTGTGTATCTTAATGGTGATAAGTATCTGCTTTCAGCCGAATTGGCCGAGGTGATCCCACTACTATGTGATAACAATCAGTTAGATAAAACCGCCTTAGCCCCCTGGTTAGCCGATGCCGATTTGCTTAAGCAGCTTACTGAGTGGGTGAACCTCGGTTACTGGTACTTTGAAGACCTGAGTGATGAAGAGTGTTAAGGCTGAATTAGCTCTAAAGCCCTACAGGTTTAAAAACTGAACAGTTTTTAAAGTGGCATGTCAGCGACTTACTAACATGGTATTCTTTTATCAATGGACTGATAGTAATGTCATTTGCATAGTACTGTTCAGTCATACTGAGCAATGAAAGCATTGGTCAAAGTCAAAGTCGAGGTCGTAACTCAACCAAATTCACTTAGTTGTGGCACGCCCTGCCATCGGAATAAAAAAGGAGGCTAATTAGCCTCCTTTTTGTGGTTTAAATCTTACTGAGTGGATTACGCAGCACGTTCCTGTGAAGTGGTTGAAACCACTTCTGGACGAAGTTCTGCTGGGTCAAAGTCATCAACGTTGATTGACTTCATCCGACCAATTTCCGCTCTTTCCAGTAATTGCACTTCGGCATCGCTTAACACACCTAAGGCTTTACCTTCTGCGGCAACTTTATCTAACCACATAAATGGTAGACGTTTACCACTCGCTTTACAGACTTTGTCATGCAGCGGTTCAGACGCGATGATGTCGAGTAGTGTTTGTTCTTGGATACCCACAGCATTGTGCTCAGAGTTAGTCCAGAACTGGCCTTTACCTAAACGGTTACGGCTTTCACACGGTGTTTGCATGATCTTCGCGACTTTATGATCTAACACATCGCTTGGGCGTTTCAGTGGACGACCGAATGGGAACATCACCACACGTAATGCGCCGCCAAGGCCCATAGGGAAGTTATCCAGTAAATCGTCTAAAGAAGCTTGTAGCTTGTATAGCGCATCTTCAACTGCCCATTGTACTAATGGCAAGTCGTCGGTTTGACGGCCTTCATCTTCATAGCGTTTCAGCGTGGCTGATGCCAGATACAGTTGGCTCAGTAAGTCACCTAAACGGGCAGAGATACGTTCTTTACGTTTTAGGTTACCGCCCAAAGTTGCCATGGCTAAGTCAGAAAGCAGGGCAAGGTTGGCACTGAAACGGTTCATCTGTTGATAATAACGTTTAGTTTTATCTGAATAAGGCGCGTTAGAGAAACGGCTTGATGTCAGACCTAACCAGAAGCTACGGATGAAGTTACTGGTCGCAAAACCAATGTGACCAAAGATTGCCGCATCGAAGTTAGCTAAACCTTGACCCGATTCAGTATCAAACGCTGACTCCATTTCTGCGAGTACATACGGATGGCAACGAATCGCGCCTTGGCCGTAGATGATCATAGAACGGGTAAGGATGTTTGCACCTTCAACAGTAATTGCGATAGGCGCAGCTTGGTAGCCAYGGCCTAAATAGTTATTGGGGCCAAGACACACGCCTTTACCGCCGTGAATATCCATGGCATCGATAACGCATTTCTGCATTCTGTCGGTCAGGTGATATTTCACAATCGCAGAGATAACCGACGGTTTTTCACCTAAGTCGATACCTGTAGTGGTCAACGTGGTTACCGCATCCATCAGATAAGCGTTACCGCCGATGCGTGCCATTGGCTCTTCGATACCTTCAAGCTTGCCGATAGGCAATTTGAACTGACGACGAATGCGAGCATAAGCCCCTGTTGCCAGCGCTGCGGTTTTCACGCCGCCAGCTGAGTTTGATGGCAGTGTGATACCACGGCCCACTGACAAACATTCCACCAGCATGCGCCAGCCTTGACCAGCCATTTTCGGGCCGCCAATGATGAAGCTTAATGGCACGAATACTTCGTTGCCGCGAGTCGGACCGTTTTGGAACATGCAGTTGAGCGGGAAGTGACGACGACCCGTTTCTACTCCTTCCACATCGGTAGGGATCAAAGCACAAGTAATGCCGAGTTCTTCTTTATCGCCAAGGAGATGCTCTGGATCGCGCAGTTTAAAGGCTAAGCCTAATACTGTCGCGACAGGGGCTAAAGTGATGTAACGCTTGTTCCAAGTCAGCTTCATCCCCAGAACTTCTTCACCTTCCCATTGGCCTTTACACACAATACCAAAGTCAGGAATCGAGCCTGCATCGCTACCGGCTTCTGGGCTGGTCAGAGCGAAACAAGGGACTTCTAACCCTTTGGCTAAACGCGGTAAATAATGGTTTTGTTGCTCTGGCGTGCCGTAATGTTGCAGCAGCTCTCCAGGGCCTAAAGAGTTAGGTACGCCAACAGTTGAAGCCAATTCACTGCTTAAGCCAGCCAGTTTTTGTAACACGCGAGATTGGGCATAAGCTGAATATTCTAAACCGCCGTATTTTTTCTTAATGATCATGGCGAAGAAACCGTGATCTTTCAGATATTGCCATACGTCGGCAGGCAGATCGGCAAGTTGATGTGACACTTGGTGTTGATTCACCATGCGGCACACTTCTTCAACAGGGCCATCGAGGAAGGCTTGTTCGTCTGCACTTAAACGCGCAACTGGGTAGTTATGGAGTTTTTTCCAGTTCGGGTTACCCGCAAACAGATCGGCTTCCCACCAAGTGGTGCCGGCTTCAATCGCTTCTTTCTCTGTTGAAGACATTTCCGGCATGATGCCGCGATATACCTTCATCAGTGGACGACTGATCACATTTTGTCTAAATGCACTGATATTTAACGGCAGCGCGATCACGAGGAAAACGATCCAAGAGATAGGGCCGACAACATCGAGTGTCCATCCTGCTGTCATCACAACAGCGGCTGTAATAGTGGCAGTGAGCAAAGATACCCGAAGGTAAGCTAGGGCTCCTAGCACTAAGATCATGGCGATGATCCAAAGTAGGGTAGTCACTGTAATTCTCCTTAAATATGACCGAGTGCCAACCACAGGTCATAGAGTGTTTTATTGATTGCGATCACAATTATAGTTTGTGGTCAGACCTGTGTCGCATAAAAGTTAAACCTAAGAGAATTTTAATACAAGTATTTTTCAAACAATTGTTTAAATTATTTGTCAGCTTTGATCATTCCACAAATGTCATCAACTAGTTACAATGCCAATAAGTAGTTTTTTTGATTGATGATAGGCGAGAAATATGTGCGAGTTACTGGCGATGAGCGCCAATGTGCCGACCGATATTGTGTTTAGTTTTACGGGATTAGCACAACGTGGTGGTGTAACCGGTCCCCACGTGGACGGCTGGGGTATTACTTTTTACGAGGGGAAAGGCAGCCGTACTTTTAAAGATGCTTGCCCGAGTAGCGAATCGCATATTGCAAAATTGATCAAATCCTACCCGATTAAAAGTGAAGTGGTGATAAGCCATATTCGGCAGGCTAATCGCGGCTGTGTGTCTTTAGAGAATACTCATCCTTTTACCCGCGAATTATGGGGACGTTATTGGACCTATGCCCATAATGGGCAATTGACGGACTATCTGCCCAAGTTTCATGTCTCGCGCTATCAACCCGTAGGCGATACCGATAGCGAACTTGCTTTCTGCTGGATTTTGGAACAAGTCGCCCAGAAGTTTGGCGGTACTAAACCTGAAGATATGTTGGCAGTTTTCCATTACGTCGCAACGTTGGCCGAGCAAATCCGTGCGTTAGGTGTGTTCAACATGATATTGAGCGATGGCGAGCATTTAATGAGCTATTGCAGTAATAACTTATGTTACATCACTCGCCGCGCGCCGTTTGGTAAAGCGAAACTTATCGATACCGATGTGGTGATTGATTTTGATAAGGAAACTACCGCCCATGATGTGGTGACTGTGATTGCGACTCGCCCTTTGACCGAAAATGAACAGTGGCGCGTTATGCAGCCGGGTAACTGGAAGCTGTTCAGATTGGGTGAGCTGTTAATCGATCTCTGATGTGATACCACTGAGCTAAATAATGAGGGTAAGCGGATTTACGGTTGACTTTGTTTTGTTCAGGTCACTTTATTAAAAAGTTCGAGTCAGTATCTAACATACCTTCTAGCAATCAGTGATGAACCATTAGCGATGAACATTAACTGAACTTAGAGGTAGGCCCTAAGTTCAGTTAGATATAGTTCAGTTAAATATAGTTCGGTTGGGCTTTATTCGATATGAGTTTGGCTTTAGTTCAGTATTGTGAAGCTAAGGCTTTGTATCATTGGGTTAAGTTTATACATCTTAACTCAATGCCTTACCGATTAACCTTCAGTCGTGCCGAGCAGTTTAGGCACTAGCGGCTTTTCTGCAATGTCTGCAGGTATGGTTGCTTGGTGCGGCACTTCATCGAAGTGATATTTAAGTAACTTAATGTCGAGCTGCTTACTGCCTTTTTCAAAGTGAGTTAACCTCACGGGCAAATACGCTAAGTCAGGCGCCATCCAGAAGAAGGTTTGACGTTTTTTATTGTCACGCACGACTTCAATTTTGACTGTGTCGTAACTGCCGCTGTCGATGTTCATTCGTTCTTTACCGATCACATGAAACTTGTATTCATCGACTTCGTTGTCCTTGACCATCTTATAGTCGAGCACTTCTTTGCCCGCCATCATATCTAGCCTAAATTGCAACTGCACCATAAGAGGATCAAAGATTTTATCATCATAGGGAAACTTGCCTTTTTCATCTTTGTAACGTGTATGAATAAAGCCTTGAGCTTTGGCGAATGCGGTTTGCTCCGTGTAATTAGGCCCGACACCTTGGCGTTGTTGTAAGTAACGCAAAGGACTGAGCTGCGCGTCATTTTGAGTAAATTCACTCAAGATGTGACGCACATCTGTTAACAATAACAGGCTGAGATCGCTATCAAAACGATACTTAAACACGCCATCTTCGGCATTGGGTAGCGTGTATTTGGCTTTTCCTAATTCAATGTCTCCATAGTTGACTTGGTATTCGGCCGTCTGCGGTGTTAGCGGCGTTGGCGCTGCCATGGCAAACATACTTTGAGTGAGGACGGTAAAACTCACTAATAATGTGGGAATGGTACGCAAAGAATGCTCCTTGGGTCGCAGGTTTTCACCTTGTATCACTACAGAATGGTCGGTAGTGGTTGATAAAAAAGTGTCGAGTAGCATGCTTACTTACACAGTTCTGGGTCAATCAGTTGAGCATAAATCAATTATCGGATCGACTGTAAGCAGGTTATAGCCGAGGACGACGTTTCTGTAAATAGAGATGTAAATAGTTTATGGATCAATATATTAAACTAAAATGGCATTGCCATGACTAAAGTCACCAGATCCGGTCGCCACTCGTATTCAGACAAACTAATTTTGCCGCAGTTCACTGTTATCCCTTCAATTCTTAATAATTCCATCTGTTCTTGAAAGAAGGTTGAATTTTTCTCGAAGGATATTTTGCCTTGACTATTGAGTACCCTATGCCAAGGGAGTGACAAATGTTCGGGAGCTGCTTTCAGCGCTTTTGACACATAACGCGCTCGTCCCGGTAATCCTGCATAATCGGCAATTTTGCCATAGCTGCTGACTTTACCCTGCGGGATCATGGCGACGATATGCCAGATTTTCGCCATAGGAGACAAGTCCACTGCTTGGGGCTGTTTTCTCGCTACACTCTGTTTATCTTGTTCAAGGTATTGATACAGCGGTGATTTGTCTTTAGGGAACGATGCCATTGAATTGTCAACCCTCAGCTTAATGGTATTCACTCACAAAGAATCACGCTCAAAAACTTTTGCTTGATGAGTTCACGCTAGTGTAACGGTAAAGCGTGGCTTAGCGGAAGATGTGAGGGTATTTGGTATTTAAAGGATTAAGCACTTCTCGATATTTTTATCGGCTAGCTCGATTACTAACAAAATATTTAAACTGTTTTTAGCTTAAATATTGTGTAAATAGTCAAATAGTCCATAATAGCGCCAATTTTTTTGACTCGATGAGAGAAGATAACTGGCATGGCTGTACTCGATATTCTAACTATTCCCGATGAGCGCCTTAAACGTAAAGCGCAACCTGTAAAAGATATTGAAGCTGTTCAGGGATTTATCGATGATTTAATCGAAACCATGTATCACACGGACGATGGTATCGGTTTAGCGGCAACTCAAGTCGGCAGTACAGATGCAATTATTGTGATCGATTTATCTGACGGTCGCGACCAGCCTTTAGTGCTGATTAACCCTGAGATTGTTGAAAAGTCAGGTGAGTTCGTCGGTGAGGAAGGTTGTCTGTCTATCCCAGGTTATCGCGCTAAAGTGTCACGTTTTGAAAAGGTTAAAGTGACCGCCTTAGACAGAACTGGCAAGGCTATCGAAATCGAGACCGATGAGTTTTTAGCCATAGTGTTGCAGCACGAAATCGACCATTTGCATGGCAAAGTATTTATCGAACATTTATCCATGCTAAAACAACAAATCGCCCTTAAAAAAGTGCGTAAATACGCTTAACTTTTGACTTAAGTTGTATTTTTGAAGGTTGTTGTACCTATTCACTAGCCGCATTTATAGTGCGGCTTTTTTGTATTTAAAATCTAATCAAAGAAGATTAATGCTGTGATATGTGAACATAACAGCTTGTTTTTACTCTGATGAATGGATAAGGTAACCCAAAATCTGCATTATACTAATCGTATTAAATATCTGTTCATTCAGCGGGAGTTCAACGCGCTTTAGACAAGGCGAAGGCTTGAAGGCATAGTGGTGCTCTGTCGAAAGCCTTAAACGCAGTATAAAGCACGTTGAAACCCGCTCTTCGGGAGCCACACAGGCATCCCACTCCGGTGTTGCATTGACTTAAAAGGGAATGACCATTTCTTCGTCAATGCGCCTTGGATTGAGATGCCTGTGAGGCTCTGAACTGATTAGATATTTAATGTGATTGGTATTATTGTAGGTTCAGTTTTCATCATTAACAGCAAGTGTATGGATACGGTAGGGAAACAAATGAAACTTAAGGTAATAGCCTGTGGTATAGCCTCATTCGCAATGCTTTCACTGGGTGGTTGTAGTGCATTTTTTAACGGTAATACTACTGAGAAAAATGCGGTATCAAGTAGCTTAGTTGAATATTTATACCCTGATGAGAAGAGTCGCCAAGCCCAGCAGCCATCCTTACCTGTGCTGCGTTTGCCTATTACCGTCGGCATCGCTTTCTTGCCTTCGTCCCATTGGCAAGCCGATGCAATTGATAGCCGAACTCAGATGGCATTACTTGATAAGGTCAAAAAATCCTTTGTTAAATATGACTATATCGATCGTATCGAAGTGATCCCAAGTACCTATCTTAAAAATGGTAAAGGTTTTGAAACCTTGCAGCAGGTTGCTCGCCTGCATGATGTTGATGTTATGGCATTGGTTTCTTACGATCAATTGATGCAAAGCCACGAGAACAACTCCGCCATCCTCTATTGGACTATCGTGGGCATGTATTTAATTCCCGGTAATGAAAATGCGATTCAAACCTTTGTTGATACAGCCGTTTTCGATATGCGTAGCCAGAAGATGTTATTTAGGGCGCCAGGCATTAATCAGTTAACTGAGAGTTCAACCGCTGTTGGCGTGACGACAACCCTAAGAGAGAAATCCTACGAGGGCTTTGATCTCGCGGTGAACGATATGATAGTCAATTTAGATGACGAGCTTGCCCGTTTTAAAACTCGGGTTAAGGAAGAGCACGTCGCCACCATAGAACATAAACAAGGTTACAGCGGCGGTGGCAGTTTATCTTTATTAATACTTTCACTACTGGGGATTTTTGCGGTGCGCCGTTTAACGATTTGCCGTGAATAAAAAAATTAAGCGCAAATTAAGATCGTTAAGGATGAGCAAATTGAAGTTTGCTTTGAATCAAGACGTGAGCAAAAAGTATATAGAGTTGAGCACAGGTTCTGGTTACCAATTTACTTGTAGTTAACGTTTTGATTTTTTTTAAAGTGGTTTACAGAGGCTGCGGTATTGCGTCGGACACCACTTAAGCGGCGCGATAGATTACGCGTTTAACAAGGAGAAAAATTAAATGGATTTAAATTCACTATTACTGTTTGCAGTTGCTTGCCTTGCTATCAATCTTATCCCTGGACCCGATGTCATCTACATTGTATCTAACACAATGAAAGGGAAAATGATCAGTGGGCTTAAAGCTGCGATGGGTTTAGGTGTGGGTTATTTTGTTCACACGCTTGCTGCTAGCTTGGGATTATCTGCCATCATTCTCAGTTCAGCGTTGGCTTTTAGTATTGTGAAGTGGTTAGGGGCCGCGTATCTAGTGTATTTAGGCATTCAAGCGTTAATATCAATGTGGCGTGGCAATAATAAAATTGTGGTTGATAAGAATAGCAAACCAAACGGCAACGTAGTTTTCCAAGGCATTGTCGTTAGTGTACTTAATCCTAAAGTCGCTTTATTTTTCCTCTCTTTTTTGCCGCAGTTTATTGACCCGTTAGCGGGTTCAACGTCAATTCAGCTGTTAACCCTTGGTCTTATTTTCAGTTTGTTAGCGACCTTGTGTAACGTCCTTTATGCGTCGGCAGGAAGCTGGGTATTTAGTCGCCCCAATTCCCTGCGTTATTCGAGAGCCTTAGAGGGGATATCAGGTGTGTTGCTTATTGGCTTGGCCAGTAAAGTCATGACCAGTGATAGATAGTGGAATAAGGTCATTTTGTCGAGTAAGACATAAGTCCTCTTTGCTCTGATAGATATGAGCTTTTCAATCTAGCTATGACAAAGATCGCTTGTTACAACTTCACAAAATACGGTAGCGCGATGAGTGCTATGCCGATGCAGACGAGTAAGATTAGGTTGCTGACAAAATAAGGGTAGAGCATCAGGGTTATCCCAACGACGAGGGGGATGGGTGCACCTTGGCGTTTGCCATAGGTGAAAAAGCCAAGACCAAAGAGGCTAAAGACTAAACTCCATAGTAATAATGCTGGATTATCAAACATCTTGAGTTCCTAAATGGTTAGCCTAGGTAGGCTTTGACCTTATCACAGCGTCAAACTGGTCAATCGATTACTTAAACTATTGGTTAAACGGCTGCGTCGTTTTATTGAGTCTAATGCTGACTATCCCGTAGCGTAATTAAGCTTTATTCATCTTATTGCTGCGATGTTGCCTTATTTCACTCGTGCTATAGCTCATATAACTCTAAGGGTAAGCCGTCGGGATCGCTAAAGAAGGTGAATTTTCTGCCTGTGTATTCGTCAATGCGGACGGGTTCAACGGTAATGTGATGGCTATGAAGATGTTCGATGACGGTTTCAATCGATGTTACGCGAAAGGCGAGATGCCTAAGTCCACAGGCTTCGGGATAGCTTGGTCGTTTGGGTGGATTATCGAATGAAAATAACTCAATTTGACTCTTATCGGCCAGTTGTAAATCAAGTTTATAGGACTTACGTGCCTCACGGAAATGCTCTGCAAGCACGGTAAGGCCAAGAATGTTTACATAAAAGTGTTTGGACTTTTGATAGTCGCTGCAAATAATCGCTGCATGGTGAATGCCGAGTAACATTGCTTTCCTTTGTGATTTTTAAAGGGTGATCAAATAAGATAGAAAGGTTTGAGAGTATAACGGTTAAAAAAAGATAGCGTCACAGTTTAGCGTGACGCTATCGGTCGATTTCACTTTTTAGCTCACCTAGGCCTTTTGCTCGTTTAATCTTCCAGCTCGAATATGGCTGAAGACAGCGGTGCAAGTTGCATCTGAACTTGTCCTTCACCTTGTTTGACAACCAACTGCGCTTTATTGTCTTCCAGCAAATCCTTAAGTGGATAGGTCCCATCCGTTAACTGCCATTGGTCGATAAGTGGCTTTGGTAGCTTAAGGGATAATGGCTTTGCTTGAGTTTGATTAAAGTTATTCACAATAATCAGTTTTTGGCCCGTTTTATTGGTCGTATTTTCCTCAAAGCGCACAAAGGCAAAAGTGCTGTCATCGTAACCCGTTGCATTGCTATGAGTATCCATTGTGGCGGTTTGTGCGCTGCGGTTGGCGGCATCGAGCGAGTAATACTCTCCTAAGAGCGCAGGTACATTTTTACCTGTGCTTAGGTTCAGTAATTTTTGATAATAAGCCCGCAAAGTGACTTCCTTTAGGGTTGATTGTCCACCATCAAACTTGCCATTGTTCATCCAGCGCTGATGGGCGGGGACGCCAACATAGTCAAAAATACTGGTGCGTGATGCATGACCAAATCCTGGGTTGTCGGTGGCGGCTTCTCCCACTTCTTGGCCAAAATACACTAACGTCGGTGAAGTGCCTATCGTTGCCGACACTACCATAGCGGGTAGGGCATAGTGTGGATTCTCGGCTTGGGTTGCCGTGGGCTTATTTGTGTGTAGCGATGCTAAAAATGCTGCATTACCAATACGTTGCTCGTCGTGGTTTTCTAAAAAGTGCAGCATGTGAGATTCAATATCCTGCACTTTTGCCTGATCTGCCGCGATATTAGCTGTGCTGGTTTTACCCCCCATTACGGCTTTTAGGGTGTCGTAAAGATCGACCTTATCGTACAGATAATCCATTTTGCCAAGTTGGATATAATCTCGGTACAAGTTAGGGTTATAGACCTCGGCCAAGATAAAGGCATCGGGATTAGTGTGTTTTATCTGGCTGTTGAGATAGCTCCAAAACTCCACTGGTACCATTTCTGCCATATCATAGCGAAAGCCATCGACCCCTTTCGCTAGCCAGTACTGCGCAATCTGATTGAATTTAATCCAAGAGCTTGGGAGCTCGGCTAAGTGTTGTTGCCAAAAAGCGTAATGCTGCGCCTGCGTTAAAGTGGCGAAATTGGCTGGCAGGCGAGGGAAGTCATAGGTGCCATCGGGGCGTACGCCGTAATTGATTTTGACTGTTTCGTACCAATCATTGGCATCGGGCTTGGCTAAGCGTGAGCCATTACCAGTCCATTTTGCGGGAAATTCGTTGAATTTGCCGTCACTTAAGGGGTGAGCTTCTCCGCCCAGCGGTTTAAGTCCTGCGGGTAAGCTTGGCACTTCAAAGGCATGCGCTTTTCCCTTTGCCCCCTCCGAGCCCTTATTAACATCAACTTTATCAACGACGTAATAGAAGTTGTTATTTTTGGCATACTCCAGACTGGTATCATCATCTTCGCCAAAATCACGCACGCCTTGGGGTTTACTAACGGATTGATAATGGCACGCCACATGGTTTGGCACTATATCGATAATCACCTTTAAGCCGTGTTGATGGGTACGGGCAATGAGCGCTTCGAACTCGACTAAACGGTTGGCGGGATTGACCGCCAGATCTGGGTTGACGTTGTAGTAATCTTTGACTGCGTAGGGTGAGCCCGCACGGCCTTTTACCACATCGGGATCATCTGCACTCACGCCAATCGCGCTGTAATCACCAATCAATGCATGGTGGGGAACGCCCGTATACCACACATGGGTAACGCCTAGGTCCTTGATGCTATTGAGTGCAACATCGTCGATATCATTAAATTTGCCGACGCCATTGTCGGCAATCGTGCCCCAAGGTTTGTTGGTTGGATTTTTATTGCCATAAAGGCGAGTAACGATTTGATACACCACAGGTTTAAGCGTCATAACCTCACTCTCAGACTTTGGTAGTAACTCATTATCAAGCGTCAGCGCCGATGCATTCACATCAGCCGATAAGCTAAAAAGCGAGGCAGTTAATAAAGAGGCACTGAATAGAGCGTTTAAACATAAGCTGAGTGATGACTGTCGGCGCTGCGGGGCTTTCGCTGCTTGGGTTATAAGTAAAGCCACTATGGGAAATTTCGCCGATTGGGGGCACTGAGTCACTCGGGAATAGATAGGCGATAAAAAGCTCAAGACTGAATTCCTTTTAGGGTTGAGTTTTTGATTGGGTTAGTTGTTTGAGCCTGAGTTAAATCGCTAGCTGAGTAACTAATGTAATTAGAGGTTTGACGGCTAGGTAAGCCAGTATTTAGCTGCGGTTTGGCTTTAAGCTCAAGGATAGTGACACCTGCGTGGGGTAATGCTAGCGCTTGATTGAGTGAAACTGTGTTGCCACTGATGATATCTGTAGCGGCGCGGTTATCGCCAAGTACACTGGTAAAGCGGTTTACATCTAGCGTGACTGCTTTTTCATTTTTATTGTAAATCACCATGACTTTATCGGCTAAGGGCTGAGTACAGGCATTGTGTTGGGTTTGAGAATTGTGTTGAGTTAGTGACTTAAGTGCTTCGGCTTTCTGTTCAGCTGATAATGGATCATTTAATAAGCAGCGAAATTGCACATAGATGCCATCCTGCGGCACAAAGTGCAGTAAATCGCCCGATTGCAGCGCAGGGGATTGTTTACGGTAATTCAGTAGGGTACGGATAAATTGCTGCGCTTGTCGTTGAGGTTCACTCAGTCCTTGGCCGGTAAAGGCATTCGTGGCACTGTTGGCAAAACCACCGGGAAAATCACTGCGTACAATGCCATCGTGACGGCCTTCTGTCGGGCTGGTCATTAACACTTCTGTACCGTAGAACAACTGCGGAATGCGTTTGGCGGTCAGCACATAGGTGAGGGCCATCTTGTATAAGTCTATATTTTCTTTCACTAAACTGAAGATACGATTGGTGTCGTGATTGCCTTCAAATAGCACTAGCTTACTGGGATCAGCATACACAACATCGTTGGCTAACATCTCGTAAAGCTTAATAAAACCCGTATCCCAGGTTTCTGGCTCATTAAGGCTGGCAATCAATTTTTCGTATAGCGGGAAGTCCATCAAACTGGGTAAATCTGAGGTATAACCATCGTCATTGATTTTGCCCTTTTGCCAATAGGACACTGTGATGGGGTTTGCGGTCCATTCTTCGCCAACAATATTAAAATTTGGGTACTCAGCCATTACGGCCTTAGACCATTTAGCGAGAAACCCTTTGTCGGCGTAGGAGTAAGTATCTTCACGTATCCCCGAAAGTCCTGCGTACTCGACCCACCAAATACTGTTTTGGATAAGATAGGTTGCCAGTTTTGGATTGCTTTGATTTAGATCTGGCATAGTGTCGGTAAACCAGCCGTCGACAAAATCAATATGATCTTGCGCTGCCGCGTAGGGATCTTGCACTGTCGTGCGCCTATGGCTGGTGAAACGGGGGCTGGTAACGCTGGATTTAATAGCACTGGATTTAGTATCGGCAGACTGCATCAAGTCAGGCTTGGATTTGCGATTATGTAGCTGCGTTTTTGTGGCATCGTTCAGCCAGTCTTGGCTAGGTAAATCGTTGAGCCACCAATGGTTAGAGCCGATATGATTCACCACAACATCTTTAATCACCCCTAGGCCAAGCTTGTTAGCCTTAGCGACTAAGGCTTTATAATCTTCGTTGCTGCCAAAGCGGGGATCGACGCGGTATAAATTGGTAATTGAGTAACCGTGGTATGAATACTGGGCTTGATTATTCTCAAGCAGCGGATTGATCCATAACTGAGTCACGCCAAGTTTTGCCAGATACGCTAAGTGCTGGCTGATCCCTGCTATATCGCCGCCATGGCGAGCATCGGGATAATAGGGGTTGCTGGAATTGCTAGGAGAGTTAGCTGCGACTTGCTCTAACATATCGGCTTGATTGTCATTACTCGTGTCGCCATTGGCGAATCGGTCCGGCGTGATAAGGTAAATCACATCCTTATTGCTAAATCCTTGGCGCTCACGGCTGCCCTTAGCACGCCCTTGCAACGTATAGGGCAGGCGATAAAGAGGCGTGTCGGCTTTTGAAGCCGAGTCAGTGTTGGAAATTATTAGCTCAAAGGTTTGCGGCGCAGCTTGGCTCAGATCTAAATTGATAAACAGATAGTGAGGGTTATCAGTGTGCTCAAGGCTTTTAAGTGTGATGCCTTTTCCTTGTATATCAAGCTTAATCTGCTGCGGTAAGCTTGGAAGTTCGCGGCTATACAGCATCAGCTGTAACTCAGGATTCTGCATTCCCGCCCACCAAAAAGCGGGTTCAAGCTTAACGTCCGTCGATATATCTGGCTCAAAGGTGTTTGCATAGGCCGTATTAAATGAAGAGCAAACCAAGCATAAATAAAGCGCAATCATTAGGTTTTGACGGATCATAATGTAAGCCTTTTAAAGAGAAATAAGTAAAACGTGCTGGCATGATGAATGTTAGAAATGCTGAAATCTACATAAGCAAAAGCCTGCTTCTTAATTGAAGCAGGCTTTATTTGGGGTAGTTTATAAAGAGTAACTTAACCCTAGGAAGTACTGTCTACCGAAGTATTGGATTGTTCCTGTCTGATGTTCTTCACCAAAATAGGTTTTGTTCGGTTCATCAGTTAAGTTATTAATTTGGAATAAGAACTTAAGTCCATTTTCCAGAGCGTATGAAGCTTGATAATCCACAATCGTTTCGGCATCGAAGAAAGCAAGTTGTGATTCAACTGCCACTTGTTCTGAAACATAGCTGCTACGATATCTCATGCTGACGCGAGTATCGAAACCGTCCAGAGTATAGAACAAGGTGGTGTTGAGTACGCTTTCTGATAAACCTGGTAATGGAATGGTTAAGTTTGAACCACTTAAATCTGTGGTAAATTCCACTTCACTGTCTGAATACGAGTAGCTGCCAGTGAAGCCAAGACCGCTGAGTGGCGATGGTAGGAAATCAAAGACTTGGGTATAACCTAACTCAACACCACGAATGTAGCCGCCATTGTCGTTGTTGATCGCAGTTTGATATTGACCTTCATCTTTCACTACTGGGAATTCAACACCATTATCGATAATAGTATCGGGGACGATAAATCCATTACCTTCAAAATCAAATGGTTGGATTGTAAAGTTGTTGATAAAGGATTTAATATCTTTGTAGAACAAGGCTACGACAACCGCACCTTCAGAATCTTCAAAATAGTGCTCGTAAGATAAGTCGTATTGATCGGCATAAAACGGATCGAGTAGAGGACTGGTGTTACCCCAAGCATTGTACTTTTTGTATCCCGGTGTAGCAGAATCGTCATACCAAGATCCCATGCCTGACTTTAGCTTGTCGATTGGAGGACGTGACATCACAGAGGCTGCAGCAAAGCGCAGTTGATCATTTTCAGTGAGGTGGAAAGTTAAGTTGAGTGACGGTAAATAATCGGTATAGGTTTTACCTATCTCGTTACGGATATAATCGGTACTGACCACGCCAAGTTCATCAGTAATCGCTTCACCTAGACCATAGCCAACTTGTTGTAGACCTTTACTGCTTTGATCTGTTTGAACAACACGCACGCCCACGTTACCCGTGACTTTCATATCGCCTAAGTCAAACTCGAGATTACCTTGGACATAGCCAGCTAATACATCTTCATTGACCGAACCGCTTTGGATCATGGTCCAGTTATTAGACCAATTTGCTGTCGGGGTGAAAGGGGATTGTCCCGTTGCTGCTAACTGCGCGTTAACCAGCTCAATGGCTTTGTTAAAATCAACTGAAAGGAAGTTAGGGTAACCAGATAATTCACCGCCAAAGTTGACGACATTTGTCATGTCAGTGCTCATTTGAAGCACCGGTTGGTTAGTTGGGTTTTTACCAAATTCAAAACCATAACCGGCTTGTGAACGTTGCGCATTAAACTCACGTTCTGAGTAGCGCAGACCAAAATCAACTGAAGTTAAGAAACCAGAATCTAATGCATAGTTAAAGTCTAACTTGTAGGCGACAAGATCATTTTGTTGATCGTATGGCCACATACCCACTTCTTTTAAACCCAAGGTCGCGGTATTGGTATAGTCGTTTGAAAAACTGACATCGGCTGGGCTTAAACCATGTAGTTGATAATTAATTGATTCGGCTGAGCGTACTTCATTACCTATATCATCATATAAAACGGCACGAGTACCGCCGTTGACGAACTCACCATCGGCTTTTGAATAGCTCACATCACCTGCGACAGTTAATGCGCCGCCATTGTTCCACTCAATATTGACTGAGCCTGATGTCAGTTCTGAATATTTTGAGTCGTTATCATTGATAACAAAAACGGCAAAGTTATCAGTACCATCAGTTGATACCGTTCCGCCTGTCATAGAACCATTTTCGACAACCGCATCACTAATAGTACCGTTTTTTAATGACTTAACGCGAAAGCCTCGGGCAAAGTTTTCGGAAGTGAATTTTGAATGGAATAAATCACTTTTTACACTGAGATTGTCTGTTGGTTGCCAATGGATAGCAGCCATATAACCATCACGTGTATCATCACCGCCTTTTTGCTGTAACTCAAAACCTTCACTGATTGATTCGGCAGCACCGTCGCCATTGACATCTTTTTTATCGTCGTTGAAACGTAAACCAATGAATTGACTGGCAACATAAGGTTGGTACAAATGGGCATAGCCTAGCGCCACACCGAGTGTATCTTCAAGGAATTTGCCTTGATAGGCAAAGCTAAGACGGTTGCCATATTGATCGGCATCGGAAATCTCATCCGCTCTGTCATTAAAACTGCCGCGAGCATTGATATTAAATGATTGGTCTTTGTCGCTTTTTAAGGGATCTGCGGTTTTTAATTCTACCGTACCGGCGACGCCTCCTTCAATGAGCGAGGCTTTTGGTGTTTTATAGACGGCGGCTTGACTAATTAATTCGGATGGATATTGGTCAAACTCAATCGCGCGTTTACCGCCCGTTGTCACTTGTTCGTGTCCATTAAGCGTTGCAAAGACGAAATCACCATCAAGACCTCGAATATTGAGGCCGCTTGCTTGTCCACCAGTGCGCACAGCGGTCACGCCTGGTAAGCGAGTCAGTGCATCAGCGATTGACTGATCGGGAAGGGCGCCAAGATCATCTGCTGAAATCGATTCAGAGACGGTATCTCCAAAGCGTTTATCATTTAGTGATTTGATGACACTGGTTCTAAAGCCTTTAACTTCAATAACCTCAATAGCAGCTTCTTTTGCTTTTGCTTCCTTATCTGTGGTCACTTCATCTGCCGCATAGGAGTGCATACTGGCACCTGCGGCGATGAGCGCTAAGGTTAGCAAACTGGGTTTAAATCGCATCATATCTCTCTTCCCCTTGGAGTCGCTTTATCGCTTTGTAGAGCGTTTATCGTTATCACCGCGTTATTTTTGCGGCCTTTTTTTGGTATATGGGCGCTTAATTGACTGCATAAGTGCTGCGTTTATGACCAAATTGTTATGCAACGGTGAAGATACTACTCCCGAGTTTCTTAGCTGAACAACAGAGTGCATACGTATTCAATACCTAGCAGAGTTAAGAATAGACTGTGATAGAGGGTGAACTCAGGGAATAAAATGATTTTATTTTGTAATCAAGTGACTGTTACTAAAAAGTAAATTTCATTGTGATGCCATGTGACTATTGGCTGCATCTTCTGCATACGTATGCAGGTGTATTGAACCTTATTTCCCTCTTCACGTATGCTCGGTAACACAAAAGAAGCCGCGATGACTTTACTCTGCAGTAACAAAACGATAACTGTTTGCTTGAGTGTGTTAGGGAAAGTTCGCTGTAGAATAATGATAAAGGGGCAACAATGAGTGAGTTAACGTGGTGGCGTGGTGCTGTGATTTACCAAATTTATCCGCGTAGCCTTTTAGATACCGATGGTGACGGCGTCGGGGATTTACGCGGCATTATCATAAAGCTGGATTACATTGCGAGTCTTAATGTCGATGCCATCTGGATTTCACCTTTCTTTAAATCTCCTATGGCAGATTTTGGCTACGACATCAGTGATTACCGTGAAGTTGACCCTCTTTTTGGCACTATGCATGATTTCGATGAATTGATTGAAAAAGCCCACGGTTTAGGTATTAAGGTCATTATTGATCAAGTATTAAGTCATACCTCGGACCAACATGCGTGGTTTATCGAGAGCCGCGAAAACCGTATGAATCCCAAGGCGGATTGGTATGTGTGGGCCGATCCTAAGGAAGACGGTACAGCGCCTAACAACTGGCTCGCGATTTTTGGCGGTTGTGCTTGGGAGTGGGAACCGCGCAGACAGCAATACTATTTACATAACTTCCTGCGTAGTCAGCCCGATATTAATTTCCATCATCCCGAAGTGCGCCAAGCTGTGCTGGATAACGTTGAATTTTGGCTTAAAAAGGGGGTAGATGGCTTCCGCTTAGATGCCATTACCTTCTGTTATCACGATGAACTGCTCAGGGATAATCCGGCAAAGCCTAAGGATAAACGTCAGGGCCGTGGTTTCAGTGAAGATAACCCTTACGCCTATCAATACCATTACTACAATAATGACCGTCCGCAAACCATCGCTTTTATTGAAGATTTACGAAAACTCATCAATCGCTATCCAGGAGCGGTGACCTTAGGCGAAGTCTCTGCCGAAGATTCTTTGGCTGTAATGGCTGCCTACACTAAGGGCGAAGATCGCCTGCATATGGCCTACAGTTTTGAGCTGCTGACTGATGATTACAGCGCAAGTTATATTCGCCAAACCGTAGAGGCTTTGGAAGCGAGCATAGGTGATGGCTGGCCATGTTGGGCTATCGGCAATCATGATGTGCAGCGCGTAGCGAGTCGTTGGGGGCAAGGTAAGCAGAATTCAGACATGGTCAAAATGCTCAATGCCATGCTAAGTTCGCTGCGCGGCAGTATATGTAGTTATCAAGGTGAAGAACTCGGTCTAACCGAGGCGCCAATTGAATACCATGAGCTGCAAGATCCCTTTGGCAAAACATTTTGGCCTATGTTTAAGGGGCGTGATGGTTGCCGTACGCCAATGCCGTGGCAGCAAGGCGCTGACTTTAGTGGCTTTAGTGATGTTTCTCCTTGGCTGCCAATTCCACCTGCGCACCAAGCGTTAGCTGTGGATGTACAAGAATCTGATGCTGATTCTATGCTCAATGGTTATCGACGTTTTCTGGCTTGGCGTAAGTTACACCCAGTGTTAGTTGAAGGTGATATTAAATTTGTTGATACAAAGGAGCCCATTTTGGCCTTTGTTCGCACCTTAGGCGATATAAAAGTGCTCGTGGGATTCAATTTAGGTGATACCGAGGTCGAGTTTGATTTCTCTGCATTTGAAATCAGTGAGTCGCTGACGGGACACGGCCTTAAAACCGCACAAATAGAACACAATCAGCTGAAGTTTTCGGCATTTACCAGCTTTTATGCAGTGTTAAAGTGAAAATGATTCATTTTTATTCGGTTGAAGTGTTATAGATACGGGATGCCAAGCCCACAGTTTGATATAAACCCGCCCACGGGCACCATGGGGAATGTAACCTTAATTAGTTCCTGATAATAAAAACATACAGAGAGAATAACTATGGCGTCATCAATTAATACCGGTAGCTACACGAGCAGCACTGGCGAAAATGGGTCGGGCAGTTATCGTTTTGCCTTGATCTCATTGACTTCACTGTTTTTTATGTGGGGTTTTATCACCTGCTTGAACGATATTCTGATCCCGCATCTTAAAGCGGTGTTTTCACTGAATTATACTCAAGCCATGTTGATCCAGTTTTGTTTCTTCGGTGCTTATTTTCTAGTCTCAATCCCTGCGGGTAACTTAGTGAAAAAGCTGGGTTATCAAAAGGGAATTGTTACTGGTCTCGTGATTGCAAGTATTGGTTGTGCGCTGTTTTATCCCGCGGCGGCCCTCGCTACTTACAACTTGTTCCTCGGTGCATTATTTGTTTTGGCATCAGGCATCACAATCCTGCAAGTGGCAGCCAATCCTTATGTCAATGCCTTAGGCAGTAGCGAAACTGCGTCGAGTCGTTTGAACTTAACGCAAGCGTTCAACGCCTTAGGCACAACGGTTGCGCCGTTTTTTGGTGCTATGTTAATTCTTTCTGTTGCCAGTTCAGTATCAGGCGATTTAGCCCAAGCGAGCGCTGAAGCGGAAGTGGTTAAACTGCCATACCTGTTACTTTCTGGCGCCTTGGCTATTCTAGCGCTGATTTTTGCGAAGTTAGATTTACCTGTGATCCGTGAGCATGATGAAAGTGTTCAAGGTGAAGTTCAAACCCATCTTGGTAAAACCAGTGCCTTGCAAAGCAAGCACTTAGTGCTCGGTGCTGTGGGTATTTTCGTGTATGTAGGCGCAGAAGTGTCTATCGGTAGCTTTTTAGTTAGCTTCTTAGGTGAAAGCCATATAGCGGGTATGCCAGAAGCCGAAGCCGCCCATTACATCGCCTATTATTGGGGCGGCGCTATGGTGGGACGTTTCATTGGCTCTGTGGTGATGCAAAAAGTACCAGCAGGCTCAGTGCTTGCATTTAATGCTTTTATGGCGGCGCTACTTGTGGTTGCAGCGATGACAACTAGTGGCAGCATTGCCATGTGGGCAATCCTTGGGGTGGGGTTATTTAACTCGATTATGTTCCCAACGATCTTCAGCTTAGCACTTCGTGATTTAGGTCCACACACTTCACAGGGCAGTGGCATTCTGTGTTTGGCGATTGTGGGCGGCGCGATTTTGCCTTTATTCCAAGGCATGTTAGCGGATAATCTTGGCGTTCAGCTCGCCTTTATTCTACCCGTGATTTGTTATGGTTTTATCCTGTTCTACGGGGCTAAAGGCTCAAAAATGTAATGGGTTAAACTGACTGTGGCAAAAAAGCGATCTTAGGATCGCTTTTTTTATGGCTTTAACCTTAACTCGGCGCCAGCGCGCTTGCGTATTAGGGCCTGACCTCCTATGATCCTCCGGTTTTATCATTCATGGTGACCTTTTAAATGTTGAATTCTCCGCTTTCTGCCAGCTCGAACGAATTAGTGATCAGTATCTTAACTATGGTGCTGAGCCAAGGAAAACCCTTAGATCGGGCCTATTCTCAGCATTTTTCTGGGTTGCAATTAGTACCCGCCGAGCAGGCGCGTATCGCATTAACGACGGGTGATATCCTACGTCGTTTAAATTTATATTGTTATCTGGCGGAAATTAGTCCAGATGAGATGGAGCGTTTTGGCTCTAAATTGCTTAATGCTTGGCATTTATTCCACGGGCTTGAACTGCCTAAAATGCAATATTCGCTGCAAGTTGATGAGGTGCGTTTAGCTGAGCGTATCGAGCAAGCGAAAACTAAGCCTGTATTGTGGGACGGTTGCCCTGAGTGGCTCGATGTTATGGGTCGTGAGCAACTAGGTGAGTCTTGGGAAAAAGAGCGCGCCGCGTTAAGTACAGCGCCGAAACGTTTTTTACGCGCTAATAGCCTTAAGGTGACTCGTGATGAACTGGCCGCTAAGCTTGCCGCTGAGTTTGTGAGCACGCTCTGTGTTGATGGGGTTGATTCTGCCCTTGAAGTGACCTCCGATTCTGCCTTGTTCCGTACCCAAAGCTTTAAAGATGGCTTATTCGAGCAGCAGGATGCGGGCTCTCAGCGCGTAGCTGCGGCGCTTGATGCCAAGCCGGGGATGAAAGTTATTGACGCTTGCGCAGGCGCGGGCGGTAAAACCTTACACATAGCCGCGCAAATGCAGGGCAAAGGGCGCTTGTTGGCCATGGATGTGGAGCAATGGAAACTCGACAAACTTAAGGAGCGTGCCCGTCGTAATGGTGCACACAATGTCGAAACCCGTGTTATCGCCAGCAGTAAAACCATTAAACGCTTAAAGCTCAGTGCCGATAGGGTATTGCTTGATGTGCCTTGCTCTGGTTTGGGTGTATTAAAGCGTAATCCCGATGCAAAATGGCGTGATACCGTAGAGCGTTTACCCGTGTTAATGGAACTGCAAAAACACATTTTGAGCAGTTACAGTCGCATGGTCAAAGTCGGTGGCATAGTCGTCTATGCGACTTGTTCTATCTTCCCTTGCGAGAACCGCGGTCAAGTGGATGCGTTTTTAGCCGAGAACCCCAACTTTCGCCTGATTGAAGATGAAAGTATCAGCCCAGCCGATAGCGGCTTTGATGGCTTTTACCTTGCCAAACTTGAACGTATTCAAGAATAAAGCATTGCTTTTTAGACTAAAGTAAACCTTTTACCGCGCAGGTAAAGGGTTTACTTAATTAACATTAGTGCCTAGAATTTCTTATAAGTTATAAATATTTAACATTGTTAATCAGTATTTATATTGCAACTTTGCTCTTAAGGAAATTATGGCGTACGGCGTTAACCTTCCAGATCTGCTCGATCATGCAGACGTTAAACTCGCCCACAATGTCAGCATAGCTTGTTATAGCAGTATTCTTTCTATGCTGCTCAATGGCGCACCGCTACATGAAATTTTGCATGCCTTAGTCTTAAAAATCGAAGCTCAAAAAGTAGGAACCAGAGGGTCTGTGTTACTCCTCAGTGCTGACGGTAAACGTCTGTTATTAGGTGCCGCCCCCAATTTACCCGACAGTTACAATCAAGCCATTAATGGTGTCGAAATTGGCCCCAATGTGGGTTCTTGTGGCACGGCTGCCTATTATGCGCAGCGTGTCATCGTTGAAGATATCGCCCAACATCCTTACTGGGTTAATTATAAAGAACTGCCATTACGTGCAGGTCTTAAATCTTGCTGGTCAGAACCTATCAAAGATACTCATGGTAAAGTGCTAGGCACATTTGCCATGTATTATGATACGATAAAGTCCCCAACAGAGCAGGATTTAGAACTCATTTCAGAGGCGGCAAGACTGGCGAGTTTAGCCATTGAACGCAGTCGTGCAATGGAGTTTCAGCATTTAGCTGTGAAAATTTTTGACCGGTTACCCCTTGCTCTGGTTATTTCCAATTCTGACGATGCAGTTCTCTATGCTAATCCCGCTTTCAGACATATAGTTATCCCTCAAGATACTGATATCGCTAACTTTCATCCTAAGATTTTTTTAGCATCATCCCAATCTAATGAATTAGTGGGGTTATTTGAGCATTTAGCTCAGGACAGAATGTGGCAGGGTGAGTTGGTGGGTCTTAGGGGAAATGGCGAGGAGTTTTATCTTGACCTTATCGTCACGACCTTCCGAGAGTCCAATGGTCAGCAACCCTGTTTTGCATGGCTATTTTCAGACATTAGTGAACGTAAGAAAGCGGCGCAGCTGATTAAGTATCAGGCCAATAATGACTCTCTTACCGGACTTGCTAATCGCAATGCGTTATTCAAGCAGATCCAAGCGTTAATTACCTCCGATAGTTTGACACCTGGCTTTAGTTTTATGTTGATGGATTTAGATAACTTTAAGCAAGTCAACGACACCCATGGCCATGACAAAGGTGATGCACTGTTAGTGCAAGTGGTTAAACAGATCAGCGAGTGTGTCGATGACACTATGGTGTTTGCACGCTTAGGAGGGGATGAGTTTGCCTTGCTATTACCTGGGGTTGTTAACCAGAAAGAATTGGCACAAATTGCAGATACAATTAACAAAAATGTGGCAAAACATTATGTGCTAGCTGATGGAAAAGGTGTTTATAGCTCGGTAAGTATAGGGATTGCACGTTTTCCTGAAGATGCCCTCGATCTTGAACAGTTGTTAAATTGTGCCGATCAGGCCATGTATATTTCTAAGGCAAATGGCCGCAATCGATATCATTTTTTTACTGAACAAATGCAGCTAAATGCCGAGCGTGTTGCTAGCCTTCATAATCAGCTTAAGCAGGCATTAGATCAGCATACCTTCGAGCTTTATTACCAACCTATAGTCAATGCGACCACAGGCCTGATTGTCCGTGCTGAAGTGCTGCTGCGCTGGCAGCATGAGGGAACGTTTATTCCACCCGATGAATTTATTCCCATCGCTGAGAACAGTGGTTTAATCGTTGATATTGGTCGAGATGTTCGCCTTGGTGCTATGCAGACTATTTTAGAGATGCAGGAACGAAATTGGCCCATTAATTTATCGGTGAATGTCTCGACTTTTGAGTTTTGGTCCCATGAACTACAAGATGCCTTTGTGGAATCCTTTGCTGCGATTATCGAGCAACTTGAGGTGACAGATTTCCCTTATGATAGATTAACCCTTGAGATCACTGAATCTTTGCTGATGAAGCAGCATACGTATCTTATTGATGTGCTTAATGGTTTGCGGGTTAAGGGGATTAAAATTTCTTTGGATGACTTTGGCACTGGCTATTCGTCCTTATCCTATTTGGCTAATTTCCCGATCGATCAAATTAAAATCGATAAGAGCTTTATCGACAGATTAGATGAAGGCAAACGCCACGAAGCGTTGGTGGAGGCCATAGTGCGTTTAAGCCATGCGTTAGATTTAACTGTGACGGCAGAAGGGGTAGAAACTGAGTCCCAGCTTAAATTTGTAATGGCGAATCATATTCAAGAAATTCAAGGCTATTTATTTTATAAGCCTATGCCCAAAGCTGCATTCTTTGCCCTGTTGGCAAAGCAAGCTGAGTTGCATAAGGGGTTTGACGTTTGACCTTGATGTTTGACCTAGATGTGAGGGCGGCTTAATCAGTGGCAGTCTGATTTTAATATTGGGTTTAGATGTAAGGTAATAATTCAAGTTTTAGATATAAAACATTGAAACATAATAAATAAAAAGAGCGCCGAGGCGCTCTTTTTATTACTGGAAACAGGTGCTGCACTGAGTCTCTGCGTTCACATTGAGTCAGGTGGCGAGCGCTAAGATTTAGCGGTTATCTGGCTGTTAATCACTAGACTCAAGTATTCAGTAAAGTCATGACCGTGATTTTGCAGCATTTTGGGGAACATAGAAATCGGCGTGGAACCAGGGAAGGTATTGATTTCATTTAGTAAAATTTCATTGTCCGCGGTTAAGAAAAAGTCGATGCGCGACAGGTGACGCAATTTCATACCTTTAAATGCCTTGATTGCATAGGCGCGGATTTGTTCACTGATCTCAGCTGACACATGCTGTGCCACCACATCGGTGCGTGCTTTACTATTTTTGGCGTATTTCTCATCGAAGGTGTAGAAGGTGTTGGTATCACAGATGATTTCACCTGGTACTGTCGCCACCACTTCACCGTTGTACTCGTATACTGCGACTTCTAACTCACGGGCTTTAATGGTTTTTTCAACGATAACATAGGGCGCATAGCCGAAAGCATCTTTAAGCACGCCAGCGACTTTATCGCTGTCATCGACTTTATAACAACCAACAGAGGAACCCTGTGAGGCCGCTTTGACGAAGATGGATCCCCATAGTGCTAATGCGGCTTGGGTTTGCTCTATTGCTGCATCATCGAATTGGTTTAGGAAAATATACGGGGTATTCGGAATACCTAAGGCAGAGAACCACATTTTAGCGGTGATCTTATTAAAGCAGTTACTGCTAGCCTCGGATTCACAGCCAAAATAGGGCAGTTGGATCAAATTAAAATAGGATTGAATGTCACCTGTTTCGCCGGGATAGCCATGAATGCAGGGAATGACGTAATCGACCGGCCATGGGGCTTTGCTCTCATCGCGGAAGCGAATTTCGCGGCTATTGGTCAGTTCACAATCATCACCCGCAGCGGTGCGGTATTGACCAAATTTATCCAGTTCGACACGCAATACACAAAACTGCTCGGATTTTGCCAGTGAGGTTTCAAAATAATTGGCCGACATGAGTGAAATATCGTGTTCGGCACTTCCGCCGCCGCACAGCAAAAGCAGGTTGATCTTAGACATTGTGAGTGATTCCTCAAAGTGAGCAAAATCGGATGACATCGGCCTGTGGCAATACGAATATCATCCTATAGTACAGCCGCTGTCATCTTAGTTTTCTTGCCCCTATGAGTGCAAGGTTTTGCTGACTGATGGCTATTAAGTGGTGAATTTTAACGCATTACATCGCATTGCAAATATGGGCTTGTGCCTTTGTCGGGTTTATTTTGATTTTTGTGGCGTGAGATGGCAATGTCGTTGGACTATTGCTTCGTCACCGTCACCTAAACTATGCAACCCAGTACGAGTGACATTGACTTTAGGCAGATTACAGCATGGTATCTCATGGTGAATAAAAATATTCGGTTAGCCCGCTTACAGGATACAGATAGTGTGCAGGTATTACTTGAGCAACTCGGTTATTCTTTGCCCCATGCCGCTTTAGCCCAGACGTTAAGCCAATATCAGCATGATTCTCTGCGCCGCAGTGATGAATTACTGGTGTATGAGCAACATAATGCGCAGGGTGACCTGCAAGTTGTCGCTGTGATGGCCTTAATGTTCTTTGATTATTTCCCCGCCTTGAGTCGTATCTGTCGTATAACCGCAATTGTGGTGGATGCCGACATGCGGGGTCAGGGCGTTGGCTCTCAGTTGATCGCCTTTGCGAAAGAAAGGGGAAAGCAAGAGAATTGCCAGTTACTCGAACTCACTACATCGATGCAGCGCATTGCCACACAGCAATACTATGAAAGTATAGGGTTTACCAAAACATCCTTTCGCTACAGCTTAGTTTTGAGTGAACCAAACGGCTAATTCTTGGCTCGAGCGAGCATAAACAGATCCGTTGTCCTTGTGCCTTCGGGTACAGGAAAAACGTTGCGGGTGACATTGATAATTTCAAATTGATTTTAGCAACTGATAATGTCTGGCCTATAACCGATATTCAGTCATCCGAATTTGTACATTAATACCAAAGCTCAGAGTAAATAGTTCAGATCAAAACAGATGTTTAGCCCTAAGTTATAGGCATGATTTTTATGTAAATTCACCATTAACTCGACATCCATCAGTTGTGCTAAGGTCACTGGTCTCGCTTCCCAGCGCGGTGCGTGGCCAGCATCATTACAGTGTGCTAGGTATAAACGTCGCGTACTTTGATGTATGCCAAAATACGTCATATTACAACGCTGGCTAATCGTTAAATAGGGCTCAAAGTCGAGTGCGTATATCTGCATGTCTTTAAATTCTGACCACTTGATATAGCGGGTTTTTTCATAATAACGCTTAGGTAAAGCGGCATCTGGTGCTATGGCGTCAAACAAGGCAATAACGGCTTGTAGATCCTTAAGTGTAATAATGTCCTTTTTAATCAATGTTTAAATCCTTAGTTTCATGGTTAGAGTAAATCTAAAAGTCATATCTTAAAATGTAGTTCCTAAAGTGTTCCCCATTGACCACAAAGCTTCATTCACCCCCAAAGGCGGTCGGCAAGACCCGATGCGCGTTGGGTTGCTTGGCTACTGGCCCGCTCGAATACGTGCTGGGTTCCTAAGCAGGTAAAGTGGACTTTAGCGCGGGTGATGGCGGTGTAGACCAATTCTTTGGTCAGCAGTTGCCATTGGGCTAGGCTGGGGCTCGGCGGCAATACTAAGGCCACACGGCTAAATTCGCTGCCTTGGCTTTTGTGTACTGTCATGGCATAACAGGTTTCATGGCTGGGCAAACGGGCTGGCAAGACTTTTAACAGGCTGCCATCGGCCTTGATAAAGTGCGCCATTAAACGTTCGGGTTTATCTTCATCCTGCAAAATCAATCCGATATCACCGTTAAACAGGCCTAAGTTATAGTCATTGCTTTGGATGATAATGGGCCGACCCAGATAAAACTCCTGTAGCGGTTTAATCAGCTTGGCATTGGCCAGTGCTTGAGTCACATACTGATTAATGCCTTCAACCCCATAATCGCCCGAGCGCATAGCACATAGAATACGGTACTGGTTAAAGCGTTCAATGATGTCAGCTGTGCTTGGACGCTTGCTTAAATCACTATTACTCGTATCGCTATTCAAGGCGCTGAGATAAGTGCCATATTGCTGGCAGGCTTGCTCCAGCAGTAAATTGAGTCCCACATTATTAGCAGGCTCGCTTACTTTGGCTTGGGTTTGGCTTACGATCATACTGTGTTCTAACCAGCTCAATTCTGCAGGTCCCTGTTGCCATACCTGCAAAATACCTTGAAGATCAGCACGATTGACGGCACTGGCGAGCAGTCCAATCCCTGCATCGCCTTTAAATCTGTGGCTGTGCATTAGCATACATAAGCTATCGCCAAGTTTAGGGGCATTGCTGATATAGGGCGTTAACTCAAAACCCGTTAAAGCACTCAGACGCTCGGCTTGTTCCTTGGAATAGCGCATTTGCCACAGAGCAGGGCTGCTTGACGCTATGTTATTTTGCGCAAGGTTATTGGGATCTACTGATATTTTAAGGCCCGCACAAATATCGGCGAGCACAGCGCCCGCCTCAACCGAGGCGAGTTGATCCTGATCGCCGAGTAAAATCAAACTAGCGTGCTCGGGCAATGCGCTCAGCAGCTTGTACATCATGGGCAAATCGACCATAGAGGCTTCGTCGACAATCAATAAGTCGAGCCTAAGCGGATTACCTTGATGGTGGCGAAAGTGCGGCGAATTGGGGATCACCCCAAGCAGTCTGTGTAAGGTTGAAGCTTCCTCTGGAATATGTCCCAGAGCTGTTAAAAAGTCTTTGTTATTTCTATTGCGAGCTTCATCAATAACATTAGCATGGGCGCTGAGTTCCTTCGCCAGACGCGCTTTTGAGGCTTTGATTGATTCGCTTAAGCGAGCCGCCGCTTTTCCCGTTGGCGCGACTAAACGGATTTCCTGCTGTGATTCCATTTGTAGCAATAACAAAAGCTTAGTCACAGTAGTGGTTTTGCCCGTCCCTGGGCCGCCAGTGATCACCGACAGTTTTTTACCCAGCGCTGTGGCCGTGGCGACCTTTTGCCAATCAATGGGTGCTGTGTCTTCACTGTTAGTTAGTACATTGGTAGTGAGTGCATGGGGCGCGAGCACATTGGCAGGGAACAGTTGATCTAGCAGTGACCTCAACTTAGCGATTTGCGGTTGCTTTTGGTGGCTTGCTTCTTCAGATAAGTGCTTAGATACGCTTCCAGACAAGCGGATTAATGAGGCGGCCACTGAGGTTTCAAATTGATGATAACGTTGTAAATAGAGTCTGCCATTATCAAAAATAAGCGGTTTGTTACTGCCCGCTTGGCCGACGGCATCAAAGGTTTGCAAGGTCTCAGTGAGCGCTTCGAGACTTAAACTGATTTTACAATGGCTATTTTGCTCGGCCATGGGATTAAGCGGCACGATATGAGCGAGTACTAGGCAGCTGTGCTGTGAAGATAATTGCTGGCTTAATAGCGCACACAGCAAAATAAACAAGGGCTGTTGGCTGTCGCTTGGATGCAAGTGACTCATTTCGAGTGCGAAATGCCGATCGAGCGGTGTGAGCAGTCGTTCTTGCTCCCACTGTTTTAACAGCTCTGGCAGCGGCGCTGTAAGCTGAATTGCACCATGGTCTATCCATTTCGCCGCTGTGAGTGAATGTGCATTTAGCCCTTGGGTTGAGCGCATCATGCCGTGACTCCTGTATCTATTGCACGAGCCAATCTGCTGTGAAATAAATTGTCATTAAAAAGTGAATCTAGCGCGAGAATAAGTGCCTTCGGCGGCTTGTCGTAGTAAATACCATAGCCGGGATATTGAGCTGACATTCCCCGTAAGAACAAGTAATAACAACCGCCTATGTGGCTATCGTAGTCATAACTTGGCAGGCGTAAACTCAAATACCTGTGTAGCGCCAATGAGTAGAGAATGTACTGCAAATCGTACCTGTGATCGGTTATTGCGCTTTGCAGCGCGCTCTGATGATAGGCATTGATGTTGTCGCCTAAATGATTCGACTTATAGTCGGCGATATAATATTGACCTTGGTATTCAAAGGTTAAATCGATAAAGCCTTTGAGCATGCCCTTGAGATCATCAAACTTAAGTGTCGACTCATAGCCAAATTGCAGCAGTAGCGCATTGAGCTCAGTATCTTTAAGT
Organism: Shewanella sp. SM68; assembly: GCF_025653925.1. Taxonomy (NCBI): domain Bacteria; kingdom Pseudomonadati; phylum Pseudomonadota; class Gammaproteobacteria; order Alteromonadales; family Shewanellaceae; genus Shewanella; species Shewanella sp. SM68. Next base: position 83,690 of record NZ_JAKKRU010000001.1, read on the forward strand.
TCGCTTAAGGGTAAATAAAACTCCATTTCGACTAAGGTATTCTGCGGCGATAACTTGGCTAAACACAGATCTGGATGAGCAGGTTTGACGGCGCTTACGGCTCTTACATGGCTAGTGACCTGCGACTCTAAGGCGTGCGGCATAGCGCACAGCGGTGCATGCAGCACATCCAAATACCAAGTATGTAATACTGTTTGCCATTCGGGCGCGATACCGTATTGCAACATGGCTTTAGGCAATTGCAGCGGTAAGTCGATTTCTGCCTGCGTAAAATCAATCTCTTCTAACACTAAATGCATAAAGCTACCGGCATTAGCGCCGCGCTCAAAGTTAAAGCGATTGAGCATGCCATCCTGCAGCTCATGATTTGCCTCATCAGGAATAGAGAGTGTTTGCGCAGCCATATATTCAAGCGTACCTAATGCTTCATCATCGGCGCCCGGAGCGGCTTTGCCATGGCTGGTATTTTTAACTAGGCCTGAATAACTGCCGACTCGCCAAGGCGTGCTGTATTGGCGGGTTAAGGTTTTCGCGCTCAGTATTTGTGCTATGTCTTGGCTTGAGGGCAATGGGCGCTCGTCTATGTCATCGGGCACCTTATCAATACTTATGGCTTCCACATCTTGAGCGAGCTGCTGCGCAGCATTGCAGATACGGGCAAAGTCACATTCTGAGTCGTCTATGCCGAGCAGATAGCCGATAGCGGTTTCATGCAGCTGACTTTTAAGGCCATTTTTAAGCTGACGACTGTGATTGGCGATATACAAGTAACACAAATACACTGGGCGAGTGAGCGCCACATATAGCAAGCGCAAGTCTTCGGCCAAGGTTTCTTGTTTGGCGCGATCCCAACCCTCATCCGTGCCTTCGATATCCCATACTAGCTCTTGCTCACCTGCATCGTTAGTTCTGTGGTACAGCATAGGCGTCGGGCGGCGGCGATTGTCACGGGCTAGGCTAACAAAGGGCACAAAACATACGGGATACTCAAGCCCCTTACTCTTATGGATAGTGACGATCTGTACTAGATTCTGCTCGCTCTCAAGGCGTAGCTGCTGTTCATCGGTGCCTGTGTTATCAATCAGTTGCTGTTCATACCAATTGAGTAGGGCACTCATACCATCAAGTTCGGTGGCTTTTTGTTGTAATAGCTCGGCAAGGTGGCGAAAATCCGTCAGGCGGCGCTCACCGTTTGTGGCATCTTGCTCTTGAGCATCTACCTCTGCACTGGCGGTGTGCAGTAAACGGTCAATCAGCTTAGTGCTATTGGCAAGGCTTAATAGCGCGGGCATGATGCCGCGTTTTTGCCACACTTGGTGCAAGTTAAAAAATTGCTCTAATAACAGCTGTCTGTGTTCTTCATCTTGGTTAAAGTCATGGATTTGCTCGGCGCTATAACCTAATAATGCCGTGGCTAGGGCGCTGCGCAGTGCCTGTTCATCTTTTGGGTTCGCTAGAGATCGCAAAATTAACGCCATTTCCCGCGCTTCAAGGGTATCGAACACACTGTCGCGACTTAAAAACACTGCGCCTATGTGGCGTTTACTTAATGCGGTTTTCATCACTGCCGCTTCGTTGCGATCCCGCACTAGGATAGCGATGTCTTTAGCGATCAACGGCCCTTTAGGGCTGTGGCATTCGCCATTGGCCGCATCTGTCAGTAAATGGGTAATTTGTGCCGCCGCGTCTTCTGCGAGCAAGTGTCTTGCCGTGGTTTTATTGAGGCCGTTTTCTGCGCTTTCGCTTAAGAGTCTTAATCTTAAGGCGGCTGGATTGGCGGTTTTTTCAGTGAGGATTTTCCCTTTAGCACTGCTGGGCGTTTTCACGCTATCAAAGGGGATCGATTGACTGATAAACGGATCGTGATGCTGGCTAAACAGATGGTTAACCCCAGCGACCATGTTCGCGCTTGAGCGGTAGTTGGTATCCAGATGATAGTGGGCCTGCGTATGATGACGGGCCTCAATATAGGTATGGATATCGGCACCGCGAAAGGCATAAATGGCTTGCTTAGGATCGCCAATCATCAACAGGCTAAGCTTATTTTCTGTATCGTTTTTGCTTTGTTCAAACGAGTAACGGTCTTGGTAGATGCCAGAGAAGATCGCAAATTGCAGCGGATCGGTATCTTGGAATTCATCAATAAGCGCGACGGGGAAACGTGTTGCCACGGCTTTGGGCAAGGTTTCATTATTGGCGTTTAACGCGCTCGCTAATGTCGTGAGTAAGTCATCAGGGGTCAGCACATTTTTTTGTTGTTTTTGCTGGGCAAATCGCTCGCTTATGCCGAGTTTCGCGCTATATAAAAATGCGGGTTTAATGGCGGCAATCAATGTGGCGAGTTGCTCCATATGATCCATTAGCGGCGCTTCACTCACACTTGGGATCACGCCGCCCTTGTTGAGTTTTAACTCAGACAAGGACAAGGCTTCTAACTCTTTCAGCGGCGGTAACCCATGACCGAAGGCGAGCCAGTTATCTAGCGCATCGAACATGGCGGCGAGCTTGGGGTACTTATCCGTTGCTTTGCCAAAGCGGGTGCCGTTGAGTGGCAAACTGTGTAGCAATGCCAATAAGCCATCGCGTCCCCTTGGCCAAGCTAATTTAAAGCGCTCTAAACTTTGGCGTAGTGACAGGGCTAAGGCATCAAACTTAAGCGCGGGTTTCAGAGGCTTTGCTTGACTGGCGCCAAGGAGCGGTCGCAACTGTTTGACTAAACCATCGGGCTCGCCAAATTCCTTGGCAATGATTTGCGCTAAGTAATCGGGCAGCGGATAACAGGCCTCACGCCAAAAATCCCGCACGGCATGGTGCAAAAATTCGCTGTCGTCCAAGGTAAAGTCCGATTCGAACAGCAAGGAAGACTCAAAGGCGAGATCCGATAAAATTCGCTGACAGAAACCGTGGATGGTAAAAATCGCCGCTTCATCGAGGGATTTAAGGGCGAGATCGAACCGCCGCAGGGCAATGGCGCGTTCACTCTCTGGGGTGTTGTCATACAACGCCTGCACAAAGGGATCGGCAATCGTTAGTCCTAAGAAACACTTAAAGGCAACTTGAATACGGCGACGAATACGATCCCTTAACTCTTCGGTGGCCGCATTGGTGAAGGTAACCACGAGAATTTGTTCGCAGGTGAGCGGCGCAGGAATGCCATCACCAAGCAATAAGCGTAAATAAAGACCTGAAATCGTGTAGGTTTTACCTGTGCCAGCGCTGGCCTCAATAAGACGACTACCGCCAAAGGGCAGAGTGAGAGGATCAAGCGCTTGTGGTGCTGAATGTAAGGCTTGCGTGTTCAACGGCATCTGTTCACTCATGCTTGCTCTCCCTGTGCACTATTGCGGTTCAAATGTGGTGCGAGAGCTTGTGTGTCAGTCGCGTGTTCATTAGCAGGGCCTTGGCTCATGCCATCGTTGAGCGCAAATTCCTCAAGCTGAGCCAGCGTGTCTTTGAGATATAAACTCACCATAGGGCGATAGATACGCTCGGCTAATGCGCCAAAGCTATCCTCAGAGAAATCCCGCGGGAAACTGAATAATCGCTGGTAATGGGGTTCGTTCCCTTCACCCAATTGACTCTGCTCATCTAACCATTCGGGTAACGCTTGCTGCAAACGCTCATCGTGCTCACCCTCGCAGCTGACGTAGGCCAGTGACGTGCGCGGCATAAAACACAGTGGGTGTTGTTGGCCTTGGTAAAACAACACCAACAAATCGGCCAGTAACGCATGGGCGCGCTCAGCAGTGATTGGAGCCAAGGCGTGGAAGTGCCCCATGTCGAGTAGATAGCTTGCATGTGTGTGGCCCATTGCCATTAAACACAGGTGGCGAAGGTACAACCTCAGCACATCGCGACCGTGTGCGCTACCAGGGCGGTAATTGACTAACCCCTTAGGGCTGATGTCATCGATACGACCTTGCAGTAACACTTGCTGGGATTTACCCGCCGTGATGGGCAAGTCAAACAGGAGTTTAATATCGGCGTGACTGCTGGCTTGTTCTCCCTTGAGGAACAAGGTTCTGCCAATCAAAGGTTTAATATCATGCTGATATTGACGCAATAGCAAATCATCGAAGGGCTGCATGGGCAAAGTGCCACTGGCTTTGAGGCGTTTAATCAGTTCAATATCGGGCTCAGTTAGGCCTTGGCCTATGGCATCGTCGAGTAACTGGGCCTGTAACATATAACGCTCTAGGGCATTCAAGCTAAAGGGCTCGTCATTATCATCGGCCTGAATATTAAGGCTGAGATCGACTTTAAGCGTACGGTTGAAGAAGTATTGCGCTGGATTTCGAAAGAAACGGATCAGGGCTGACACATCCACTTGTTTGCTTTGCTGTTGTTCGTGCACAGAAGCGGGCTGTGCCTCTGTATCTGGCACTGAGTCTTGTTCATCCGCGTCGAGCAGAATTCGAGTTTGCGCGCTGATAAAGCGGCCCGCATGTGTGCCCGCAGCGTCCGCATTGGGCGGACACCATTGCAGGCTGTAACTTTGGCCTATGCCCGAGTTATTTTGGGTTCTGCCTGATCCATCTATGTTTGAGCCATCTTTGTCATCATTTTTTACTGTGGCTTGATACAACTTGGGATCAAAGGGTTGCAGCGGCTGGTGGCTGACAATTGCGTTATAGAGGGCTTTTTCGGCATCCTCTGGGTCTATGGGGCTTGAAGCGTTTTGCGATTGAGCCAATAGCGTTTCAGGTAGATAGCACAGCTGACAATATTCAATCAGTTCAGAGACAAGCATAGAGGCGATACGCTCAGAGTTATCCCGTTCGCTGCGGCCAATATAGCTGATATACAGTTGCTCCCGCGCCGACAATAAGGCTTCTAAAAACAAATATCTGTCATCGAGACGGCGGGAACGATCGCCTTTACGGGCACCAAAGTGTGCCATTAAATCAAAGCCAACGGGATGTTGAACCCTAGGATAAACCCCATCATTCATGCCGAGTAAACACACGACCTTAAAAGGGATCGAGCGCATCGGCATTAAGGTACAAAAGTTCACGCTTCCCGCAAGATAACGCTGGCCGACCCGAGATTCGGTTAAGCGTTGATTAAACCACTGTTGCAGCACTTCAATACTGAGGCTCAGTCCGCTTATGTTCTCTTGGGCTAGCGGCGCTAACGGGTTTGTATCCAACGTTCTTGTATCTAAGGGCCTGCCCGCTGACAGTAACTCTTGCTCTAGGGCGGCAATGGCATCGCGGATTTCCTGTAATTGTTCGCGTTCGTCTTCGTCTTCATCTGTGTCGTAGAAGGCATCTAGTAGCTCAGTTAATTCCGCTAAACGCAGGGCGCCCACTTGCGGCAGGGCGAGTATTTGCGCTGTTTCATCGAGTACTTCAATAAAATTGAGTAGCTTACCTAACGCCTGCGCCGATTGGCCTTCGATACCAGTGACGACAAGATGGTCTTGATAGAGCGGCGCATCGTCACTCAAGGCGTAACCTAAAATCAGCCTTTTAATACCAAAGGCCCACGAGTTTTGCTCAAACGCTGGCACACCTTGTTTAAGGCGGCTTTGTTCATCGCGGCCCCAGCGCACGCCCGCTTCATCTAACCAGCGGCGGATCAGTTGCAATTCATCGTCATCGAGCTGGAAACGGCGCAAAATGGCGGGCACTTCGAGTATGCTCAAAATGTCGGTCAGACCAAAACGACTTTGATTAATCCCGAGTAAATTTAAAAAGCTATTGATGAGCGGTGATTCCTGCGCTGCGCCGCGGTCGGCAATGGCGTAGGGAATGTAATGCAGGCCTTGCTTCGCCGAGAAGACAGCATCGATGTAGGGCGCGTAGGCGGCGACATCGGGCATCATCACCACTATGTCTTTAGGCGTCAGGTCGATATCATTGCTGAGTAACTCAAGCAAGTGATCGTGCAGGGTTTCGATTTCCCGCAGTGGGCTGTGACAACTCTTGACTCGAATGGATTCATCGTCGCGCTTTAGTAGGCGTCTGTTCTCGACATTTTGGTACAGCTCGGCATCTGGCCCTAGCACTCTGTCTAAGGTTTGCATCTCTAAAATATCGTATTGCACGCCGTGGAGCATGCTGGCATGACTGTGTGGCGAGTTGGGATCGTCACAGGGCTCACAATACACATCATCGCCAAAGTCGCAGTGTTCGGCGGGGAGCTCAAGCAGCATATCGAGTAATTCACGGCCCATCTTGCCGTTATTGGCAAGCAGCGGGTTACCCACTTCTAGTTTATCTTCCCACAGTTCGGCTAATTGGCGTTTACCCGCATATTGCACCGCCATGCGGGCACGATTACGGGGATCAACAATGTCGCCCCAATAGTGCTGACACGGGCTTAAGCCAAGCACGATCACATCGATACGACTTGCTAGATGGTAAAGCACTTCAAGGGTTTGCGGCGCCATCGAGGAAATGCCAAACACAAATAGGCGTTGCGGTAATTTGGCGAGTGACGTGTCGGGATTATTCAGCGCTGCAATTAAGTCACTGTGCAGGTTGGCCCTGTGGTAATGGCTTTGATTAAGCTCATCACGGTTAAAGGCAATGAGCGCGCGCCATAAAATGGGTTGCCAGCGTTGGTCTTCATTCAGCGGCTTGGTAAGTGAGTCGGGATGCTCGTTTTGCTCCCACGCTAAAATCCAATCGGGGCGATACACTAAGTATTGGTCGAAGATATCGGCAATCCGCCCACAGAGTTGGTACAGCTTAATATCGTCAGCCGTCATATCACGGGTGTTGTGCTGTTCATTCGTGTCGGCGGCATTTGTGCTGGATTGCTGATGACTTAGATAGTGTCTCAACGGCCCAAAGGCGTCATTTTGCAACATGCGCGGTAAGAGTTGCATCAGCTTCCACGTCATCGCCGCCTTAGTGAAGGCGTTGTCCTTAGGCACATCGGGTAATAAGTCATGGCACAACTGCCAGGTAAAGCTCGATGGCAGCGGGAATTCCAATGCGGCAGCAATCCCATTCTGTTTGGCAATTTCGAGGCGTAGCCAAGTCGACATGCCGGGACTCTGTACCAGAATATGCTCGTTACTCAGTAGACGTGCGAAAGCAAGGGGTTGGGTCAGGTAAGCGGCTAAATGGGCGCAGAGCACTTCCATCTGATTGGACTGGATTAACTTTAGCATGTGCAACTCGGCATGGTGACAATAAAACAATTCTATGTGTTTGATTTATAAGATTCAACACTATTGCTGCTTCTGTGGAATTAACCCGCAATTTTAGGTGTTTATTGGTGCTTGCTCCGATGAGGTACCGTCAGTTACAGCTCAGTTGACGAATCCTAGGCTAGATTGAACTTATCTTTCACTTTGGCTCTGAGCAGTAACCAGTTGAGTTGCTTCGCCGCCGCTTTAAATGCGGTTAAATGCGCTTGATAGTCTTTAGCCGGTAAATCTTGGTACTTCAGTGCTACATAACTTTGGGTCAAGGTTTGGAACAGCGTGCAAAGCTTTGGTGCACTGTGTTGGTATTGCTCAATAATCTGCTGCGCAAATTGATTTGGTCCATCACTGTCTTTGCGCTTAATGCCATAGTGTGCGAGACGATTACAGAGCTGTTGATAACGAGTACTAATGGGATCGCCTTGAACTCTAAAATGTAATAAGCCCGCACTGTAGGCGATATAGAGCACGATAAGGCTGATACAGAGCCCCATAAAGACCGCGATTTTAGTGTGAGTCACATCGCCTAAAATGCCACTGAGCACTTGATTTTGCTTCTCTTGGTTAAAACCCAGTACCCACACGCTCCAGTAATAATCTATGCTGGCAAAACGTTGTCTTAACTCATTGAGCCAAGGCATGGATTTAAATCGTAAGCTACTAAAAGGGCTTTCCTGCAGGTAACTCTGTTCGGGATCAAATTGGGCGTCGAAACCTTGCTCGATACGATCGGGCGCCACCATAGCGGTGGGGTCGAAACGCACCCAACCTTCATCTTCGAGCCAAACCTCAGCCCATGCGTGGGCCATATATTGATACACACTGTAGTAACCCGCTTGCGGATTATATTCCCCACCCTGATAGCCTGTGACCATACGTGCGGGTAAACCTGTGGCCCGCGCCATAAAAATGAAGGCAGCGGCATAGTGCACACAAAAACCGGCTTTGTTTTCAAATAAGAAATCATCCACTTGCTGTGGCCCAAGGGGAGGCGGCGTGAGAGTGTAGAAGAAAGGCTCACTATTAAAGTGGCCCATCATGGCCCATAGTCGTGGCTTCGGCGCGGGATACTGAGTCTTAAACTGCTCAGCTAACGTTAAAGTGCGTGGATTACTTTGGCTCGGCAGTTCGAGGTTAATCTGCCTTTGCCGCGCCGATAGCTTGAGGTCCATCTTCGCCTTAGGCCAAGACTCTACTTGATAACTCATTCGCTGATCGATATTGCGCAGCGCCAACAGCCGATAGTCGGGCATATTGACCACGTTATCATCTTGGCTATAGGCCACATCGAGACCAAATAACCACGGCTGGTGGCTCGGCTCAGCAATCACTTGATAACGAATACTATGCTTATCTTGCTTACTTAATGCGGTCTCTTGATCTTCACTGCTTATCGGAGCAGGACTTTTACTCATGGGATCAGGATTATTGACCATCAATGCTGGGCTGGGCCGTGAGGGAGGAAACAGCAGCGCATCTTTTTGCAACTGTTTAATCCCCGCTTCTTGGCGCCAAGTGACACCATCATAGTTCTCCATCACGAGGGTGCGCCAATATAACTCGGCATTAATGGGCGTTGCATTGGTAAAACTCGCCCTAAAGGCAAGTTCAGTCGAACGGGTGAGCTTACCTATATCACCAATCGCCAGACTATCGGACAAGCCCGTTTGGGCTTCTTTCATGTTGGGCACTAACCAGAGCGGTGCAAGACGCGGTAACACTAAAAATAACAGCAGCGCGAGGGGAAGGCTCTGGAGTAAAAATTTGCCACCGATCCAAGCCGTGTGTTTTAAGGATTGCTTATCTTGATACAAAGTCACGAGTACGCAGGTATTGATCAGCGTTACCACGAGTAAATGCGCGGTATTAAGCAGGGATTGATGGTCAATAAAGGTCAGCGCGATAATAAAATAGCCCGCGAGGACGACAACGCGCACATCCCTTTGATTACGCATTTCAATGTATTTTAAGGCATAACCTAACAGCAGCAGATTTACTAGCGCATTGAGTAAGCCGATTTCCTTTGAAACGAGTGCCAGTGTGGTTGCGGCGCCGATCGCAAGACTGGTGACCAGAAAACGCGGTGGTTTTGCCACTTTGCCGACATAAATCCCCACACGCCACAGCAAACAGATAGCGCAAATGCCCAAAGTCCAAGGCGTGGTTTTATCAAATAGTGGGCTCAGTACGGCGATATTGGTGATCAATAACCAAAATAAAGTCTGACGGCTGATGTTATCGCCAATTTGCGGTGTTGTACTGCTGGCCGTTAATGTCATGCCTGTTCCCTCGAGGTAGGGATATGACGTTTCGTGCTGGTGGTTTTCGCCGTTTTATTCGAGTGCTTTGCCGCTGATGACGAATTAACGGCTGAAGGCGCTAATTGTGGATATAAGGCAATGGCTTTTTGACAGGCGATCCTATGGTGATTGCCTATCGCGGGCGCGATCAGAACATCGTCTCCCATTGGGTTTTGCAGATGTAAGCCAAAATACTGCTCAAGTTGCGTGAGTTTATTGACTTGCCAGCTTAACTGACTCAATTGGGTTTCGAGGCGTTTGGCATCGGGTCTGAGCCTTAACCAGACGGGATCACCTTGAGGCTGCTGGAATTCTTTAGTCAACATGCCGCGACCCTGTGCCCATTGTTTCCATGCCACTTGCTTGAGGGATTCGCCGAGCACATGGGGTTTAAGGCCTTTAAACTCATCAATCCCCGACACATGTTTACCCGCGAGTAACAGGGGATCTTGCTCCGACTGGGTATGATCAGCCTCAAGCTGTAGCGGCGCTTCAATCGGCAGGGCAAAGACTAAGTGACTAATGGCTAAATCCACATGGGACCACGCGCGGCAAAGCCCTAAGGGATAGAAGGATTCAATTTTGAGCCGACCCGGTGACACTTGACCCCGCTGATGATATTCGAAGGGCACGAGCGCTTGTTGTTCATCTGTACCAAGGTTCTGCACCGTATAAGTGCGATTATGCGGATAGTTAAGTTGTATGTTATGGCCACTGTGGTGCGTGCTGATGAGGACGGGAAAGGTTAAGGTTTCGCCCGCATAGACTTCGGGTGGCGTCGTGGCCCGTAAATGTAAGCCAGCCAGATTTTTGTAACTGTAGAGAATGCAGGTATTAAAGAGGCTTAGGAGTAAGATGCTGAGGCCAATGACTAAGTTATTTTGATAGTTAGTGCCGAATAGATATAAAAGTAAAACCAGACCGAGCCAAACTAACCCAAAACCGCTCGGCAGAATAAAAATGCTGCGATGGCTTAAGGTTATTTCGGGACTCGGTGGCAAGCGTCTTGCTAACCAACGTTGCCAAATCGGGACTAACGTCGGAATGAAAGTCGGGAGTATCAGTCGTTTCACTTCTGAGTTATTTCCTTAGTTTAATGGGTTAACTGCATACTTTAGCGATATCTTCTCATTACAGTATCTTGCTACATAATAGGGTTAACACTGGTGAGAATTCGCTCAGATAGGGCTTCACCCTGTAATTGGCTACTGGTTCTGAGTCTATGCTCCGCTACACAACAAAATACCGCTTGCACATCTTCGGGGACTAAATAATGTCGACCTTCTAAAAAGGCCCATGCCTTAGCCGCTTGTAATAGCGCTTTGGTGGCACGCGGTGATAACCCCACGCTGTCACTTTGGCTACGGGAAAAACTCACTAAGGCCAGAATATAATTGAGTAAGGCATCGGAAGCGCTGACTTTGTCGCACTGCTCTTGCAGTTGCATTAAGGCCATCGGTGTCAGGCATTGGGGCAATTGATCTAAGGTTAAGTGGTTATGATTGCTCTTAAGCATAGCGAGTTCAGCATCGTGGCTTGGATAACCAATAGACAGACGCATCATAAACCTGTCGAGCTGCGATTCTGGTAGCGAAAATGTACCGGATTGATCGGTGGGATTTTGAGTCGCGATCACAAAGAAAGGATTGGGCAATCTGTGGGTGATGCCATCGACGGAAATTTGTTGTTCGGCCATCGCTTCGAGTAAAGCGCTTTGTGTCTTAGGGCTGGCGCGATTAATTTCATCGGCCAAAATCATCTGCTTAAAAATTGGTCCAGGATGAAAGATAAATTGTGCTTGATGTTTATCAAAAATCGATACGCCGAGAATGTCGGCAGGCAGCATGTCACTGGTGAATTGGATCCGCTGATAGCTCAAACCTAAGCTTTGGGCTATACCATGGGAAATACTGGTTTTACCCATACCGGGTAAGTCTTCAATCAACAGGTGCCCACGGGCGAGAATACAGGCTAAAGCGAGACGAATTTGCCTAGGCTTGCCCAGCAATACTTGTTCGAGTTGTTGTAGTAATTCGCTGATCCCAGGTTGTGCCACGGGCGACTCCTAATACATTTGGAAGTGTACTTAAGGTGCATTTGCAAGCTGATGTGCGTTATCACTATGGCGGATCATCGCCTGTATATCCAGTGGCATTTCTAGTGCTAAATCAATTACTCGACAGCATTAGGTTTGGTCTTTAGTGGGCTGGTGGCGCGAATGTAAACCGTTTTAGCCTGATCTTACGTAAGGCACAGTACTTGGCTGCTGGTGGGGCGAATAAACCAGGATTTAAACAAAAAGCCTTGGACAAAGTCGACACCGATATCCCGCGCAAAGGCTAAGTGGGCTTCAGTTTCTATGCCTTCTAAAATGCATTGTTTGTGGGTCTTTTTGGCAAAGTTGACCAATGCAATTAATAATTGGGCTCCCTCGGGGTGTGTTATGTGCGTTAACCAATGGCGGTCAAACTTAAGATAATCCACGTTCATCATCAGATCGACACTGAGCATGGAGTGGGGCGCACCAATATCATCCAGCGCCACATGTATCTTAGCTTGTTTAAATTGAGTGAATAATTGACTGGCCAGCTGGGCATCGTTAATGCAGGTGTTTTCGATGATCTCGACCGTGACTCGTTCATAGTGGGACAGTAAACGAATGAGCTTGGCGGTATGTGGTCCATCGACGGCGTGGGGATCAACATTGATAAAAATTCGCTGCTGACTCGGCGCATGGATGAGTTGAAATGCCTTGGCTTGATATTCAACTGCAGCGAGTATTTCTGTGGATTCATGCAATTGCTCGAACACAATATTAGGTGCAACCGCATCACCATTAGGCAAGTAAAAGCGTGCTAAGGCTTCATAGCCGTCGATGGCTAAAGTATGAGGATTGACAAAGGGTTGGTATTCGCAGCTAAGCGTTAACGAACTAAGGTTAATCATGGGTGTAATGGGATTCTTAATGCTTTAATACTAATTATTCGCATTTAACGCCCTTCAGTGCAAACAAGTTTTTGATAAAACGGCGTGATTGCTGAATAATTATTCGCTTTGCTAATTATTTGAATTTAGAGAATATCATTTAGAATTTTTGGTGGTTAAAGCATGAGCGTTACCCTAGGGTATGCTGAAAAGTAGGAACTCGATGCGGCTGAGTATCGAGTTCCTTTTCATGTCACGAGTTAGTAAGCAAACTTAAGCTCAGCTTCGCTGAATAATGGCTGTGCTTTTTGCTTTTGCGCCTCATAAATCAATCGATAGCTGAGGACGGCTTGAACATATTCACGGGTTTCAGTAAAGGGAATGGCCTCGATAAAACCCATGGCATCGAGTTTGCCATCAGAGTTTGATAACCAGCGACGCACGCGAGAGGGACCTGCGTTATAGGCCGCCGTGGCGAGGATGCGGTTTTGGTTAAACTCTTTCAACAGCTGGGCATAGTAAGCGCTACCAAGATTGAGGTTAAGCTCTGCGCTGTAGAGATCCTTTGGATCGCTATATCTGGCCCCGTGTTTTTTGGCGGTAGCTTTGGCCGTGGCAGGCATAATTTGCATTAGACCACGGGCACCTACGCCCGAGGTCGCATAAAGATAGAATGCACTTTCGCGGCGGCTAATCGCACGGATCTCATCGATGTTAACCCTATGCTTTTTGCTGGCGTGCTCAAAACCGGCTTGGTGTGCCATAGGGAAGCGTAGAGGAATATCATCCCACAGCTTACCTTGAATACTGGCTTCAACACCAAAATCGTACCAGCCCTGTTCATGGGCATAGCGTCCATAGCGTGCTCGCATCGTATTGTCACTGCGTTTTAGTAGTGACATCCATTCATAGCGAGCATCAAAATAACGGTCGAGCGCCATCAGCTCTTGCACGCGCACAAAACCCAGATCATCTGTTAACTTTTGGCTATTGGCATCAACAACAGGCTCAGGGCTTTGATTGAGTGATACCGGTTTATTTAAGAACTGCGCAGCAGCAAAACCGTAAAAATTACGTTCATTACTGATTGTCGCGAGCGCTTTTATGGCGCTTTCAGGCGCTTCTTTGGCATTGGTGCGATAAAGCCAGTATTGCCAACGTTCCTTTGCCAAGGTTTCTGGTTGGAGTAGGTTCAAGTAACGGGCAATACTGCGCATGTCGTGATCGCGGATAGCCCATCTTAAACGGCGCTCAAATAAGTCGTCATTTTTCAGCTCAGTGAGCACATTGTCGACATAGTTTTTATAGTTATCATCTTGTTCAATTAAAATGCGGCGAACAAGGTATTTATCGAGTTGCTGTGCTTGTTCTGGGGTAAAACGATGGGCCTTTTGATACCGTTCATACAAATTAATGGCTTGGTCGAGATCCTTACGGGCAAGGCGTTTTAATCCTGCGGCAACAATGTCACCGACAATGGGATTTTTATCTTTAAACTTTTCGGTATGGCGCAGGCTATTGGGATCTTTATAGACGGCGACTAAACGCTTAGCTTCGTTACTATGAGTGGTGATTTTTTGGGATAAAAAACTCAGTAAACTCGTTTCGCCAGCCTCGAAACTCAGCATCATTCGCGCCCATACGACATCTTGAGTGCGTTTACCGGCTTTGGTCCATGTGTTGAAAAGAGGAGCACATTCCTTTGGGCGCGAACCCCCAAATACCCAAAGTGATTGTGCGGCCGCATAAGCCGTTTTTAGATCGCCCTTGGCGAGTTTCGCCTCATAGTAATAACACTGCAGGCGGATGTCGGTAGGCGCTTCTGGGGTGATCGCAAGATAATCATTCCAGCGTTTTTGGCTACCAGCATTGTTTAAATATTTAGACCGTAACCTATTGTACATGGGGGTGGTTTCATATTTTTCAATCAAGGCTTTAGCTGCATAACCCTGTAAGGCATTAAGAGCACCTATGTCGATATCATGATCTAAATAAATCGCGAGCGGATAATTACCTAGTTTTGCCCGTAGGGGTTTATAGGTTGCATAATCTTGCTTCTTCAGGGCTTTTTCAGCCTCAAGAAAGGTTTTCTGTGTTGACGTTAACGCAAGTGCAGCAGGGGCATTCAATGCGCCTGCGAGCAATATTGCACTGGATATAACCACATTTATAACTGCTTTGCACATGGAGCGTTTGCCTCCGGGCATCAAGGTATCAATCGACATGTCCGTATCGATTTGAGGTAATTAATGGGTGTTCAATTCTTGTTATCTATCATTGCACTCGACAGGCTCGAGTTCTGTGTCCTTAGGATCGCGGGTATGCGACAGATTAAGTTCAGCGTCGTCATCCTGAGTGTCGTTATCGTCCTGGGCTTCATTGAGCGCTTTTTCTAGCAGCATTTTATCCAGTTGTTTGCTGGTATCGACCCCGAGCTGCTGCATTAAATGGGCTTGACGCACTAGATTGCCTTTGCCCGATGACAGCTTGTTCATTGCGCTGTGATAGGTTTTTTCTGCATTATCTAAGGCGCGGCCGAGTTTTTCCATATCTTCAATATAACCACATAACTTGTCGTAAATTCGACCCGCTTGTTTTGCAATGGTTTGTGCGTGTTGATTTTGATATTCGTAGCGCCAAATATTGTTAATTGTGCGCAGGGCTACCAACAAATTCGTTGGACTAACAAGCATGATATTCTGCTCAAGGGCAAAATTGACTAGGCTAGGATCATGCTCCAATGCCAGTAAAAATGCCGGTTCGATAGGAATAAACATCAATACATAATCGAGACTCTTAAGGCCATGCAGATGTTGATAATCCTTTTGACTTAAGCCTTTAATGTGACTGCGAATTGAAATGACATGCTCGTTAATGGCCTGTTGGCGCAGTGCCGGATCTTCACTGTTGAAGTAGCGCTCATAACTAACCAACGACATCTTAGCATCGATGACCACATCTTTATTTTCTGGCAGATGCACAATCACATCCGGCTTAAAGCGTTTACCGCTATCATCCTTGAGATCTTGCTGAGTATGGTACTCATGGCCTTCACGTAGGCCGCTTTCCTGCAGTACGCGATCGAGGATCACTTCACCCCAATTACCTTGTTGCTTGTTATCGCCCTTGAGCGCTTTGGTCAGGTTGATAGCATCTTGGCTCATCTTCAGATTGAGCTCCCTTAAGTGCTCAAGCTGATGTTTGAGGGCGCTGCGCTCGGATTGTTCGTGGGTGTAGGATTCACGAATTTGCTGTCTGAATCCTTCAAGTTGTTGTTTTAATGGCCCAAGTACGCCTTCGAGTTGGCTGGCATTTTGGTGCTTAAAGTTTTCGCTACGTTCTTCAAAAATACGGTTTGCGAGGTTTTCAAATTGGGTTTGTAAACGCACTTCGGCCGATTCTAAGCTGGCAATTTTATCCTGCAGCGATTCTTGCTGGGCATCGGCCTTGGCTTGAATGGTTTGCTGCATGGCATTGGATTTCGACAGGGCTAATTGGATCTCTAACTGACGGCGCTGGCTATCATTTAATTGCTGCTCTAAGGTGGGAACGCGTTCGGCTAAGGCCTCGGCTTTGCCCAGTTGTTCAATTTTGAGCTCAAGGCGTTGCTGGTATTGACGTAATTGCGCTTCTTTGTCATCGACCAAAATTTGCTGTTGTGCTAAGGATAATTCCGCATCTTCATTTACTTGACGCATTTCTTGCTCAAGTTGGTCTTTGTGTAGTTGCCAGCGTTGGCGGGTGAGTCTTTGATTGAGCAGAGCACCGATCAACAGGCCTAAGAAGGCAATGGCGAGAAGGCCGATGATTTCGGCGACAGAAAAAGATTGAGAAAATGGCATGATCAATAGCACTCCTTTAGCTTTGGCGCTTAGGTTCGCATGCCCCCCAACAGGCTTCAAGCCCTTTAATCAACTATATCTGCGCTTAATGCTTGAATGAGCAAGTCTTATACGTTTAAGGTGAATTTATTCACGGGTGGAAAGTTTTTCTGGCTTTTACCTGTCTATATAAGAGTGAGCGATACAGACGAGCGCCAGAGAAGGTTTTTATCGCGACTCGGTGGCTTTAATCATTGGATGGTAGAGGTGTCAATTGGCTAAACATTCCCGTTTTACCCCAGGTATTCTTAAAAAAGCGCAGTGGCACATGCAAGACAATCAAGTGACGCCCGAAGCGGTATTTCGCTCGCGTCGGCAAATTGTAAAAGCCATGGGACTCGGTGCTATCGGTGCCAGCGTGCCCGGTTATGTGCAGGCTGGATTATTCGATCTATTTGGCGATCAACCTAAGTCCTCATTTATCACTACGCCACTGACGTTTCAATCCAATAAGCAGTACGGTGCCGCCGATGTGTTAACCCCGTTTGATAAAGTGACGCAGCATAATAATTTCTACGAATTTGGTACGGACAAACAAGATCCCTTCAATAATGCCCAAGGCTTTAAAGTCGATCCTTGGCAACTGCGTATCGAAGGTGAAGTTGAACGGCCCATAACCTTAGATTTTAATGATCTGACTAAAATGTTCCCGCTTGAGGAGCGTAACTATCGCCTGCGCTGTGTTGAAGCTTGGTCTATGGTGATCCCTTGGGTGGGGTTCCCGCTGGCGGCGTTATTAAAAAAGGTTGGCGTCACCAGTAAGGGCAAGTATGTCGCCTTCGAAACCGCTTTTGATCCCGAGCAAATGCCGGGGCAGAAGAGCCGATTAATGGGGGGAGGTATTCATTATCCCTATGTTGAAGGCCTCACGATAGCCGAAGCTATGAACGATTTAACCTTAATGTCGGTGGGTTTGTACGGTAAAACCTTGCCACCGCAGAACGGCGCGCCCATTCGCTTAGTGGTGCCGTGGAAATACGGCTTTAAGAGCATTAAATCAATCGTGCGAATTCGCGTTATGGATAAACAACCGCCGACCAGCTGGAATCAGCTTGCCTCACACGAGTATGGATTTTATGCCAACGTTAATCCGGCGGTGGATCATCCACGCTGGTCGCAAGCCACAGAGCGTCGTATCGGCGAGGGGGGATTGTTTTCAGCAACCCGCATCGATACCCAGCCGTTCAACGGTTACGGCGAGTTTGTGGCTTCACTGTATGACGGCATGGATCTGAGGAAATACTATTGATGATTGGTTTGTTGTTTGGATATTCGCCATTAAGCGGGGACAACCTATGTTGAGATTAACCGCTAAGCACTTGTTTTGGCTAAAGGCGTTATTTCATTTGTTGGGTTTAGTGCCAATCGTCTACCTTGTGCTCACTGTGGTGCTTGGCCGTGCGGGTGGCGATCCCGTGC
Organism: Shewanella sp. SM68; assembly: GCF_025653925.1. Classification (NCBI taxonomy): domain Bacteria; kingdom Pseudomonadati; phylum Pseudomonadota; class Gammaproteobacteria; order Alteromonadales; family Shewanellaceae; genus Shewanella; species Shewanella sp. SM68. Next base: position 101,374 of record NZ_JAKKRU010000001.1, read on the forward strand.
AGCACATTATTCACTACACAGGCATAGGCGCATTAAATGCGCTAGCGGCGACCTTACTGATCTCACCGATTGCCAAGTTGACCAAGCAAGGGTTGTTGATGCAGACCCGCCGTTTAGTGGGGTTATATGTGTTTGCCTATGCCACCTTGCATATCTTGGCGTTTTTTAGTTTAGATCTGTTATTTGCTTGGGAATTACTGTTTAGTGAAGTGGTAAAACGGCCGTACATTTTAGTCGGCGCAGTGGCTTATCTTATCGTCACCGCTTTGGCGATAACTTCGTTTAAAGCCTTGATGCGTAAGATGGGACGTCGTTGGCAAACCTTGCACTATGGGGTGTATTTAGTCGCGATATTGGCGCCAATCCATTTTTACTGGTCGGTAAAATCGGAAATCATCGAGCCGAGTCTGTATATCGTAGGTTTTAGTGTGTTGCTGCTGTGGCGCACGCCTTGGTTTAAACGTCATTTCAGCCGTAAAGTGGCGAACAAAACCGAGCGTAAGCTGACACAAGATAAAGCTTCGATAAAGTCGGTTTAGACGCATGGCGCGAGCAGTAAATCACTGGCTTGATTTATGTTTCTTTGTGCCTAACGTGAGATCTAAAGTATAAAAACAAAAATGCCGAATGAAGATTCGGCATTTGTCGCTGAATAAATAGTCTTGCTCAGCTATTTTTCGGGTTCAGTTAGCAGGACTTAACCTAAACCTTGAGTCGCTGATTTCATTTGAATGAACTCAATTTTATAACCGTCTGGATCTTCAACAAACGCAATCTCAGTGGTACCACCTGCGACAGGACCTGGAGCACGAGTCACTTTGCCACCGGCTGCGGCAATAGCTGCGCAACGGGCATAGATATCTTCATCACCAATCGCTAAGTGGCCAAAGCCTGTGCCTAAATCGTATTTGTCAGTGCCCCAGTTATAGGTCAGTTCAACCACGGCTTGGCCTGTGGATTCTTCACCGTAACCCACGAAAGCTAAAGAATATTTGTACTCTGGATTTTCAGAGGTGCGAAGTAGTTTCATGCCGAGCACTTCAGTATAAAAAGCAATACTGCGTTCTAAGTTACCGACGCGGATCATAGTATGTAATAGTTGCGACATAGGTCCTCTCTCTAAATAGATTACGGGGTGGAGTATACCAAAAATCCGTAGATGGACCTCGATAAATGTCAGCCATTGTTTTTTACAGCGCTTGACCCAGATTAAAGCTTAGGATAGGGAAATGATTGTCTGTAAGAGGAATTTTCAGGATTTAGAAGAGAAAATTGCCGATAAATTGGCTATCGCTCACAAAACACAGATACAAACATGGGTTTTTATCACTGGGTTGATAATAATGTAGCCATACCAACTAGGAGAGTGAATGATGAACACCGAACTTAAAATGGCTTTAGGCACCACAGTTGTTATTGCTTTATTTTTCAGTGCTTTTTTTGTTTCAATGTTTTAACGACTAATACAAGTTTGAGTTAACCCAGTTCCAAGTTAAGCAAAAAAGCCGCTATTGCGGCTTTTTGTTTGTCTATGATTCAGTGCACGTAAAACTTCACTAGGATTTGAAGATGATGTTTAGCGAAACTGAAATAGCAAATTAACGGGCTACTTTAAAACACACTTTAAAAATTACCTGTTGAGTGAATGATACCAGCAATGTTTCTTGTGATTTTGCGTATGGCAACGCTATCAGAACTACGACATTTAATGAGCCGCACAGATAAATTTAGCGGATTTTTTTTGTGTGTAGCACCGTTAATTTTGCACCGTTAAGTTTCGGTGCTCTTTGTACTGGCTACAGGATGCGCTGCCTACCATAACGGCAAAAGGATGGTTACCAATTCTGTTGTCGTGTAGCCTCTCAAACCTGGTGCTGGTCAGCAATAACAACTGAAAGACAGCGAGTTATGGCATTTGTTGTCACTCAATGTTTTGCTCCGTCAATAAGCGATGAATAGGTATTTGCATCGATGCGGCAGTACATCGACAACATAGAGCGCTTTGGTTATGTAGAAAATGTTTGAATATGTTCAAATGAGTGACAGATGGCGTGAATTTTGTTGTAATCAATAACATAACTTACCGACTAATGCAGTCCGTCTCGCCTGCTTATATTTTCTTCATAAGTTCTGAGGGAATATAGTCGAATGATTAAGCATCTTTTGTTAAGCATTTAAGTGGTGTTTGCATTCACTATCTAAGAATTCAAAATAATTAAAAAATTAAAGGACTAAAAATGGCTACTGAGCAGAAAATCGAGCTTTCTTGGCTAATTCCAGATTTCAATCAATTAACTTTGATTCCCACAACTGGTGGTGAACTCAGTACACTTTTTGTTTTTGGACTAATTGTAGTCACTATTATATTTTCTGGATTTTTTGCCATAAAATGCGTTTCGACCTGGTTCAGACTGAGCTGGCTAGAGAAGGTATTAAAGCCACTAAATAGAAAAGATATTGTTGAGCAACGAGAGCCGCTACTTTTAAAAGCAAAAAGTAAGGAAAAGAGTATTGGATTCTTGTGGATGGAGTTTGATGAAACTTTAGTCGAAATTTGTCGGAATGGACGAATTGAGATTCGAAATACCTTAGATGCCGGTCATTTTTTTAACCCATATACACTGGCGGGAAGTGTTACCGAAAACCGACTTATAGCTGCTGTGCCAGGATTTCTAACTGCATTAGGTGTCATCGGTACCTTCATGGGGCTGCAATTAGGTTTAGCAGATCTAAAGCTTGGTGCCGGTGTCGATGTCAATGAAATGCAAGAAGGTGTTGCCGCTGTCGTCAACGGTGCAAAAATTGCGTTTTTAACCTCGGTGTGGGGGGTTGCATTAAGTGTCATTTTCAATTTTTTCGAAAAGCTTTGTGAGCAATTAATTCGCCGTAAAATTCGAAATATTGAATTTTTAGTTGATTGGCTATTTCCTCGTATTCGACCTGAAGAACAGTTACAGATCATTTCTGACAACAGTTCTGAATCCAGAGAAGTCTTGCAAGGTTTGGCAGAAAAAATCGGCGAAAAAATGCAAGAAGCGTTAGTCTCTGCCACACAAGGGATTCAAACAAGTTTGGAACAAAGTTTGTCGGAAATTATGGCACCTGCGATTAATAAGCTTGTTGACTCGACAACCGAAGGCAATCAAAAGGCGCTTGAGGGCCTTCTGCAAAGTTTCATGGAAGGCTTTGGGCAGGCAGGAAACCAACAACGCGACGCTCTTGATGATGTGTCCGAGAGAGTAAATAAATCTGTTGAAGCAATGCAGGCAACAATGTCTAGTTTTGTTGAACAGCTTCAAAATTCGCAAGCCGCATCGGGAGATCGCGAAAAAGCGCTGATAGCTGACATCGCGAATCAAGTAAACAGCCTATCCACGCAGTCCCAATCAATTCATCAAAAACTAACCTCGTTTGTCGAAGGCCAGATTAGTGAGATGACCTCACAAATGCAAAGTCGTGAGGCGGCCTCTGCCAAACGAGATGAAGAGTTAGTTAAAACGATTAAAGTTCAAGTCGATGAGCTCATCTTGAATTCACGAAGCCAAGGCGAAAGATTAAGTAGTTTTGTAGAGTCGCAGCTAGGTGGGTTGGTGCAATCCTTTGATGACAGAGAAAAGCGTGCATCTGAGTTAGAAACTGCCCGCAATGAGAGAATTGAACAGCAATCAAACTCTATTGCACAATTATCAACTGAGATTCTGAGTTCAGTAGAAAAATCTGTGTCGCAACAGGTAAAGGCTGTTGAACAGCTTCTTGTGCAAGGGCAAAAGCTTCAAAACAGCATCAATTCTTCGGTGGAAGCGAGTGCTCAGGCTACTCAAGCTATGAAGGAATCCTCAACAGAACTTCGTGTTTCTGCGGATAGTATGAAGGTTTTAAGTTCACATATTAATGAAGCAGGAAACAAGCTCTCAGGAGCTATTCGTAATGCCGTTGAGAGTACCTCTGATCTTGCAAGTCAAAATCAGTTGACTGCGCAACGTATGGAGAAACTGCGTGACGAATTGATTCGTGACGTTTCTCGATTTGGCGAGCTTACTGCACAGTTAAATGGTTTAATTTCCAGCGCAAGTTCTACATTTAGCGAGCTGAAAGGGTCACACAAAGAGTTTATTGGAGACCTTAAAGTTGAAGTAGAGGGCTTAAATCAGCGAATGACTGGGTTGCTTAAAGATTATGCAGAGCAAGCTAATGGCCAAACTGCAGCACACCTCAATGTATGGTCGAGTTCTGTAACAGCCTACTCGACACAAATGAATAACGCAGTGAAAGCGTTATCGAGTGTTGTTGATGAAATTCAAGCAAAGCTGGGGTAACAGATGGACAGACTATCCTCGCGTCGAAATTCTAACGTAGATGAAGAGAACCCTTACTGGATGTCATTTTCCGATTTAATGTCGGCGCTACTTGTTATCTTCATTTTAGCGACAGTAGCATTGATTATTGAATTAACACAAAAATCTGAAAAAATTGATGCGAGTATTCAGGAACTTCAGCGGGCTGAAGAGGCTCGCCGCAACATACTGGTCGATATTAAAGAAGATTTAGCCAAACAAAATATTATTGTTGAGATTGTAGAAAATGACACTGTATTACGGATCCCTGAAAGTACATTGTCATTTAAATCAGCAAAAGACACCTTGCCCGAAGACGAGAAAACACAAACTGAAGTTGCTGCCATTGGTGACGCTCTGCATAAAGCTATTACCAAAGAGGAACGTTGGAAGTACTTAGATACAGTCTTTGTTGAGGGGCATACGGACAGCGTAAATATTTGGTATCGCGGAAAAGGCAATTGGGGTCTTTCAACTGACAGGGCAGTATCAATCTGGAAGCTCTGGCAAGAAAAAAACTCTTTGTTACCCAAACTAAACGAGCTAAAAAACTTTAATGGCCAACTGCTATTTTCTGTAAGCGGTTATGCCGACACCCGGCGAGTCGATTTAGTTGAGAAAAGTGAAGATCAACGAGCTCGAAACCGCAGGATAGATATTCGTTTTACCGTCAAAAAACCTAAGATCGAGGACTATAAAAAGGCTAAAGATGTTTGAGGTTTGTCATTTTGAGGACGGTTTATAATGAAATTCGTTTTAACTGATACGAGTTATCGAAAAAACATTGAGGTTATGGAGCAACTCACCCAAGAGCAAAAGTCTATTGCTAAAAGGGCGGGTACAGACAACCCAAAGTTTGAAACCGCTTGGGCTCGATTACTGAATTTACTTTCCCGTGACAGGTTTGATCTTTTCAAAATTGAAAATCGCTTTGATGCGCGGGCATTGTCGATTGCCTTGACGGAACAACTAGGTTTACGTAAGGCCATTAGAATCGAAAGACATTTGCTCAGTGATGTCTCTGCAATAATTCCGAAAGGGAGTAACCTTTTTATTGAATCATTGTTCCAATTTTTTCTCAGTGACTTTGACTCAATTAATGACCCAGATGTTATTGGCGACTGGCTCTGCCGAGAGAGAAAGCGTAAGGGGTTAAATCAACTTCAAGAAGAAAAAGTACTATGTGCAGATGGTCCAATGTTTCTTGCCAAACAAGCCATCAATAGAGGTGCAACATTCGAGCAGCAAATCAATCACTGGAAATTAGATGGTTACGCCTCTGGTGATTTCCTCAAAAGAGCACAATCGGTCTATTTTGTTGAACAATTACAAAACATTCCGGTAAATAAACCGCATCAGTTGCTTGAAGAAATCAGTAAGCCGTTTGTTGCAAGTAGTCGTTATGATGCAAACGATCTTATTGGGCACGTAGCTCTTCGAATCTTGATTGATAGAGCACCTGCACAGCAAGTACATGAAAGTTGGCAAAACGCCGTCATTGCCATCGCTGGCGATCCCAGAATTCCCAAAAGCCACCTTCGCTTTATTAAGTGGTGGAGCCAATTGTCACCACAGCAAAGTAAAAAAGTGCAAGGTTGGCTCTCTAAATTAGACCTCAAGTTGTTTCTTGAGGCCCTTGAAGACTACTCGAATAGTTCGCGAGACACTGACATGATGAGAATGTTTCCTTCCCGGAAGTACTTCTTAGAAGGGTTGCATCAGGCTGGCGCAATTGTTCATACCAAGTTATATCTTTCAAAAAAAGCAGATTGGTATATCCGCAAAAACTATAAACCAGAGCATGTACCTGATTACTCAATCGTAGAGGATGGTGACCGTTCTATTATTTATGCCGAACTTACCCATGGCCATATGATAGAGGGCAGCCACAACTGCCAGATTTGGTTTTACAGAAACTTGCATGATTCAGCACAAGTGCTTCAGTTTGGTAAGCAAAGAGTTGGGTATCGTTCGTTGACAGCGGGATTAAACGAGAAAATGTACGAGTATGGCTGCGAAGCACACGATAACTTCACGCATTCACCTGCAAACTTCAGCTGGCAGCGACGCTCAATCAAAGCTGTAAACGAGTTAGGTGTGAAGATCAGAGCCGCTGATGTTTTAACTGAAGACGATTATCGAATTTACAAACGATTGTATGGAGTGAGCTAGTGAAGAATTGGATTTCATCTTTTTTCGGGGTTAAAGAGTCTGATACTAAATTTTCTATTGATATTAGCAAAGAGAGTATTGATTTTTTCTGCGATCAATATCAGTTCAATAAGATAAAAAAAGGTGACGCCGACGAATTTATCACAGCTCAATTTGTTGCTTTGCAAATGCTGGCTGAAGAGGGAAGTGCTGAAGCAATTCCAAATGGATTTGTTGTGCCACACGAAATTATTGTTTCACTGGATGAAGATGCATTCCAATTATTACAGTTACCAAAGAGATGGGATGATGATGCTGAAGTCGATATCAGAGGTACTACTGGCAGTGAGTCTTTTAGCGTCAGTATTGATGTAACTGCGCCTTCGGGGCGGATGACAGCTGTTTACAAGAAATTGGGCAGCATCCTGACATTTGGGGATAGTAAATTTACTCTCACGGCGCCAATGTTCAATGTTTTTAGTGCTTTGGAATGTCATGCGAATTCTGCAAAAAGTGAATCTGATAATCTGCTTTTACTTCATCAACTTCAACTGGCACAGAAAGCAGGTACCAAACTTTCACTGAGTCACTTCGACAAGCTCAATATCCATGTCCCAGATAAGATAACAGTAGCAGCTGAACTTGATGAATGGGGCAACTTGATTTTGACCCCAAATATGGGGCAGGCAATAGGTCACGAGCAACTTCAACGTGTACTGGGACAATTACAGTCTGAGGCGGGCCGAACGTTGAAAGTAGGGAATGAAATTATTCTCTTTGATGAGAAAACGGCCAAAGCAGTCAAAGAAATTATCTCCCACAGAAAAATACCTAAATCTCAAGTTGAGAAGTTTTTAAAAGCTCCTGGTGCATTTCTGGATGCGAGCCTGGTCGATCTTGATGTTGGATTTGCTGTACGAGTAAAAGGAGCGACACGTTTTAAACACGCATATTTTGGTGAAACCGATGAATCAGGGATTAATTGGTTTGGCCAAAGTCAGGCTTCAGGAACAATTTTGCCTATTAGTGCAGTGACGAAAGTTGTGAAAACTTTAGAGGACTTGCAGCAGCTACAGCAAGTGATTAGCGATGCAAGAGCAACTGGTGCTGTAGAAGTAGTTTTTGAAGGCAAAGTTTATGATATCGGTAGTGAGTCTGAAGTAAATGAAACTTTAGAAAAGCTGGGCCACAAACTTCGAAATCAAACTGACGAAGGTGATGGGGACGGCGAGCCAAGCGGTCCTACTGAACCTGATGAGCCAGATCTGACGGATGATGGTCCTATTGTTATTGATATTGCTTTAAATGACGATGAATTAGATAGCCCGTCGAAGATCGTTGAAGAAGCACTTAACGATGTGCTTTATAAAGAAGAGTTAGATTGGAGCAATCACAAAAGACAACCATTTCCGCATCAGTTAATCGGTGTTCAGTGGATACTTGGCCTTGAGGAAATGGCGCGCGAAAAAGAGCTTGTGAATGGTGCTTTGCTGGCAGATGACATGGGTTTGGGTAAGACCTTTATGTCTTTATCTGCTATTGAGCATTATTACAGAATATGCGATGACAACGGTGAAACGTGCCGGCCCACGTTGATCGTTGCGCCTTTAAGTCTTTTAGAGAACTGGAAAGACGAAGTGGGCGTCACATTTCACGAGTCACCATTTAGAGATATCGTCATTTTGCAATCAGATGGGGAGCTAAACCGTTTTCGAGATGGCTGCATTGAAATTAGAGCAGCTAATTTTGATGAGGAAACCATAGAGCCTCGTTACTCGCTAAAGTTTGGTGAGAAGCATGGCCTTGAACGATTAGATCTGCCCCGAAGATTAGTGATCACTACTTACCAGACATTGCGCGATTATCAGTTCTCGTTGTCTCAAATCGACTGGGGCTTAGCGATATTTGATGAGGCACAAAACACCAAGAATCCTAATGCGTTACAAACTCGCGCTGCTAAAGCTTTGAAAGCGAAGTTCAAATTACTTGCTACAGGCACTCCGGTCGAAAATAGTCTTGCCGACTTTTGGTGTCTGATGGATACAGCATGTCAAGGCTATCTCGGAACTTATCAGGATTTCCGACAAACCTATATAACGCCGATTTTACAAGCCGCAGGTGACGAGGTAGATCGAGTAAGAGCTACCTTGGGTCGCAAGTTGAGAGAGAAAGTCGGTGCGTTAATGCTACGTCGTGTCAAAGAAGACAATCTGGAAGGATTACCACAGAAGACCATATTGGTTGGCATCGAATCTAGCGATTGGCTGTATGAACCAAAATTACATTCAGTTATGACCGCTTACCAGCAAAGAGTATACGAAGGTGCGATTGAGGCACAGTTGGAAGATGAAGACAGTCATGTGCTTACAACGCTGATGCGCTTGCGCGATAGTTCGCTTCACCCACGTTTGGCTGATAGTGGTCGACTCGATCCTCCAACTTCTAAACGCGAAATACAGGCTCTTTTCGATGAATCGGCCAAAATGGCTAAAACTATTGAAGTGCTGTCTGAGATCCAATCTCGAAAAGAAAAATGCATCATTTTCGCAGTGAATAAACGACTTCAGCGTTTCTTGAGTATTGCGCTTGGAAGTTACTTTGGCTTGGGGCCTCTGCATGTAATAAATGGTGATACAAAAGCAGTTGTTAAGAGACAAGGCGATTTAAGCCGTAAGTCGTTGATTGCCGATTTTGAGGCGAAAGACGGTTTTAACATCATCATTATGTCGCCAGTTGCTGCAGGGGTTGGATTAACTGTTGTCGGTGCAAATAATGTCATCCACTTCGAAAGACACTGGAATCCAGCTAAAGAGGCTCAGGCTACTGACAGGGTGTACCGTATTGGTCAGAAGAAAGATGTAAATATATATGTGCCGATACTTCATCATCCATCATTTGAATCTTTTGATGTGAATCTGCACCGTTTGTTATCTCAAAAGTCTATGTTAAAAGATGCCGTGGTCACGCCTGGTGAAGTGATGCCTAATCCAACCGGATCAGGCGGAAATCACCTTGGCGTTGATAGTCTAATCACCTTTGACGATATGCCACGATTGAGCTGGAAACAGTTTGAAGCCTATACGCTCGAGGTGCTTGCAAGAGAGTACCAAGCCGATAGCGCTTGGCTCACTAAAGACGGCTCAGATTTTGGCGCAGACGGTATATTGGCAACTAGCAATCAATCGATGCTTATTCAAGCTAAACACAAGCACGGCGCATACAAAGGTCATAGTGCCGTTCAAGAAATATCGAATGCAAAAGTGCTTTACGGAAAGCACTTAGGTAGAGAGATTTCTAAACTAATCTTTGTGACTAACGCTACTCAACTTGCAAAAAGTGCCAGAGATATTGCAAATCAATTAGACGTTACCGTTATAGATGGCAATGAACTTAAAGATTTGTCAGACCGGCATAGCATCACTTTTGGACAGGTGTTGACCCGCTTGTCTAAAGAACGGTATGTGTTTCAATAAGTGAACTAAAAAACTAATTTTACAGTTTTATAAGGGGGTTAACTCATCCCTGTGGCATTGATGGGCAACTTTACTTTCGGGATGGAAATTGGCATTAATTATATCAAAACGCCGGTTTTGACAAAAAAGTCTTGTTTGAACCTTTAATTAGCGCTTATTAAGACATTGAAGCTGCAAGTAAAATTAACGGTGCCACCCACTTTAAGAATTACCTTTTGGGTGAATGATACCAGTAATGTTTCTTGTGATTTTGCGCAGGGCAGCGCCATCAGAGCTACGAAATTTAATGAGGTGCCCATAGAAATTTTGCAGATTTTTTTGTGTGGGTGGCACAGTTAATTCCTGCTTGGGTTTATTCTTCAGGATAAATTTTTTCTTTAAAATCACACAAGTCTTCAATGATACAGCTACCACAGCGGGGTTTGCGCGCGAGGCAAGTGTAGCGTCCGTGCAGGATAAACCAGTGGTGTACATCGACTTTAAATTCCGCCGGCACGACTTTTAGCATTTTCTCTTCCACTTCGACTACGTTCTTGCCGGGCGCGAATTTAGTGCGATTGGCGAGGCGAAAAATATGGGTGTCTACGGCGATGGTTGGCCAACCAAACGCAGTGTTTAGTACCACGTTAGCCGTCTTGCGGCCAACGCCGGGCAGAGATTCTAGGGCTTCGCGGTTTTCTGGTACTTCGCCATTGTACTTTTCAATCAAGATCTCACAGGCTTTGATCACATTGATGGCTTTGTTGTTGTATAAGCCTATGGTTTTTATGTATTGCTTTAAACCCTCTACGCCAAGGGCATAAATGCTGTGGGCTGTGTTTGCCACAGGAAAGAGCTTGTCTGTTGCCTTGTTGACACTCACATCTGTTGCTTGGGCCGATAACGTCACTGCCACTAGCAGTTCGAAGGGACTTGAAAAATTGAGTTCGGTTTCAGGTTTGGGATTGTTATCGCGAAGACGAGTGAGGATCTGGATACGTTTTTCTTGATTCATGTACGATTCCTGCGCTGTGGTGGGTTTCAACTCTCAACCGTTCATTATCACTATCTTATTAATGATGATTGATGAGTTTACAACCCACGTTCGCTGATTTTCTTATGCTTTGAGTTTTGCCGCTAATCATGTGCTAGGCACACATTAAACGCGTTAACACGAGCGCCATAATGCCTGTCGTTACTTGAAAGCCTAACCTACCTTAGTGATCCGTGCGCGGGTAACGCTCGGTTCTGCGGCGACTTGAGGTTGGCGTTCTTTGACTTTTTTATCAATTACATTTTTCAATGCAATCAATAATCCCATCACGATAAATGCGCCGGGTGGCAACATAGCAAGGAGAAATGGGGTATCGACTTGCCATAGATGCATGGTTAACGATTTAGCCCATGGGCCGAGCAGTTGATCCGCACCATCAAACAGTGTGCCTTGGCCTAAGATTTCCCGCGTTGCGCCCAGCACTGTAAGCACTAAAGTAAAACCAAGGCCCATCATTAGACCATCGAAGGCGGCACTAAACGCATTATTACGCGAGGCAAAGGCTTCGGCGCGGCCGATGATGATGCAATTCGTCACAATTAATGGCAGGAAGATCCCAAGGGATAAATACAGGCCGTAGGCATAGGCATTGATGAGCAGTTGCACTGTGGTGACTAGCGCGGCGATGATCATCACAAACACAGGAATACGAATTTCTTTGGGCACATAGTCGCGCACCAGTGACACCAAAATGTTAGAGCCAATCAGCACCAGCATAGTGGCTAGACCAAGGCCAAGGGCGTTAGTGATCGTTGCAGTAACCGCGAGTAGCGGACATAAACCTAACAGTTGCACTAGGCCTGGGTTGTTTTTCCACAGTCCTTGCCACGCAATTTCGCGATAATTAGTCATGGTTGGCCTCACAATTTAGCGGCTGGCTGAAAATTTGTGCTTGGTTAGTGCTGAAATACCATACCGCGTTTTTGACTGCTTTAACATAAGCGCGCGGGGTGATGGTTGCACCGGTAAATTGGTCAAAATCGCCGCCATCTTTTTTAACTAACCATTGCTTATCATCTGCAGAGCCCAGCACTTTACCAACAAACTGAGTGACCCAATCCGATTTACGTAGTTCAATTTTGTCACCCAGCCCAGGGGTTTCTTGGTGGGACAAGGTACGTACGCCTAAGACTTCACCTTGGATATTAATTCCAACAATTAATTTGATATTACCGCTATAGCCATCGGGTGCTATGGCTTCCATGGCGATAGCGACAGGCTTGCCTGCATGGGTAGCAATATAGGCCGGCATTGGACTATCCGTGCCTAATGCTTCTTTGTTTAATAGCAAGGTACACTGAGCGGTAAGCTCGTTATCATGTATTTCATCAGGGATTAATTGTTGCAATACTCGCATCAATTCCTGTTGTTCTTGCTGCTTAATCTTGTCAAAGGTTTGTTGATTGACCGCGGCGACGAGACCCGTGCAAATCAAGGCAAACAGTGCCAATAAAAAACCATTTTTAATCATCGGATTTTTCAACTCTTTTTCCTTAAGCTCTCGTTGCCAGCAGAATGACATTATCTTGTAGCATGACTGTAGTCCGCCAAATGGCCTTAGCTAGCTGAATGACCATAGGTGCGTGGCCGCACATAGTAGTCAATAAAGGGGGCACAGAGGTTAGCCAATAACACGGCAAAGGCAAAGGCGTCAGGGTAACCGCCTTTAATGCGGATGATGTACACCAACACACCAATTAACGCGCCGAAGATAATGCGACCACGGGGGCTGGTTGCTGCTGTGACGGGATCGGTTGCGATAAAAAATGCCGCTAACATGGTCGCGCCAGAAAACAAATGTAATAGGGGACTGCCTTGGGTATCGGGCGACAGTAAGAAACCGATACTCGATGCGAAAAAGAGCCCCAATAACACGCCAGTACTGATGTGCCAACGAATGGCTTTCAGTTTTAGTAACACTAAACCGCCAGCCAGATAAGCTAAATTCACCCAGAACCAACCTACGCCTGTGCTGCCATCAAAGATGGCTTTAGTCTGGCTTTCAGTGGTGGTTAATCCTAGGGATAAATCGGTTTTAAGGGTATCGAGTGGTGTCGCCATTGCGATGCCATCTATCCCTAAACGAAACTGTTCCAAGTTAACGTGGGCGCCAATGTTGAAGATAAGTTGCAAGCTCTCAGCTAGGCTAGGTGAATGCAGCGCAACGGTACTCGGTGCTATCCAAGTGGTCATTTGCACTGGGAATGAGATTAACAGCAATACATACGCCGCCATTGCAGGGTTAAACAGGTTATGGCCTAAACCGCCGTAAAGGTGCTTAACGATAACGATCGCAAAGGCGGTGCCCATCACTATCATCCACCAAGGTGCTAGGGGAGGAATGGCGACACCAATCAAGATTGCGGTCAGCATGGCGCTGTTATCGCTAAGGCTGGCTTTGATATCACGATTGCGAAGTTTCATCACCGCGGCCTCACAGCTTAGGGCAACAAGAATCGCAAGCAACACTTGAACAAGCGTGCCCCAGCCAAAAAAGGCGCATTGCACCACAAGGCCCGGCAGTAAACATAAAATCACCCTTTGCATCACAGTTGAGGTATGCAAATTACGTGTGACATGGGGTGATGAGGCTATTTTAAACGCCATTGTGTTCCCTTTTTATCATTCTGTTCTTAATCATTAGCAACATTTGAATCGCTCGAAGCTTCGGTTTGTTGAGCGAGTGCCGCTTTTTTGGCTTTCGCCTTGGCGATGGTCGCAGCAATTCGTGCTTTTTTAAGCTCATCGCCTGATAAGGCTGCCGTTTCAATGGGTTCTGCGGATAGTAAAACGGCTTCAGGTTTGGCTGCTGCTATCGACGGCGATGCCACGTTAGCTTTAGTTTGAATGTCGTCAACGGACTCTATTTCAGACTCAGCTGCTGATGCCGCAGCTATTTTCTTCGCTTTAGCACGAGCAACAGCGGCGGCCACTTTGGCCTTTTTAATCGCTTCAGCGTCGTTAACGTCAGTAGCGGCTGCTTCTGTATCATCATTCACATCTGCTTGAACGCTAGCTGCGGAATCAACTGCGGGAGCCACGGTCTGAGTTAAATCATTGTCAGCATTTGTCTCAACTTGCTGCGCGGCTTTTTTCGCTTTAGCACGGGCAACCGCGGCGGCTACTTTGGCTTTCTTAATCGCTTCTGAATCATTAACGTCACTAACGCTAACATCACTAACGCTAACGTCAGTATTGCTAACTTCAATATCGCTAGCGGCGGTTTCTGCTTGCAGCGCCGCTTTCTTGGCTTTTGCCCGCGCGACTGCGGCAGCCACTTTGGCCTTTTTATCATCGGCAGCGCTGGCTTCTGGTGTGCTGTCAGCCGTTTCAAGCGGCGCGGGTTCGGCTTGCTGAGCGGCCTTTTTAGCTTTGGCGCGAGCAATGGCCGCGGCGACTTTGTCCTTCTGAGATAACGGCGCTTCTTGCGCGATTGCATCTGTTGCTGAGATGGAGTCGTTTGCGTCAACATTCACCGCATTGTCTGTTTTGGCACTGTCAGTTTCAGCACCATTGGTGTCAGTGCCATCGGCATTTGCTTGTGCAGATTTTTTCGCCTTAGCACGGGCGATGGCGGCGGCAACGGCGGCCTTACCTTTTGGCACTTCCGTGGTGTCAGTTGTTGTGGCGCTTGACTCTTCGGTAATTGATTCGCCAGTGACTGATTGTGCCGCTGCGGCTTTTTTCGCGGCGATCCGTGCCATGGCTTCGGCGACGGCATTTTTATCCGTGCCAGTCATAGTCGCTTGTCGGCGCTCTGCGGCTTCTTTGGCCTTAGCTTCACGGGCAAGCTTTTCTTCTTCAAGACGCGCTAAACGGGCATCGAAACGCTGTTTAGCGCGCTCCGCTTGCTGCTTCTCATCGGCGGCTTGTTTGAGTGCAGATTTGGCAATGCGGTAATACTCGACTAAGGGAATATCACTCGGGCAGACGTAACTACAACAACCGCATTCAATACAATCCTTTAGATTGTAGCTGGCAGCTTTGTCATATTCTTCGGCCTTGGCGTGCCAAAAGAGTTGCTGTGGCAATAAGAGTGCAGGGCAGGCATTGGCGCATTCGGCGCAGCGGATACAGGCTTTTTCTTCTGGCGTAGTTCCTATTTCTTGGCTGCTTGGTACCAGAATACAGTTAGTACCTTTTAAAATAGGCACTTGGATATTCGCCAACGCATGGCCCATCATAGGCCCGCCAATAATCACCTTTTGTTCAGGCTCTGGCATGAACTCAGTCGCACTTAGCACATGCTCAACAGGTGTGCCTATCGGTAACCAGTAGTTCCCCGGTTTACCGACATTTTTGCCTGTCACAGTCACAACACGCTCAATCAGCGGTTTACCTTGGGTAATCGCTTGATGAATCGCAAAGGCAGTGCCGACGTTATGCACGACGATACCAAGTTTGGCGGGAATAGCGCCTGAGGGCACTTCGCGGCCAGTAATGATTTGAATTAACTGCTTTTCACCACCAGAAGGATATTTTGTCGGAATGACGGTTACCCGAATGCTGTCGGCTGGGAGCCCACATTGGACGACTGCAGCTTGCATGGCTTTGGCCGCTTCTGGCTTATTATCTTCAATGGCGATAACAATGCGTTTTGGCGTTAATAGCCGATGAATAATGCCAATGCCGGCGAGGATATCTTGGCTGTATTCGCGCATTAATCTGTCATCTGCGCTGATATAAGGTTCGCACTCGACGCCGTTGATGATGACTAAATCAATTTCACTGACCGGATTAAGCTTAATATGAGTTGGAAACGCCGCGCCGCCCATGCCTGCAATGCCAGCAGCACGGATCTTATCGATCATCTGTTGATGGTTTAAGTCATCAAGCTCATTTTGCACCAGCTCACACCAAGTGTCTTTGCCATCGGCCTGAATAACGCAGGTATTAACCGGCAATGCTGAGGCGTGGTTACTTGCCCTTGGCTCAATGGCAACGATAGTGCCTGATGTCGGTGCATGCACAGGTAAATGCCAAATGGAGGTGCCTTGCGTTAACGGCGTGCCTTTTAATACGCTATCGCCGATGTTTACCGCAAGTGTGCAGTTTTCACCGACTTGAGGAATGGGCACTAAGTACGTAGCGGCTAAGGGGAGTTGGCTAATCGGCGTCGCGTTCGAGAGGAATTTGACTTCGGGTGGATGTATACCACCGGGTGAGCGCCAAAGGGTTCCTTTATCTAATTGATCTAATAAAGTTAACACCGCTTTTCCTCTTCTAACTGTGGGTCTTGGTTCTGAATCTCTTTGATGAGAGTGTCTTGGATGAGAGTCACTGGGATGGCATTTAAACGCCAGTTCCAATTTTTAAGATTCTGGGTGACTGGGATCATATCAATACAATCGACGGGACAAGGCTCAACACAGAGATCGCAACCCGTGCAATCGGTTGTCAGCACAGTATGCATAAGCTTACCTGCACCGATAATCGCATCCACGGGGCAGGCTTGAATACACTTAGTGCAACCAATACATTCGTCTTCACGTATGTAGGCGACCTTTTTCACTTGAGATTGTGCTTCGGCATTCAGCGGCTCGGGCTCGACGCCCATCAGGGTCGCCAGTTTTTCCATGGTGGCTGTGCCGCCGGGAGGGCATTTGTTGACTTTATCACCGTTGGCAATCGCTTCAGCGTAAGGGCGACAGCCAGGGTAACCACATTGACCACATTGGGTTTGTGGCAGAATCGCTTCGAGTTCATCGACAATCGGATTGCCTTCAACCTTAAATTTAACGGCGGCAAAACCGAGTAATAGTCCAAAGACTAATGCCAATAGGGTCAACAATATGACTGCAATTAAAATTCCGGACATCTTACTTAACCAATCCTGTGAATCCCATAAAGGCGAGGGACATAAGACCTGCGGTGATCATCGCTATGGCGCCGCCTTTGAAAGGTAAGGGGACATCTGCGGCAGCTAAACGTTCGCGCATCGCCGAGAAGAGAATTAACACTAATGAGAAGCCTAACGCAGCACCAAAGCCATAGATAGCCGATTGGATAAAATCGTGCTTCTCGTTAACGTTCAATAGGGCAACACCCAACACAGCACAGTTAGTTGTGATCAGCGGCAGGTAAATGCCTAAAGCGCGATGCAGTGCAGCACTGGTTTTTTGCACCACCATTTCAGTAAATTGCACCACAACCGCAATCACTAAAATGAAGCTCATGGTTCGCAGGTAGCTCAGATCAAAGGGTAATAATAGATACTGGTTGACGAGGTAACTGAGAATCGAGGCTAACGTCAGCACAAAAGTGGTCGCCATAGACATGCCAATAGCGGACTCCAGTTTACTGGAGACCCCCATGAAAGGACACAAGCCTAAGAATTTCACTAAAACGAAATTGTTGACCAGTACTGTACTGATCAACAAGAGGAGATATTCAGTCATCTCAATACTTTTCTAAACGGATCTTGGCCGTATTATCGACTTTTCCGTTTGCATAAACAACATATAGAATGCAGGGTTAACCATCTTTACTGTAAATTTTGGCGACGAATTAACCCGTTAAAGTATTAAATTTGATCTGTAATCGCCATGGCTTGGGGCTGTGCTATGTAATAGCCTTGCAATCCATCAACTAAGAGTTTTTCGAGGGTGAGTTTTTCTTCTTGGCGTTCGACGCTGGTCGCAATAACCCGAATGCCTATCCGTCTTGCAACATCCACCATCATACGGACAAAGAACTTATTATTCCTGTCTTCATCGATGTTCGATGTGTAGCTGCCATCAAGCTTTATGTAGTCTGGGCGCACTTCGCTGAAGAATTTGAAGGACGTAAAGCTCATGCCAAAACGCTCTATCGACACTCGAGATCCAACGCTATGTATTTCGCGAACGAACTTATAGCTTGCCCCTAAGTTAGACTGCATACCTGACTCATTGATCTCAAATACTAAGCGCGAGGCGATGTATTTTTGCTTGCCTAAAATGTCCTTTAGCCAAGCGACAAACATATCCTGATGCGCAGAAAATGCGCTGATATTGATGCCGAAATTACCCGAAATGGTCGGGTTTTCCTTAAGCATTCTTAATGCACTGATCACCACCAGTTTATCTAATTCAGAACTCATACCGTGACGTTCGGCCATAGCGATCACTGTGGTGGTCGGTAAAAACTTACCTTCGCTATTGTAAAAGCGCGCCAACAACTCACGGTAAACCTCTACATCAGTTCGGCAGGGCTGAATTGGCTGTTGGTAGAATTTTAATGCTTGGCGAGTGACTAAATCATTGATCGCCATTTTCCAGCGATCATCACCAAACTGCTCGTCACCATTGAGTTTTTCTTGGATATGATAACTATTAGGTCCAAGGGTCTGCGCTATGCTGACTGCGGTATCCGCAATCGTCAGCAAATTAACCGCATCGGTACCTTGGTGATAGGGAACTAAACCGATATGGGCAACAGATTCCGCTTTTGTCATCTGCAAATATTCATCGAGATAAATTTTTAATTGATCTAAAAATTTTGGCGCATCCTTCAGCATGACATCAGGAATAAAGATGGCAAAATCAGCGCTCGATACCCTGAAACATTCTGCATCTGAATACTTACTACAGGCTTTGCGGATACAATTTGCCACCCTTGAAAGATAATCATCCCCCGCAGTTCGCCCTTGTTTTTGATTGATTTGCGCAAGCTCTGTGGCCTTAACCATTGCCATCAGCCCCAATTGAGGAATATCGGGATTGCTTATGGTTTCTAATTTTTGGGTAAAGCGCTGGCGACTACCAAAACCCGTCACTGTGTCTTGATAGGCCGCTTTATGCAGCTTTTCATTCTCTTGATTGAGTTTATCGATTTGGGCTTTAAGTTGAAGACGACACTCTTCAAGGGATATTCCAATGGGGTTGAGCTCACCTGTGAGTTTTGATGATGCGACAGCAGAAAACCCTAACTCAGGTATTTTTGAAATATAATCAGCAGCATAACGTATCGCCGCCCTATGTTTTGACATTAACAGAATAAACACTAACTGCAAGATAAGGTAAGCCACCAGTAACATGACACCGAGCTTTTGAGTATGACTAATCGAAGTTTCAATCGCTTGGTTTGCACTGAGTTTGACTTGTAAACGACCGGTTGCCAATTTTTGTGTATGACTGAGTTCGATAGAAAATAAACGGGCTAAAGGATGAGGATGTTGGCTGTCTAAACGACCTTCTGTATGACTCCGTTGGCCATCGGTATCATCAATATATTGGAAAAATTGGAATGGGTAATTTTCAGAAAGCTTTTTGAAGAGTTCGGCGCCATCACCTTGCCATTGTTGGTAGCGGGTTAAACTGGTTTTAAAGCTATCCAGTTCTTGCTGTTGTTGGATTTGTAATTGGCTATTTTCGCTTTGATATACCCAAGCAAAAAGACCTAAGAAAATAAGCAGTAAAAAAATTGGATATGATTTTGACATGGCCATAAAAATCCGCTCTATTTTTTTTGGGTGAGCTCAAACAGGATAAGTTTAAGTCAAGAATACTTAACTGCAGCTATCTGTGTGATGACACTCATAAATTTTTATTAATAAGCTGATAACAGTGTAACTGCATTTGCTTAAAAACAAAACGGAAAAGAATAGGGTAACTAGAAGCCGGAAGAGGCAAAGGCACGAGAACAAAACGAAGAATAAATTGGCTCCCCTGACTGGACTTGAACCAGTGACATACGGATTAACAGTCCGCCGTTCTACCGACTGAACTACAGGGGAGTAGAGGGTGCGATATTGCTATCGACTTTACAGAAATAACACTTTTTAAATGGCTCCCCTGACTGGACTTGAACCAGTGACATACGGATTAACAGTCCGCCGTTCTACCGACTGAACTACAGGGGAATCGAGGTGCGATATTACTATCGACTTTTTAGCTTGCTTAAATTGGCTCCCCTGACTGGACTTGAACCAGTGACATACGGATTAACAGTCCGCCGTTCTACCGACTGAACTACAGGGGAATCATTTTAATGCTTCAGCTTGATAATGTAATTGGCTCCCCTGACTGGACTTGAACCAGTGACATACGGATTAACAGTCCGCCGTTCTACCGACTGAACTACAGGGGAATTGTTTACAACTTATCTTACTGCTTGTTCTAACTCATTTTTATCATGTGCTTAAAGTGGCTCCCCTGACTGGACTTGAACCAGTGACATACGGATTAACAGTCCGCCGTTCTACCGACTGAACTACAGGGGAATCGTTTCACACAATCGTAGCGACTCGTTGAGAACGGAGCGCATAGTAAAACGCTCTGTTGGATGAGTCAACTCGAGTTACTAAAAAAAGTGTAATTATGCTGTTAAGTGCTCATCTAATGTGCATCGTGGTGCAGAATTCGACATTTTTCGTGAAAAACCACTTAACAATTCGCAATATAGCCATAATTGAGTCCATCGTTTTTAAGCGGTGATTCTATGGAATTGAAATCATTCGCTAAATAATCGACACCGTTTTCGGTACTTGGTCGAGTACTTAAGACTCAAACCGCTCAAAAAAGGATCTCAGGTGGGTAATGTGAATTTACTCAGTTCTTTATACCGATAGAAAACGTGGGTTATCTTTTTGCCGTTAAAGTCCGTTTTTCTGTTTTAACAAGTTTGCTATTGTTGATGGAGGTGTTAATTGAGGCTTTATCGAATTAGCGTGAGCTGTTTTTCAAATTAAGTGATGCACTTCAGTATTAGTTGTGGCACCAGATGCGCTACTACAACTCGCGTTAATTACAGTTAGTGAAATTGATACAAGTAGCAACATTTATCAAATGTAATTAAATTACTAAATGCTGCCAGACGGTTGTTAAGACACATGACAGCCTCCAATCCCGCGTGGTTTCTAGGTTATTTCGACTTATCAACAAAATCTGTGGATAACCCTGTGAGTTGTCCTGAAAAATGGCCGCCAAAGCCTTGGGGTATGGGCGGCGGACTTAAAATGCACTATTTTGGGGTTCAAAAATAAATTTAAGTATTATCAAATGCATACTAAAAGCAAGTGGTTTTTGTTGAGGGTGAAAACAAGGTTGCAATTTTGTAATCGAACGAAATTGATTTCTTGTGTATTAAATTGGCATTTTTGCTTAGTTTGCGGGTGTTTTGTGAGCAAAAAACGCTGAAAACGCCTTAGTTTAAAAGTTTCATGTTTCTTCCTTTAAATTGTCATCTTGCGGTTTTAGATCGTATTGATATGACGACAGGAAGGATAACTGTGGAGCTTAGTCGGTGACTTGATTAGAATGGGGCGACTCACTAAAAGGATATGTGCGCGTGTCAGAATCTGTTTTTCAGCTTGAATCGCAATTCGCCCCCGCAGGCGACCAACCTACAGCGATTGCCAAATTAGTCGATGGACTCGAAGCGGGTCTGGCCTGCCAAACCTTACTCGGGGTGACGGGCTCAGGTAAAACCTTCACGATTGCCAATGTGATCCAAAAGTTAGGTCGGCCCACGATTATCATGGCTCCTAATAAAACCTTGGCGGCGCAGCTTTATGGCGAGATGAAAGAGTTCTTTCCCCATAATGCGGTCGAGTATTTCGTTTCTTACTACGATTACTATCAGCCCGAAGCCTATGTACCTGCATCAAATACCTTTATCGAAAAGGACGCTTCGGTTAATGCTCACATTGAGCAGATGCGCTTATCCGCCACTAAGGCGCTGTTAGAGCGTAAAGATGTGGTGCTGATTGCTTCGGTGTCGGCCATTTATGGCTTGGGCGATCCCGATTCTTATTTAAAAATGTTGCTGCATCTACGCCAAGGCGATGTGATGGGGCAGCGTGACATCTTAATTCGTCTCAGTGAATTGCAGTACAAGCGCAATGATATTGAGCTACAACGTGGTACTTATCGTGTGCGCGGTGAAGTGATTGATATTTTCCCCGCCGATTCTGAGCGTAATGCCATTCGAGTCGAGTTGTTCGACGATGAGATTGAACGCTTAAGTGAGTTTGACCCGTTAACGGGCCATATTATTAAACGTATCGCCCGTACGACGGTTTATCCTAAAACACACTATGTCACGCCGCGGGAAAAAATCATCGCTGCCACTGAGTTTATTAAAGAAGAATTGCGTGAGCGTAAACAATATCTACTCGATAACAACAAGTTAATTGAAGCCCAGCGTATCCATGAGCGGGTGCAATACGATGTGGAAATGATGGTGGAGTTGGGTTACTGCTCTGGCATCGAAAACTACTCGCGCTATTTGTCTGGCCGCGCACCGGGGGAAGGGCCACCAACCTTGCTCGACTATTTGCCTGCCGACGGCTTATTAATTATCGATGAATCCCATGTGACTGTGCCGCAAATCGGCGCTATGTACAAAGGTGACCGTTCCCGTAAAACCACACTTGTGGAATACGGTTTCCGCTTACCGTCCGCCTTGGATAACCGGCCGCTCAAGTTTGAAGAGTTTGAGCAATTGATGCCGCAAACTATCTATGTGTCGGCAACACCGAGTGCCTACGAGCTGGAAAAGAGCGAAGGTGAGATTGCTGAGCAGGTCGTACGGCCAACGGGATTGCTCGATCCTGAATTAGAAGTGCGCCCCGTTGGGACCCAAGTGGACGATTTATTGTCTGAAATCGCCAAGCGAGTGGCCGTCAATGAGCGGGTGTTAGTGACGACGCTGACTAAGCGTATGTCGGAGGATTTGACTGAATACCTCGACGAACATGGCGTAAAAGTGCGTTATCTGCATTCGGACATAGACACAGTCGAACGGGTTGAGATCATACGCGATCTGCGTTTAGGTAAGTTTGATGTGTTGGTTGGGATCAACTTATTGCGCGAAGGCTTAGATATGCCTGAAATGTCATTGGTGTGTATTTTAGATGCCGATAAAGAGGGCTTCTTGCGCTCTGAACGCTCGCTCATCCAAACGATTGGCCGCGCGGCGCGTAACGTCAATGGTAAAGTGATCCTCTATGCCGATCGCATCACCAATTCGATGGAGAAAGCGATAGGTGAAACTGACCGACGTCGTGAACGTCAGCGGGCGCACAACTTAAAACACGGTATCACGCCTAAGGGCGTCGTTAAACGGATCACCGATGTGATGGATGTGGATGATGGCCGCGACAGTAAAGCTGTGTATGGCAAAGTAGCTGAGCCTAAGTCCCATTACCATAAAGCCGATGCGGCAGAGTTAAGCCATCAAATCGATCAGCTTGAGAAGAAGATGCATGAACATGCGCGCAACTTAGAGTTTGAACAAGCGGCGGCAATGCGTGATGAAGTCAAGCACCTGCGGGACCTGTTGATCAAAGCCTAGATTTATTCTTACGCTCAGTATTAAAAAAGCCGTCCAGCAATCATGCTACGACGGCTTTTTAATATCTTGACTTGGGTGCAGGGACTTTTAATTGGCTCATTTTTAGCTTGATAAACACCGCTAAAGCGCAAATAAGCCCGCTGATTAAGCCAACCAAATGCGCCTCGGTTGCTACGCGCGCACCTATCATGGCGGTGACATCACTGCTGGCACCATAAAGCTGTTCGTAACCGACCTTGATGATAACGCCAACGAGCAGCAGATAGCCTGAGTGCAGCTTACGGACAATATCCTGCACTGCGCCGTAGGCGAACAAGCCATGCAACATACCACTTAAGCCGACATAACCAAGCAATTGCGGATAGCCTAAATACAAGCCTATACCTTCAAGTAAACATAACACGAAAAATAGTGCACTTAAGCCTTTGAGATGATAATGAAAATGATGCAAAAATAGCACCACCCACAGCCCTGCAAGGTTCATCAATAGATGCCATTGATTCGTGTGCAGTAAATTTCCTGTGATTAATCGCCACCATTCACCCTCACTAATTGCACTGCGGCGATAGGCGAGTAAGTTATCGACATCGGGGCTTGCTAAGCCTGCGGCATACAAACCCGCACAGATCAGACTCACCATCAGCGCGACCCAATAGGGACTGCGTGTCATGCTTTAGGCTCGCTGGCGTCAAGCTCAGCCATGACCGCTGCTTTATTCTGTAGATAGTCATCTAATCCACGTTTGCGAAGATGACAGGCAGGGCAATCACCACAGCCATCGCCAATCACGCCGTTATAACAGGTGAGAGTATGGTGGCGAACCAGATCAAGTTGCCGATATTTATCCGCCAGTGCCCAGGTTTGTGCCTTATTGAGCCACATTAAAGGCGTGATGATTTTTAGTTGCTTATCCATGCCTTGAACTAAGGCGGATTCCATCGCTTTGACAAAATCGTTACGACAATCAGGGTAGCCTGAAAAATCGGTTTCACACACGCCTGTGATAATCGCCTGCGCCCCTAATTGATAGGCATAAATACCTGCAAGCGTTAAAAATAAAATATTACGGCCGGGCACGAAGGTATTGGGTAAGCCATTTTCCATCAACTCGTGTGAAACGGGTATCGCATCACGGGTGAGGGCTGAAATAGCTAACTCATTGAGTAAGGTGACATCCATGACTTTATGACTGGTGATCTTCAAGCGTTTTGCTAAGGATTTGGCAACTTCAATTTCTTCGCGGTGGCGTTGACCGTAGTCAAAAGTGATCCCATGTACTTCATCGTACTGGGTTAGGGCTTGAATAAGGCAAGTTGTTGAGTCTTGTCCGCCACTGAATACCACCACTGCTTTGGACGCGACTGTTTTTGACACTAAGCTCGTTGACATAAAGGATTTCACTTCACCGTAGAACAGGTATAAATAGGGCGTTAGTGTAACTCAGGCCATAGGGCTTGCAAACTCTGACTATAGGGCCGAAATAGGCTTTCTCGGCGCAAAGACTTGCAGCTCAAGCTAAAATCCACTATAAATGCCGCCCCAGAAAAGTGGAACGTCAGTATGAATTACCCTGTCAACGAAGTATTTGAAACCATTCAAGGTGAAGGTGTCTTTACCGGAGTGCCCGCCATATTTGTCCGCCTACAAGGTTGTCCCGTGGGATGTGCTTGGTGCGATACGAAACAGACATGGGATGTGCTTGAAGCCAATAAGGTGTCGCCAGAGCAAGTGATTACCGTAGACGGCACCATTGGTCGCTGGGCTGATCATTCGGCGCAAAGTCTTATCGCTGCCTTTCACGCTAAAGGTTTTACTGCGCGGCATATCGTGATCACCGGCGGTGAGCCTTGTATGTACGATTTACGCGAATTAACCGAGACCTTGCACAGTCAAGGCTTTGCGACTCAAATCGAAACCAGTGGCACCTTCGAAATCAACTGTGCTGATGACACTTGGGTGACAGTATCACCCAAGGTGAACATGAAAGGGGGCTATCAGGTATTAGCACAGGCGCTGAACCGTGCCAATGAGATTAAGCATCCTATCGCCACTGAAAATCACATCGATGAACTTGATGAGTTACTGCAAGACATCGATATTTCAGCGAAAACGATTTGCCTGCAGCCGATTAGTCAAAAGCCTAGAGCGACAGAACTGGCGATGAAAGTGTGTATCGCCCGTAATTGGCGCTTATCGATCCAGACCCATAAGTATTTGAATATTGATTAATGCTAATCTGCAAAGCATAAAAAACGCCTCACAGTTGTGGGGCGTTTTTTATGGTGGATGTTTTGTGGATTCTAAACCTAACGACTTAATACAGTTGCTTAATCAAGCTCACTTAACTGGCCGAAATGATTAAATGCTGCAAGTTGGCGCTGATAGGGCGCAATATCGCCGATGTTAGCTGTAATCCAATCTGTATCGTAATAAGTATCAAGGTAACGCTCACCTGAGTCACAAATGAGGGTCACTATTGAGCCTTGCTCTCCACGCGCTTGCATTTGTACTGCAAGTTGCAATGCGCCGTACAGGTTGGTTCCTGTGGATGCGCCGGTTTTACGGCCAATCAATTGTTCTAACCAATGAATCGTCGCCACTGATGCGGCGTCGGGAATTTGCAGCATAGTATCGACAACTCCAGGAATAAACGATGGCTCGACTCTCGGTCGACCTATGCCTTCAATCTTACTGCCATTGCAACAGGTTAAGCTGGCATCGCCGCTCTGATAGAAATCAAAAAAAACGGAGTTTTGCGGGTCGACCACGCAAAGTTGTGTTGCCAACCTCTGATAGCGAATGTAGCGGCCTATGGTCGCCGATGTGCCGCCAGTGCCTGGGCTCATCACTATCCACCGCGGGATAGTGTGTGGCTCGCGCTCCATCTGATTGAAAATCGAGTTAGCGATATTGTTATTACCGCGCCAGTCGGTTGCACGCTCGGCGTAGGTGAATTGATCCATATAATGGCCGCCTAGCTCTGCGGCAAGGCGCGCCGATTCGGCGTAAATCTCACTGGAATGGTCGACAAAATGACATTGACCGCCATAGAAAGTGATCTGCTCAATCTTCTTTTTAGCTGTGCTTTTGGGCATTACGGCAATAAAAGGTAAACCGAGTAAGCGGGCAAAGTAGGCTTCAGAAATCGCCGTACTGCCCGATGAGGATTCGATAATTGGCGTGCCTTGCTTAATCCAGCCGTTACACAGGGCATAGAGGAAGAGTGAGCGGGCGAGGCGATGCTTCAAACTCCCTGTCGGGTGGGTACTTTCATCTTTAAGATAAATATCTATGCCATCGAGCATAGGTAATTCAAGCTTAATCAAGTGGGTATCGGCGCTGCGCTGAAAATCCGCTTCAATCTTGCCTATCGCGTGGGCTTCCCATGTTGGGCAGAGTCTGTGAGCGCTGTGAGAATTCACTGGTGGTTGAATCGTGTTAGAAATCATAGTAGTCACATCGAAAGGGATCATTTTCAGAGCATATCACAGGGACGGGCAAAGCGGTTTTATTGGATGAGCTTGAAGTCATTCGCTTAAAGTAGAGCACGACGTAATTGAAATCAAAAAATGTCGTTAACCAAGAGGTTTACTTAATATAGAAATGCCAAGAATTTAATTAGATTAAGCTGGAACAGTCAGATTAAGTTGGAACAGACTAAGCGGAAGTGGAACAAGAAGGATATGCGAGAGTGAAAGAAATGGTGGAGGGAGAAGGATTCGAACCTTCGAAGGCTGAGCCGTCAGATTTACAGTCTGATCCCTTTGGCCACTCGGGAACCCCTCCACAAACTTTCTTTTTAGCTTTACAACTAACTTTAAAAATTGTCTTTCAAAACATCATCAATAACGGACTTGTTTATCAAGACAAAACTAAACATTGGCCATGTTTAGTTTTTGAAAATGATTCTCTGCGTTAGAGATAAAGATGGTGGAGGGAGAAGGATTCGAACCTTCGAAGGCTGAGCCGTCAGATTTACAGTCTGATCCCTTTGGCCACTCGGGAACCCCTCCACGAATACCTTTAACGCTTTTGTAAAACTCTACATCATTTTCGAACAACACATAAAACTTGCAGTGCAAATGGTGGAGGGAGAAGGATTCGAACCTTCGAAGGCTGAGCCGTCAGATTTACAGTCTGATCCCTTTGGCCACTCGGGAACCCCTCCTCAATTGCGGCCGCCATAGTAGTCAGAAACCTTTTCCATGTAAATACCCAATTTAAAAATATTCCTAAAGTTATGTATCAAATGGTCGATTAACTAACAACGAATTGTTTTGACGATGTTTTTTTATGCAAATTGATGTTCCTTTAGTCAACGAAGCCCAAATTGGCACCCGCTTAAACGCGGCGATAGAAAACGACAGACGGGGCGAATTCGCCCTGTTGCTGTCGTTACTGTCGGTTGACGCTCGGGACATGGCGCAATTCCAATGGCAAAATGAACTTGATATGGCGCAAAAATTACAGCGTCAGTTCGAATTGCCACCGCAGCAAAGTTTAATGGCGGATTTATCGTCTGCTGAACCAGTGGTTGATAACAGCAGTATTTTTATGGCTCAAGGTCCACGTGCGTTTCAATTACAACAAGCATTGCGACCGGAAGCCTTAGTCATCCGTGGCGGCGAGTCAGTCGCAATGGCAGAAGCGTTAAGTAACTGTGACCATGTGACTCAGCTGAGGCAAAGGGGCCAATTAACCGCACCCAAAGTCGAGATCATGCACTTTGCTGATCAATTGGCAATCCAACGTAATCTTGTGCCTTTGCTCGCCTCAGCCTAAGGCCGTCTTCCCGCAAGTGGTCTTCAATACCCATCAAGTCAATCTGATCCATTTCGATAAATAAGCGTGAGCTAAAGCCAGTTATCTTGAAGCTTAATTACCTATAATTCGTATTAACCTATCGAGTTAAAATTTACCGCGTTAAAAATTTAACGAGCATATTTTAGTGATGCCGTTAATCAGTCGCTCTATACATTAAGGAATACAGATGAAAGGCATAATAGAAGCACAGAGCCCGACAGTGAATGACACTTGCACCGATTGCGGCAGCTTTGTCGATATCGGCGCCGTTATTGATGAACACGATACGTTATTGACGTTAAATTTTGTTGGCGATAGCGCTCAAGCGGATGCCGAAAGCATGGCAACACGCGCTCAAACTCGATTTGCTGAAGTGCAAACTGAATTTGTGACTAAGACTGAAGGCGTCGACTTACTGCTGACCTTCAATGTCAGCGCGGAAAAAATGATTTTTCAATTGGAAAACGGCCTGTAATTTTTAAAGCAGCACTTTAGTTTTTAGTCGGTCATAGATGTCACGGAAATCGCGCTAATTGCCTAAAAATGCTGCTATTGTTAACCAAATTGTAATAAATTGTGCCACATGTTGCTGTGCTTACAACAGTTAGTGTAATCTGCCTCCAAATAAGAATAATTCAATCAGCTTAATTCCACATTTTGAGGTAAGTTTGCTAACAGCAAAGACCTTTAGCCCAACACGAAGTTTTGTAGGGAACCAGCGTGAAGCGACGTCAGCATCAGCATTTATTGGAGTCTTTGGTACAGTCAACTGCAAAACAGCAGGGCGATTTCACAAAGACGGCAGAGTTAACCACAGAGTTGTTGTGCCAGAATTTAGCGGTTTCTTTGGTATCAGTGTGGACTTTTTCATCTGATCAACAAACCCAATCACTCGTCGCACAATTTGGTTCTATGATGTTGCAAGACATTCATAGGCCTAAGTTATTACAAGATTGTCCCCGGTATGTACACGAGCTCAAAACTCTGCGCCATATCGATGCAGGCAATGCCCTGACCGATCCACGTTTAAGTGAATTGGCTGAGTGCTATTTTATCCCGCGGCAAATCAACTCGAGTCTCGACATCGCCATTCGCATCAATGGCCATCTCGAAGGTGTGCTCTGCATCGAGCGGGCACAATTGACTCCCCACTGGCATGACAGTGAAATTCACCTCGCGTGCCAGATGGCTGACCAATTAGCCCTGACCTTAGCGACAAAACACAGCTACGATAAAGAAGAAAGCTTGAGTTTATTTCGCTGTGCCACTGAACAATCGCGACAAATCAGTATGTTAATTAATCTGCATACTGAAAAAGTCGAGTATGTGAATCAGGCGCACAGTGAAATCACCGGCATGCCCCGTGAGCAGATTATCGGCGCGAATATTCGTGAGTTGGCTTTTTTCAAGCAGCATGCCCAGTTAGCCGAGCAAACCCTAGCGCAAATCTTTAGGGGCGAAATTGCCAAAGGCGAAGTGCAGTTTAGTCGTGCCGATGGCAGTCGTTATTGGCTGACATACGTGCTGAGTCAATTCATTACCGATCGCGGCAATCATTATGCCTTGGTCTCGTGTGAAGAAAATACCGACGAGCATAACTATAAGTCAGAGCTTGAACGGCTTGCTTGGCGTTGTGGATTAACGGGACTCCATAACCGTACTCATTTTAATCGAGTCCTTGAACGTACCACGAAGGGACTGTTGTTATTAGTTGATTTAGTGGGATTTAAGCGTTTTAACGATACCTATGGTCATGAAAATGGCGATAGTTTGTTGATAGAAATTGCCCGCCGTTTGAAACATTTTTCTGAGATTAATAAGGCCACCGAAATTGCCCGCGTCGGCAGCGATGAATTTGCCGTGCTATTGACCGATGATAATGCGGTTTACGATCTCGATTATTTTAGTACGCGCCTGTATCAACATCTTGCTATGCCTATTTTAATCGGCCGTGAGCAAGTCGAACCAAAGCCTGCTTTAGCTGTGGTTGATATTGCCTCTGTGGCGAGTTTGTTTGCCCCATTAACCTGTGCCGATATTGCGGTGCAGTATGCTAAAAAGAAAAAAGGCACTGCAATCCAAGTATTTAACAGCACGTTATTGAGTGCATTTAAAGAGGATGCGCAGATAGAACGTGATTTACACAGTGCGATCCGTGGTCGTCAGTTTGAGCTTTATTATCAGCCACTGAGGGATCTTGAGCAGAATACCTATATTGGCGCCGAAGCCTTAATCCGTTGGCATCACCCTAAAAGAGGCGTGTTATTTCCAGCTTCCTTTATTGATATTGCTGAGCAGTCGGGGATGATTAATTCTATCGGCAGTTGGGTTTTAGAGGCCGCTTGTCGACAGTTGAACCTATGGCAGCATCATAATGCAGATATGACAATGCATGTGAATGTATCGGCCCGCCAGTTCTTCAGTGGTAATTTATTCGAGCAAGTGTGGCAGTTGTTGACGCGTTATCGCTTGAAACCTAAGACGTTAATCTTAGAGATCACTGAGACTGAATTGATGGGTGATATTCGCCACGCGACCTTGTTATGCCAAGAATTAGCGGAATTAGGCGTAGGGCTCGCGATTGACGATTTTGGGACGGGTTACTGCTCTATGCGTTATTTGAAGCAGTTTCCGATCAGTAAACTTAAGATTGATCGTTCGTTTATTTCAGATCTTACCGTCAGCCGTGAAAGTCGTGAAATTGTGTCAGCCATTATCGCCATGGCGAATGCATTAAATATATCTTTAACGGCAGAAGGGGTTGAAACCCTTGAGCAAGAAGCGTTTTTAGCGAAAAGTTTTTGCCATCAGGCACAGGGTTATCTCTATAGCCCTGCATTACGGGAGCCTGAGTTTGCACAATTTATCTTGTCGGCGAAAAGCGCTTCAGTCATAACCCACTAAAGTTACACATAACCCACTAAGTCACAATTATTTCAAATGTGCTGCTCACGATAAAATAAAGGCAACCTAGGTTTGTAATCTAGGTTGCCTTTATTATTCATCTCTGTGCTTGTTCAATCAGCACTATAAACCTTCACCGTAATTCTCCAGTGCAGTTCAGCACTGTATACCTATTGAGATTTTAAACAGCATTGTTTGAATTTTTTGCCACTATGGCAAATACAGAGATCATTTCTACCGGGTAATTTAGCCGTCATTTGCTGGCCTTGGCTGTAATACCAGCGACTTGCTTGATAGATGAATTCGGATCGCTCATAGATAGCATCAATTTCACCATCGAGCTTATACCAAGCTTTAAAAGTAACAGTGCCATGTCGTTGTTCAGCTATCGCCGCTTGAGCATTGTGGCTTGGTGTTTCTGTGCTGCTCTGTACATCTAATCCTAACCAATGTGGGTGAGGACCAGCATTGAGGCTCGTGAGAGTAAGGCCATTTAGATAGTCTGGATGATGTGTTTTTAAAATGTAATCAAAATTTTTCAATACAAATGCGCAGTAGCGTGAGCGCATAAGTTGTTCAGGTGTGTGGGCAATCTCTTGCCCAGAGTCTACATGCGTATGCAGTGGACCACAGCAATCTTGATAGCTTAGCCCACTGCCACAGGGACAGGTTTGCTTAGTTGTAGTCATGTTAGCTAAATCTTTAATTTAATTGTATTTGTTTAAATTTATTCGATTTCTATCTAAATGAGTTAAATGTGAGATAGTCCATTTAAACGTAATCGGTATTAACATTAGGGTAATTTTTTACCCGCAGGTAAAGGTGGAAATTGGCGACCATAATATAAGTTAGGTACCGGTTTCGCATTCAGATAATAGCTAGGTTCTGCGCGGTTATTGGTATCTAAGCTCACTTTCCATTGGGTGGATGAGACTTTTTCTGTACCAATAGCAAATTTGCCCGCAAATTCACTCACAGGTTCGCCAGTTTCTTGTGCTGGGTAAAATCGAACCAAATAATAGCCTGTATCTATTGCACCATTACCGATAATTTTGCGTTTAGTAATGCGGAAATCCACGTCAATCGTGGCTTTTTTGGCGCGGATTTTATCGAAAAACTTCTTGTAAATGGCGACAATATTGTCTCGTCCATAGTAAATTTCTTTACTTTGACTCTCAGATAAGTAGCTAGCGTCATCAGCGTAAATCTCACGGGTCACCTCAGGGGACAATTGATTAAAAGCGCTAATAAACAAAGGGTAATTAGCGTTGATCAATTGATCATCAGTGGATTTTGTATGAGTTTTAGCTGGATTGGCTAAGCTTGGTAGTGACAATAAGCACATCAGGACTAGCGGCAAAAATTTCATTACTTTATTCTAATCTGGCAATCATGGCGTCACTATAATGGAGGCGCCCGCTGAACTAAAGCCTTGAATGTTTACAAAGTGTGTTTCTGTACAAGAGTGTGAAGTAAAGGAGCTTGCCATGCTGGATGATGAATCAGCACTGTTTTTTGAGGAAATGGCTGGAGTCGTACCACTAAAAGGCGATATGCCAGTGGTAAATTTAGCACCGAAAGCGTTGACGGTTGAGCAAATACACAGACGCGATGCTTTACAACGGGAAGCCTTCCTAGCGTGTATGCCACTGGATTTAAAAGCGTTTCCACAGCAAGCGCCAGATGACATTGTGAGCTTTAAGCGTGAGGGGGTACAAGGCGGCGTTTTTAAACGACTCCGAATGGGGCAATACAGCATCAAGATGGAGCTTGATGTGCATGCTTATCGGTTAAACCAAGCTCGTGATGCCGTCCTTAACTATTTACTGGCAGCGCAGGCACATGGTGAACGCTGTGTCATGTTGATCCACGGTAAAGGCTATCAGAGTCAACCCTTTGCAGGATTGCTCAAATCCGCTGTGTGCTATTGGTTATCACAACTCGAGATGGTGCTTGCCTATCATTCGGCGAAAACCGAGCAGGGCGGTGCTGGGGCACTTTATGTGATGTTAACTAAGTCAGAACAGCTCAAGCTTGAAAACCGTGAAGCCAATCGTAAAGGCATGGGATGGCGTTAGATTTAAACAGATAAGTATTGAATAAAAATGCCCAATTTTATTGGGCATTTTGTTTTATGTTATTGGGTGATGATTTAATGAACCCTTACCAACCACACTGGCGGTTTGCGGTGGTATTTTGCTCATCTAACCATGTTTTAAGTGGGGCGAAGTAATCGAGCACCGCTTTTGCATCCATCGTTTCTTTGCCGGTGACTTCTTTCAATGCTTCTGGCCAAGGTTTACTTAAGCCTAACTCGAGCATCTTATTGAGTTTCTCTCCCGCGGCTTGATTGCTATAAATACTGCATCTGTGTACCGGACCTTTATCGCCTGCAGTTTCACACAGCGCTTGATGGAATTGGAATTGCAAAATATGCGCTAGGAAGTAACGGGTGTAGGGTACATTGCCTGGTACATGGTATTTAGCACCCGGATCAAAATCTGCTTCACTACGTTCAGTCGGTGCTTTGACGCCTTGGTATTTTTCCCTCAGATCCCACCAAGCTTGGTTATATTGGGCAGGCGTGATTTCGCCGCTAAACACTTTCCAGCGCCACTGATCTATCATCAGGCCAAAGGGCAAGAAAGCAATTTTGTCTAAGGCTTGTTTTAGTAAAAGGCCGATATCCTTAGATGTATCAGGTACTTCTTCTAATAAGCCGATTTGCTTTAAATAGCTTGGCGTAATCGACAGTGCAATCGTGTCACCAATGGCTTCATGGAAACCGTCGTTGGCGCTGTTTTTAAACAGGAATGGTTGTTGCTTATAAGCGCGTTGATAGAAGTTATGCCCAAGTTCGTGGTGGATAACGCTAAAATCTTCGGCAGTTTTTTGGATACACATTTTAATGCGGATATCGTCGAGATTATCGAGATCCCACGCCGAAGCGTGACAAACCACATCACGGTCCTTTGGCTGAACGAATAGAGAACGTGCCCAAAAACTTTCTGGCAATGGTGCGAACCCTAATGATGTGAAGAAGCCTTCGGCTTGTTTCACCATTTTATGCTCGTCATAGCCTTTCTTTGCGAGTAACTCAGTGACATCGTAACCCGGATCGGCATTGTCTGGGGCGACGAGATCATACACATTACCCCATTGCTGGGCCCACATGTTGCCAAGTAAGTGTGCCGGGATGGGGCCTGTGGTCGGCGCGACGGTATCGCCGTACTCTTTATTCAATTCTCCCCGCACGTAGCAGTGCAAGGACTCATAAAGTGGCTTCACTTGGCCCCAAAGACGGTCGAGTTCCTGTGAAAAGTCATCGGGCTTCATATCGTATTGACTGCGCCATAGTTCCGACAGGTTGGCATAACCGAGATCCTTTGCGCCTTCATTGGCCAGTTCAACTTCGCGTTGAAACAAGGGGCGCATGGGTTTAGCTATTTCACGCCAGCCTTTCCATGCTTCCAGTAATTTTACGGGATCACGTGATTCGGCCATTAAGCTCGATAGCTCAGGCTGAGTCATACACTTGCCGTCGGCAAAACAGTATTTTCCTTTGCCGTACAAGCCATTTAATTCTGAACTAATTTGTGCCAGCTCGGTATTCTTCGCAGGATCGAGCGGCGCGGGTAATACTAACGCACTGCGCAGGATATTGAGCTTGCGGGCATTTACGGGATCGAGTTGCACATTGGCATACTTAGCCGCCTCGGTTGCAAATTTTACCGACGCTGCACTGACCTTTTCGCCGACTGCGGCAGACAGGGCCGCGGTATCATCAGTAATAAAGTTGCTGTAAATCCACTCGGCGCGATTAGATTCAATCGATAATTCGGCCATCTTGGCTTCAGCATCATTAATAAAAGCAATGGCTTGTGCTTTATCTGGGGCGGTATTGATGACAGCTGCTTCTGTAGTAGCTGTCTTGTCTGTTTTACTTTGAGCATCATTACAGGCCGTTAATCCCAGCGCGAGTGCCACTGTGAGCGCAATTTTACTGCGACGATTCAATGAAATAATCATGTCTAGTTTTCCTTGTTGTTTTTGTGTTACACAGTTTACCTAAACCACAGGGTTATTGCACAAGGGTTAGTTGACTTGTTTTTAACACTTATTCGGACATGTACGACATACCGCTTGTATCACAGACTAGAAAGCGGTGAATTTGTCCAATTTTAGTTTGACATCCGTGGTGCCAATGTTTAATTTAAACGAGTGTTTTAAATTAATTCAAGGTCACGGAATGGCAAGTCGATCCGATACAAAAACTAGAATACTTGATGCCGCAGAAAAACTGTTCGCCGAACGGGGCTTTTCTGAGACCTCCTTGCGACTCATTACCAGCAAAGCTGAGGTGAATTTAGCATCGGTCAATTATCACTTTGGTTCTAAAAAAGAGCTTATCCGTGCAGTGTTAGCCCGCTATTTAGACGTGTTTATGCCTGCCGCTTCAAGCCAAATTCATCGTTTAAATGCCGCTCCAGCACAAGCAACACTCGAAGAGATCCTGTCTTCTTTGGTCGATCCTTTATTGGATTTAAACGCGCTACGTACCGAAGGCACCACGATCTTTCTGCAGCTTTTAGGCCGTGGCTATATCGAAAGCCAAGGGCATTTACGTTGGTTTATCACTACCCATTACGGCCAGCATCTGGATGCTTTTGTTAAAGCCGTTTCGGCCAGTGCACCACATATTCCACCCGCTGAAATGTTTTGGCGCTTACACTTTACCTTAGGCACTATCGTGTTCACTATGGCGTCCGCTGATGCCCTAAATGACATTGCTGCTGCTGAGTTTGGTGAGCATAACGACATCGAAGCCGTGATCCGTAAAGTGATCCCCTACATGGCGGCTGGCGTATCAGTCCCCGTTTCTTCTTAATTAAAAGGTCTTGATAATGTTGACGATTATAATTCTTGCCCTGATAGCCATTGTCGTGTTGTTTGCGGTGAAAAATATCCGGATGCAGTTTATTACCCGCCCAGTTTTTAGTTTTTTCAAGAAGGTTTTGCCGCCACTTTCCGATACAGAGCGTGAAGCGATGGAAGCGGGTGATGTCTGGTGGGAAGGGGAGTTATTTCGCGGAAATCCTAACTGGAATACCTTGCATAGCTATGGCAAACCCACGCTAACTGCAGAAGAAAAAGACTTTATTGATAATCAAGTGATGACAGCACTGACGATGATCGATGATTTCGACATAGTTCATAACCGCAAGGATTTACCGCCAGAGCTGTGGGAATACTTTAAGAAAGAAGGTTTCTTCGCACTGATCATTCCGAAAAAATTCGGTGGTAAAGCTTTCTCTGCTTATGCCAACTCTACCATTGTCAGCAAATTAGCCAGCCGTAGCGTAAGTGCCGCCGTGACCGTAATGGTGCCGAACTCTTTAGGCCCTGGTGAGTTGCTGACCCACTATGGTACGAGCGAGCAGAAAGAACGTTGGTTACCTGCTTTAGCTAAAGGCGATGAAATTCCTTGTTTTGCATTAACTGGTCCAGAAGCGGGCAGTGATGCTGGCGCTATCCCGGATGTGGGTATTGTGTGCCGTGATACCTTCAATGGCGAAGAAATGCTCGGGCTAAAACTCACTTGGGATAAACGTTATATCACGCTGGCGCCTGTAGCAACGGTTCTGGGGTTAGCGTTCCAAATGCGCGATCCTGAAGGTCTGCTTGGCGATAAGAAAAACTTAGGTATTACCTGTGCGCTGATCCCAACGGATCATCCTGGTGTGGTTATTGGTCGTCGTCATAATCCGCTGGGCATGGCGTTTATGAACGGTACTACTCAAGGTAAAGAAGTGTTTATTCCGCTCGATTGGATTATCGGTGGCCCTGAGTTTGCCGGTAAAGGCTGGCGTATGCTGGTTGAGTGTTTGTCAGCGGGCCGCGGTATTTCATTGCCAGCATTGGCAACGGCTTCTGGTCACATGGCGACTAAGACGACAACGGCTTACAGCTATGTGCGTCACCAGTTTGGAATGGCAATTGGTCAGTTTGAAGGGGTGCAAGAAGCGCTGGCGCGTATTATTGCCAACACTTATCAGTTAGAAGCCGCACGCCGTTTAACAACCACGGGTATCGATCTTAAAGTCAAACCTTCGGTCGTGACCGCGATAGCTAAGTACCACATGACTGAATTAGGCCGTTCTGTGATGAACGATGCCATGGATATTCAATCGGGTAAGGGCATTCAATTAGGACCTAAAAACTATTTAGGCCACCCTTATATGTCGAATCCAATTTCGATCACTGTGGAAGGCGCGAATATTCTAACCCGCTCATTGATGATTTTTGGTCAAGGTGCGACTCGCTGCCATCCTTACGTACTTGCCGAAATGGAAGCCGCAGCGATGGAAAACCAACATGAAGCCTTAGAGCGTTTTGATGCGTTATTAATGGGTCATATGGGTTATGCCACGCGTAATGCTTTCAGTGCTTTGTTTAGCGCGTTAAGCGGTAGCCGTTTTGGCAGTGCGCCAGTGAGCGGTGAAACTAAGCAGTACTATAAAGATATGTCGCGTATTTCGTCTGCATTAGCCTTAATGACAGATTTATCTATGCTGATCATGGGCGGCGATTTAAAACGCAAAGAAATGCTGTCTGCACGTATGGGTGATGTGCTCAGCCAGTTGTATTTAGGCTCAGCGACCTTGAAGTTATTTGAAGATAATGGCCGTCAACAGGACGATTTGCCTGCGGTACGTTATGTAATGGCCAATCGTTTGCACTTGGCGGCTAAAGCGTTGGAAGACACGATTCGTAACTTCCCGAGCCGTCCTGTGGCCTGGTTACTGCGCGGCTTAATTTTCCCGCTGGGTAATCACTTCACTGCACCGAGCGACAAAATGGCGACCGATTTAGTTAGCGGCATGTTGAAGCCTGGCCCTGCTCGCGAACGTATTACTTTCTTATGTCCTGAATTTGAAGGGGATAAGGGCGGTATTGCTGAAGTTGAGCAAGCATTTATCGCGCAATATGCCTGTAAAGATATCTATAAAAAACTGAAGAAAGCGCAGCGTGCCGGTGAGTTGCCAGCAAAAGTGCCGAATCTAGTCTTGTTTGCAAAAGCACTCGAGACTGGCGTTATTACTGCCGACGAAGATCAAAAGTTACAGCATGCTGATAAGCTGCGCTTAGCGGCAATTAATGTGAATGATTTCGAAGCGTTATAGTGATTGTTAGTGTTTGATGTTAGTGCAGTTTGGTCTAAGCGGTGTTAAGTTCGATGGCTACTACGCTTGGGCCGCTTAGATTTCCCCCAGCAATGATAGACCGATAAATCAGCACCAACAGAAATCTGCACTTACAGAAAACAGTCAATATAAAAAAACCACCTTCATGAGGTGGTTTTTTATTGGCTGTTTTCTAACGAGCTTGAGTTGTTAGAGGAAGCTTAAGCAACCTAAGCTACGATCAACACTTTACAGGTGTTAGTGCCGCCGATGGTTTCCATTGCATCGCCTTTGGTCATCAGCACCATATCACCGCTATTCAAATAACCAGCCGCTGTTAATGCTTCTAACGCTTTTTGCGCTAGCTCATCGGCTGGGTGGATAGTTGAATCGAAGTAGATTGGCAACACGCCGCGGTACAAAGCCATTTTGGCTAGGGTTGTTGCGTGACGTGATAAACCTAAGATTGGCAGTGAAGAACTGATACGAGACATCAACTGTGGTGTTGCACCCGATTCAGTCAGAGCGATAATCGCCTTAACGCCTTCTAGGTGGTTTGCTGCATACATAGTTGATAGCGCAATGGTCTCTTCAACTGAAGTGAAACGCACATCTAATCTATGCTTAGACACAATCACACTTGGGTGAGATTCAGCGCCAACACACACGTTTGCCATTGCCTTAACGGTTTCTTCTGGGAAGTCACCGGCAGCAGTTTCAGCAGATAACATCACAGCATCGGTACCATCAAGCACAGCGTTCGCCACGTCCATCACTTCGGCGCGGGTTGGCATTGGGCTTGAAATCATCGATTCCATCATCTGGGTGGCAGTGATGACGACTTTATTCAGTTGGCGTGAACGGGCGATTAACTTTTTCTGCACGGCAACGAGTGCAGCATCACCAATTTCAACACCTAAGTCACCACGGGCAACCATAACAACGTCAGACGCTAAGATAACATCATCCATAGCGGCATCGGTCGCAACCGCTTCAGCACGTTCAACTTTAGCAACGATCAACGCATTACAACCTGCTTGACGGGCAAGATCGCGAGCATAGTCCAAGTCAGCACCACTGCGCGGGAAAGACACTGCTAAATAATCCACTTGGATCATTGCTGCAGTGAGAATGTCAGCCTTGTCTTTTTCGGTCAGCGCAGCAGCAGAAAGTCCGCCGCCTTGTTTGTTAATACCTTTGTTGTTAGATAAAGGGCCTGCCACAGTCACTGTGGTATGCACTTTACGGCCTTCAACACGCTCAACGCGTAATTGAACACGGCCATCATCTAACATCAGGATATCACCAACAGTCACATCGTCTGGCAATTGCTTGTAATCGATACCCACTTGGGTCTCGTCGCCTTCACCTTTGGCTAACTCGGCATCAAGTACATAGGCTTGACCTAATACGAGTTGTACTTTCTTATTGTCTTTGAAAGTAGAAACGCGGATTTTAGGGCCTTGTAAGTCACCAAGAATGGCCACATGAACGCCTAACTCTTTAGCGATTTCGCGCGCTTGAGTTGCTCGTTTTAAGTGATCTTCTGGGGAACCGTGGGAGAAATTAAGACGTACAACGTTTGCACCTGCCGCGATGATGCGGCGTAGATTATCATCACGATCGGTAGCGGGACCTAGAGTGGTGACGATTTTGGTTCTGCGGAACATAAGGATACTCCGTTAAAGTTAAAAAAAATCTTGGGACTATATTACCATGCAATTCCAAATTTTGTAGTAAAGTTACAATCAAATTGATCTAAAGTTATGTATGAAAATTGTGAGGTATCGCTGATATTTGCACGATAAATGGCTAGGTTAAGGATCAACACTAGCCATTTTTAGAAAAGGAAGTGAGTTACAGTATCGGATCTTTATTGATGCGAGACTCTTTTAACACTTCTTTCACTCGTTTCAAATTATCGCGGAAACGTGGGCCTCTACGTAAGGTAAAACCCGTTGCCAATACATCTATAGTGACTAATTGGGCTAAACGCGAGGCCATAGGTAAATACATGTCAGTATCTTCTGGCACTTCCATTGTCACGGGCAGTGTACATTCCATTGACAAAGGCGAGTTGCGGGCGGTAATACCAATCACAGCTGCACCATTTTCTCTCGCTAAACGCGCTATTTCAATCAATGACTTAGTGCGGCCAGTGTGGGAAATCAATACCACAACATCGCCCTCATTACTGTTAATACAGCTCATGCGTTGCATTAGAACATCGTCAAAACAGATGACAGGCACATTAAAGCGGAAGAATTTATTTTGCGCGTCATGGGCAACTGAAGCGGATGCGCCTAGGCCAAAAAAGGAAATAGTCTTAGCTTGAGTGAGAATATCAACGGCTTTATTAATGGCTGAAATGTCTAGGCTTTGACGTGCGGTATCGAGCGAAGCCATTGAAGATTCGAATATTTTTGTCGTGTAAGACTCAGTTGAATCATCTTCTTCAACGTGGCGGCTCACATAAGGTGTACCGTTCGCAAGACTTTGCGCTAGATGTAACTTAAAATCAGGGAAACCTTTAGTATCTAAGCGGCGGCAGAAACGATTCACAGTAGGTTCACTGACATCTGCCATCTTAGCCAGTGTGGCGATGCTAGAATGTATAGCTGTCTGTGGTGATGCTAAGATCACCTCTGCAACTTTGCGTTCTGATTTACTAAAATGGGTGAGGCTTTTTTGAACCTTTTCTAGGGTATTCATACGCGTATGTCCGCTAAATTGAGAATGTAATTTTATTTATTTTTATTTCGTGGGAGCAGATCAAGACTGGCGGCCCACTAATAGACTCTATGTAGTAACTTTTCAGTACAATTTTGAAATAAGACTTTACTACCTTCAGTAATTTAAGCACAAAAAGCATATCAGATTTATACAGCAAGTGACTAGTTAGCTAGAATGTTAATATTTATAAAAATAGATGCATTTAACAAATTCTGTTGTTATATTACAACAAAAGTGTGGATTTCTTCATCGACATGAAGGGACACGACATACAAAGGAGATCGTAACGCAATGGGCAAAACAACATCAGGCGCCAAAGCTTGTGACTTCGTACTCTTTGGTACTAAAGGCGATTTGGCACGACGCAAGTTGTTACCTTCTTTATACCAGCTAGATAAAGCTGAACTTCTCGATAAAGATACGAAAGTGATCGGTGTCGCGAAAGACGAGTTTACTCAAGATGAGTTTATCGAATTAGTCACGCTTGCATTAAACACCTTCGTGAAAGAGCCTTTGTGCGAAGAGACTCTCCAACGTTTCCTGTCCCGCTGCCACTATATAGGCACTAACTTTACCGATTCAGCGGGCTACAGTGCCTTCCATGATCTGCTCAAACCAGAAGAGCGCGTTATGGTCAGTTACTTTGCTACGCCACCTGCAATATTCGGCGACATTTGCCGTTGTTTGCATGAACAAGATCTTATCCACCCAGATTCACGCGTGGTGCTCGAAAAGCCCATCGGCTCAGATTTAGACTCTTCTCGCGTTATCAATGACCAAGTTTCCGCTTACTTCAAAGAACGTCAGGTTTACCGTATCGACCATTACTTAGGTAAAGAAACCGTACAGAACTTGATTGCACTGCGTTTTGCTAACTCTTTATTTGCCTCTAAGTGGGACAACCGTACGATTGACCACGTCCAGATCACAGTCGCAGAAGAAGTGGGCATCGAAGGCCGTTGGGGTTACTTCGACAAAGCGGGTCAAATGCGTGACATGATCCAGAACCATTTGCTGCAAGTGTTAACGCTCGTTGCTATGGATCCACCGGTCAACTTAGACGCTGACAGCATCCGTGATGAAAAAGTCAAAGTGCTCAAATCACTGCGTCCGATTAATTCTGACAATGTGTATGAAAATACCGTACGCGGTCAGTACAGTGCGGGCTTCTTAAAGGGCAGCCCAGTACCGGGTTATTTAGAAGAAGAAGGCGCCAACCTTCAATCACACACAGAAACCTTCGTGGCTATTCGTGTGGATATCGACAACTGGCGTTGGGCGGGCGTGCCTTTCTATTTACGTAGCGGTAAACGTATGCCGTTTAAGAGCTCTGAAATTGTGGTGTATTTCAAAAACCCACCGCATAACTTGT
Source organism: Shewanella sp. SM68 (assembly GCF_025653925.1). Taxonomy (NCBI): domain Bacteria; kingdom Pseudomonadati; phylum Pseudomonadota; class Gammaproteobacteria; order Alteromonadales; family Shewanellaceae; genus Shewanella; species Shewanella sp. SM68. Next base: position 143,637 of record NZ_JAKKRU010000001.1, read on the forward strand.
ATCGCTCAAGCTACCGTAATCTGCCACCCAACAAGCTGACTATTCGTCTGCAACCCCATGAAGGGGTTGAAATCCAGATGATGAACAAAGTGCCAGGTTTGGAGCAAAAACAACGTCTACAAACCACTAAACTCGATTTGAGCTTCTCCGATACCTTCAAAAATGAACGTATCGCCGATGCCTACGAGCGTCTATTACTCGAAGCTATGCTCGGTAATCAAGCGCTGTTCGTGCGCCGTGACGAAGTCGAACAGGCATGGACTTGGGTGGATGGCATTATCCAATCGTGGGAACAAAGCAACGAAAAACCAAAACCTTATCCTGCGGGTACTTGGGGTCCAGTTGCGTCAGTTGCTTTGATCACCAAAGATGGCCGTTCGTGGGACGAGTAGGAGACTTTGATGATTAAAGAAACCGTATTCAAATCTTTCGATACGCCAAGTGCGTTAGAACAACAGCTTGCGAATAGAATTGCGAGCCAGTTGCAGGAAGCCGTCGATGCCCGCGGAAAAGCGAGCTTAGTGGTTTCCGGTGGTTCGACGCCGCTTAAGTTATTTCAACTATTGAGCATGAAATCCATCGATTGGAGTGATGTTTATATCACGCTTGCCGATGAGCGCTGGGTTGAAGCCGACGCTGATGCTTCTAATGAGCGCCTCGTGCGTGAACATTTATTACAAAACCGTGCGGCAAATGCCAAATTCCGCGGTTTAAAAAACATGTTTTCGACCGCAGAAGCGGGCGCCGATATGGCCGCAGAGTCCTTGTCTAACTTCCCACGTCCTTTTGATGTGGTGGTGTTAGGCATGGGTAACGATGGTCATACCTGCTCTTGGTTTCCCTGCAGTGCTGAGCTTGAAAATGCGCTCACAACCCAAGCCTTGTGTGTGGCGACGAACCCCACCACAGCGCCCCACGGCAGGATCACGCTCTCTAAGAGTGCGATTCTGAACAGCAGACAAATTTATCTGCACTTGGTCGGGGAACAGAAATTATCCGTATATCGTCAAGCGTTAGAAAGTGATGATGTCCATGCTATGCCTATCAGAGCCGTATTAGCGCAGCGTAAAACGCCCGTTGATGTGTTCTGGAGCGCTTAAGGAGTCACTATGCACTCAGTAGAAATACACTCAGTAGTTCAAGCTGTTACCGACAGAATTATTGCCCGTAGCAAAGCGTCACGTGAAGGTTATCTCGCCGCATTGAATGATGCCCGTAACCATGGTGTACACCGTAGCTCATTGAGCTGTGGCAACTTAGCCCATGGTTTTGCCGCCTGTAATCCAGACGACAAAAATGCATTGCGTCAATTGAATAAGGCGAACATCGGCATAGTGACGGCATTTAACGATATGTTATCTGCGCACCAACCCTATGAAAGCTATCCTGAATTGCTTAAAAAAGCTTGTCAGGAAGTCGGCAGTGTTGCACAAGTGGCGGGCGGTGTTCCGGCCATGTGTGACGGTGTGACTCAAGGTCAACCCGGTATGGAATTGAGCTTACTGAGTCGTGAAGTGATTGCGATGGCAACGGCTGTGGGCTTGTCTCACAACATGTTCGATGGCGCTTTACTGCTCGGCATTTGCGATAAAATCGTTCCAGGTTTGCTTATCGGCGCCTTAAGCTTTGGTCACTTGCCTATGTTATTCGTGCCTGCTGGGCCGATGAAATCAGGTATCCCGAACAAAGAAAAAGCCCGTATTCGTCAGCAATTTGCCCAAGGTAAAGTGGATCGCGCGCAACTGTTAGAAGCTGAAGCCCAGTCTTACCACAGTGCGGGAACCTGTACTTTCTACGGCACGGCAAACTCGAATCAGTTGATGCTTGAAGTGATGGGCCTGCAGTTACCTGGCTCGTCATTTGTGAATCCTGATGATCCACTGCGCGAAGCATTAAATAAGATGGCAGCTAAGCAAGTGTGTCGTTTAACCGAAATGGGCACCCAATATACCCCAATCGGTGAAGTGGTCAGCGAAAAATCTGTGGTTAACGGCATAGTCGCGCTATTAGCGACAGGCGGTTCAACTAACTTGACGATGCACATAGTCGCCGCGGCTCGTGCTGCCGGTATTATTGTGAACTGGGATGATTTTTCTGAATTATCCGATGCTGTACCACTAGTGGCGCGCGTGTATCCAAACGGTCATGCCGATATTAATCACTTCCATGCAGCCGGTGGCATGGCGTACTTAATCAAAGAATTGCTCGATGCGGGTCTATTGCATGAAGATGTGAATACCGTTGCGGGCTTTGGTTTACGCCGTTATGCCCAAGAGCCAAGGCTGCTCGACGGTGAACTGCGCTGGGTCGATGGTCCAACGACTAGCTTAGATACTGAAGTGTTAACGTCAGTCGCATCACCTTTCCAAGGCAACGGTGGCTTAAAATTACTCAAAGGTAACTTAGGCCGCGCTGTGATCAAAGTGTCAGCAGTACAAGAACAACATCGTGTCGTTGAAGCGCCCGCGGTGGTGATTGACGATCAAAACAAACTCGATGCCTTGTTCCAAGCCGGTGCTTTGGATAGAGATTGTGTTGTCGTGGTTAAAGGTCAAGGCCCGAAAGCTAACGGTATGCCAGAACTGCACAAGTTAACCCCATTATTGGGAACGCTTCAGGACAAAGGCTTTAAAGTCGCGCTGCTGACCGACGGTCGCATGTCTGGTGCGTCGGGTAAAGTCCCTGCGGCCATTCACTTGACGCCAGAAGCCTTAGATGGTGGTTTAATTGCCAAAGTCCAAGATGGCGACTTGATCCGTGTCGATGCGTTAACAGGCGAACTGAGCCTGCTTGTATCTGAAGCTGAACTTGCCACCAGAGCCGCGGGAATAGTGGATTTACATCGCTCACGTTATGGCATGGGCCGCGAGTTATTTAGTGCGCTACGTTCAAATCTAAGTAGTCCAGAAACTGGTGCGCGTTGTACTAATGCCATCGATGAACTTTATTAATACAAAGGAAGAATAACGCAATGCTTGAGAATAACTGGTCACTACAGCCACAAGATATTTTTAAACGCAGCCCTATTGTTCCTGTTATGGTGATTAACAAGATTGAACATGCGGTGCCATTAGCGCGAGCACTGGTTGCCGGCGGCATTAGCGTATTAGAAGTGACTTTGCGTACGCCTTGTGCACTCGAAGCTATCACTAAAATCGCCAAAGAAGTGCCTGAGGCCTTAGTCGGCGCAGGGACTATCTTAAACGAAGCTCAGCTTGATCTTGCGATTGCCGCAGGTGCGCAGTTTATTATTACCCCAGGTGCAACGGTTGAACTACTCAAAGCGGGTATGCATGGTCCAATCCCTTTAATTCCAGGGGTTGCGAGCATTTCAGAAGTGATGACGGGGATGGCGCTCGGTTACACCCACTTTAAATTCTTCCCAGCCGAAGCCTCGGGTGGTGTCGATGCTCTTAAAGCCTTCTCGGGTCCGCTAGCGGATATTCGCTTCTGCCCAACAGGTGGTATTACGCCAAGCAGCTATAAAGATTATTTAGCGCTGAAAAACGTCGATTGTATTGGTGGTAGTTGGATTGCGCCAACGGATGCAATGGAACACGGCGATTGGGATCGTATCACTCAACTTTGTAAAGATGCCATTGGCGCTTTATAAATCGAGTTTGAAATAGTGACAAAATAAAAAACCACCGCGAGGTGGTTTTTTGTCTTTTATCTTTCACATTTTGATAAAGAACGGCTGTGATAGCTGACTCTGTAGAAAGTCGGGTTTTTACAGTAACACGAGCATTTACAAACGGTCTGGCTTTATAGCAAGTCGGGCCGCCAATGTCTGCTTACCTACATTTCCTTGCTCAGTTCCACATTTGAGCCGGCTTTTGGGCTAAACAACTGCTGATATAGTCTGCCTGCAAATTCATCGGTCATCCCCGAAATATAGTCCGCCAACACTCTGTGACTGTTTAAGCCTTGTTGCTCACTTTCGCGCCAGCGCTCTTGGGTGTTCAGTGGCAGTAAACGCTCGGGATCGGAAGCGAAGGCTTCAAATAATCCCATCACAATTTGCTGGCCTTTATATTCGAGCATTTGGATCTCAGGTTTACGGATCACGTATTTATAAACCAGTTGCTTGAGCACATTGAGCGCAATGGCAAATTCTGGCTCTAACGTCGCATTAAAGCGCAATAATGGCTCTTCGAACACGTCATCTTCTGAGATAACAATAGCGGTGACAAAGCCATTAACGAGTGTGCCTATGGCATCTTTACGTAGGTGATGCTCATGTGAAAACAGCTTGTTGCCAATATCTGCCAGCTCTTGTTTTATCCAAGCATCACTGCTGTTCGTCAGTGTCGGCGCCACATCTTGATGCCACTGGGACGCTGTGACTATGCCCATCACAATCGCATCTTCGAGATCGTGCACCGCATAAGCGATGTCATCTGCCAGTTCCATAATCGAGCAATCGAAGGATTTAAACTGGGTTCGCAGATGTGGATAGTGGTGCAGGGCGGGGTGTGAACCTTGCTGAGTCGATGTAAAACGACGGCTATCCGCCTCAGACAAAGGCTCAAGCACCCAAGCGAAGATGTCGTTATCATCGTCGAAAATGCCCTTAACCGGCGGCCATTGTGACGGTTTTAACTGTCTGTGGTTGGTGATTTCATTATGTTCACCCGCGACAAATAGCTTCGAGTGCGGCGCAGGGTATTTCAAAATCCCGAGCATAGTTCGGCGGCATAAGTTCATGCCAAAATCTAAGGTATAGGGCTCAAGTTTCGATAAAATACGAAAAGTTTGGCCATTGCCTTCGAAACCGCCGTGGTCGCGCATCATGTAATTTAATGCCACTTCGCCACCGTGGCCGAAGGGAGGATGACCAATATCGTGGGCCAAGCACAGGGACTCTAATAAGCTCATAGAGCAAAGCAGTTGTTTATGTTGTGGATATTTGCGTCTGAGCTGCGCGGCTATGCCAGTGCCAATTTGCGAGACTTCGAGTGAGTGGGTTAATCGGGTGCGATAGAAGTCATTCATGCCAACGCCGAGCACTTGGGTCTTGGCCTGAAGGCGGCGAAAGGCGGCCGAGTGGAGAATACGCGCCCTGTCTCTTTGGTAGGGGCTGCGGTGATCAAAGCGCCGTTGTTTATCTTCACCATGACGGCGTTCTTGCCAAACACTTGAAGTCATATGCATTCCTAGCGAGAGTGGAAAATCAAAGCATCTTGTTAATTTCGTCTAAATTCAAGGTGAAACTGGGCACAAAGCAGCTCATAAAATACTGTACTGCGGGATCTGGATTTGTCGCCAGCATGTCTTCGAGACGCTTACGGGCAGTATTGAATTCACTGTTGCCAGCGCGGTTTTCCTCAAGGCATTTAAGATAGGCACACAGAGTATCGGCGGATTTAACTATGGTCTTGTAAACGGGATCGGCGTAATCACTGATGAACAGATTGCGATAATCTTCTTTAAATTCCTCAGGTACCATATCTAACATGCGCTGCTCGGCAATCGCCTCAATCTTTTTATACTCGGCTTCGATTTCTTTATTGAAGTATTTCACTGGCGTCGGTAAGTCACCGGTGAGAATTTCACTGGCATCGTGGAAAATCGCCAAACTGGTGGCTTGATGGGGATCGAGCGTTGTGCCGAACTTTTTATTGCTGATGATCACCAGTGCATGGGCCACCATGGCAACTTGCAGCGAGTGTTCTTGAACATTTTCAGTGCGAACGTTGTACATCAAAGGCCAGCGTTGGATAAGTTTCATGCGAGCTAAATGGGCAAATAAATGACTCATAGTTTTCCTGCTAAAGAGTGAAATCGGAAGGCGGCAAGCTGCAATGGAAGACATGAAACAAGTGAATAGGCAGTATTGACGCTAGTGAAGTCTTAGATTATCACAGCCTTGGATGACACGTGAGCATGAGCGTAGAGGATTTAAATAAATAGCTAAAAATAAAGCGACCACTAGGATCGCTTTATGTCTCAAACCGTTAAAGGGATATTCTATTGTCGATAGTTTTCGAGGAAGGCACCAAACTCGGTAAATGCTTTCTTCAGATCTTCTTTATAGGGCAAGAAAACCACTCGTAAATGGTCGGGCTCAGGCCAGTTAAAGGCCGTGCCGTGCACTAACAGAATTTTCTTTTCTCTGAGCAAATCCAGCACTAAACGCTCATCATCCCGCAGATTGAATTTTTTCATATCCAGTTTCGGGAAGGCATAGAGTGCGCCCTTGGGTTTTTTAACGCTCACGCCTGGAATTTGGTTAAGCAATTCGTAACAGGCATCCCTTTGGACTGTGAGGCGGCCATTAGGCAAAATAAGCTCGTTAATACTCTGATAACCGCCGAGCGCGGTTTGAATTGCATGTTGATTGGGCACGTTTGCACAGAGGCGCATCGAGGACAGCATCTCTAAGCCTTCGATGTAACTTTTAGCAGCCTTAAGATTGCCAGATAACATCATCCAACCAACACGAAATCCTGCTGCACGATAAGCCTTTGATAAACCGTTAAAAGTAACAGTTAAAATATCATCTGATAGACCCGCAGCAGGAATATGCTTGGCTTCGTCGTATAAAATTTTATCGTAAATTTCATCGGCAAAAAGGATCAGATCATGTTGACGACACAGTTCAACTACTTGCAGCAGTAATTCTCTGCTGTATACCGCTCCGGTTGGGTTGTTCGGGTTAATCAGCACTATGCCGCGAGTACGTGATGAAATTTTACTTTTAATGTCGTTGAGATCGGGGAACCAGTCCGCTTCTTCATCACAGCGATAATGCACAGCCTTGCCGCCCGCGAGATTCGCCGCTGCTGTCCACAGGGGATAGTCTGGTGAGGGGATTAAGATCTCATCATCGGTATTCAGCAGGCCTTGCATTGCCATCATAATAAGTTCTGAAACGCCGTTACCTATATAGATATCTTCGATATCGACACCAAAAATCCCTTGGGCTTGATAATGCTGCACTATGGCCTTACGGGCAGAGAATAATCCTTTTGACTCACAGTAGCCTTGGGCACTGGGTAAATTGAGGATCACATCGCGCACAATTTCTTCAGGCGCTTCGAAACCGAAGGGGGCCGGATTACCAATGTTGAGTTTGAGGATTCGATGCCCCTCGTCTTCTAAACGTCTGGCTTCCTTGTGCACTGGGCCGCGGATGTCATAGCAAACGGTATCCAGCTTGTTGGATTTGATGATAGGGCGCATTTACACCTCGGAACATGCATAAAGTTTTGGCTTAAGTTAGCGCACCATAACGAAATTTCATTGTAGATGAAAGGGGGGATAAGCACAGAATTGCGCTTTTTTTATAAATATCCCTCAGTTAAATATGCTTTAACAGGCGATTAAAGAAATCTGCACAAGTTTTATGCTCTGACATTTGCATGATTTTAAGATTGTTTATCTATTGGGTTGGTGGGGGAATCTTGTTTATGTTTTTTCATTTCGAAAGATGAAAATGCGTTTTCATTAGCTGACCCATATTTAATTTCTCTATATTAGCCATATTAATCGTGACAGAAGAAAATGTATTTTAGCTGATACTTAATGGTTGATTTTTAATCATAGATTTTTGATAAGGTAAACTTATGCTAGCGGCATTTTATCTTGTGATAATTAGGCATATTTATTGAATGCTTATTAAGCTAAGAAGATCATAAATGTTTAAGTTACAATGTCGTTAAAAGTCTTCTAAATTATATGGTTATGTAAAATTGTCTCACGGGAAATAAATTTATTTTCTATCAAGTTAAATTTATAGTTGACTCAATATTCGATGCGCTTTATTTTCTGCGCGATGTTTTTGGCAAGGCACCTTAGATAGCAAGCAATTCGCGGGTTTTATCTTCAGGGGTAGTCATCATGAAGCAGCTGTGTTGACGTTCTGAATCGTGTTGATTTCAGACGTTATTCTAAAACCATTTGCCTTTTAGGCGATTTATTTAGAGGACCTAAGTGCATGTCTGAACCGACAGCGTTAAGTCTCATTCCACCTATGGTGGTATTGGTGTTAGCTATTTGGTTACGCCGTCCTATTTTATCTTTGATCATAGGTGCGGTAACCGGTTTCCTGTTACTCGATCCCAGTCAAGTCTTAAACAATTTTGCTAGTGTGTCATTAAAGGTTATGGCCGATGAAACCATAGGTTGGTTGATTCTGGTGTGTGGTGGTTTTGGTGCGCTCATCGCACTTTTAGTACGAACTGGCGGCGCATTAGCGTTTGGCCGCAATGCACTTAAATTGGCGAAAGGACCTAAATCTTCCCTATTAATGACATTTATCCTTGGGATCGTGATTTTTATCGATGACTATCTCAATGCGTTGACTGTGGGTGAAACCATGAAGCGTGTAACGGATAAATTTAAAGTGTCCCGTGAAATGCTCGCCTATGTCGTGGACTCCACCGCCGCGCCCGTGTGCGTGTTAGTGCCATTATCGACTTGGGCGGTATTTTTTGGTGGATTACTGGTGGATAACGGTGTGGCAGCCGAAGGTCAAGGCATTGCAGTTTATATGCAAGCCATTCCTTACATGCTTTATGCTTGGTTAGCTGTGGCTATGGTACTACTTGTCGCATTAGGTATTGTGCCCGCTATTGGTCCAATGAAGACTGCGCAGCTGCGCGCTGCCCAAGGTGAACCCGCTGAAGCGCAGGTGGATTTCGACCAAGTGCAAACTTCGGATGAATATGCGGTTAAAGCCATAGAAGAGGAATTTAAGCACGCCGATAATCAGGGCAAACTGCATAACTTTTTAGTGCCTATTGGTTTGTTAGTTGCCTTTACCGTGTACTTTGATATCGACGTGTGGAAAGGCTTGCTGGCGACCTTAGTTATCACGATTCCTTATTATGCAGTGCAGCGTTTGATGCCATTTTCAGAGATGATGGACCAAATGATCGATGGCTTTAAAAGCATGCTACCGGCCATTAGCACTGTGATTGCGGCGTTTGTGTTTAAGGATGTGTGCGATCAGTTGTTACTGCCGCAGTATGTCATTGAGTCATTAAGCCCATTTATGACACCTAAATTGCTGCCTGCGGTAGTGTTTTTATCTATGGCTATACTCGCGTTTGCCACAGGTTCGAGCTGGGGTATATTTGCCGTGACGATTCCTATCGTGATGCCATTAGCGCAAGCGGTTGGGGCGGACATCCCATTAGTCATTGGGGCCTTATTGTCTGCATCATCATTTGGTAGCCAAGCGTGCTTCTACTCAGATTCAACCGTATTGGCCGCCCAAGGCTCAGGTTGTAACTTAGTGAGCCATGCTGTGACTCAGTTACCTTATGCACTTATCGCAGCAGTAATAGCATTTATCGGCTTTATTGTGATTGCATAACTTCTGTCATGATTAATATAAGAAACCAGCTACGGCTGGTTTTTTTATGTCTGCCGTAATGGGGTTAGGCGGCTAGGGTGAGTAAAGAGTGATGAGGCTTGAACTAGAATAAACACGATTACACTGCTAAATGAAGATTTCCAACTGATGTCAAATTATATTTTACGGAATTGTCATTTATATTTTACATATTTCATCGTCGCCATGTAGCTTTTCAAATCAAAGCCTGATTATACTTTGCATCCTTCAAGGTATTATTTTCAACATTAGTGGCAAACGAATCAAATGGACTCAACTCTTCTTACTGCGTTTTTCGAGCACGGCACAATACGTGATGTCGAATGTTTATTCCCTGATATTTCAGGCTATCCAAGGGGAAAGCTTATGCCAGCCCGAAGTTTTGCTCAGGGTGCTGAATTACGTATTGCCCAAGCGATTTCGATGCAAGCGATTACCGGTGAGTATTCCTACGATCCTGTTTTCCCTGATGCTGATCCTGATCTTTTACTCGTCCCCGATTACAGCACTCTCAAGATGATCCCATGGAGCACAGTGCCGCGCGCATTTGCCATCCATGACTGCGTATTACTAGATGGCAATTTATGTCCATTTGCGCCGCGCTCTATGTTAAAAAATGTGTTGGCCCGTTACCAAGCCTTGGGGTTAACGCCCGTGGTGGCCCCTGAGATTGAGTTTTATCTGACTGAAGCCAATACCGATCCGAGTGTGCCTTATCAGGCACCCATTTCAAAAAGTGGCCGAGCTGAAAATGGTCAATCCGCGTTTAGCATGAATATGCTCAATGAACTCGCACCATTTTGGGATGAGTTTAATGCCGCCATCGATGCGATAGGGATTAAAGGTGATACTTGGATCCATGAAATGGGGCTATCGCAATATGAAATTAACTTAGTGCATGGCGATCCGCTGGCCTTAGCGGATCAAGCCTTTATGTTCAAATATGCCGCGAAAGAAATCGCCATAAAACATGGCTTGAATGCGATTTTTATGGCGAAACCCATAGCGGGTCAACCCGGCAGTTCTATGCATTTACATCAAAGTGTCGTCGATGATAAAGGTAATAATATTTTCAGCCATGCTGATGGTAGTGACACTGACCGTTTTCACCACTACATCGGCGGATTACAAAAGTATCTACCTGATTTAATGTTGTTATTCGCACCCAATATCAATTCATTTAGACGTTACATTTCCGGCAGTCAAGCGCCGATTAATTTAAGTTGGGGCGTTGATAATCGCACCACTGGTTTACGTGTGCCATTGAGTGCTCCGATGGCGAGACGGGTAGAGAATCGTATTGCGGGCGCCGATGCCAATCCGTATTTGATGATTGCCGCATCTTTGGCTGCGGGCCTTGCCGGATTGGAAGAGAAATTATCGCCAAGTGCACCAGAAACTGGGAGCGCCTACGATAGCAGCCATGACCTCGCGCAGACATTTTTAGCTGCGTTAACGCAAATGCGCCAAAGTGATTCGGCACGACGCTTACTCGGGGACGATTTTGTCACTGGCTTTGTATCGGTGAAGGAAATTGAATTCCAAAGTTATTTGAGTGAGATAGGGGCTTGGGAGCGACGTTTCTTAGGGCCGCAATGCTAATGCCTATTCCCTTGAGTGACTCGACACATCACTAAAAAAACAGCAACAAAAAAGCCAGTGCAAGCACTGGCTTTTCTTCGTCTGGAAACGAGAAGGGCGATTAAACGCGCTTCTTGAATTCACCAGTACGAGTGTCGATTTCAATTTTGTCGCCTACTTTCACGAAGTCAGCAACACTCACTGTGCCACCGCCAGTGATAGTCGCTGGCTTCATCACTTTACCTGAAGTATCGCCACGAGCTGAAGGCTCAGTGTAGATCACTTCACGGACGATAGTGGTTGGCATTTCAACAGAGATAGCTTTGCCATCATAGAAAGTCACTTGGCAAGTTTCTTCCATACCGTCAACGATATAAGCCGCTGCATCACCTAGGTTTTCAGCTTCTACGTCGTATTGGTTGTATTCTGCATCCATGAATACAAACATAGGATCTGCAAAGTAAGAATATGTGCAGTCAAGACGATCTAGGATGATGTCTTCTAACTTATCTTCACCTTTGAAAGTCGTTTCAGTACCAGAGTTAAGCAGTAAGTTTTTCAACTTTAACTTAACGATAGCAGCGTTACGGCCAGAACGAGTTGTTTCAGTTTTCTGCACAACCCATGGGCTGCCATCTAACATGATCACGTTACCAGGACGGATTTCATGAGCAGTTTTCATTACACTATTTCCTATATTTAGATTTTTCTGTTTTCGCGCAGTATCTTAGCTGTTTTTAACGAACTGAACTAGTCGAGTAGCGAGATCTGCAGCATTTAATGCATTAATTGGCCATTGTTTAGCATGGTGATGCAACAAGGGCAAATTAACAGGATTAAGGTTTTGCCAGTGAAGGCTCACGGCTGATTGCTGTGCTTGGTTGAACGCGAGATTCAATTCAGACCAATAACAAGCAATTTTAGGTGGCAGATTATCGCAGTAAAGTTTGAGAAAAGCTTCTAATTTTACGAGGTGATAATCATCTTCTTGGGGATAAATGTGCCAAATGAAGGGTTTTGCGGCCCATTGGGCACGTAAAAAGGAATCTTCACCGCGCACGATATTAAAATCACTGCTCCAGAGCAGGCGATCAAACCCCTGTTGGTCTGTCATAGGTAAAATGTGCAGGGTTAAATTGCCATGATTTATCTGTTGACCCGGCACTAGAGCGGCAATTTCACAGGGCAGTAAATGCGTCAGACGGTTTAAGCTACGGCCCTTTGGGATCAGCGCATGGATTTTTTCTACCGATTGCTGCCATAACTCACATAATGCGGGTAACGCCTCGGTCTCATAGCTAAAAACGCTAATAACAGTGTCTTGTGCCTGAATGTCCTTAAGACCTAGAGCAGTAAAAAGCTGCAATTTATTGGCAGTATCAGCTTGCCAAGCATCACGCTCTGCAAACAAATTTTGCTCGCAAATGAGTCCACCCGTTTTGGCGCTAAAACCGGGAAAGTAGAAATACTTCTTCAAACCATTGGCTTGTAACGATGGCAAACCATGGCAGCCTTCAACCCAATCCTCAGCGCTTAAATACTCTAAATTCAGCCAGACAGGTACAGATTTTGGGGCGTTCTGATGTAAATAAACCAGCTGCGCTTTTACCTGTTCGGGTAATTCACAGGCAAAGGCTTCGATGAGCACAGCTCCTGCAACAAACTTTATAGGCAAAGGCTCTTTCCAATGAATAATATTCACACCATTGAAGGTTTGAGTGGCTTTTAGTGGATCGAGTGTCGGTAAGATATGCGAGAAGCTTGCGAGGTCATCGACCCACAAATTAACGGGAATGTGGTACTCATTAGCCATTTGTTTGGCTAAACGCCAAGTGACGCCAATATCGCCATAGTTATCGACGACGGTGCAAAAAATATCCCAATGAGTGGAGCGGGGTGTGTTGGTCATGAGTGTGGTATGTCGTTATTCTTAGTTACAACAAGTAGATAGTCGCAACAAGTCAGAAATATATGCATAAAAAAAGCGGCGTTAAGCCGCTTTAATCAAATGGTTAACAGAATTAATCTTCTAATTCAGCTAAACACATTTCTTCGTAAATTTGCTTAACCCAAGCATCAACACGTTCTTCAGTCAGCTCTGGCTGGCGATCTTCATCGATACCTAAACCAATAAAGTGGTCGTCATCGACTTGACCTTTAGAGGCTTCAAAATTGTAGCTTGCAGTTGGCCAATGGCCGATGATGATACCACCACGGGCCTGAACAATATCACCAACCATGCCCATGGCATCAAGGAAGTACTCAGCGTAGTCTTCTTGATCACCACAACCAAAAATAGCGACAAGTTTGTCAGTAAAATCAATTTGCTCTAATTCAGGGAAGAAATCATCCCAGTCACATTGCGCTTCACCGTAATACCAGGTCGGGATGCCGAACAGCAGCAAGTCATACTCTGCAATCTGTTCTTTGGTACTTTTGGCGATATCTTTCACCTCAACCATTTTTTTACCCAGTTTTTTCTGGATCATCTTGGCTACAGCTTCGGTGTTACCTGTGTCGCTACCGAAAAAAAGACCTACAGTTGCCATTGTCTATCCTTTAATGTCTAGTTCACTTATTAGGTTAATCTTGCTGGTACTCGTTCAGCACTCAACTTGTTGCTGAAGAATTAATTCGATTAACTGGCTACGGCTGATGTTACTGGCCAATGCCTGCTCATTCAAGGCGTCATACAAATCTTGTGACACCTTTAACTCTATTCGCTTTAATCCGTTGGCTTTATCGCGCTGGATTTGATTGCGTTTGTTGACCTTAAGCTGTTGGCTACGGGACAAAGGATTACTTCTTGGGCGGCCCCGGCGCTTTTCATTGGCAAAAAGGTCAATGGTGGTTCTGTCTGTCGCTTCTTTTGCCATGTTCTTATTGTTAACCGATCCCTGAGCCTTCCCAAGTGATCTGGATAATACCTTTTACAATAAACCCGGCGCAGCCGAGAAATAACACTAACCAAACAATAAATCGACCAAATTTTGGCACGTTACCTTGTTTAAGCACATCGTGGATGGCCATGCCGATAAAGAAAAATATCGAGGCAAAAAACAGGTTCAGGCCGATGGTTTCAATTTGTTCCATGTACTGAGATAACATACTTTCTTAGTCCTTGAGAGTGTTCTAAGGCCAAAAGAGGCGCGAATATATCACAACAAGATGGCGGCTGCCATATGCTTTCGGTCGAGTTTGCTGCTGATTTACATTGAATGTTTGTCAATAAATTCAGACACGATCCGGTTAAAAATGACGGGTTTTTGCGCATGCAACCAATGACCACATCCTTCAAGTGTTTTTGCCTGTGCCGCGGGGAATTGCGCCATGATAGCGCTTCTGTGCTCGCTAGTGACATAATTTGAGTCGCCGCCGCGAATAAACAGACTTGGTCCAGCATAGCTTTGTACTGGATTTGGCGTCTGATTTTGCCAGCCAATAATATTAGGATAACAAGCCTTTAGGCCACTTAAGTTCATTTTCCAACGAAAGCCAGTATCAGTGCGTTGCAGGTTTTTGAGTAAAAACTGCGCGGTGGCTTCGTCGATACCTTTGTCTATTAAGTGGTTAAGGGCAAAGCGTCTGTCGGTATGACCTTCTAAGGGCAGACTTTCTAATGCCGCAAACACTGTGTCGTGTCTTGGCTCATAGGCGACGGGGGCGATATCGGCTGCCACCATACTGATAATGCGCTCTGGAAAGGCTAACGCCGTCACCATGGCGATTTTACCCCCCATGGAGTGACCCACAATATGGGCGCGTTCAATAGCCAGTTCGTCGAGCAAACTGATCATTGCAGTGGCGAGGCGAGGGTAGTCCATTTGATCCCAATGCTCACTTAAACCATGATTGGGCACATCGACACGAATAACTTGATACTGATTTTCTAATACTTGCCCTAGACCTTTGAGGTTATCTAGATTACCGAACAAGCCGTGGATCAAGAGCACTGCGGGTCCTTGGCCTGTGGAAACAAAGTTCATGGAGATTCCTGTTGGAGATTTTTAGCTTAGCGTGACGCGAATTGTGCCCTTAATGCCGTTGGCTTGACAAGTCAGTTGCCATTTCTATGGTGGGTGCGGCCAGTAACTTGTGTGCTTTTTCGGCAATTGTCGATTAACTGCTAGTTTGCTGTGCTATTTCCCGCACTTTTAGAATAATGGCGCTTTATCAGATTGATAGAGATAGATACACTGGTAACAGATCGCAATGATCTGCCCCGATCGCTGTGGTACACTTTTTTCGGTTAAGCCTGTCGAATAACAAAGGATAATTAAGGTTATGAAATATATCGAAGTAGATGAAGAGCTCTATCGTCATATTGCCAGCAAAACAGAACGTATTGGTGAGAGCGCCTCTGACATTCTTCGTCGATTATTCGGCCTGTCCGTCGATGCGGTCGAACAACCTCAGCCTTTGGCGATTAGCCAACCGAGCCTTGAAGCTGAACCTATTCAGCCCGTCGCGGCGCAAACAGTGCCAGCTGTGAATGATTTTAGTCGCTTAGTCGATGAACATCAGTTATCGCAGCAAAAAGGCGCAGTAGGGCGTTTCCTCTTTTTGCTCGAAAGTTTGTATCAATTAGCCCCAGAGCAATTCTCACAAATTCTGCAGATCCAAGGGCGCGATCGTTTGTATTTTGCTCGCTCTAAGGAACAACTGCTCGAAGCGAGTGCTTCGGCTAACCCAAAAGAAATTGGTGCAAGTGGTTTCTGGGTAACGAGTAACAACAATACCGCCAAGAAACGCACTATTTTATCGGAAGTTTTAGTGCAATTTGGTTGTGATGCGACAGTCGCAGCGGGCATCGCCGAGCGCGTTTAATCCGCGGGTGAGCCAAGTTAGTACGACATTTTTCTACTTTTTCTAATTGTAATTGAGTGCAGGAGAGCCATAGGTGGCAATACATCAAAGGGCAGGACAAATCGCTAATCAGACGGATCTGGTCAATATTCCAAAACTGATGAGCCATTATTACAGCATCACGCCAAATATGGATGACGTACAACAACGCGTCACCTTTGGCACTTCTGGGCACAGAGGCTGCGCCTTCAATGGCAGTTTTAACCAACAACACATTTGGGCGATTACCCAAGCTGTAGTGGACTACCGTCAATCGGCAAATATCGATGGGCCGCTGATCCTTGGGATTGACACCCATGCGTTATCCTATGCGGCCTATTTGTCGGCCATTGAAGTGCTGGCGGCAAATAAAGTTACAGTGAAAATCCAACAGAACGACGGATTTACGCCAACGCCAGTGGTTTCCCATGGGGTGATTTGCGCCAATCGCGAAGCCAATATTACGGGTGCGGCATTGTCCGATGGTTTGATCATTACGCCTTCCCACAATCCTCCTCAGGACGGTGGCATCAAGTACAATCCACCCCATGGTGGACCAGCCGAAGGTAATATCACGGCTTGGATTGAATCGCGGGCCAATGATTACTTGCGCCAAGCGTTAGCTGGCGTGCAAAAATTAGCGTATGCCGAAGCGCTGGCATCAGGCTATGTCAACGCCATTGATTTGATCACACCCTATGTGGCTGATTTAGAAAATGTTATCGACATGCAGGCGATTGCTAAGGCTAAGCTGCGTATCGGTGTTGATCCACTCGGTGGTTCGGGTATTTTCTACTGGGCACCGATTGCTACGCGTTATGGGCTCGATATCACGTTAGTTAATGATAAAGTTGACCCAAGCTTTAGTTTTATGCCGCTGGATAAAGACGGCAAAATCCGCATGGATTGCTCGTCTCCCTATGCGATGGCAGGTTTACTCGCCCATAAAGAATCCTTTGATTTATGCCTTGGTAATGATCCCGATTATGACCGTCACGGCATCGTTTGCCCTGGTACGGGTTTGATGGATCCGAATCATTATCTTGCGGTCGCTATCGATTATTTACTGACACACAGACCAGATTGGAGCGATACCTTAGCCATAGGTAAAACCTTAGTATCGAGTGCGCTTATCGATAAAATCTGTGCTTTCCACGGCAAAAAGTTACTCGAAGTGCCAGTGGGCTTTAAGTGGTTTGTCGACGGTTTAGCTGAAGCCACAATCGCCTTTGGCGGTGAAGAGAGTGCTGGCGCGGCATTTTTACGCCGTGATGGCAGCACATGGTGCACAGATAAAGACGGCTTCATTTTAGGATTACTTGCCGCAGAAATTCTTGCGGTGACAGGTAAAACCCCAGGTCAGCGTCACCAAGAGTTAGTAAAACAATTTGGCCAAAGTTTCTATAAGCGTATCGATAGCCCAATCAGTCTTGAAAACAAAGCCAAGTTTGCTTTGCTCAATGCGGATACCTTAAATGCCACTGTGCTTGCAGGTGAGACAATCGAAAACGTGTTAACCCATGCGCCAGGCAATAATGCGGCGATTGGCGGCATCAAAGTTACCACAGCTAATGGGTGGTTTGCGGCACGTCCATCGGGCACTGAAGCGTTATTTAAAATCTACGGCGAAAGTTTTATCAGTGAGCAGCATTTGGCTGAGATCATCAAAGATGCGCAGGCATTAATTGATAAGGCGCTAAACGCTTAATGCTGCAGTAGGTTTATAAAGTATCAAAAAACAAACGCACTCAGATCTGAGTGCGTTTTTGTTTGTGTCTAATGTCAGTTATGAGTAGTTGATCTAATACTGATTTGACTGTATTTAGTACTCGATATGACAACTCGGTAAGTTATTCTTATCGATGTAATTTTGGTGATATTCCTCAGCCACATGGAACTGTTGCAGTGGCACTATTTCTGTGACGATATGGCGTAATCCCCAACGCCCCGAGCGGGCAAAAGCTAACTTTGAGGCTTCTGCGGCCACTTTTTGCTCACGGTCGTGGAAGAAAATGGTGCTGCGATATTGAGTGCCAATATCTCCGCCTTGCATGTTCAGACTCGTTGGATTGTGGTTTTTCCAAAATACATCGAGCAAGTCTTCATAACTAACAAGGGCGGGATCGAATTCCACTTGTACCACTTCGGCATGGCCCGTTTTGCCTTTTTTGACTTCTTCATAGGTTGTTGCCGCATTATTGCCGCCCATATAGCCGCAGGTGGCATTCGATACGCCGTTCACTTGTCTAAAAAAATACTCTACGCCCCAGAAACAGCCGGCACCAAAGGTTGCTAACGCCATAATTAAATCCAATAGAAGTCTAGATGGCTAAGGATTGTGATAAAACTTGAGTGCAAAAGCAAGCCTCAAGCTGGAATATTTATCATGGGAAATTCTTAGGGAATGTCCTAAGAATTTAACAATCAGCTTAGTTGAATGTCATTCCGCTTAAAACTGGGTCCTACGGCAATAAATGTCTGAGAACAGCACTAAAAACATGTGTTAGTATTGAAGCCGTTTTTTAGGTGCGAGTGAGACTAACCGCGGTGAGATAAATGCTTAAGTGGTTATTACTGCCTGTACTTATGCTATTGCGCCAATACTGTTACACATCATTATAAGGAGAATTCTGTGTTACAAGCTCTGTTAGATTCAAAGGATTTTTTAGCGCTCACCTTAGCCCATCCTGAACAGTTCGATGGCGAATTTTCATTTAACTTAGGCGATCATACTCAAGTGGAAGTGTGGGATACCGGTGTTATTGTTTTCGAACCAATACAGAATGAAGGAAAAGATATTGTGCTTTCCTGCGGTGTTCACGGTAACGAGACCGCGCCCATTGAACTCTGCAATAGCTTAATTAAACAACTTTTACAGCAAAAGATCATCGCAAAGCAGCGCACTTTATTTCTCATTGGTAACCCATTAGCGATTAATAACGGCACGCGGATTATTGACGAAAACATGAATCGTCTTTTTAGTGGTGAGCATTCCAATCCACTAGGGTTAGTGAACCCTGAGCGAGTACGCGCCAAAAAACTCGAAGCCTATGTCGATCGTTTTTATACTGCGGTTGCCGATGGACGTCAGCGCATCCATTATGATCTGCACACGGCGATGCGCGCCTCGAAGCATGAAAAGTTCGCTATCTATCCCTATCGTCCTGGGCGCGCCTTTAGCGGCGAGCAAATTATGTTTTTAGCCGCAAGCGGCGTCGATACAGTACTTTTCCACCACGAACCGACCACGACCTTCAGCTATTTTTCCTCTGAACGCTACGGTGCCGATGCCTTTACCATTGAGCTTGGCAAAGTGTATCCCATGGGGCAGAACGACATGACGCGTTTTATCGCCACCCATGAAATGTTCATGCGCTTGATCACCGCTAAGCCGTTGGCGCTGGATGCATTTGATGCCGATAAGGTTAACTTGTACCAAGTGTGCCGCGTCATCAATAAACATTTCGATGATTTTGAATTTACCTTCGCAACAGATGTCGAAAACTTCAGATCTTTCCCGAAGGGCTTTGTTTTAGCGCGGGAAGGTGGGCAAGAAATTAAAGTGGAGCACGAGTTTGAGTCTGTCGTGTTCCCTAATGCCAAAGTGCCTATTGGCAATCGCACTGTGATTTGCCTGATCCCTGCGGTGAATGCGGACGTGCGTTAGGCTTGTAAAGCAATATATACATGCGTGGCAGGGATAACTTGTGGTTTGAGCTATGCCAATGGTTGATAGGTAGTTTACGTTAACGTAATGTTCGTCGGGCATATTCGTATAAACAGACGCATCAAAACGCTTTGATGCGTAATGAGATAACAAGAGCACAATATGAGCAAAGCAACACTCAACACTGATACAGTGCACCGTGTCGGCTTCTTGGATAAGGCATCGCTACACATTCCTATCCTTCGAATTCTACAAGCCGACGGCACCACTTATGAAACCGCGGTTTTGCCTGTGATAGATGAAACCTTAGCCACTAAAATTTACGATACCTGTGTATTCACTCGGGTACTTGATGAACGTATGCTTGGCGCCCAGCGTCAAGGGCGCATCAGCTTCTACATGACCTGTACGGGTGAAGAAGCGGCGATTGTCGGCAGTGTGGCCGCACTCGATCAAGAAGATGTGATCCTCGCGCAATATCGCGAGCATGCGGCGCTGCGTTATCGCGGCTTTACCACTGAACAGTTTATGAATCAGATGTTCAGTAACGAGAAAGATCTTGGTAAAGGTCGACAAATGCCAATCCATTACGGTAGTGCGGCATTGCATTATCAAACGATTTCTTCACCGTTAGCCACGCAAATCCCGCAGGCGACTGGTGTGGGCTACAGCTTAAAAATGCAAGGTAAGCGCAAAGTCGCGGTTTGTTATTTTGGCGAAGGCGCTGCATCGGAAGGGGATTTTCATGCTGGCCTAAACATGGCCGCGGTACTGAAATGCCCAGTGATTTTCTTCTGTCGTAACAATGGCTACGCGATTTCTACCCCCACTGAAGAGCAGTTTGCCGGTAACGGTATTGCCAGCCGTGGTGTCGGTTATGGCATGCACACCATTCGTGTTGATGGTAATGACATGTTGGCCGTGTTAGCCGCAACTCAGCAAGCCCGCGCCTATGCGATTGAGCATAATGCGCCTGTGCTGATTGAAGCCATGACTTATCGTCTCGGCGCGCACTCTTCTTCAGACGACCCCTCTGGTTATCGCTCGAAAGATGAAGAAGCCAAGTGGCAGCAACACGATCCGGTTAAACGCTTCAAATTATGGCTTATCAACAAAGGTTGGTTGGCTGAAGCGGATGATGTGAAACTGCATGAAAAATATCGTGAAGAAGTATTGGCTGCGGTAAAAGTGGCTGAAAAAATTCCTGTGCCTATGCTGGATGAAATTATTGAAGATGTGTACGACAAGCCGACGCCAGTGCTGAAAAAGCAACTCGCCGAGCTTAAAGAACATATCAAGAAATATCCGCAAGCCTATCCAAAAAGTGCAGGGAGACTATAAGCCGTGGCTGAAATGAATATGTTACAGGCCGTCAATGAGGCCTTGTCGATTGCCATGCAAGCCGATGAACGCATGGTGGTTTTTGGTGAAGATGTGGGCCACTTTGGCGGGGTATTTCGCGCCACCTCCGGTCTTCAAGAAAAATTCGGTCGCGCTCGCTGCTTTAATACGCCGCTGACAGAGCAAGGTATTGCCGGTTTTGCCAATGGTTTAGCCTCAAATGGCATGACCGCCGTGGCTGAAATTCAATTCGCCGATTATATCTTTCCGGCGTTTGATCAAATCGTTAACGAGTCGGCTAAGTTCCGTTACCGTAGCGGTAATGAGTTCGATGTCGGTGGATTAGTGTTCCGTACGCCCTATGGCGGCGGTATCGCGGGCGGCCATTATCACTCTCAATCACCCGAAGCTTATTTTACCCAGACACCGGGATTAAAAGTGGTGGTGCCACGTAACCCTGAGCAAGCCAAAGGTCTGCTGTTGGCGTCAATCCGTGACAAAAATCCGGTGATCTTCTTTGAGCCTAAGCGTTTATATCGTGCATCGGTTGGCGAAGTGCCAGCGGGCGATTATGAAATTGAACTGGGTAAGGCTGAAGTGGTTCGCGAAGGTAAAGACATCACCTTAGTAGCGTGGGGCGCGCAAATGGAAATCCTTGAAAAAGCCGCCGACATGGCCGCTAAAGAAGGGATCTCCTGTGAAGTTATCGATTTACGCACCTTGTCACCCTGGGATATCGATACCGTTGCCGATTCAGTCAAAAAGACCGGACGTTTACTGGTTAACCATGAAGCGCCATTAACCGGTGGTTTTGCTGGTGAGATAGCGGCGACGATTCAGCAAGAATGCTTCTTGTATTTAGAGTCACCCATCAGCCGCGTTTGTGGTTTAGATACCCCGTACCCACTCATTCATGAAAAAGAATACATGCCAGATGCATTCAAAACGTTTGAAGCCATCAAAGCATCAGTGACCTTCTAGGAGTCCGGTATGATTAAAGATTTTATTTTGCCGGATATTGGCGAAGGTGTTGTGGAGTGTGAGTTGGTTGAATGGTTGGTCAAAGAAGGCGACACAGTCGTTGAAGATCAGCCGATTGCCGATGTCATGACAGACAAAGCCTTAGTGCAAATCCCTGCGCCTTTTGCTGGCGTAGTCACTAAGCTGTATTACGCCAAGGGCGATATTGCGAAAGTGCATGCGCCGCTTTATGCCGTACAAATTGAAGGTGCCGTTGAAATCGCGGGCGAAGAATCTGTTGCGGCTGCAGCTGCGACAATCGCAAAAGCTGCTGAGCCAGTGGCAGTCACAAACGCGACCACGTCATCCAGTTCGTCTGTCAGCATTGAAGAATTCTTGCTACCAGATATCGGCGAAGGCATAGTTGAATGTGAGCTAGTCGAATGGTTGGTGAGTGAAGGTGATTGGGTTGAGGAAGATCAACCGATTGCCGACGTGATGACAGATAAAGCGCTGGTGCAAATTCCTGCCATTAAAGCGGGTAAAATAGCCAAACTGCATTATCGCAAAGGTCAGCTTGCCAAAGTGCATGCGCCTTTATTTGCCATTGAAGTTGAACAGGCGGCTTCTGCACCTGCAGCGACAACAAATACAGATAATGCGGCACCTGCAGCGCAGGCTGTGAGTGCAGAGCCTGCTCGTCAAGGTAAAGCCTTAGCCAGCCCCGCAGTTCGCCGTATGGCGCGGTCGTTAGATATCGATTTGAGCCAAGTACCTGGCACAGGAAAGCACGGCCGTGTGTATAAGGAAGACATCACTCGCTTCCAACAAGGCGCGAGCAATGTTTCTGCTCCAAGTGTGGCTCAGGTAAAAGAGGCGTCAGTTCAAGCGACTCAAGCATCTCAAACCCAAGTCCCAACATCTACAGTGACTCAACGCGCTGACACGGTTGAGCCTATCCGCGGCGTAAAAGCTGTGATGGCACGCATGATGGTGGAATCTGTGTCGAGCATTCCGCACTTTACCTATTGTGAAGAGTTTGATTTAACAGACTTAGTTGCACTGCGTGAAAGCATGAAAGTGAAGTATTCGTCTGATGAAGTGAAGCTGACCATGATGCCT
Source organism: Shewanella sp. SM68 (assembly GCF_025653925.1). NCBI lineage: Bacteria > Pseudomonadati > Pseudomonadota > Gammaproteobacteria > Alteromonadales > Shewanellaceae > Shewanella > Shewanella sp. SM68. The sequence goes on from NZ_JAKKRU010000001.1 coordinate 166,493, forward strand.
TTCTTCATGAAGTCAATGTCGCTCGCGTTAAGTCAGTTCCCTGTGATGAACAGTCAAGTGAATGCGGATTGCACTGAACTGACTTATAAGGCGCGTCACAATATCGGCATGGCGGTGGATTCTAAAGTCGGTCTCTTGGTGCCCAACATCAAAGATGTGCAGGACAAGAGCATTTTAGAAGTGGCCGCAGAAATCACCCGCCTGACCCAAGCAGCCCGTAGCGGCCGCGTGGCGCCAGCGGATCTGAAAGACGGCACTATATCTATTTCTAACATTGGCGCTTTAGGTGGCACAGTGGCGACGCCTATTATCAACAAACCTGAGGTGGCGATTGTGGCCTTAGGTAAGTTGCAAACCCTACCGCGCTTTAACGCGAAAGGGGAAGTCGAAGCTCGCCAAATCATGCAAGTGAGCTGGTCAGGTGACCATAGAGTGATCGATGGCGGCACCATTGCTCGCTTCTGTAATCTGTGGAAACAGTATCTTGAGCAGCCACAAGAGATGTTATTAGCGATGCGCTAAGCCGCTGGCACGAATAACTGACACTAAAAGGACGCTAAAAGCGTCCTTTTTTATTTGCTTTGCACAAATGGGTTAATCTTTTGATCCCGATTACGTATAATTCCCGAACGTAGTTATCCTGATGGATGTGTTATGAGTCAGTTAGCCCCCAGCCCATTTGCTCCAACAATAGAAACCATTGATTACCCGTTTCCGCCTAAACCAGTGCCTTTGTCCGATGCGCAAAAAGCCGATTATAAGGCGCGGATCAAACAACTGCTCATTGAAAAAGATGCCGTTCTGGTTGCCCACTATTATACCGATCCTGAAATCCAAGCCCTCGCCGAAGAGACTGGCGGCTGCGTTTCAGACTCCTTAGAAATGGCGCGCTTTGGCCGCGATCACCCAGCAAAAACCTTAATCGTTGCTGGGGTCAAGTTTATGGGCGAAACCGCCAAGATTTTAAGCCCAGAAAAAACCATTTTAATGCCGACCCTTGAAGCGACCTGTTCATTGGACTTAGGTTGTCCAATCGATAAGTTCAGCGCTTTCTGCGACGCGCACCCAGATCATACTGTGGTGGTTTACGCCAATACCTCGGCTGCGGTTAAAGCGCGTGCCGATTGGGTGGTGACCTCAAGTATTGCTCTCGAAATCGTTGAGCACTTAGACAGTGAAGGTAAAAAGATCATTTGGGGACCCGATCGTCATTTAGGCAGCTATATTGCCAAACAGACGGGCGCCGACATGTTGATGTGGCAGGGCGATTGTATTGTTCATGACGAGTTTAAATCTAATGCGCTGCGCGATATGAAAAGCGTTTACCCAGATGCAGCTATTCTTGTGCATCCTGAGTCGCCAGCCAGTGTGGTGGCGATGGCCAATGCTGTTGGCTCGACCAGTCAGCTGATTAAAGCGGCGCAGACCATGCCGAATGAGCGTTTTATCGTGGCAACCGATCGCGGCATTTTTTATAAAATGCAGCAGGCGGCGCCAGGTAAAATTTTAATTGAAGCGCCAACGGGCGGAAATGGCGCAACCTGTAAGAGCTGTGCCCACTGTCCTTGGATGGCGATGAACGGTTTGCAGGCAATTGAAGCGTCACTCGCCGACAGCGATAAAACCACCCATGAGATTTTTGTAGATGAAGACTTAAGAGTTAAGGCGCTTATTCCGCTGACGCGTATGCTGGATTTTGCCAAGACACTGAATATGAAAGTGAAGGGTAATGCCTAAGCGCGTTATTTAGCTTTTCTTCAGCCTAATAAAAATCCCTACCATAGCGTGGGGATTTTTTATGTCTGTTGTTTTTATTAAAACTAAGGCAATAAAAAGCCTCGCAAATGCGAGGCTTGATTGAGTAACGCGGGATCTAATGACTAGATTACTTTACGCTTACTTGGCGTTCATCAGTGCAACCGCGTTATCTAACATACGGTTACTGAATCCCCACTCGTTATCATACCAAGACATCACTTTCACTAAACGACCGTTTACACGGGTTTGAGTTGCGTCAAAGTTTGAAGAAAACGCATTGTGGTTAAAGTCGATAGACACCAATGGCTCTTTGTTTACCGCTAACACTTCGCTCAATGGCGCAACGCTGGCAGCGCGTTCGATAATGGCATTCACTTCTTCAACTGTCGTATCACGGGCAGCGATGAAAGATAAATCCACGAGTGATACGTTAACTGTAGGTACACGAACCGCTAAACCGTCGAATTTACCTTGTAATTCAGGTACAACCAAACCTACAGCAGCTGCTGCGCCAGTTTTAGTTGGGATCATTGACAGTGCCGCAGCACGGGCACGACGTAAATCTGTGTGGTACACGTCAGATAAACGTTGATCGTTGGTATAAGCGTGAATGGTGGTCATCAGGCCTGATTCGATACCAATCTCGTCATTTAACGGCTTAGCAAAAGGGGCTAAACAGTTTGTTGTACAAGAAGCATTTGAAATCACTGTCATGTCTGAGGTCAGCACGTTGTTGTTCACACCGTAAACAACTGTGGCATCCACATTTTTACCTGGAGCAGAAATAATCACTTTCTTCGCGCCAGCGGTTAAATGTGGTTGAACGGTTTCTTTAGAAGTGAAGATACCGGTACATTCGAACACCACGTCTACTTGCAACTCAGCCCATGGTAGTTTTGCAGGATCACGTTCTTGGAAAGTGAGGATCTTATCGCCATTCACATAAATAGCTTCGGCATCATGGTCAACTTTCGCATTGAAACGACCATGAACAGAATCGTATTTTGTCAGGTGAGCGTTGATTGAAGCGTCGCCTAAATCATTAATAGCGACAATCTTGATTGGATAAGCTTTTTCGCTTTCGTACAAGGCGCGTAATACGTTTCTACCGATACGGCCATAGCCATTTATTGCTACACGGATAGTCATCTCATATCCCTCTGGTGATTATAAAATTCAACTGGTAGTAAAATTACCAAACTGACAGCTATCGTCAAGTTAAATCGGCATTTTACCGCTGTCTTGATTAACAAATTAGGTATTTTTTTTACATCGGTCGCGAAATCGCCATTTTTCACGCGTTAATTGGGTAAAAAATTACAAGATGGCAAACATTTTGCCATCAGTTGCTTAGTTTACTTTTTCGACAGGCGCAGGCGGCACCACCTCAGTTGCAGTTGGCGCTTGGGCAACCGCTTGAGGATCAAGCCATTGTCTTACTGGACTCATAGAATAAGTGCCCTTTTTTAGCACATCGATAAGGGCTTGGGCTTTTAGATCGAGTTCAGTCGCCAGCGTTTTATTGCCACCGAGCAAGGCTAGCATTTTTTCCTCAGAATACTTCTGCTGCGTAAGTAGTAAATTTGCTTTCGTCAGCATATAGGATTTATCTAAAACTTGTTGCTGGCGATAGGCAGATGCGAGCCCAAGTAACCAGTTAACGTCGAAATCATCGTAATGGATCTCCGCAAAGACTTTAAGATAGAGTTGTTGCGCTTTGATGGCATTTCGATTGCTGTAATAGGTTGCGACTTGGGCAAGTAGAAAGGGGTCAGTCACTTCGCCGGCGTTTTCCTGTTCTAATAATCTATTTAACGCTGCGGTATCGCCAAAGCGAGTCCATTGGTAATAGGACATAAAAGGGTCTTGCCGTTCACGGGTTTGATCTTGTAGTAAACTTAAATTTTGAGTGCTTAGTCTAAAGGCTCTGGCTCTATCTGCTGTGCGATTGGTGTGGATGATATGCTGAACGCCAGAGGCGAGTTCAATACAACGGCTGTAATCCTCAAGGTAGGTTAATTGTGAGTAGAGCTGCTTACCTGTGAGGTTTTCGTTGTCTTTTAACTTGTAGCGGTTTTGGATAAGTTTGGTCTTTTCAGTCAAACACCAGCTGTCCTTATGCAAATCGGCACAAATTTCAGGATTATTTTTACAAATTACTGAGATATTTCGGTCATTATCACAACCGAAAAGACCGAAAAAGCTCATCCCTAAGGTAAATGATGTAATTATTACTAGATTTTGTCTCAAAACACTCTCCAAACGATAATTTTTCTAATAAAATTACAGATTTACAGAAAATATCTTACTGGCAACAAAGCGCGACTTTCATTACAATGGCGCCGACCAAAACAGGGTTTTCCCTAAAACCCGCATTAGATTATTGGTCTTTTCGTCATGTTACTCAAACCTTTCAGTACATTTTATTGAAAAGTGAGATAAAGGATCTGTAAATGAGCGCTGATAAACACCTACAAAGTTGGCAAGAACGTTTTGAAATGGCAGAGGCGATGCAGCCTTTGTTAGGCAAGTTGTACCGTAACCAAGGCGTTGAAGTCGTGGTCTACGGCAAGCCGTTACTCAATGCTTCTACGATTGAAATCATTAAAGCGCACCGTTTAGTTCGTCGTCATGTCGGTGAAAAATTGCGTTTACGCGAGAGTTTCCCCTTCGTTCAAGCTTTGAGCAAACTCGCAGTTAAACAATGTAAAGTGGATATTGGTAAACTCGCTGTCAATTACTGGCGCGACCATACTGATGTCAGCGAAATTGAAAGCTATATGGCAAAAGAATTGGCCGATGCTATCGACCATGCCGATGATGTCGCACCGCGTGACGTCGTGCTTTATGGTTTTGGCCGTATCGGTCGCTTATTGGCACGCTTGCTGATTGAACGCACAGGTCGCAGCAATAAGTTAAGGTTACGCGCTATCGTTTTACGTGGCGGTAAGAAAGGCGATTTAGAAAAACGCGCGAGTTTACTGCGTCGTGACTCAGTCCATGGCCCTTTCAATGGCTCTGTTGAAGTTGACGAAGAGAACAACGCCATCATAGCCAACGGCACTTATATCCAAGTGATCTATGCTAATTCACCCGACGAAGTGGATTACACTAAATACGACATCAATGATGCATTGATTGTTGATAATACAGGTATTTGGAAAGATGAAGCGGGTCTTGGTTTACACCTTAAGAGCCCAGGTGCCAGCAAAGTATTACTGACGGCTCCTGCAAAAGGCGCGATTAAGAACATTGTTTACGGTGTGAACGAAGGCGATATTACCCCTGAAGACATTATCGTTTCAGCGGCGAGTTGTACCACCAATGCTATTACGCCAGTACTGAAAGCTGTGAATGATAAATATGGTATCGAGAATGGTCACGTTGAAACGATTCATTCTTATACCAACGATCAAAACCTGATTGATAACTATCATACCGCTGACCGTCGTGGCCGTAGTGCACCATTAAACATGGTGATCACTGAAACGGGTGCAGCAAAAGCGGTTGCTAAAGCTTTACCTGCATTAGCTGGTAAGTTAACTGGTAACGCGATTCGTGTGCCGACGCCTAACGTCTCTATGGCGATCATCAGCATGAACCTGAATGCTGAGACCAGTAAAGATGAGCTTAACGAGTATCTGAAAGATACGGCGCTACAATCACCACTGCAAAATCAAATTGACTACACAGACTCTACTGAGATTGTATCGAGCGATTTAGTCGGTTCTCGCTACGCGGGTGTGGTTGATTCACAAGCGACTATTGCAGAAGGCAAGCGTGCCATTCTTTATGTATGGTATGACAACGAATTTGGTTACAGTTGCCAAGTGGTTGGCGTAATGCAAACGATGTTAGGTTTAACGACGCTATCTCTACCTGCGTAAATTGCCCACGTAGGTTTTGCTCGAGTGATTAATGACTTTGCTTAACCTTTGAATAAAGCGCCCAATAGTTATATATAGTACCTTGAACTATGTATATTGTGTATTAAGGCAGAGAAATCTGCCTTTTTATTTGACAATAAACTCTTTAGAATTATAGTGTATTGTATGTTTAACGTGTATAAAGGAATGAACCTTGTCATCGGTTAAAGTCAAAGCAACTATCGTAGAAGATAATACTGGCATTAAAAGTCAGCTCCCCATCTTGATCACCGAACAAGGTGAAGTTGGTTCAGTTACCGATTACTTGCTAAAGATGGAAGCTGATGGTGCTAGTAATGCTTTAATGAATGGTTTTATACAAGCCACTTCTTTGCTCTTGGATTACATGGAAGCCAACAAAGGATTATTTGAAGATCCTAAAATGCTATTCCAAACCTTTGCTAAGCGTCTTTACACAGGCACCATCGGTGAAGATGGTTTAGATCCCTCTGGCTTGTACTGGGTGCCAAGCTCAACTGATAACGTCAATAAACATATTCATCGATTAACGGCATTTACTGATTGGCTGGCTAACAAGCATGGCGCAGAGCCAATGAACCCTTTGCGAGATGCCACACCTCATGAGCAACGCCTTAATTACGCTGCTTGGTATCGAAAAAACCAAAATGACTTCCTTGGACATATTGAAGATAAAACCGTTAACAAAACCATCCGTAAAGCTCGCACAATGAAAGGACGTACTCCATTGACGAAAGCCGAAGACGATGCTTTAGCATTCCCAGATAAGCATTGGGAATCATTCTATAAAGATGGTATTGGCGGAGCAAAAGATCCACGAGTTGCGTTGAGAGATAAGCTTATGCTGCTCTTGATGCACGGTGGCGGTTTGCGTGAAAGCGAAGCTATTATGCTGTGGGTGACTGATGTACTTGAAGATCCGTATGACCCTGAAAAAGCGATAGTTCGAATTTACAACGAAGTCGATGGTAAAGCACCCGAAGGTTGGCGTAGTCGCTCAGGGACAAAAACCAGAGAAGCCTATTTACAAGAAAAATACGCTCGTATACCACGCAAACGAATGAAAGGCACGGCATACGTTGGCTGGAAAACAAGAGTTGTAGACCATCGAGATAACTACATACAAGTTCAGTGGTTTCCAACGGATTATGGCAAGGTTTTTATGTCACTGTGGAAGAGATACCAAAAATATCGAGCCAGTATTGACTGCCATCACACCTATGCGTTCATTTCATTCCATCACAGCGCCCTTGGAAACCCATACACTTTGAATGCGTTTCACCAAAGCTATGCGGCGGGATTAAGGCGCATTGGCTTAGAGCCAAACAAATCGGAAGGGTTCGACCCGCACGGTCATCGTCATAGTTATGGCAGACGCTTAGAGCGTTCAGGACTTAACCCGTTGGTGATACGACGATGTATGCACCATAAATCACTGGAGTCTCAAGTTCCCTACACAGGTAAAGGGCAGCAGGAAATTTCCGATGAACTCAACAAGGCCACGCTACAACTGGCAAATCCTGAGTCCAAAGTAAAATCGCTAGATTGGAAAGAGTTGGTCGAGCACGGTTTTGACGATATTGACCCGCAAGGCTATTTCACAGGCAAGCATCCGAAATTACGAGGTAAATAATGGCAAAAAAAGTCAAGAAACATGACGGGCGTACATCGGACTTAACGTTTAAATGGATGCTCACCACCCTTGGCCCTGAGTGGGAGCAATGGCAGGAATTAGCCGCTGAGTGGATGGCGACACAGCATGTGGGGGTTGACCACAAGCTTTCCGCGTTGAGCCGTTTTTTTGAGTCCTACCTGTTGGAGTGCGCTCCCTATGCAACTGATATTGGTCTGTTTTTCAAGGGCTACAATGGCCATATCTGCTCCACTGAAGAGCTAGAAGCTACTGTGAGAAAAACTATTAACGACCCCGTCAAAGTATCAAAATCTATCAACCACCTCGGTGACTTCATTAATTACGTCATTGAGCATCATCTATCTGAAGAAGATGATAGCGGCAACTTAATGCCACTGGTTCGCAATCCGCTGAGCAAAATTAAGAGGCAACAATCACACACTGAAACCGTGCGTAACCCACTTCCGTATCGTTACATCCAAGACCTGCGCCAAATTCTGTGTCCATTGCCAGATAAAGCGGAACTGACGGTGATTGAGCAAAACCTACCACAAGGCGAGTCGTTACTGCCTAGCTATCACTACCGACATTTCAAGCATTGGACATGGGCACAAGAGCAGGCAGGGCAAAGGAAATCAGGTGGCGATTGGTTTGAAGTTGAGCCTGACTTGATTGACAAATCTGACCCCGATTGTGTGTGGCGTACCAAAGAGGTGACTAGAGATAATAAAAGAATCACCCTCCACCAAATCTGGTCACCTGTCAAAGCGATGGTTATATTTATGAAGCTGCATCTGCCACTGCGCACCTATCAAGTGCGTATGTTAGACAGTGGTGAAGCGGATACGTGGCGTTATGAAAGCGGTCGTTGGAAGCTCAATGACAAGCATGACTTTGCGCTCGGTAGCGAAAAACGCCCTTTTGGTAAAGGCATCATTCGCCGTATCCATGACACCATGACAGGCCAGTATTCCACAGGTTTATATATCAACACCAACAAAACCGCTGACCAAAATAAAGACGAACTTGAGCGGGGCTACATCATCCCTTGGCAGAATGAGGAAGTATTATATTGGCTGGAAAAACTGCGTAACTGGCAGGAAAAATACAACCCTATAGTGAAACCGACAGACTGCACCACGCTGTTAACTAAACATATTGGCAAACATAAGTCACAAACCCAGTTAGAAAGCATGGGTGAAATCGCCTTTCTGTTTCGGGATGCGTCAGCGAAAGGAGAAGATAAATACAAACCAATTTGTGGGGCTGCGAATATAGCACCTTTCTGGTATCAATTGTTACTGGAATTGGAAAACCAGCTCGCTGAGCAAGGTAATACGCTTGATAATGGAGAGCGACTTAAACTGGTTGTGGATTACCCAGAAGACACTCCAGAAAACGCTAAGGTTGCCACAAATTTCCCCCTGCACAGCTTGCGTGTATCGCTGATAACTGCCTACACGATGGATACCCAATTGCCACTACCGGTCATATCCAAACTACTGGCAGGGCACTCACGTATCCTAATGACCATCTACTACAACAAAATTACCCCGTCCGTGATGGCGGAAAAAATGAGTGAAGCCGAGGGGGAGCTTGAGGGTAAAGCCAAGCAATCAGTGCGCAACTTCCTCAAAGATGCCTCACTAGCGCAAATTCAATGCAAAATGGTCTATCACAAAGAAGATAGCATTCAGGCGGCATTAGTTAACCGTAATCCCATCGGCTGGGAGGAGCGTTCAGCTGGCTTATGTTTGGTCGGAGGCAACACCGTAAAATCCGATGAAGTCAGTACGCTGGGCGGGTGCTGGAACGGTGGTGAGTTGATTAGAGATGCAAGTGCTGCCGTTAATCGCATCTATGGCAGCGTACCGCATGGCCCTGAAAACTGCATTCGTTGCCGTTGGTTTATTACTGAGGCGCGATACCTGCCAGCGCTTAACGTTCAGTTTAATCAACTTAGTTACAAGGCGCACCAAGCGGCTAACCTATCGGTTGAAATCGAGGGTGAGCTAGAAGCACTCAAAGACGAGCAGTTCTTCTGTGAAGAGCAAGGTGCGCCTTTTACCAAACATAATGACATGCAGGTTCTACAGCGCCGCTATGAAAAGCAACAAGTAGAAGCCGATGAATACACCAAAGACTGGATAGCGTGCTTCGAGCTAATCAGCAAAATCATTCACGTCGAGGAAGCCCGAAACGATGACGACACCAAAGATAAATTGATTGCAGTAGGGAATGAACAAGATATTAGCCATGCCTTGAAATTCGTTGAAACAGAGTCTGAGTTACTGCACTTATCCCTTCTATGTGACGATGCCGAATTCTTCCCTGACTTGCAGGATGAATTGCGTAAGACGCCTGCTATTGAAAAGCGCTCCCGCCAACTTAGTCGTGCTCTGATGAAGAAAGGCTTTGAGCCTATCTTTATGGAAATGGATGAAAAACAGCAGCTAATCGCTGGTAATGCCATGCTACGCCAAATGGCAAAGATAGCCGACCCTGACGATAAAATGGAAGGCTACCGTAAAGTGGCTAATTACATCGAAGCGGGTGAATACCTGTCTAATCACAAGCTATTTAACGCTGGCATGAATGCACTGTCGGATAAAGCCTTACGCTTAGAAAATCTCACCCAACCTGCGCTATTGGAGGGTTAATGGACATTAATATTGATATCATCTTGGCTGACTTAAAAGACGACAAAGTGCCAAGAACCCAAAAAAACCTAGATAAGCTTAACGACATCCTGAAAGCCTATGCAGGATCGGGGCAGCGTGATTTCTCCATTGCACAAATGGGGCGAGTATCAGCAGCAGAGGGTGGCCCAGGTTACGAAGCGTTACGAGCAACCAAAAACAAGCACTACCGCACCTTGATTGAAGCATGGGCAGCAAAGTGCAAAACAACCACCAAAAAGCCGTTATCGCCAACCTCACGCTCTAAGTCTGTTCCACAGGATAACAAGCTACTTGAGCGTATTCCAGACCCTGCGGTACGGGCTTTGTTTGGTCAGATTATTGCCGAGCGCAACCGTTATCGCAAAGAGGTTAATCTGCTAAAACAGCACGCGAATATTACCATTGATAAGCGTCCTGTACGTCAGTTTGATGCAAGCGCAGAGCCGAGTGTTGAAGTCTTGCCTTCACTATCTGGCATCTTGACCGAATCTGAGAAGAACGCCTTAGCCTACGCTATCTCTGACGAATGTATGGAAAAACATAACTGGCAAACCACACAAGCAGGCCAAGTAAAAGACATGGAATACAACACAGAAATATTCCCTAGAGGCTTTGCGACAGGTCTACGCAAGTTGTTAGGTGAGGTAGATGATTAATGGCGAACGGTCAGCAAAGAGCGCAGCAAAACCTCGAAGCATTTGAAGTATGGCAAGCCACTCAAACTGATGATGACTTTAAGCAAATCGCCTTTAAAGGCAAGCTCAACCGCATCGAAGTAGCAAAAGGGGTTGGTTGCGGTAAGTCTGCCCTTAACCAAAATCCTACGCTTAGAAAAGCGCTCAAGGCATTAGAAGACAAACTGCGTGATAAAGGTATACTCCCGCCACTGACCGAATCTGCAAGGAACAATACCGACAAACCAAAGCAATACGACAACACGGCTAATCGCAAGCTGCTCGACTCAAAACGAGTATCGACCTTAGAAGCTGAAAACATTGAGCTAAAAGCCAAAGTTAAAGAGCTGGAAGGTAAACTGGAGCGGTTTGGCGAACTGAATGAAACCTTGTCAGAAATGGGGTTTATGCCACGATGAAATTTACACTCCATCAAGACCAAATGCGTGTCACGAGCATTCCGTACAGCTCTACCAAAATGGTGATATTCAGTGGCGTGCCACTGAAAAAAAACTCACACAAAACCAATAGCGGCAAGTATTACGTCACCATCAAAGCTGATCCAGATGCCATCCCCGTTCAACCAGCCCTCGGCCAGCACTGGTCAGTGAAGGGAACTCGTTTGGTAGAGGAAGTAGAAACAGGTGATTTCGTGATGCAGCAGCATACCTATGAATCACCAGAGCACATCGAATGCAGCCTGCCAGAAACGGGTGAACAGCTTATTCGCTTTATTGCCAGAGAAAGTGATTTCAAAGGTATCGGTGAAAGTAAAGCTAGAGCACTTTGGGAACTGTTAGGAAAGGATTTTCACCCAACGGTTAGAAAAGACACTCATGAATCAAGAGAGCGCCTTAGAAGTGTCCTGAGTGAAGATTCTATCAATGCGTTATTTGAGGGTTACGCCAAATATAAGAATCTGGCCTACTGCAACTGGATGACCGAACACAAGATACCAGCAAGTATTCAGCAGCGCTTATTGAAGCATCATGGAGAAGAGTCCATTGAGGCTATTAAACAAAATCCGTATGTCCTTATTGGGTTTGGAATGTCGTTTACGGATGTCGATAAACTGGTTAATTTTGACCAGTTTAAGATCACAGTTTGTGATCACCGCAGACTAAGTGCCGCACTTGAAACCGCGATTCGAAAAGAGATTGAGAAAGGCCACACCTATACAACTCAAGCGTGTTTACGCCCATACCTAACCAAATTGCTCAAAGATAAGGAACTGGTGACGGAAGCGTTTAAAGCAGGTCACAACAAAGCGCAATACATCCTAAACCCTGACACTGGCTCTTATCATCCAACCGCCCAGTTGTTGATGGAAAATGTCGTTGCCAAACGACTTAAAGCACTAGCTAATCAAAACAACCTTTATGACGAAGTTGCAAATTCTGCATATTGCTCTTCGGTTGATGAATTACCATACGAGCTAACCAAGAAACAGATTGAAGCAGTGACAACGTGTTTGGATAACGCCGTGAGCTGTATTACGGGCGGAGCTGGCACAGGTAAAACCACAGTCCTTAGAACCGCACTTCGAGCCTACCATCAAATGGGATTTGAAATACATGCAGTAGCACTGAGTGGCCGAGCTGCTATGCGCTTGCATGAGTCAATTGGCTTTATCACCTCAACTATCGCTAAGTTATTACGTAGAGAACCTATTGAGCCAAGTTCAGACCAGCCAAAGCATTTACTGGTAATAGATGAAGCCAGTATGATTGACTTGCCAACCATGTATCGCCTGGTCAACCATATTCACCCATCGGTTCGTATTATCTTTACTGGCGACCCTGACCAGTTACCACCTATAGGGTGCGGCAAGGTTTTGGCTGATATCGTTCTATCAAAAGCCATTGCTAATACTATGCTAGATATCGTTAAGCGTCAGAAAGGCTCAACGGGTATTCCTGAATACTCCAAGCTCATTAATCAAGGTATCGTGCCTGAAAAACTAAGTACGGGGGCTATTCACTTCCACGAAACGGCAAAGAGCGACATTGCTCAAGCCTGTTGTGAGTTGTATCAGCAATCACCTGAAAATAGTCGCGTCATGGCACCGACCAAGGCACTCGTTGCTGAAATTAATAAACTGACCCAAGAGGCTGTTAACCCAAGCGGTAGAAGGCTTGAGTTTGAAATGCACGGTGAGAGATTCTTTCAAAACCTCAGATTGAATGATGCGATTCTATTTACGCAAAACCACTATGATAAAGGCATTCAAAACGGCTCTCTTGGTACGCTTACCAGCATTGACTCATCAGGTGAAAGTTATGGTGTAGTAACGCTGGATACGGGGGATAAAGTTGAGGTCACACAATCCGTGCTCGATTGCATGGAGTTGGGTTATGCAATAACCCTACATAAAGCTCAAGGATCGCAGTTTCCTAGAATCATTATTGCACTACAGAAAGGCAAAATCGTTGATAGAGCGTGGCTGTATACCGCGATTACCAGAGCCGAGGTTGAGATCCATATAGTTGGTAGCTCGGATGAACTAAGGGGTATTACAGATGCCCACAGTAACTCACATAAGCGAAATAGCTACTTGAGTGAACTACTACACCAAAATTAGCAAATTAGCAAAGCTGCAAAACATCACCCAAATTTATCACCACGATCAATCGCGGCTTACAACCCGTTGCACTTTCATGTAACCACCAGCTTCAGCAGTCATACAGTTAATTGATCGTCAGCTAAGAGCGAAAAGCAGAAATTTCTCTCCGCATCATAGTACTCATGCGAAAGTATGCTTTGCTTGATAGAGCGGACATTAACGCCTGAAGTTGGACGGACTTTTAACCGCAAAATGGCATGTGTCTCAACCACAGTGTCCAGCATCCATTCGTCGAGTTGATTGTCACTCGGATCGTGCTTCTCAGTAAGGCAAGCTAACTTTTTACTACAACAATCATCTTCAAAGCGATCTGCTTCTATTGATTTCCGTAGATCACGCAATTAAGTTGGATTGACAATGTTAGGGGGCGCTAATTTGTCCTTGCTCTGTAGATTAAATATGACTATTCATATCGACATAAGCTCAATGCAACTTGAAAGTTTTGCTTTTTGAGCTTAGATTGATATTTTTAATAAGTTTCTAATTTACTGGTTGGCTCAACTTGTTTTAAAAACACGGCGCGCTGGTGCGACTGTTTCATAATGAGCGAGTCCTACAGGCAAATCAGTTGCTGGATTGTTTCTGAATTTGATTTTGGTTTTCCATCTAAATTATCGGCCCTACCCTTTTTATATCAATCGGAGCCTCCTGAGCATTAAATGAAGTCACTTATCTCTGTTCCCAAATTTTCATTACGCAGTTGGTTAATGTCATTATGGCTACCGTTAGGGTTATTAGTTATTGGCTACTTTGTGGCAACATCCATGGTAGATCAGCAACAACAAACCCAAGCAAAGCGAATTAGTGATGCGGTTACTGTCAGGTTAAATCTAATTGCAGAAGGGGTTCAGGAAAAGGTCACGCTGTATCAATATGGTTTGCGCGGCACCCGTGGTGCAGTAATGTCGCTATCCCCTGAGCATTTTGATTACAACGATATGCAGGTCTATACGCAAGTGCGAGACTATAAAAGGGAGTTTCCAGGGGCTCATGGTTTTGGTTTAATCATCAAAGTTGAACCAAACCAAACTGCGGCATTTCTAGACCGGATGGCTGCCGAGCGACCAAGCTACAACTTCCAAATCAGGCAGCTTACGCCACACCAAGATAGCCTTTTTGTGATCACCTATATTGAACCTGAGCAAAACAACCGAGAGGCCGTGGGGGTTGATATTGGTTCCGAAGCAATGCGCCGCAAGGCAGCATTAGATGCGGCGTTCAATAACGATGTGAGGTTAACAGCGCCCATTACCTTAGTACAAGCAAATGAGCGAGCTCAACAGGGTTTTTTAATGTTAATGCCGGTATATAAAACAACAACCGTGCCACAAGATAGTCGGCAACGGCTTGAACATTTATTTGGCTGGAGTTACGCCCCAATCCTGATTAACGACGTCCTTAATTCAGTTGCTGGTCTGGAAAACGATGTCTTTCTGCAAATCAGTGACATTACCGAACAAACGCCAATCGAGTTCTTCAGCCAAGAAGTGAAAGACACTTACGACGCTGCTCTACAACATAAATTAAATCTCTCTGTATTTGGCCGCCAATGGCAGCTGTCGCTTACGCCAACCAATCGCTTTATTAATGAACTGCAACTGCGCTCTGGCACCAGCTTATTTTTTGAAGTAATGGCAGTCAGTACCATCCTGGCCTTTGGCGTGTATCTACTGCAACTTATGTTAATGCGCAGAAGTCAGTTAATCCGTCATAAGCAGGAGCTGGCAAGTATTGCAGAGCAAACTTTACTAAAAGCGAATGCTGAGCTTGAACAGCAGGTCGCACTGCGAACGGCGGAGATTTCACGTGTTAATATCTTGCAGCGCAGTATTCTTAGCAGCGCGGGCTACGCCATTATCGCTACCGATGAAGAAGGCATTATTACGGCCTTTAATCCAGCAGCAGAAAAACTCTTAGGCTATCGCGCAGAGGAGGTCCTTTTCCAACAAACCCCGTCTATTTTTCATCTGCCCGCAGAAGTGGAGCACCATGCCGCTAAGCTGACCACTGAGCTCGGTAGCAACATCGCGGTCGGTTTTGAAACCCTTGTAGCGAAAGCGCGTCTGGGGCAAACGGATAATGTGCGCTGGACCTACCTGACAAAAACCGGTGAACAGGTGCAAGTAAAACTAAATCTCAGTGCACTAAAAGATGAGCAAGGTCAGCTAGCAGGCTTTCTTGGTATCGCGTTTGATTTAACTAAACAACTTAAATACGAAGCGGAACTGGCACAAGCAAAAGAACAAGCTGAGTCTGCTAATAAAGCAAAATCTGAGTTTTTGGCAAATATGAGCCACGAGATCCGCACGCCGATGAATGGAGTTCTGGGATTATTACAATTGGTAGCCAACAGCACGCTGGATCAACGCCAGGCCGACTATATAGAAAAAGCCTATAGTGCAGCTAAGTCTTTGCTTACCTTGTTAAATGATATTCTGGATTTCTCAAAAATTGAAGCCGGTAAGTTGGAGCTAGACCCGCATCCATTTAGTTTGACGGATTTGCTGCAGGATATCGGCCTTGTTTTTTCATCTAGTGCAGAGCAAAAAGGATTGGAAGTGCTATACGATGTCACAGCGGATGTGCCTGAGCATTTGTTAGGTGATAGTTTCCGTATTAAACAAGTCCTGATAAATCTGGTCGGCAATGCCATAAAATTTACTGATAAGGGTGAAATACTCATCTCAATTAGGTCTCAATCACTGCCAGAGGGCGAGATTAACTTGTCTTTCAGTATTAAAGATACTGGGATCGGTATCACGCTGGAGCAACAGAACGCTCTTTTTTCCGGTTTTCAACAAGCAGATTCTTCAATAAGTCGTCGCTATGGCGGGACAGGTTTAGGTTTAGCCATCAGTAAGCGCTTGGTGAATTTGATGGGTGGTGAAATCGGCGTAGAGAGTGAATTTGGTTGTGGAAGTACCTTTAGCTTTAACGTCGTCGTACGCAATGCGGAGAAGAGGGCGATCCAAAACTCTCAAACGTTTACTCGTAGTAATGAAAAGTTGAGCGTGTTGATTGTCGATGACAACGACAGTGCGCGAATAATTTTACAAGGTATTGCGGTCTCGTTGGGATGGCAGGCAAAGATTGCGTCCGATGCGCAAGAGGCGTCACTATTAGTCAAGCAAGCCCACCGCGATAGTACTCGCTATGATGTCGTTTTCGTAGACTGGCGTATGCCGGGTAAAGATGGCCTAACCTTCGCTCGCGAGCTACGGGAATTGCATAGTAGCGTGGTTTCACTGATTGTAATGATTACCGCTCATGGAAAAGAACTGCTCGATGAGCAAAATAACGATTATGAGCGCTATCTGGATGGATTTTTAATTAAACCTGTTACAAAAAATATGATGTTACAGGCAGTAAAGAGTGTTGTTTTTGGCGATCTCGACCTGTCGCTCCCGACCTCCCCCCTCCCGCACGAGCTGCCATTGCAGGGAATATCCTTACTGCTGGTAGAAGATAATTTGACGAACCAGCTGGTTGCCAGTGAGTTACTGCAGCAACTAGGGGCGACCATCAAAATTGCTAGCAGCGGTGAGGAAGCGTTAGAGATGCTGGAAAGTACGGCAGAGCACTTTGATATGGTACTGATGGACATACAAATGCCGGGAATGGATGGCTATCAAACCACTCGTGAGATTAGAAAGCTACCTAGACATCAGTTGCTGCCGATTATTGCTATTACAGCGCACGCCATGTCTGATGATATAGCCGCTTGCCTGGCAGCAGGTATGCAAGACCACATCGCAAAACCTTTTGATCTTAACGAGTTGACGACCAAAATTCTCAGCCATCATAAAGCAGAAAAAGCACCTCACGTCAAACAAGTTAATAAATCAAACCTGAATTTTGATCAGGCAGCGTTAGCGTTCTGCCAGCAGCATCATATTGAACTCGAAGCTGCTGTTCAGCGCCTTGGTTATTCCCTGACGATTTATGTCAATGTATTAAAGCAATTTGAGCAGGACCTTAGGCAAGCATTACAACAACTAGAGGATAAAACACTTACCCGTCGTAATGCACGATTGTTGTTTCATAGTTTAAAAGGTGCTGCAGGCACACTTGGCTTTAGCAATCTGGCAAAGCTTACTGCCCGCTTGGAAGATGAGCTGCGTGAGCACAGTGATGACGGTTATCAGGTAGATAACAACGTTCTGGATATACTGAAGTTAACTCTTAACACCGCTACAGACTTGGTGAAATTATTACAAGTGGAACAGCAAATAGCTACCGCACAAGCCCCTGTTAGCCGGACGGAACAGGCAGCTCAGTTAATGACGCTAAAGCAACATCTCAATCTTGCCAACATGGCAGCGTTGCCACTTTATCAGCAATTGGCACCGTCACTGCAGGCTCAAACACCTGAACTAAATAAAGAGCTTGAAGAGGCTCTAGTCAACTTGACTTTTGAGCAAGCAGTCGTGATAGTTGATAAAATGTTAAGTCAATTCAAAGAGTAGTTTATATGTCAGCTGACACTATACCAAATGTAGCTATCAGCCAATTCCCTGCAACCATTTTAGTTGTCGATGATCAACCTATTAATATTCAGATTGTCTTTCAGGTTTTAGGCAACGAGTACAATATTCTGATGGCCACAAGCGGCAAACAGGCAATAAAAGTTTGCCACGACAGTCGGCCTGATCTCATTTTGTTAGATGTAGTAATGCCTGAGCAGGATGGATTAGAAACATGCAGGCAATTAAAAGCCGATAAACAACTGGCAGATATCCCGGTCATATTCGTCACAGGCTTGCAGCATGAAACGGATGAAGATGCCTGCTGGGATGCAGGTGGCGTCGATTTTATTCAAAAGCCATTTAATACAAATACATTACGTAACCGGGTAAAGGCTCACTTAGCCCTGAAAAGACAAGCTGACTTACTGCGTTCTCTCGCTTATCTGGATGGGTTAACCGGTATTTATAACCGCCGCTATTTTGATAACGTTTTATCAATCCAACTTGCCCAACATAGACGTAAACTGAGTCCTCTTGCAGTATTGATGATTGATATCGACTACTTTAAGAAATATAACGATACGTTTGGCCACTTAGCAGGAGATGATGCTTTACGTAAAGTGGCCAGTGCCCTAAAGCATAACGGGCGACAGGCTGACACGGTCGCCCGCTATGGAGGTGAAGAATTTGTAGTGTTGCTAGCCGATACCGATATAAATGGCGCAGTAACCGTGGCAAAAAAGATGCTGCATCATGTATTGGAATTAGATATCGCACACCCCCAAACTCCCGCCACCAAACTGAGCATCAGTGTTGGCATTGCCGTCGCCGATGAAGCGAAAGGCTACGATAGTAATATTATAGAACTGGCAGACCAGCAGCTGTATTTAAGTAAACAACGTGGTCGTAATACCTATTCGGTTGTACTAGCGTGAGGTCTGGCAAACCTATTACCAAAAAATTACTATCTATGAGTGATTAATTTTAAACTCTGTTGTTACCATGATTTTTACAGCATAATATTGAAACCGGCCAAGATAATTTACACAGAATACTGGGACCATAACCCGCTGCGCTGCTCATCGCCCTTACACTAACGTTCTGCTAACGACTAATAGCGGACTTTAATACCTGCACATTGTAATATCCGCTTCTGGCACAAAGCCGAGATCCGACGAAGTGGTACTTTCCGTGAAAGTTGTGGTGCGATTAATTTGCAACACGTGGTAAGGAGCGGTTGCAATGTGGTGGTAAATTAAGTGCAATTAATCAAGAAGGTGAATCAATGAGTGAACAACTGAACTGTCAAAGCCGCATGGATGCGGCGACAACTCTGTACTTGCCGCAAATAACTATCCCCGTCCTGCTAAACCAATGACGTAACTCCTATCTCTCCCGACTTGTTGGAACAAGTCGCACTCACAAGGTGCAATTAAACACTGAACAAAAATTCATGGATGAATGGTTACCGCCGAAGGACTCGGCGCAAATAAAAAACGTACATACCATTATACACAGTATGTACGTTTGAAATGAAAGCCGCTGACGTTATATGTAAAGCCCTGTCACTCACTCACACGCGAATAGACACTGTTTTTACTATATACTCTTTCGGGGCGCTTTTGTTTTTCTATACTTCTACAATTTTATTGGACTCGACTCCATAGCTCACCATGATCCCTTGTTTATCTGCCGCGTTTAATTAGCGGTAGCATCGGCATCAGTATCGGTACAAAGCCTAAATTGATGAATGAAACATCAACTTTACTGAGGTGTGGCGGTTTATTGGGCAAACGATACGGCTTAGATCATTTTTTAAAAATTGTTGATTGACTCTGAGGTCTAAATCGGTAGAATGCCAATCCGCAGTCAGGGGAAAGCATGCCGAGCATGAGTTCAAATGATTAAGCGCAATGATAGGCGACATTAGCTCAGTTGGTAGAGCGATACCTTGCCAAGGTATAGGTCATCGGTTCGAACCCGATATGTCGCTCCAAATTTTAATAAATTTGGCAGTTTGGGCGCGATGGCAGAATGGCTATGCTGCGGATTGCAAATCCGTCGATCTCGGTTCGACTCCGGGTCGCGCCTCCATAGATTAAAGTATTAATGACACGATTCCCGTCGTTAATATAAAGAGTTTGCCCGAGTGGTGGAATCGGTAGACACAAGGGATTTAAAATCCCTCGCTGGTAACAGCGTGCCAGTTCAAGTCTGGCCTCGGGTACCAAAAAACAGAAAAGCCCTGACTGATGTCAGGGCTTTTTTGCTTTATAACTTCTACACCCACATTTCATGATTCTTAATCTAGTATCACTACAGCTATAGATTGGTTAGGCCCAAGCCCACTATTTTATTCATTCAGTATTGCGACTTCTGACCTGTTTCTTTTCTACAATATAAAACTGAGTGATTTTGTGATCTAGATGTTGTAAATCGCTTTATTTAAGTAATTTCACTATTTGGCTAATAATTGCGTAATAAAATGTACTTTTTATTATTGAATCGACAATAGTGTAATAATTTCCCTAAGAAGGGACTTAAGTCGCTATTACCCCCTTAAAGACAGTGGTATAAATAAGCCGAAATTTCCCCTACACGCGCATATTAGGATACGTAGTCATGATTTTCTCTCAAGTATTACTCGCACCCGCTGATCCAATTCTTGGTTTAACCGATACCTTTAAAGCTGATCCGCGTCAGGATAAAGTTAATCTTGGTGTTGGCATTTATAAGGATGAGGCAGGACAGACTCCCGTTCTGGCTTCAGTGAAAAAAGCCGAGGCCATTTTACTTGAGCAAGAGAAGACCAAAAACTACTTAGGCATTGAAGGCGTTCAAGCTTATAACCGTGTAGTACAAACATTGTTGTTTGGCGAAGGCAGTGCATTAATTTCTTCTGGCCGTGCTGCCACAGCGCAAGCACCTGGTGGTACAGGAGCACTGCGTATTGCTGCTGAGTTTTTACTGCGTAATACCGATTCGCACACTATTTGGGTGAGCAATCCAACGTGGGCCAACCATCAAAATATTTTTGAAACGGCGGGTTTAACGGTTAAAGAGTACGGTTATTACAAAGCAGAAGCCCATGACATCGATTTCGATACCATGATGACTGACTTGTCTCACGCCAATGCGGACGATGTCGTGCTGCTACACGGTTGCTGCCATAACCCAACGGGTATCGATTTAACGTTGGCGCAATGGGAACTTGTTGCTCAATTGTGTGCTGATAAGAAACTCGTGCCACTGTTTGACTTTGCTTATCAGGGTTTTGGTGCTGGCATTGAAGAAGATGCGGCAGGTCTGCGTTTAGTCGCGTCTAAAGTGTCTGAGTTGCTGGTCGCTAACTCTTTCTCTAAAAACTTTGGTCTATACAACGAGCGTATTGGCGCCGTGACTGTGGTGGCTGAAGATGCTGATGCTGCCGTACGTGCTTTTAGCCAAGTGAAACGTACCATACGCGCCAATTATTCTAATCCGCCAGCCCACGGCGCACTGATCGTCAGCACGATATTAAATGATGCAGCTCTGAAAGCCATGTGGGTGCAGGAAGTCAAAGAGATGCGTGAACGTATCGCCGAAATGCGTACTCTGTTTGTTGATAGCTTAAAGGCTGAGGGCGTGACTCAGGACTTCAGTTTTATTTCTCGCCAAAATGGCATGTTCAGTTTCTCAGGTTTAAACAAAGCCCAAGTGGCACGTTTGAAAGACGAGTTTGGTGTCTATATTGTCGGCTCTGGACGCATTAGCGTTGCAGGCATGACTAAGACGAATATGCCTGTTATCTGTAAAGCCATAGCACAAGTGTTGTAATGGTTATAGCAGCCCTATAGACAGACTAAAGGGACATTCCTTTTAGCTTTACAATATAAAGGACAGCATTTGCTGTCCTTTATTATTTCGATTGAATGATTAACAGGTCAGAGCTAGCAGGCAAGCGGTTGTTGAGTGAGATCATTGATCCGCAGCAGGGCGCTTAATGCATCTAATAAATTAGCTTGATCATGTAGATTGGGATTATGGCGGTTCTTCAACGGAAAATAGTTGATCAGTGGCCCTAAACGCGTTTGTTCACCGTGGCGAAGTACTTTGTGAATAATGGGTTTGCCAATCACTTGGTGACACCAAGCGATACGTTGCTCAATGCTAAACCGACCTGCGGGTGAGGCCTCTTCGGCAAGGTTATCGATAAAGATCACCTGTGCTTTAGTAGCGGCGAGGCTTTTCGCGAACTTAGGTAACAGCAGCGGCGGCATGATACTGGTTAAGAAACTCCCAGGGCCTAGGATAACTAAATCTGCGTGCCTCACGGCCTCACAGGCTTCAAAGGTGGCATCGACCTGTGGCTCAAGGCAGAGCGCGATAGGCGCTTCATCCATACTGTCGACATTGATCTCCCCAAAGACTTTACTGCCACAGGCTTGCAGGGCCACTAAGTGAGTGGGCTGCTCTGACATGGGAATAAGTTGGGTTTCTATCTTAAGTAAGTTACGGATGAGATTAACCGCTTCTAATGGACGAACGCAGAGTTGATCAAGAGCCAGTAAAATTAAATTACCTAAATTATGGCCACTGAGTTCAGTGGCACCTTGGAAACGATATTCGAACAATTGCGAGCCAACGGAAGGACGATTAGCTAAATGGGATAAGCAGTTACGTAAATCTCCCCAAGCAATACAGTCTTGCTCGGCTCTCAGTCGACCAGTAGAACCACCATTATCAGTGGTGGCGACAATCCCTGTAAGGCGGTTGCCTAAAAAATCGAGCGAGGATAATACTCGGCCTAAACCATGGCCTCCGCCGATGGCGACGACACGTTCAAATTGATTTAACATCAAATGCTGCATCTGGGTTTTTCCTTCCTGAATACCCGAAAATTTAATGTCATAGCCATCCATTGTCGCTATAAGCGGGATGACTCATGAACCGTTGTGCAATGGTGATAACGCTAAGGAACCTTAGTATAAATACTCAGTCAAATGCTTGCATCTATAAACGACGGCGTAATAGCAAGCTCGACTCGATAATGGTGCCTCAGGCGTAATATTGTACCTGAGTTCGTGAACATGATGATGGGCAAATTTCGTGAAATCTGACAAATAGCTTATAATCCGGCCTTTATTTGCCCAATAAGGGCGTTACACCTAAGGTGAATGATTGAAAACGGGTAGAATCGGTTCGTTTACATTGGCATTAGCCATGGTCATAGTGGCGATTTTTGCATTACGAGTTTGGATCATTCCTCACTCGAATGACTCATCCGCTATTGCGCCCCAATTCGTCAGCGATGTCGATCCTGTTACGCAAGTCCCTGACTTTTCAGCGATCAGCGACATTACCGAAAAGAAGAAAGCTTTTTTTGATTTCCTGCGGCCGATTGTTCAGCAACAGAATGCCATTATCTTGATGGAGCGTGGCTTTATCAATGAGATGCTTGCCTTAGTCGATAATGGTAAGAGTTTATCTGATACTGAATTAGCGCAGATCAATGCGTTATTTGATAAATACCAATATGCGGCGCGTAACGTAGATGCTAAGTCATTAGCAAGCTTACTTAAACGTGTCGATATCGTGCCGGAATCTATGGTGTTAATTCAAGCCGCGAATGAATCGGGTTGGGGGAGTTCACGTTTTGCCAGAGAAGGTTTTAACTTTTTTGGTGAATGGTGTTTTACTTCTGGCTGCGGCATAGTGCCGTCCTCACGTGGTTCGGGTAAAAGTCATGAGGTGAAAGTGTTTTCATCGGTCGATGAATCGGTTTCATCCTATATGCGTAATTTAAATTCTAATACTGCCTATGCGTTATTTCGCTCTATTCGAGCTGATTTACGTTCACAGGAGCTAGAGCCAACAGCGGATCAATTGATTTACGGTTTAGTGAATTATTCTGAAAGACAAGAAGCTTATATTGATGAGCTGCTTGATATGTTACGTCATAATGAAAAATATTTGGTGAATGTCGATGTATAAAAAACTGTTGTTTAGTAGCCTGTTTTTGTTGGCAACTAGCGCCGCCGCAGAAACTGTATCCCTTGAATATAAAGGCTTTTATGATAGGTTAAAACAAGTCAATAAAGGCGGTTATCAACTCGTGGAAGTGGCTTTTAGTGTTCCAATGCAAAAGAATTGTTTGATCCAAAGTGGTTCTATTTCCAGTGAAAAAACCTCAACGCCACTGACGTATACTGATGCACAGCGGTTATTCATTCCCTTAGATGATGATTTAAAAGATCAGCGAGCCTTGGTTAATCTGAATTTCGCTGGCAGCGCTGAGGGATGTGGTATTGCAATGCAAGTTAGAGCAAAACAGACATTAGCCGAGTACGATAAAACGCGCTTACAACAAATCATGACTGAGATGGACACGCTGCTCGGTGCTATGCAAGGCTTCCCGATGCGTTATTTTAGGGAATCCATTACTGGCTTAAACTTTGAATTCTCACCTGAACAAGAAGTCTATGTACGCCTTAATGGTCGAGAAGAAGCGATAAAAGGCAGTTATAAATTAGCCGCTAATGAGCTTGAAAGCATCACCACGCTAAGCTTCAGTGCCCAGCCATTAGTCTTGAGTCCTTGGGTGAAGTAATCATTTTGTATTTTTTGAATAGGCGTCTTGAGATAAGCGATTCACAAGCGCTGGCTCAAAGATAAACTTATTCTGTAACCATAAAAATGCCCACATTAAGTGGGCATTTTGTTGTGCTAATTTATCTTGCTTACTTTCGTTGCGTTAACTTCTCTTACTGATTAGGCGCTAAATTCAGTCTAAGTTAGACTTCGTAAGTGTTAACAATATCAATGCGTTTTGCTGCATCCAAATCGATACGACCGCTATTGGCTATATCAAGAAAATCGAATGCAGGTAGATTGGCTTCAGCAACATCACCACGCATAGGCGCATCAGGGTCACGTGTTAGAGACACAAAGTCGAATTGCTCACGGTCAACACCCTGTGATGGTGCGGTGTTTTGCATGGCGGTGAATATTGTTTCAATGCGTCCTGGGTATTGTTTATCCCATTGATTTAGCATGTCTTTGATTGCGGCGCGCTTTAAGTTTTCCTGTGAGCCACACAAGTTGCATGGAATGATTGGAAATTCTTTTAAGCTGGCATATTCTTCGAGATCTTTCTCGCGACAATAGGCTAGGGGACGTATGACGATATTAGCGCCATCATCCGACAGCAGCTTTGGCGGCATTGCTTTCATCTTACCGCCAAAGAACATATTTAAGAACAAGGTCTCGATAATGTCATCCCTGTGATGGCCTAGGGCGATTTTAGTGGCGCCGATACGCTGAGCAAAGCCATAAAGCGTGCCGCGGCGCAGGCGAGAGCACAAGGAGCAGGTGGTTTTACCTTCAGGGATTTTGTCTTTCACTATCGAGTAAGTATCTTTCTCGAGGATGTGATAAGGCACATTGAGCTTATCGAGATAGGCAGGCAATACATGTTCAGGGAAGCCCGGTTGCTTCTGATCTAAATTAACCGCAATGATTTCAAACTGAATGGGCGCGCGTTGCTGCAGATTCATCAAAATATCGAGCATGGCGTAGCTGTCTTTACCGCCACTGAGGCAGCACATGATCTTATCGCCATCTTCAATCATATTGTAATCGGCAATCGCGCTGCCCACTTCACGACGAAGCCGCTTCTGTAATTTATTCAGACGGGTAGTTTGTTTTTTTGATAATTCTTCCGGCATAGGATTTACCGTAACTTCAGATATAGCTTCAAGCATAAAAAAGCGCCCAGTAACACAGTTTCAGGGCGCGTATTATTCCAGCTATCTTTGGCGGGGTAAAGAGCCGCGTATTGCTTAGGCTTCTTCTAACGGTGATTTATAACCGTCGGGCTTTATAGCCAATAAATCGCAGTTGATGCTATCGATAACATGTTCAGCGGTATTGCCTATCAGTGCTGCTGAAAATCCGGTACGACCAACAGTCCCTAGGATCACCAATTCAGCATCAAGTTTTTCAGCCAGCTCAGGGATCACATCCTCTGGTAAACCTTCTTTTACATGGCAATGACTTGGATTAATATCATAAGCGCCCGCAAGATAACTCACGCGCTGCTCATGCTGCATGCGAATGGTTTCGTTGTATGACTGGGCATCAAAGTCAGGAAGCTCAATGGCTAGGTTAACTGGCGTACCGGGATAACCATTGACTAAATGTACTTCAGCAGAGAACTTTTTCGCCAAATCTTTTGCATGTTCAATAATTTTACCGTTAAGCATTTGATGATCGGTATCTTCGGTTGCCACATTCACAGCACAGAGGATTTTGCCCGCGGCTGGCCAGTCATGGGCTTTCACCATCAACACTGGCACAGGGGCTTTACGCATTAAATGCCAATCAGTTGGAGTGAAGATCACCGCCTTGAGTTTGTCGTGGGCATGGGTGCCTTTAACAATCAAATCGTATTGCCCTGAAATAGCATGATTAATAATGCTTTCAAAGGGGCGATTATGCCAAATGACTTGAGTATCGATATTGAGTTGCAGATGAGTATAAGCGGCGAGTAAGTCTTGGATCCAAGCGAGCCGTTGATCTATGACACCTTGACGCATGGCTTCGCGTTCTTGATTCGACAGAATCGAAGTCATTTCGTAAGAGAAGTCGAAGATAGAAAGAAACACAGTGACTTGAGCGTTGCATTTACTGGCCAAGGCGACCGCTCGTGCAAGGGCAACTTGATTTTCAGTGGTAGGGTCAACCACAACCAGTATTTTTTGATAATCCTTCATGTTTGGTTCCTTTAGTCATAGGCTCAATATCATCATGAGCCTTTGGCAGTGAGCTGTATTGTTCTAGATCAAACTCATTTGAAATTGATTAAAACTCGCTTAAAAATCATGCCTTAATCTGCATGACATGTCTAGCAAGCACAGCTTTTACCATTAAACTGTTATGCTATTGGCGACAATTATTTAGGCTTGACCTCTCACGGTTAATGCTCTTGCGATTGACTATCTCGCGATGCGAGAATTACCCGCTAACAGATTTAGCTCTTGCGAGTCGAGGATAGTGATGTACTTACCCTTAACTTCAATCAAGCCTGACTTTTGGAAGCGTCCAAGTAAGCGGCTGATGGTCTCAACGGTTAAACCGAGATAATTGCCAATGTCACCGCGGGTCATGGTTAAACGGAATTCTTTAGGTGAGAAACCACGGCTGCCGAAACGATTTGCTAAATTGCTGATAAACGCTGCTAAACGTTCTTCGGCATTTTTCTTACTGAGCAGCAGGATCATTTCTTGATCGCTCATGATCTCATTACTCATTAGACGCATGATCTGCTGACGTAACTTAGGCATAGTGCCCGAAAGTTCATCGAGGATATTAAAGGGGATTTCACAAACCATAGAGGTTTCGAGGGCCTGTGCAAAACTCTGATGTAACTGAGCGTGAATACCATCAAAACCAATCACATCACCCGCAAGATGGAAGCCAGTTATCTGCTCATCACCTTGCTCGGTAATAGTGTAACTTTTGATGGTGCCAGAGCGGATCGCAAACAGGGATTTCAATGCATCACCTGACTTAAAAATTTGCTCGCCTTTCTGGATTGGCTTTTTACGCTCAATAATATCATCGAGCTGATCTAGCTCACTTGCATTGAGGGTAAAAGGAATACAAAGGGTACCCATACTGCAATCGTGACAATGGATTGTGCATCCGCTAGCGGCAGGACGACGATTCTTATTTTGTTCAATTGTCATGTTGATTCTCAAGTTTATCCACTGCAACCATGTTAAACCAATTCACTCACTTGGGCTAGTTTAGCTGCGCGAGTGCGATATATAAAGTTTGACCACCAAAGGCAATTAACAGTAAGCCGCTCAATAGTCTAACGGTTTTCTTTTGTACCCATGCAGCAAGGCGTTTTGCCGCCACGCCAGCACTTAATAGGGCGGGTAAAGTACCCAAGCCAAAGGCTAACATAATTAAGGCGCCTTGGCTGGCAGAGCCAGATGCAACCGACCAAGTTAAGGTGCTATAGACGAGGCCGCAGGGGAGCCAGCCCCAAATGAATCCCGCCATGACTGCTTGGCTCGGATTCTTGATTGGAACAAGGCGCTGCGCTATGGGTTTTAAATATTGCCATAGCCATTGACCTACACGCTCAATTTGCACTATACCAACCCAAATTTTAGCGATGTAAAGTCCTGTGGCGATCATCATTAGTCCGGCAATCATGCGCAGGACAATCAGATAAATATCCAGCTCAAATAAGTGACCAAGACCTGCCGACGATGCGCCCACTAAGCCGCCCGCTAAGGTGTAACTTAAAATACGGCCTAAATTGTAACTCAGTAAATATTTAAGCTGATGGGCCAGATGGTTACCTATTTTAGGATGAGGGATTTGGGCGGAAAACGCGCCCACTAAACCGCCACACATACCAAAACAATGTGCAGCTCCCATCAAGCCGACGAGAAAGGCACCGGTGACATTGTACTCAATCACAAAGGCATGCCTTTTTGCTGATTTTTTATCGCTTGCTGCGCTGCGATATCATCATGTTCTGCTGTTGACTGAATGGCGGGGGTGGGTAGATGGCCTGGTTTATCAGTACTTTCATCAAACAATATAGAAACACTTTGACGGTCAAGATCGTCAAATTGCTCAGATTTCACTGCCCAGAAAAATACCATTACCGCAATGGCGACGAAGATCATGGCAATGGGGATAAGCACATAAATAATTTCCATAATGACCTCTTAGTATCTGGTTAAACGTTTTATTATGATCACACTTTTACCCGTAATAATCTCAGGCTATTACCGACCACAATCAAAGAACTCGCCGACATGCCAATCGCGGCAATATAAGGTGCCACATGACCAGTGACAGCTAAAGGCAAGATAAGGGCGTTGTAACCCAGCGCCCACGCTAAATTTTGTTTAATAATTTGCGTGGTCAGTTTAGCGACCGCGACAGCTTGGGTGAAACGGGATAGATGATCGCCCAGTAAAATCAAATCGGCACTGTTTTTGGCAATCGCACTGCCACTGCCCATGGCGACCGACAAATCAGCCCCCGCAAGTACTGGCGCATCATTGATGCCATCGCCAAACATCGCCACGCGAGTATGCTGTTGTAATTTCGTTACTAGGGCAAGTTTACCCGCGGGGGTTAATCCGCTGTGCACATCTTCAATTCCCAGCTCTTTGGCCAATTGATGCACATGTCCGGAGCTATCGCCGCTGGCGATACTAATGCGGCAACCTTGTTGCTTTAATATCTCAATCGTGGCCTTACTGTCTTGACGAATATTGTCTTGGATCTCAAAACTTGCAAGCACTTCAAGCTGCTCATTGGCTGAGCGTGCTAACCAAATCTTTTGGGTTGGGTCCTGAGTATCGACACGTGCACCAGTAAATACAGCATTACCAATTAAATAATCAGTCCCCTCGATACGGCCTCGAACACCAAAGCCGACTTCATGGTGAACTTGTTCTGCGACCAAGGTATTATCGGCAAATAGGGCAAATGCAGCCGCAATCGGATGACGAGAGCCCGTTTCCAGCGCTGCGGCAATAGCTAAGGCCTGCGTCTTTGTTAAATCGGCCATGCACTGCGTTTGCCCGATAGAGAGCGTACCACAGGTAAGGGTGCCAGTTTTATCAAAGACCACATGCTTAATCTGCGGCAGTTTTTCAAATACGCCGGCTTTGCGGGTAATGATCCCAAGACGGGTAAAAATGGCGGTTGCACAGGTGACGGCGGTCGGTGTCGCTAGCGCTAAGGCACAAGGACAAGTCGCGACCAGAACCGATAGCGTTACCCAAAAGGCATCCTCTGGGGAAATCTGTTGCCAAACCAAATAGGTGATCGTCGCGATTGTTAGAATCGTACCCGAGAAATAGCGGGATAATTTATCGGCTAATAGGGCTATCGCAGGTTTTGTATTGGATGCCAGTTCCTGCAGTCGAATAATTTCAGCCACGAGTTGGTCTTGCCCCAATGCGGTAACTTTAACTTTTATCGGTTGGTCGACGTTGATAGTACCAGCGTACACTTGCTGATCTTGCTGTTTTTCAATGGGCATTTGCTCACCTGTGAGCATAGCTTCATTGATATTTGTGTGGCCTTCAATCACCACACCATCGGCCGCAACCATTTCCCCTGGTTTCACAAGGATCACATCATTGAGGCGTAACTTTTTGGCCGGAATTTCTTCTTGACCATTTTCGGTGACTAAGTGTGCAGTGAGCGGCACCAATTTATGTAAATTACTGGAGCTGACCGAGGCCTTTTGTCTTGCCTTTTGCTCGAAGTAACGCCCAAGTAACAAAAAGAAAGTAAACATGGATACGGATTCAAAATACACTTCGCCTGTGCCATTCACTGTGGCAAAACAGCTTGCGGTATAGGCACCACCAATGGCAATCGAAACAGACACATCCATATTGAGTTTGCCGCTGAGCAGGGTACGAATGGCACTAAAATAGAAGGGCTGCGCCGAATAAAGCACCACAGGCGTGGCAAAAATCATGCTAACCCAGCGGAAATAGTCCCGATATTGCACGTCTAAATCGGTGAAGTAGCCAGTATAAAGGGCGAGGGCGAACATCATAACTTGCATAGTCGCAAAGCCAGCTAAGCCTAAACGCAGTAAAAATTTGCGACTATTGAGTTTATTGTTGAGCTCTTGTTCGTCAACTTGGTAGGGCGCGGCTTGATAGCCAATACGACTAATTTGTCCGAGAATATCGCTAAGTTTTACCTTGCGTTTATCCCAACTGATCATGGCGCGTTGGGTGGTTGAGTTGACTAGCACTTGGCTCACGCCCGCAAGTTGTTTGACTTTGTGTTCAATTAACCAAGCACAGGCGGCACAGGTGATACCATCGATGGAGAGTGATACTGATTCGACATTGTCCTCAGAATGCACAAAGTCTTGCTGCACTTCGGGCAAGTCATAGGCGCTAAATTGCGTTAATGCTTCGGGGACCAGGGCATTCTGTTTACTGCCAGGCTCAGTGCGGAACTTGTAATAACTGAGTAATCCCGCATCGACAATCGCTTGAGAAACCGCCTGACAGCCAGGGCAACACATCAGTTCATCACGGTCATTAATGCGAGTCACAAACTGCTGGCCCGTCAGAACGGGCTCTTGGCAGTGAAAACAACTTGGATACGTCATAGCGCTACTTATTTAACCACAATCAATTCAGCCAAAGTTGGACGTGATCTTTTAATTCAACGCGTTGGTGAATTCGCCATTTACCGTCGTAACTTTCGAGGCGTACTTCCCAAGGGCCGGTTAGGGTAGTAGGGATGCTAATGCGATACACATTGCTGGCATCGGCCGTCGCAGTGAGTTTCATATCTCTGTCGGCAATGGTTGGATGATAGAACTCGACTTTCAAGGCGGCTTGATATGCAGGTCCCCCTTGCTGCGTCAGTAAAATCTCATTATTGGCTTGATCGAGTGAAAAATTCATGCCTATTTGTTTGGCATACTTCACTTTACTTAAGTCCATATTAATGGCTTTGCCATCTTTGTAGTAATCCTCGGCGACTAAAGAGTCCGAGTTCGTAAGGGCAATTTTTAGCGTGGTAAAACTTGCGACGACGGCACATAAAGGAAGAATAATTAAAAACCAAGGCCAGAACTGCTTATACCAGGCTTGTTGTTCGCTCATGTCAGATACCCATTCAAAAAATTTGCGCCATTTTACCGTTAAAAGACGGTTTTAGCACTTTAAAAAAAAGGCCTCGAAGTCTTCGAGGCCTTAGTGTTACTTATACCTAATTACTTGTTTGACAAGCTATAAACATAAGCTGTAATGACGTGAACTTTCTCTTCACCGAGAACGTCTTTCCACGCTGGCATCACACCTGCGCGACCATGTTTAATGGTCTCTTCGATCATGCCACGGCTACCGCCATATAACCAAACATCGTCAGTTAAGTTAGGAGCACCCATAAACTTGTTGCCTTTAGCGTCCATACCATGACACGCAAAACAACCTTTCATGAATGACCCTTGACCTTGGGCAGCGAGTTTCTCGTCATGCTCACGACCAGACAATTTAACAACGTATTCAGCTAAACCAGCAATCTCGCTGTCTTCGATTGGCAAACCACCTTTGGGTGGCATCATGCCATGACGACCTGCCATGATAGTGGTCTTAATCGTGGCTAATTCACCACCATATAACCAGTCACCATCGGTAAGATTAGGGAAGCCTTTGCTACCACGTGCATCAGAACCATGGCACTGAGCACAGTTTTGCAGGAACAAACGGCCACCCACTTTCAACGCTTCTTGGTTTTTCACTAATTCTTCTAGTGGTGTTGCCAAGTAAGCCGCGAAGATTGGGCCATATTTTTCATCAGCGTGTTTTACTTCTTGATCATACTGAACATAAAGACCTTCTTTTGCTGCTAGCTCAATCGCTGCGGCAGAATCGGCTTTAATGCCATGCTCTGTGCCGATACTCTGGTTAGAACTGGTCCAGCCTAATAGGCCTTTATAGTTACCTAAACCAGGAAATAGGGCCAAATAGATCAAACCAAACACGATAGTGATATAGAACATATAACTCCACCATTTTGGCAGTGGGTTATTGAGTTCTTCAATACCGTCGAAACTGTGACCCATGGATTCGCCTTCTTTTACGTCAGTGGTGTTCTTAGAACACACACGCAGTAATAGAAAACAACCCGCGATCACGACTAACGAGAGTACAGTAATCCAAACACTCCAGAAGCTACTCATCACTTATTCTCTCCTGAGTCCTTCGATACCTTGTTGACTTCCTCATCGGAAAACACAAGGTTAGCTGCTTCATCAAATGATTTTTGACGACGCGAGCTATATGCCCAAGCAAATATACCGACGAAGGTCAGCATCACAATGATGGTCAAAATGCCTTGTAATGTGCCGTAATCCATATATTGCCTCCTTATTTGAGTGCGTGACCCAAAGACTGAAGATATGCAATCAAGGCGTCCATTTCTGTCTTACCTGCAACAGCTTGCTGTGCGCCTGCGATTTCTTCATCGGTATAAAGATCATTACCTTTGTAACCACCTTTATGCAGGTTACGTAGGATAGTCATCTTGTCACCCGTTAGTTTGCCGTCTAACTTGTTTTCGGCTAACCATGGGAACCCTGGCATATTCGATTGAGGAACTACAGCACGAGGATCGATTAAGTGAACTTCATGCCATTTATCGCTATAACGACCGCCAACACGTGCAAGATCAGGACCCGTACGCTTAGAACCCCATTGGAATGGATGATCCCAAACTGATTCGCCCGCGACAGAGTAGTGACCATAACGTTCAGTTTCTGCACGTAAAGGACGGATCATCTGGCTGTGACAGTTATAACAACCTTCACGAACATAAATGTCACGACCTTCAATTTGCAGGGCAGTGTATGGCTTTAAACCTTCAACTGGCTCAGTCGTATCTTTTTGAAAAATCAACGGTGTGATTTCAACGAGACTACCGAAGCTGATAGCGATAACGGTAAAAATCGCTAACAAACCGATGTTTTTTTCAACTATCTCATGATTAAATTTCATCGAGTTTGCTCCTTTAAGCCGCTGTTGGTTCAGCCAATGCTGGCAATGAATCTTTAGAGGCTTTCACAGTACGGATCACGTTATATGCCATGATCAGCATACCGGTCAGGAAGAAACAACCGCCAAGGAAACGTACAAAGTAGAAAGGATAAGAAGCTTCCAGACTTTCAACAAAGCTATAAGTCAAAGTACCGTCAGCATTCACTGCGCGCCACATCAGACCTTGCATTACACCTGAAATCCACATAGAGACGATGTAAAGCACAGTACCAATAGTCGCTAACCAGAAATGGACGTTAATTAACTTGATGCTGTACATACGGCCGTGACCGAACAATACAGGAATCAAGTGATACAGAGAACCGATTGACACCATTGCAACCCAGCCTAGCGCGCCGGAGTGAACGTGACCGATAGTCCAATCTGTATAGTGTGATAATGCGTTAACTGTCTTAATTGCCATCATAGGGCCTTCGAAGGTAGACATACCGTAGAAAGACAGAGAAACAACTAAGAAACGTAACACAGGGTCAGTACGCAGTTTATGCCAAGCACCTGACAAGGTCATGATACCGTTAATCATACCACCCCAAGAAGGTGCGAATAGGATCAGTGACATCACCATACCTAAAGACTGAGTCCAGTCAGGTAAAGCTGTGTAATGTAAGTGGTGAGGACCAGCCCAGATATACAGTGCGATCAGTGCCCAGAAGTGGACAATAGAAAGACGGTAAGAGTACACAGGACGACCTGCTTGCTTAGGTACGAAGTAATACATCATCCCCAAGAAGCCTGCGGTTAATAAGAAACCTACAGCGTTGTGACCATACCACCACTGCACCATAGCATCGACAGCGCCGCTATACAGAGAGTATGACTTGAACAGACTGACTGGTACTGCCATAGAGTTAACTATGTGTAGTACGGCAACGGTAATAATAAAGGCACCAAAGAACCAGTTCGCCACATAAATATGCGAAGTTGTTCGTTTGATAATAGTACCGAAGAACACGATAGCGTAGGACACCCAAACGATAGTAATTGCGATATCGATAGGCCATTCTAATTCAGCGTATTCTTTTCCTTGGGTGAAACCCATTGGTAAAGAAATAGCTGCTGACAGAATGATGGCTTGCCATCCCCAAAACGTAAATGCGGCTAACTTAGGTGCAAATAGTCGGGTTTGACAGGTGCGTTGTACGACATAATAGGATGTTGCAAAAAGGGCTGATGTACCGAACGCGAAGATCACCGCATTGGTGTGTAATGGTCGCAAGCGACTATACGTTAACCAAGGAGTGTCAAAGTTCAGCTGAGGCCAGATTAACTGAGCCGCAATTAATACGCCGACTGACATACCAACAATACCCCACAAAACTGTGGTTAAGGCAAATTGGCGGACAATGGCGTAATTGTAATCAGCGCCTGTTGGCTGGGAATGGTTCATCATAATGCTTCCACTGCTTATTACTTTTACTTTTAGTAAAGACAAGCTTTACCTGTTATAAATGACATAAAACTCAGCCTCCCTATTAAGGTTGCTGAGTGATGTCAATGCGTTACCCTGCATATTTTTGCTCAAATATGAGGTTTCGCAATGATACTTGAGCCATATCAAAAAAGATACCAAAGAAGGGGTGTGGAAAGTTGATCTAGATCAACCTACGCCATAGAATGTTAACATATTGCATCATAAGGTTAATCTTTGTGCTAACTCGTCTGAGTCCCTATTTATTTACTGCATTATTTAGCTTCAATCTCACAGCTTGTAAGGAAGATGCAAAGCAAGTCACACTTAAAAGCAGTCTTGATCCTTCACTTTGCCAATTTTCTAAGGGGGATTGTGTTAAAAAAGTTGGGGATGTTGAGCTCACTTTTCGCTTGTCACCAGGGAGTGCACCAAGCGAAAAGCCATTGACATTACAGTTGTTATCTTCCATGCCAATTTCTAATGTGCAAATCCGCTTAGAAGGAAGAGACATGTTTATGGGCGTTATTCCTGTAAATGTGAAGCAAACTGATGAAATGACTTATATCGGTCAGTTAGTCTACGGTTCTTGTAGTAGTGGCTACATGGTTTGGCGTGGCTTTGTGAGTTTTAGCGTTAATGGTGAAACTAAAACGGCTGTTTTTGATTTTCTCGCAGATGACAATGGTTAGATATATCTTTGAAAGTGCTTGATATGGATTTCTAAACATCAAGACAATCAACTATACAGATTAGTGATCCTTCCAGTTTTCTTTTACTTTGACAAAAATATCTACATTTTCAATAAAGAGCTGTAATAAGTGAGGATCAAAGTGTGTTGCCGCCCCTTTACGCATTTCAGCTAAAACCTCTTCTAAAGGCCAAGCTGTTTTATAGCAGCGGGCATGGGAAAGGGCATCAAACACATCTGCGATTGCCACAATCCGCGAGAAAATGTGAATTTCGTCTTGTTTTAGATTTGCAGGATAACCAGAACCATCATATTTTTCATGATGTTGCAGTGCAATAATTGATGCGGCCTTTAGTATTGGTCGCTCAGAATTTGCAAGAATTTGATGGCCAATCATAGGGTGTTGACGCATAACTTTCCATTCTTCGTCATCTAATTTGCCGGGTTTAAGTAGGACAGCATCGGGGATCGCAATTTTACCTATGTCATGCATTGGTGAGGCACGGCGCAGTAAATCGGCTTCGTATTCACTTAAACCGGCGAGTAATGCTAATTGAGAACAATACTCCGCCATACGTTTCACATGATTGGCAGCTTCTTTCGAGCGGCTTTCAACAACATCACCTAAACGTAAAATAAGCTCTGATTGTGTATCTTCCACCTCCTGATTGAGCAGCAAATTTTCAAAGGCTATGCCCACGTTGATGGCAAAAATATCAATGAGTTTCTTATCAAGATCATCAATTCTATCAATACCATCCATATAAAGTAGATTGATTAAACCGCCTTTGGTGGGAAAGTAACCGATAAAACAATTGTCTTCATAAAGGCACCGCTGTTGGGTGAGCGCACTGCGCAGTAGACGATCAATATGTTCAGGTAGTTGCGTAATGTGGGATTTATTAGCAAATTGACCAGTACCTGCAAGGATTTCTATATTGACAGGTTCAACATGACCACTAATCGCATCAATTGCATTACAAGTCAGCAGTAGCGTTTCTGAATCGAGATTAAGTAGAGTGGCCACTTGAGTCAGTAGCCCATCGGCGAATTTATGCAGGGTGCGCAGTTCAAATAATCCTGAGGTAGCTTCTAGTACTCTTTCTAAGCCCTTACGATGATTTATTTGGGTGCGCCTTGCTTGCTCGATTTCCATGATATCGCGATAAGAGCGAAGGGCTGAGTAGACGCTAGTCATCAGTTTACGGGAATCCAGTTCAGCTTTTGCTTTGTAATCATTGATATCGTAATTGACGATAACGTCTTCTTCAGGTGCTTGCCCTGGCTGGCCTGTACGTAAGATCAATCGAGTGGTTTTATTCAATAATTCTTCACGGATCCACTTTACTAGTTCTAACCCCGCATGGTCACTTTCCATGACAACATCAATAAAGGCAATGGCGATGTCATGTTCTTGATTGAGTAATTCTTTTGCTTGTTCGGCACTATAAGCATTAATAAAGGTGAGGGCACGGCCATCAAGTTTAAAGCGGGAGAGGGCAAGCTTAGTGACGGTATGAACATCAGGTTCATCATCGACCACTAATACCTTCCAAGGAATACCAGACTCTGTTGTCTCGGTAGACTTTTTACCGGAAAAAAGAGGGTTTTTCTTTGCAAG
This sequence comes from Shewanella sp. SM68, assembly GCF_025653925.1. Lineage (NCBI taxonomy): Bacteria > Pseudomonadati > Pseudomonadota > Gammaproteobacteria > Alteromonadales > Shewanellaceae > Shewanella > Shewanella sp. SM68. The sequence goes on from NZ_JAKKRU010000001.1 coordinate 203,567, forward strand.
ATCAATCAGCATCCGATACCTCATTCAAGTAAAAATAATGATCACATAATCAGTGTAGTAGACACATTTCAAAGCGGTGCAAAATCTTGCATAAAATAGCGAGGTGAGTGGCAATCCTTAAATTACATTGTTGATAACGATTCTCATTTGTGTATTCTGTTACTATCAAACAATGATAGGGAGGGAAAGGGCATGACTAATCGAATTAACTTATCAATTTCAGCGCATAAATTGGCACAGCTAATACATGATGGACACATCTGCGCATCTGACTTCACGTGCTTAGATAGCCAATCGAAACAGCAAGTGTGGCAGCTATGCTTGATCTGTTGCAAAAAGCGTATTACTTGTCAGCAATGTTCATTTTCAAGTTGCACTAAAAATCTGACATATCTTGATGCCGATAAATAACATTATCGGCATTTGCGTTTAAGTATTATCATACAAGAAACTCTTATAATTCAGATGTAATATGCAACTTCCTCCAGTAATCCCGTTATTTGACTCATTTGAATTCATACAAGTTGGCAATAGTATTGTTAACCAATATATCACCCAAATTAGCATGAAAAAGGTAGTTGATGCGGGCTTAGTCATCGAGCATGCCAGTGATTGGCTATTTGAGCAAAAGCATAACGAAAACAACTATAAAGCTTATCGCAGTGAACTCACTACGTTTCTGCATTGGTGTTTTGATGTGGTTTCAATGTCTCCCATTCAAGTTACGCGCAAAGACATGAGTCGTTACGTTGATTATTGCCAAGCACCGCCGATAGCACTGATCGGTTATTTTAATGTGCCACAGTTTAAGTACGATAAACTGCATGATGAACGGGTTCCAAACTCGCAATGGCGACCATTTGTCGGCAAAAAACAACTCGGGCAAATCCAGCCTTATGTGTTAAGCGATAATGCGTTAAAAACAAAAATGGCCATTTTGTCTTCGTTTTATTCGTATCTGACAAGTGAAGAATATTGTGAGCGGAATCCTGCTCAAATCTGGCTTAATCACAGTCGATTTGCAGCAAACAGGCAATATCAGTGTCAAAGTCATGAAGATGAAAATAGTCTCGCATTCACTGAATTACAGTGGTCATATATTATGACGACCATTACTGAACTTGCAGAAGAATTTCCTGAGTTACATCAAAGAAGTTTATTCCTCGTTACATTGATTTATTGCTGTTATTTACGCATTTCAGATGTGTCTGCACGTGCGGGTTATTCGCCGGTGATGAACCAGTTTAAACGTAATCAGCAAACGGGCATCTGGAGTTTTCATATTCCGTTGAGTAAAGGTGGTAAAAGACGCAGCGTTGCGATTTCAAAAGCTTTGCTCGATGCGTTAGTCAAATATCGTCAGTTTTTAGGATTAACGGATTATCCAGGACCAAACGAAAATCATCCTTTGTTTGTACGGCACAAAGCTGCTGGACGCGGCCGAGATGTTGGTATCCTCAATGCCAATCTAGGCATTCGTCATGTTCGCGACGAAATTCAAAAAATAATTAATTTGGCTGCAGAACGTATAGAAATCGATGGCTTTACACAAGATGCGGCGCAGATGCGCAAACTAACTGCCCACAATATTCGCCACACTGGCATTACGCACGATATCAATATCAACCGCAGACCGTTATCCCATGTACAAGCCGATGCTGGCCACGAAAGTATCGACACTACATCGCAATATTTGCACACAAGCCAAATTGAACGTCATGAAAGTGCATTCAACAAACCAATCGACCATTTGAAAGGCATAGAGTGATTAGATACAAAGCTGCGCACAATGTATATTATGTTAAATACTCTCTATGCGGTTCCCATCGCAGCTCTTTTTTGTGGCTTGTCATTCCAAATGAGTTTTGTGTCATTTCGTGAGTCTGAATTTTGTTATTATATATCAAGGCTATAATTCACTCCGCCAACAGCTTTGCTCTATTATGGTGCAAAGCTGTTCATCCAGAGCGCATTAAATTTTGTGTTTGCTGCTTTTTGACAAAGTGCACCTCACACGCAGCTATGCGAACTCTTTTGAAGTATAGATGACGTGTTAGAAATGAATTTTATGAAACAATGTCCCAATCAAATCATGTCGCTCCATTAGAATGATTACTTACAATAATTCATCGGTTTACCAAGCTTAATTGAAATTGGTTCGTAGCTATATTTCCACTGCTTAATCTTACCTATTAATTTGTTGTAATGTTGATGACGTGATTTATCAACATCGGAGTCGCTCGAACACATCACCAGTTTCACCTGACGGTATCTTAAACAATTTAATCGTCGCTACGTGAATGCTTTGGTATATTGGACTCGCAAACTAGCCAGAATCACCTAGCAGCGCGCTTATGCTCGTCCAAAAAGTCACAATAAAATACTAACATGTTGCTGATTTTGAGCCACCTGGACATAAATATGGCATTTTCAGGAGTTTTTATAGATATCGAGTGAAGCGCCCTAACCTACTTTTGGACAAAAATCATTATGTGTACTAGCTCATATATGAACTGACAGTGTTGATTAAATAGCTATTAATCGGACAATCTCAACTCGACCCCACCCAGCTCATTTCTGGACATTTTCAAGTTAGACTTTTAGCTCGAATTAGTGAATTTAGAATTAAAATTTCTATGGATAACGCCTGCTTAAGCGGCTTAACCTCCATAACTTCTGAGTAGCTTAATGTTGAACAGTTACGGTTAGTTATTAATACGAATGACTTTAAATGGGATTGATGTCCATAACACTGCCCCTGATAGCGTGTTCTGGTCTAATCCCATCGGACACTTAACTTTGAGACAGTATGGTCAATAAATTAAGAGGTCAATATGAGTCAGAACAAATCACATAAGAGTTATCCGCAGGCATTTAAGGATGAAGCCGTCTTGATGGTGCTGGAGCAAGGTTATAGCGTTGCCGATGCGACAAAGCCTCTTGGAGTTAGCACTAGTCTGCTTTACAACTGGAAGGAAAAACACGAAGCCTTGCAGCAAGGCCTTACCTTAGAATAGTCTGAACGTAATGAGTTGAAGTAATTTCTCATATAAAACAAATGATTATGCATGGATAAATAAATTAAAAAATACCCAAGGGGCACACCGAGGCCAGCGCCTTCTTTGCGAGAGAAATGAAGTAAAATTTAGTTTCATCAAACAGCAATCTAACCTGTTTCCCATAACACTGATATCCATCGATTCACACTGATTCTACTGACCAGCATACTTGCGAGAGCGGTACGAGAATGACCTTCGCTGAAATGGAGTAAGCCTAAATAGTGCCTACGTTTGCGTGCACTTTTCTCCGATTTACTAAGGCTGCGATGTTCGGATTATTCATATTTTTTATGATTAAAAAGCGAATATCAATTAGGCCACATAATTAATGCAAATTATATTGCTGGCGGTGGCTTTATACCTGGGCTGAAAAACAAAAAATGAGTATCGTGCTTAGCGTAATTTTATTGAACATTCATCATATAGGTCATCCTCTGGAGCTGGTTTTGATTAGTATTGGTTCTTGTACAGAACTTGATTATTGTGCTTTTGGGGCTTCTTCGATGCGTAAGTCAATGGTGACAACTAACTTGGAAAACGCCGCCATCGAAGAAGCTCACGAGTTAGTCACCGTGGCGGACGATGGCGTGACGAGGCGGGTGTGTCACTCCCAAATCGAGGTGTTCTATGTGGAACTTGTGAACGTTCTTTCGCTGCGGCGGTTGGCTCAGCCAAATCCGCAAGGATCGGGCAATCCGGGCGGCCATCGCCATGGCAATTTTCGGCTAGCTGCTCGAGCGTTTGCACCATAGCTTGTAGTTCAACGATCTTCGCCTTCAGTCCGTCGGCATGGGAGAGCGCCAACGCCTTAACGTCGGCGCTCGCGCGATCTCGGTTGCACCACAAGACCAGGAGTTCCGAGATTTGTTCGACAGAAAAGCCAAGGTCGCGTGCGCGACGGATGAAGCGAAAGCTTTGCGCGTCTGCCGAGCTGTAATTTCGGTAGCCAGCATCAGAACGATTAGCTTTGGGTATCAAGCCAATCTGTTCGTAGTAGCGAATCATCTTCGCCGAGATGCCGGACAACTTGGCTGCTTGACCAATATTCATCATTCTCTCCTTCTAGTAAATTAATCAAATACGCCCAAAAACTGAGGTTTACCTACGCACAGATATTTCTCTGGGCGTAAAGAACACGTCGGCATACAGGTATTCAGATTGCATTCATGTTGTCTATATTCCATCTGAAGATTGCTCAGAGCTAATGTGGTGGTCAAATGGATATCATGGTCGTAGTCCCGCAACACCTCAGGTGTGATGACTCTTGCAATGGCAAAGAGATGTTCTCGGGCGTCGCTATAATCGTCCTTGAGGTGATCCAAGGGCGTATTTGGTGAAAACATGTTGTGTTACTCCTTCAACAATATTCGTCTACCAGGCGTGACTTTTGCGATCCCCCCCAAAAAAAGCCAGTGGCTTGGTGTGGGTTTAAACCGTCATCGGAGCCCTGAAGCGCTTGAGTCGGAGCGCGTTGCCGAGCACAAATATACTGGAAAGTGCCATTGCGGCCGCTGCGAAAATTGGCGAAAGCAAGGTGCCATTCAACGGGTAGAGCGCACCCGCCGCAACCGGGATCAACACGGCGTTGTAGGCGAAGGCCCAGAAAAGGTTCTGCTTAATGTTACGGATCGTGGCCTGACTAAGCGCGATCGCATTCGTCACGCCACGCAAGTCGCCCGACATTAGCACCACGTCAGCAGCTTCTATCGCTACATCGGTTCCCGTGCCGATAGCGAGCCCAACATCAGCTTCGGCGAGTGCTGGCGCGTCGTTGATACCGTCTCCCACGAAGGCGACTCGCGCGCCATTGTTCCGGAACTTCTTCAGTGCCTCGACTTTACCATCAGGGAGAACCTCGGCTAAGACTTCATCGATGCCAAGCTGCTCGGCAATCGCCGCAGCGGTCGCCGCATTGTCGCCAGTGATCATCGCTACTTTCAGTCCGAGCGCGTGCAGCGCCTTGATTGCTTCGGGCGTTGTTTCTTTGATTGGATCTGCGACTGCAATCACCGCTGCCAAGCGGCCGTCGATCGCGGCATAAAGTGGGCTCTTGCCTTGCTCGCCAAGACGCAGGGCGGTGGACTGCAAGCTCGACACATCCAGACCGAGCTGCGTCATAAACCGATCCGCACCGACGGCGACGTTACGACCAGCGACCTTGGCCGACACGCCGAAGCCCGGTGTTGCGTCGAAGCTCTCGATAGGTGCAAGGGTGAGGTTCAACTGCTTTGCGGTTGTGACGATCGATTCGGCAATCGGGTGCTCGGAGCGGGTCTCGACGGCCGCAACAAGAGCAAGAACTTCGTTGTATTCAAATCCCTCGGCAGGCACGAGATCGGTCAGCTCGGGGCGTCCTTTGGTCAGCGTGCCGGTTTTGTCGAGCGCGATAACGCTCACATCGCGCAACGCCTGCAAGGCTTCGCCCTTACGAAAGAGTACGCCGAGCTCGGCCGCACGGCCGGTGCCAACCATGATTGAGGTCGGCGTTGCCAGTCCCATAGCGCACGGACAAGCGATAATAAGAACCGCGACCGCATTAACGAGTGCAAAGGTCAGTGCTGGGGACGGGCCGAAGATTAGCCAGACTAGGAAGGTCAGCGTGGCAGCTGCCATCACCGCTGGGACGAACCACATGGTCACTTTGTCGACTAGCGCCTGGATCGGCAGCTTTGACCCCTGCGCTTGCTCGACCAGACGAATGATCTGCGCGAGCACCGTATTCGCGCCGACCTTGGTGACGCAAAAACTGAAAGCGCCCGTCTTGTTGATAGTGCCGCCGACAACTTCGGCTCCCACCCCTTTAGATACGGGCACCGGCTCGCCGGTGATCATGCTCTCGTCAACATAAGAGGCACCTTCGACGACTTTGCCGTCGACCGGAATCTTCTCGCCCGGACGAACGAGCACTATGTCACTAGTCATCACCTGATCGAGCGGTATTTCAAACGTTTCGCCGTTGCGCTGGACGCGCGCGGTCTTAGCCTGAAGTCCGACGAGCCGCTTGATCGCTTGTGAGGTTCGCCCCTTGGCGCGCGCCTCCAGCATGCGTCCGAGCAGGATCAAGGTAACGATGACCGCAGCAGCTTCAAAATAGACGTTGGCAGTGCCTTGCGGCAGCGCTTCAGGGGCAAAGGTTGCGACGATCGAATAGCCATAAGCCGCCGCGGTGCCGACCGAGACCAGTGAGTTCATGTCAGGAGCACCGCGCAGCAACGCCGGTACCCCTTTTAGGAAGAAGCGCAGACCCGGACCGAACAGGACCAGGGTGGCGAGCGCGAACTGCACATACCAGTTGGTCTGTTGCCCCAGAACCCCCATCACCCAATGATGCATGGCGGGAATAAGGTGAGAGCCCATCTCAAGGATGAATACGGGCAAGGTGAGGATGGCTGCAGTGATGAAAGAACGTCGCAGTGCCCGCGCCTCGCTCTCACGACGCTCAGTGTCCTGATCGCCAGCATTCGCCGTTTCGGCGGACAAGCGACGGGACTTGTAACCCGCCTGTTCGACAGCGGCTTCAAGATCTGCCGTGGAGACGCTCCCTGCAAAATGGCGCACCCTCGCGCGCTCGGTCGCCAGATTTACAGTAGCTTCGAGCACGCCCGGAATTTTTACGAGCGCTTTCTCTACCCGGCCCACACACGATGCGCAGGTCATGTCCTCGATCGCCAACTCGATGGTCTCTTCGCGAATGGTGTAGCCAGCGCTCTGAATGGCGTGGACAGCCGCCTGCGGATTGGCTACGCCGGTGAAAGTAATGTCGGCGCGCTCGGTGGCAAGATTGACCACGGCCGTCTGCACCCCGGGGACCGCTTTCAACGCTCGCTCGACACGGCCGACACATGATGCACACGTCATGCCTTCGACAGGCAGGCTCAGACGAGTGCCTGCGGACACGGATTGATTGGCGTTTTGTGGCAAGGAAACAGAAGCCATTGAACTACTCCTTAAATGTTGAGTTAAAAAAAGCTTAATGCTTCCAGCTATGGGAAGGTCAAGTCCTATGTGTGATTTATTTCACGACGCGTCCGTTCGAAATGCCGTCTGCGCCACTGCAGTCCTGCTCCGCCTGCGCGCAGATCTCCCAGCCGCCACCCAGCGCCTTGTAGATGCTGACAACGGCAAGCCGTTGGTGGGTGCGAGCGATTGCCAGCGCACGCCGGCTTGCAAAGTCGGACCGTTCGGCTTCGAGCACATCAAGGTAGATGCCTTCACCTGCTGAGAACCGCACACGGGCAAGACGAGCCGCCTCGCGATTTGCGACTGACTCAAGCAGACGCAGCTCAAGCGTGCTACCCGCGGCACCATAGGCTTTGAAGGCATCCTCGGTTTCCTGCAGTGCGCGCAACACGGTCTGGTCGTAGACGATCAACGCCTCTTGGGTACGAGCCTCGCTGGCGGCGATGCGGGCACGCACGCGCCCAGTATCGAAAAGAGACCAGCGAATGACCGGGCCGAGGAAGCTGGACAGCACTCCGGAGCCATTTACTTCATCGAGACTTCCAGCAACAAGCCCGATTGAACCATGCACTTGGATCTCTGGGTAGAAACCAGCCGTCTCGACCCCAATCCGAGCGGTCGCCGCAGCGAGAGTCCGTTCAGCCGCCGCAATATCAGCACGCCGTGAAAGGAGTGCTGCGGGATCGCCCACGGCGATTATTCGAACAGCAAGCGCTTCACGCGCAGGCGTTACAGCGGGTGGTCTAAACGTCTGGGGCGTTTCGCCAAGAAGGATGGCCAGTGCATTGCTGGAGGCCGCACGGCGGCGCTCCAGTTCGGGCACGGCCACCTCGACATGGTGCAACAAGGCCTCGGCACGGAGCTGGTCGAATTCGCTGGCAGAACCGGCGTGCACGAGACGTTCGACCAAGCTCAGGCTTTCGCGCTGGCTTTGGCTGATGTCGGCGGCTACAGCTAGTTCGGCCTCGATACCGCGTAGCTCGAACCAAGTGGCAGCCACCGCAGCAGCGATCCCCGCCTGCACACCTCGCAGCAGAGCCTCGCGGGAGCCTGCTTGCGCCTGAGCGGCTTCCACCGATCGCCGCACACGGCCAAAAAGATCGATTTCCCAGGAAGCGTCGACCGCGCCGCGATAGATTTCTATCTGACGCGACTGACTATGGGGCGTCTCGACCTCACTCCGGCGACGGTTCTCATAACCAAGCTCAGCGCCACCGCTCGGCAGGAAGCCCTGACGGCTCTCACCTAACATGGCCTTTGCCTCTTCGAGCCGAACGACAGCGATACCTATGTCATGGTTCGCCGCGAGCGCCCGCTGGATCATGATGTTCAGAGCAGGATCGTCGAAGGTGCCCCACCACTTCACCTCAACGGCCCCTGTTCCAAGACCGGCGGGAGGCTCACTGAAACTGGCCGGAAACTGCGATGAAGGTAGTGAGTAGTTTGGGCCCACCGCCGCGCATCCAGTCAAGATGAGCGCACTCAGGGGTAACAGAACTGCTTGGTATGGACTTCTCATGACATGCTCTCCTCAATGTGCGGCTTAGCACTTGAACTGTGCCGCTCGAAGCGAGCCTCCAAGCCACGTATCACTACATAAAAAACCGGCGTCAGGAATAATCCGAACAATGTCACGCCGAGCATACCTGCGAAGACCGCAATCCCCATAGCCTGACGCATTTCGGCCCCAGCACCGCTTGCCAATATCAACGGTACGACGCCAGCAATAAATGCCAATGAGGTCATCACAATAGGCCGCAACCGCAATCGACAAGCCTCAACGACCGCCTCCAGTGCACTTGTTCCTGCAGCTTCGAGGCTGCGTGCAAACTCGACGATCAAAATTGCGTTTTTGGCCGCCAAACCGACGAGCACGATAAGCCCAATCTGCACAAAGACGTTGTTGTCGCCCCCAGCCAGCCAGACACCGGTAATCGCGCTCAAAAGACACATCGGCACGATCAGCAGAACCGCAAGGGGCAGCAGCCAGCTGTTGTATTGCACGGCGAGGATGAGATAAGCGAGCAGCACGCACAATGGGAAAATGAACAGCGCAGAATCGCCAGCCAGTTTTTGCTGGTAGGTAAGATCAGTCCATTCGAAGCTCATGCCTTCAGGCAAAACCTCCTTGGCTAATCGTTCCATGACCGCAACAGCCTGCCCCGAGCTGACGCCTGCCATCGCACCGCCCGAGATGTCGGCCGTAGGGTAACCGTTGTAGTGCATCACGCGGTCTGGGCCGGCACTTGGCGTCACAGTGACAAAGGAGGACAACGGCAGCATATCTCCGGCCGCGTTGCGCACCTGCAGTCGGCCGATAGATTCGGCTTGCATGCGGTGGTCTGCATCGGCTTGGGCCGTCACCTTATAGGTTCGACCGAAGCGGTTGAAGTCGTTGATATATAGAGATCCGAGATAGACCTGAAGCGACTCGAAAACATCCGCCAGACGAACCCCCTGGCTCATGACCTGAGTGCGATCGATGGTGACATCTAACTGCGGCGCATTGATGTCAAGACTGGTCATGAGCCCAGCCACCTCACCTGACTCGGTAGCTTTTGTCATCAGGATCTGGGTCTGCTGCACCAGAGCTGCGAGCCCGGCACCGCTGCGGTCCTCGACCTGCATCTTAAATCCGCCCGTCGCACCAAGGCCAGGCACCGGTGGTGGCGGGAACACGCCGAGGAAACCATCGGGGATGCTGGCAAATTGGGCTTGCAAGCGCCCCGCAATCGCCATCGCGCTGAGATCAGGTGTCGTGCGATCTTTAAACGGGTCGAGCATGATGAATATGACCGCGGCATTTGGTACGTTGACGAAACCATTGATAGAAAGGCCGGGAAACGCAACGACGCTTTCGACACCTGATTCGGTCAGCGCGATCTTCGACATCTGTTTGACGACTGCGTCGGTGCGGTCCAGTGACGAGGCGTTTGGCAGTTGGGCGATTGCGACAAGATAATATTTGTCCTGCATGGGCACGAAGCCGGGCGGGACGGCCTTGAATCCGAAGAAGGTCAATGCAAGGAGTCCGGCGTAAACCAGAAGCGCCACGCCGCTAATCCGCACGACCTTGCGCACCGTGTTGCCATAAGCGTCAGGTGCATGCTGGAACGGCTGGCCTAGTGTCCGAAACAACTGATCGGCGCGGCCACGCAAACTGCGCGGAACTCGCACTATTGCCGCCTGGCGCGGGCGCAACAAGAGTCCTGCGAGCGCAGGGCTGAGCGTGAGTGAATTAACTGCCGACAGAATGGTTGAAATCGCAATCGTGAGCGCAAACTGTCGATAGAACTCACCCTGCAAGCCACTTAGAAAAGCGGTCGGAATGAAAACGGCGGCGAGCACCGAGGTAATCGCGATAATAGGACCGGTGACTTCGTCCATGGCAAGCCGCGCGGCCTGTATGGGTTCCTCACCATTTTCGATGTGACGTTCGACATTCTCGACCACTACGATCGCGTCATCGACGACGATCCCGATTGAAAGCACCAGGCCAAACAACGACAACGTGTTCAGTGAGAAGCCCATCAGATGCATGACGGCAAAGGTGCCGATCAGCGACACCGGCACCGCTATAAGGGGTATGAGCGAAGCACGCCAGTTGCGCAGGAACAGCACCACCACGATAACGACAAGAAGAATCGCCTCCAACAAGGTGGTTACCACCGACTCCAGCGAGGCACGAACAAACACCGTCGGGTCATACGCGATGCGCGAGCTGAGTCCTTCCGGAAAGTTGCCTTCAAGCCGCTGCATGGTTGTACGCACCGCCTGCGCAACGTCGAGTGCGTTGGCGCCCGGACTCTGGATGATTTGCAGCGCGACGGCAGGTTCACCGTCAAGCAGGCTGCGCAATGCGTAGGTATCGGCCCCCATCTCAATGCGGGCAACATCGCGCAAGCGCGTCACCTGGCCGTCGCCGCCCGTACGAATGATGATGTCGCCGAACTGCTCCTCATCGGTTAACCGCCCGAGCGTGTTCACTGTCACTTGGAACGCAGCACTGGAATTGGGAGCCTGACCGACGGAGCCAGCCGCCACCTGTACGTTCTGCTCGCGCACAGCGGCAATCACATCGCCCGCTGTCAGCCCTCGTGCGGCGATCAGGCTCGGATCGAGCCAGAGCCGCATACTATATTCACCAGCTCCCCAAACCAGAACGTCGCTGATTCCCGGGATACGGGACAGATCATCGCGCACCTGGAGGTAAGCGTAGTTCGAAATATAGAGAGGGTCGTAGCGTTTGTCTGGCGATAACAGGTGAACCACCATCAGGATGTCCGGCGAGGTCTTCTGCGTGATGACGCCTTGGCGCTGCACCTCCTCCGGCAAACGCGGCAGAGCGCGCGAGACGCGGTTTTGTACCTGGATCTGTGCCATATCGGCATTCGTCCCTTGCGCAAACGTGACGGTCAGGATCATTCGGCCGTCAGTGGCTGATTGCGACGACATGTATAGCATGCCCTCGACCCCAGTGATCGCCTGCTCGAGTGGCGCGGCTACCGTTTCTGCAATCACCTTGGGATTGGCGCCCGGGTAGGAAGCGGTCACCTGAACCGTCGGCGGCGTCACGGTCGGATACTCGCTGAGCGGCAATTGGAAGAAGGCAACGATGCCAGCGAGCACCATCAAAATTGAAAGGACGATGGCAAAAATCGGGCGATCGATGAAAAAACGTGGGAATGTCATTGTACGGCTCCCGAGGTTTGTGACACCGCAATAGGTGTACCGTCAATCGCAGCGGACTGTGGCGTGACCTGCATGCCAGGGCCTACCAGCCCCTTGACGACGATGTGTTCGCCGGGCTGTAGACCTTGTTCGATCACGCGCAACCCCTCGACCACAGGACCCAGATCGACGGGCCGGTATTCCGTCTTGTCGTCTTTGCCGACAACGAGCACATAGTGGCTACCTTGATCGGTACCAATCGAATGATCGGAAACCAGAACCCTAGCTTGCGGCGCTCCGGTCTCTAGTTTAACCTTGGCAAAAAGACCGGGCGTCAAATGCCCATCGGGGTTGTTGACAACAGCGCGGATACGCACTGTTCCCGTCCCACGATCGCTGGTGTTGGAGAGAAAGTCGACACGGCCTGGCCTCGAATACGTCTTGTCGGTGAGCAGTGCCACCATGACCTTTTCCGCCTGTGGACCATGCATGGTAGTGTGGTCTCGGCCTGCGGCGAGCGATCGCAAATAAGTGCGTTCGTCTACATCGAAATAGACGTGGATGGGATCGATAGAAACAATAGTCGTGAGTGGCGTCTCGCCGCTGAAGACGTAGTTGCCTTCTGTAACGAGGGCTTGGCCGACACGTCCACTGATCGGCGCCGTGACACGTGCGAAACTCAGATCCAATTGTGCGGTATCCACCGCTGCCTTTGCGGCGTCGACCTGTGCTTTGCTTGCATTCATAGAGGCGGTTGCGATGTCGAAGCGATCACGAGCGACGATCTTTTGGGCAAATAGCTGTTCGGCTCGTGCATATTCCGTTTGGGCAAGTATCGATGCCGCTTCAGCCTGGCGCAGGTGCGCCGTCGCGGCGTTCAGCGCGGCTTGGAACACCCGAGGATCAATGAGAAAGAGCTCGCTGCCCTTTTCGACGAAGCGTCCCTCGGGCAGGCTTACGTTCTGAATATAGCCAGCAACCCTCGGGCGCAGCTCAACCCGCTTGACCGCGGTCAGCGAACCTGTGAGTTCGACAAATGGCGTCACCGGACGAACGATCACTTCGGCCACCGGGACGCTTGGTGGCTTTGCGGGACTGACAGAGGGAATAGCCTCCTTGCATCCTGCGATAGCGAGTGCAACGCTTAGCGCCACAGTGGTTATGGTTATGCGTTTGACCTTCATCATTTTTTCCTTTCTCGATAGCAGTCGACAGTTAGTTTTGCGGAGCCGAGGTAGCTCCTACTGTATTTATCCGGCTTACTACGCTTAGAAGGTCAAGTGTTTTTTTGATTAGTAAGGGGCCTTGCGAGACGCAGCGAACTCTACTCTGATGACGAAAAAATCATGCTCAAAGTCATTATCAGCGACGAAAATCGTCAAGTGTTAAGGCATGCAGATAGAAGAAAACTTTCTCGACAAAAAAGCCAGACATACGGCCTTGGCTGCTACGACCACTGCACTTACAAATGAGAGCGATTGGAAGTTTTGTTACTGCTGGCAGCTTTAGCCTACTGGTTGCATTCATGTTAGGGCTGACAGCAGAAATGGCCTGATTGCAGTTCCAAGCCAACAGCATTAAACACTGGCGAGTTTTACCGTTCGACTACTTGGGTATGAGGAATGTAAGCTCGCAAACTTAGAGCTTAGAACTAAGCAGATACAAGCTAAAATAAGGAAATGATGTTCTGGCCTTAAGTGTCAGACTGAGCAGTAATCAAAATGAAGAAGAGCTGATACTATGATTAAATTCGTGGAGATCCCTCAGGTGTTTGATCAAGGCTAGCGCATGAGTGCCATTGCCTTAATTGCATTAGATTTACTTCTGTTTGTGAGCGTTCAGTGTACTGTTCAACCCATACTAGACAATTTTAATTGAGAATTTTCGAACTCTACAGGTGACAGTTCACCATTAGCAAAATGACGTCACTCCAAGTTCTAATATTTCATTTAAGCAGTCACATCTAGCTTCAAAAACTCTCTTGTTGATTGAGTAATATTAAAAATCCAATCGTGTTTTAAGCTACCAAAGAAACGCTCAACGAAGGCATTACCTCAACACGTATTTACATCCCCCATACTGGCTCGGATATCATAGCTCGATAGCAGCCTACCGAATTACTTGTTAGCATCGGTCACGGTGGAATACCAGCCCTCTAGCCAGTTAGCGTAGGTTGCAGGCTTCAATTAATGCCTTGGATATCAAACCCGTGGAAATGCGTCTGTCTATGTGCTACCCAACAATCCGACGTGAATGTAAATTCCATCACCACAGCCAAATACATCCAGCCTTCATCTGTCTTTAAATAGATCATGCCACCTGCTCAAATCTAATTAGCGAATTTTGTGTTAAAGTTAATATTTAACAAGTTATTAGCCACAGCATCAGCGTGTTTTCGCTATGTCATCATCTTGTAATCTCGTCGCTGGGTTGCTTTGAGTCGAAGGCGGTGCATAATTTTACGAACGAGATAGCGACCAACCTGATAGCCTTCTTTACGCAATTTTTTCACCATTTCACGATTTCCTAGGCTGTCACAACTTTGCTTTAATAGTTGTCGAACAAGGCGATATTTCTTCAGTGTTTCAAAACTTATCACGCTTGCTGGGCATTTATGCCCATAGTAATAGCCTGACCTACTCACACTCATTACTCGGCATAACACTGCTATAGGTAATAGGTTAGATTGCTGTTTGATGATGCGTAATTATTTGTTTTATCTACACAATAACTTCAACTCGTCACGCTCAGACTCTGCTAAGGTGATACCTTGTTGCAAGGCTTAATATATTTCCTTCCAGTTGTAATGCAGACTTGTGCTAACCCTTAGAGACATTGCCGCATCAATAACGCTATAACCTTGCTCTAGCACCATCTAAACGGCTTCACCTGCGGATAACTCTTATGTGATTTATTCAGACTCATATAGACCTATTAATTTATTGACCATACTGTCTCAAAATTAAGTGCTGAAATAAAATTAGACCGGAGCAGGTGCAGTGGTATACAGAGTCTGACCATTATATTGGCGGTGATATTACATTTTTGGAAACAAATTCAATTACTCTGTCCTTAAATTATATCCATTTATAACTCGTTATAGGCGGATAAGCAGCACCTCTGTTACTAGGTGCTGCTCTCCTAAGAACCGTACATGCAACTTTCACTGCACACAGCTCAAGCCTCCACTAAGGTGCACTGTCAATTGGCGGTATTTTGCGACTTGCTGCTTCTATCTACACTGCAACAGGTTGACTCAGGTTTGGCCGGATATCCAATTTCCTCCAGAGCGTCGAGTATTTCGTCTTGCGATTGGCTGCTTTGTACATTGATACTACGGCTGGTAAGATCTGCTGTTACGACTGCATCGGCGTCCAGTTCCTTTATTGCACGGTTGATCAAGCCAAAGCAGTGGTTGCAGGTCATATCGGTAATTTTTAACGTTAACATCGTAAATCTCCTTTACTAAGTGGGCAGCTAAAATTCTGCACCTTGCTACAGGGAGAAGGTCAAGGCTTATTTTCTGTGATGTTACCCAGTACCAGTTGTGCCCAAATGGCACAATGTGAGCAGGGATCGCCAGTGCTGCAATCTGATAGCTACTCAGTACTTGCTGGAGAAAGGCGTCACACTGGTGACAAACGTGCGTAAGAATATGAAAGCAAAAGCGATGTCGTTGTGGGATAGAGCGATGCTGTCGAGACGTTTCATCATAGAAACCATCAAAAAATATATCCCAAGTAGAGCACTCCAGACACCGCAGCGTGCATGGATTTATGTTCAATATGATAACGGGACTCATCGCCTATCAATTAAAAGACAATAAGCCACAACTGAACCTCACTAACGGGGAGTTTAATGCTATTGCAGTTATGGCTAGTTAAACCGATCTCAGGTTAAATAAGGTCGAGCCAACCCCCTGCCCCGAGCTGTAAAATCAACAATAACGTTTTTTACTACAGCAAACGGCAGCTTGCGAAACATAACATCAGATCGGAATATGGAACATAACCCACTTCAAGCAAGGTAAGTAGGCTGATTGACTCAATAACTAGACCATCCATAGTGCACCTCAATTCGTTATTTTTTAATATTATACGCAGAGATGCGACAGCTTGTGTCATAACTAAAAGGAAGTTTGTACAAGGACTATTATATTATCGCTAGGCAATGAATCTTCGATAACTTGCTGTACAGAAAGTGGTTTAAGTGGCTTGTTGGATGGCGTCATTTATCGCTCATCTACTACTAACATGTGAAGTGGTTAAATGCCGCCGTCAAATACGACAAGCTGATGATTGACATCGGGCGGATGAGTAAGAATAATACGCGGCAGGCTGCAGAGAAGCCTGTCCGCAAAAGATGATATCACTCTGATAAATTAACAGCGTTGCGAATCGATTTCATATCGAACCCACAGCAATCAAATAAGTTTGGCTTAGCGGAATGCCAATAAACTTAGGAGAATTGTTTGTGAAACATGCAACCGCTAACACTTTCAAACCCGCCGGTATCAATGTTGAACCTTCTGACATTGTACCCTTGGCAGCCACCGAAACGCCCTCCCACGGGAAATCTCACTCAGGATCTCAGTCAACTGAGTCCTTAGGTACGTTAGCTATCCCTACTTTGTATTTGCGCTTTGCGTTACCCATGGCATTGGCCATGATGCTCAGCGGCAGCTACAACTTAGTTGACTCTTATTTTATTTTGAAATACATCGGTGCCGATGCATTGGCTGGGGTGACGATTGCCTTCCCGTTACAAATGATGATTTTTGCTTTGGCCTGCATGATAGGAAATGGTACTGCGACCTTAGTAAGCCGATTTTTAGGGGCAAACGAGTTTGATAAGGCGAGTCAAATCGCGAACACTGGTTTTGCGTTAGCCCTAGCTTGCGGCCTGATAGTGACTATCGTGTCGCTCGCCCAGCTTGACAATTTATTGGCATTTCTTGGGATAAGCTCAACACTTGCCTTAGCTGCTACAGAGTATCTACAACCCATTCTCTGCTTTAGTCTATTCACTTTTTTGTTATCTCTTAGCGGCGATTTACTCAGAGCACAAGGCAAAGTCGTGGTTATGCTGCTGGTTATCTTGTTGTCGGCGGTCATGAACATCTTGTTCGATACACTCTTTATTGCCGTTTTAGATATGGGCGTTAGCGGAGCCGCGTGGGCAACGGTGGCGGGTCAATGTGTGAGTCTATTTATTGCAGCCGTCTATTTTGTCCCCAATAACCGTTTTACCAGTAAACAGGCGCTTCATAAGCAAGCTACCCAGCCTATTTATTTTAGAATGGAGCAGATAAAGCTCAACCTCACTGAGATAAAAGCGATTCTTGGCTTGGGTAGCCCAATATTATTATCATATCTTGGGATTGCCTGTGTGATCTCATCGGTAAATCATATTTTAGTCAGTCATTTAGCCAATGTAGCGCCCAATACGCCAGCCGCGAATGAGGTCGCGTACATGATCAGCGCTTATGGTTTGATCGGACGCTTTAATATCTTTATCGCCCTGCCGCTCATGGCACTTACCAGCGCAGCGCAAACGATCAGTGCGTATAACTATGGGGCGATGGCATCTTCTCGGGTGTTAGCTTGTGCTAAATGGGGAATCGTCTTGACCTGCTGTTATCTGAGTTTAGTGACAATTATATTTATGGAGTTTTCTACCTCGGTTTTTGGTATTTTCACCGATGATCCCTTACTCATTGCCGCCTGTATTAAGATTTCGAGTGTGACATTTATCGCTTTACCTTTGGCGGGGATCACAGCTATTGCGATTGCTGTGTATCAAGGCACAAATCGCCCTAAGCTTGCATTGCTATTATCTGGGATAAAAATCTATGGTTTGTTACTGCCCCTGCTGGTCCTGTTACCTCAACTATCCTTTACAGATATTTCATTTATCACAGGCGCATTAAACATTAATATCATGTCAAACGCTTTGATTGAGTTGTGGATGGCCTTTCCAATCGCGGACATCTTAGCTTGTCTCTTGAGTTTATTGATCATCAGTATTTGGCCTTTCATTCACGTGCCGCGAGCAAATCAAGTCAGTCATGGAGGTAATGCAAAATGAAGTTAGCCAAGATGAAAGACTCAAGCGCCATCGCATTAAATGAAACCAAAATACGCGCTAAAAAGCTGCTCAAGGCTTGTCAGCAGGATGAGCTGCCAGCCAAGCAAAGAGTCGCGACCTTAATGGCGAAGTTGGGCATCTTACACTCAGATCTCCAGCTTAAGCATTGCCAACAAGTGATTACACGTGAGCTAGGGTTTATCGATTTTCATCATTGCCAGCGAGTCCTGTCGGGTCAAGCCATACTTGGGGATGATTGGGGAAGTTTATTCCATACTAAACAATGCGACACATTACTCAATCATTGGTTTACTGGCTATTTAGCCGCGCGTGATTTTAATGCGCAAGTTGAGGACACATTGCTACTCCCCTACAAGAAGCAGTTTTTTGTGGTGGAGCGGCAGGATTACTGCAATGTGCTGAATTTGCAGATAATTTTGCAACCAGTGGATAACACTGGCGAACCGACAACACTCCAGGATCTGGTGAGCAGCTATGCTAATGCAGATTGGCATTCCTTTGCTCTTGCCATGGTCCAACACAAACTCCCCAAAGTGTAATGATGGCTGAGATTGTTAGTGCATCATGTTGAATAAGGAAATCTAGAGTTTAATAATACAAGCAAAGTCATCATTGCTGATGGCTTTGCTTGTGAAATATGGCTGAAACACTGCGTTTCGGATCAGAAACGCAAGGCTAAAATAGCTAAAATGCAAAAAGCCGCTAATTGCTTAGCGGCTTTTTGACTAAATATGGCGGAGGAGCAGGGATTTGAACCCTGGGTGGGCTATAAACCCACGCCGGTTTTCAAGACCGGTGCATTAAACCACTCTGCCACCCCTCCGAACGAGGCGCATAATATAAGTAAGTCTGTTGACTGTAAAGCACTAACTCTCAATTATGCGCCGATTGTTGCTATTACACTCAATCCGCTGGATTTTGCTTCACATCGGACATTATGCCTACCCGTGCGGGATCTGGCTTAGTGAAATGTTTGGCAAAGTCGCCCCACTCTTGTTGACTCTTAAGTATATAGCCGACCACAACTAAAATAGCGCAACATAGGATACCCCAACCAATCGCCACTTCACCAAGACTTGCCCACATAGCGACTAAACTTGATGCACCAAAGGCAATGCTGATCTGTAAGAAGTTCTGTAATCCTGCGGCTTTAGCAGCATTCTGACTAAACTGCTGTAGCGCACTGTTAACGACTATTGGGTAAATAGCGCCATTAGCTGCGGCCAAAATCGAGAACGAAATAAGCAGTGGGAAAATCGTGCTCGCGGGATAAATCAGCGTGAACATGATGATCGAAATAACGCAGGCTGCGAAAACTGACAACAAGATATTGAGTGTTTGATGCCCGCCAATGCGTTTTATCAGTAACTTACTCGCATAACCACCGACAATAAACATGATGGTTTGCGGGATAAAACTTAACCCAATTTCAGTCGCTTGATAACCGTGCATTTCCATCACAATCGGCCACACAGTTAAGTAGGCAAAGAAAGCACCGGAACAGGCACCGAAGATCACGACGTTGCCTAAATAGCGGGTGTTTTTCAAAATTTGCCCATAAGATACAGCAACATGTTCACTGTGTTTATGTTGACTCTTGCCTGGAACAAAGTACAAGGTCATCAATACCAGCAGAAAAGCGATAACACACAAGGAGATAAAGATTGCACGCCAGCCTAATTCGTTCAGAATATAAGCGCCAAGGATCGGTGCTAATGCAGGCGATAATGCAACCAATGGCATAATGTTGCTGAAAATACCTTGGGCTTTATCGGCATCATATTGTTCTACCACAATAGCTTGCCAAATAACCCCTGCGCTACAGGCGCCAATGGCTTGGAAGAAGCGCGCGGTATTGAGCATTAATATAGAATCACTGTTGGCAATAAACACGCTAGCAATGGCAAATAAAACAAGGCCAAAGATCAGTGCCCAACGTTTGCCGATTTTATTGACTAACGGGCCGTAAAGCAGCTGACCTAAGGCAAGACCCGCAAGGAAACAGGTCAGTGACATCGCCACCTGTGATGGTGTGCTGTCAAATGAGCCTTCAATTGCTTTGAAAGCAGGCAAATACATGTCAGTGGCAATAAAGCCAAGCATGCTCAACATGGCTAAATAGAATAGAAACATAAAGAACTTTATGTTTACAAAGGTGTTACTAGACGTTTTCATAAAATAATCGGGTCGGATTGACTAAAGTGTGCAGTCTAAAGACTTGTTAAATTTATTGGAAACGTTTATTTTTGACTTGTGATATCAATTATTTTCATTGGAACGGACGTCAGCTATGCTCTCAGAACAAGCGCTAGAACTCATTGATATTGTGGCTCGTGTAGGTAGTTTCACCGCGGCGGCGAATCGGCTACATAAAGTGCCCTCTGCCGTGAGCTACGCGGTCAAGCAAATAGAAGAAGAACTCGGCGTCATTCTTTTTGAACGGCATCATCGCAGCGTAACGTTAACACCAGCGGGTGAACATTTTGTGAAGCAAGCCAGAACCTTGCTCACGCAGATGGACGAGATGAAACGTGGCACTCAGCGCGTGGCAAATGGTTGGCAACCCACCTTGTCCATAGCCCTTGATAATATCGTCCGTGCCGACAGGATCAGCGTATTAATTGCTGACTTTTATCGACACTTCCATGATATTGAATTAATTATTCGCATTGAGGTCTTTAACGGGGTTTGGGAAGCGCTCGCCACGGGTCGCAGTGATATTGCTATTGGTGCGACAACCGCAATTCCAGTCGGTGGTGTTTACCAATATAAAGACATGGGGGATATTGAGTGGGCGTTTCTTGTTAGTAAAAATCATCCCTTGGCCAGTATTGACCGCCCATTAAGTGACGATGAGCTGCGCCCTTTTCCCTCGATTTGTTTAGAAGATACTTCTCGGGAAATTCCAAAACGTATGACTTGGTTGCTAGAGAATCAACGCAGGTTAGTCGTACCTGATTGGATCCGTGCCATTAACTGTTTCCGCGAAGGTTTAGGCGTCGGTTATATGCCAGTGCATTTAGCGAGCGTGTTTATTAAGGCGGGTGCGCTTGTTGAAAAACAACTGGAAAATCCAAAGCAGACAAGCCCTTGTTGCTTGGCGTGGAATGCTGACAAGATGTCGCCTGCACTCGCTTGGGTGCTGGAATATCTTGGCGATACTGAAAAATTGCACAAAGAGTGGCTGGCTTAAGCTTGGTTTAAACTCAATATGCTGATCTAGTCATTGAAATCAGCATTGAGTGTGATTGTGTACCGTCTGCTTATGTACAGACTAAATTTTTACCTTCATAGTGGATGAAGACGCAGATACAAGAATCTTATTTTTTTGCTTTGCAGTTAAAGTTGAAATAAATAATTGAGTAAAATTTTGAAGATTAACAATTTGTTATTCATGGTTCTATGACTTTCACCCGTATCTCATGTACGGTATCATTGCACCAGTTAAGTTCATTTTAGGATTTTACGGGAACTTAGTGTGCTGTAAAAAATCAAAATGATCAGTTTGGAAATGTGTCAACGGAGATCAACATGACCCAAGAAACCTTATATTCGACGAGTGCGTCAACACTGGAAGTGAACAAACTTCTTAAAAACACTTATATGCTGTTATCGATGACATTGGCCTTCTCTGCCCTGTGTGCGGGTTTGGCAATGGCATTAAATATCAGTCCGTTAGTCTCCATTGGTTTATCGATTGGTGGCCTAGTACTGTTGTTTGTCACTTTACGTAAAGCCGAGTCTGCAGCGGGTATCTTCTGGGTGTTTGCCTTTACTGGTATGGAAGGTGCTTCACTGGGCTACATGCTCAATCACTACGCGGGTATGGCAAACGGTCCACAGCTGATCATGCAAGCACTGGGGTTAACGTCAGTAATTTTCGTTGCGTTATCAGCCTATGCCGTGACCACTAAGAAAGATTTCTCTTTCCTACGTGGATTCTTGTTCGCCGGCTTGATTGTGGTGATCGCCGCCGCTGTGATTAATATTTTTATGGGTAACAGTGTTGCCTTTATGGCAATTAACGCGGGCTTGGCGTTACTGATGACCGGTTTTATCCTGTTTGATACTAGCCGTATCGTCAATGGCGGCGAAACTAATTACATTCGCGCGACTATCTCGTTATACCTAGACTTCTTAAACCTCTTCATCGCGCTGTTGCATCTGATGGGCATAGGCAACGATGACTAATCCTAGTTAGCGATTTTTAGCTTAACTTGCGTTAGAATGGCCCTACTTTTAGGGCCATTTTTATTTTAAATGAGCAAATTTATTATCCAAGTGAACGGGCCCGCTTATGGCACGTCGGCGAGTGTTAATGCCTTACGCTTCTCCCAAGCTGCACTTTTAGCTGGGCATCAGATTATCTGTGTGTTTTTTTATCAAGATGGCGTGTATAACTCCACAGATTTAAGCTTACCCGCCTCCGATGAAAACGATGTGATCAGTGACTGGAAACAGCTGGCGCAATCCCATCAGGTCCCGTTAGTCAATTGCGTTTCTGCAGCGCTACGTCGTGGCATTGTGAGTCAGCAAGATGCCAGCGAGAATGGCCTAAGCCACTGGAATGTGGGCGAGTCATTTATCATGGGCGGTTTAGGTGAGCTAATCACAGGTATTGAATCGGCCGATCGTTTGATCAGTTTTTAACTCTCAGGGCTACTATGAAAAAATTGTGTATCCTATTTCGCTGCTCGCCACATGGTACTGTTCGTGGCCGCGAAGGTTTAGATCTTGCCCTGCTTAGCGCTAGCTTCGAACAAGAAGTGAGTTTAGTGTTTGTTGATGAAGGTGTGTTGCATTTGATTAAAGATCAACAGCCTGAGCTTATTGGTGCTAAAGATTACATCTCCACCTTTAAAGCACTGCCGCTGTATGATATTGGCTCTGCATTTGTCTGTAAGCAATCCTTAGCCGATTACGGCTTAAGCCATGGCTTACTGTCGATCCCAGTGACAGTGGTCAACGATGAAGCCATCGCAGCCCATTTAAACCAAGTGGATGAGGTCTTAGTATTCTAATGATTTTACATCATATTCAAACATCTCCCAGTCGAGATAGCGCGCTGAAACTTTGTTTACGTTACGCCTGTAAGGAAGATGCAATTTTATTATCGAGCGATGGCGTTAACGCGTTACTGCTGCGCCAGTGGGCAATGGCATTATCGCCCTTCAAGTTGATGGTCTTAAAAGACGATGTTGTCGCACGTGGCCTATCCGAACGTTTAAAGAACGTGATGCTTATCGATTACAATGAGTTTGTGGCTCAATCATTACTCCATGACAAGGTGATAACGTGGTAAATCCATTGCAATTTAATGGCGCAGAAATCGCCCGTGACCATCAAGGTTATTTAAAAAATCTTAACGATTGGCAACCCGATATGGCCCTGTTGTTAGCGGCAGAAGAGCAAATTGTACTTACGCCAGCCCATTGGGAAGTGATTAACTTTGTTCGAGATTTCTATCTCGAATATAAAACGAGCCCTGCTATCCGTGTATTAGTTAAAGCCATTGGCCAAGCCTTAGGACCAGACAAAGGCAATTCAAAATACTTATATACCCTATTCCCGATTGGACCTGCGAAACAAGCAACGAAAATCGCGGGCCTGCCCAAACCAGCTAAGTGTATTTAATGGCATAGGGTTAAGTCATCACGTAAACATGACACAAACAAAAAGGCATGTTCCCTTGGGAAACATGCCTTTCTTTTTACTTGAACAAAGTTGATAGGGTTATTTGACGTTTTCTAACACAACCCAGATGGCTTTGCCTACGGTGGCGAGCATTACAGCAAAAAATACTGCAATCACAGCGGTATAGGAAAGCCAACGGAGATAGCGCTGGCCTTTATCCATAGTATTATTTTGTGTTCCATTAGCCTATTTGAGTCAAACCGCCCATGTAAGGACGCAGAACTTCAGGGACTGTGATACTGCCATCAGCATTTTGATAGTTTTCTAAAATAGCCACTAAAGTACGACCTACAGCTAAACCTGAGCCGTTTAACGTATGCAATAGCGCAGGCTTATTGTCTGCTTTCACACGGTAACGCGCTTGCATACGACGGGCTTGGAAATCCTTCATGTTTGAGCAAGAAGAAATCTCACGATAGGTATTTTGTGCTGGTAACCAGACTTCGATATCGTAGGTTTTGCTTGAGCCAAAGCCCATATCGCCAGTACATAAAATCACTGTTCGATACGGTAAACCTAAGCGCTGCAATACAGTTTCAGCATGACCTGTCAGCGCTTCAAGTGCCGCCATTGAATCTTCAGGCTTAACAATTTGCACCATTTCAACTTTATCGAATTGGTGCTGACGGATCAGACCACGGGTATCTTTGCCGTATGAGCCCGCTTCGCTGCGGAAACATGCAGTATGCGCAGTTAACTTTATTGGCAGCTCGTCTTCATCAACAATGCTATCGCGAACTAAGTTAGTTAATGGCACTTCTGCGGTTGGGATAAGGCTCAAGCCTTGGCCTTCTTCAGTCGCAGGTTTAGTGTGGAATAAGTCTTCACCAAACTTAGGTAGCTGGCCTGTGCCGAGTAAGCTTGCCTCGTTTACCAGTAATGGCACATAGGCTTCGGTATAACCGTGCTCTGTGGTATGTAAGTCCAACATGAACTGACCAATGGCGCGGTTTAAGCGGGCGACTTGGCCTTTCATCACGATGAAACGTGAGCCAGTAATTTTAACGGCATTTTTAAAATCTAAGCCGTTTAGGCCTTCGCCTAAATCGATATGATCTTTAATCGGGAAATCAAAAGTGCGTGGCGTACCCCAACGTCTCACTTCAATGTTCTCTGTTTCATCGGCACCCATTGGTACTGATTCATCAGGGAGGTTAGGCATAGACATGGCAATGGCATTGACTTCTTCAAGTACGGCGGCCAGTTCAATCTTTTTGGCATCCAACTGTGAACCTAAATCGCCCACTTGCGCCATAATCGCGTCAACATCTTCACCACGGGCTTTAGCTTGGCCAATGGATTTGGAGATGGCATTACGCGACGCTTGTAATTCTTCGGTAACCACTTGCAGTGACTTACGCTTTTCTTCTAATTGAATGAGATGAGCTATGTCTAAAATAAAGCCACGGGTAGCCAGTCGCTCAGCGGTAACTTCTAATTCGTTGCGCAAAAATTTAGGATCTAACATGTGATATATTCTTAATAGTTAAATGCGAGAAAAAACCAGTTGTTGACCTAAGTACACCATGAATAAACATAGACTTAGATTCAACACCACATTCAAAATCGCCTTCAGCCAATCCCCTTCTTGCATCAGCAACAAGGTTTCATTAGAGAAAGTCGAAAACGTTGTCAAAGCACCTAATAGACCGATACCTATAAGCGCTTTGAGTTCAGGGCTGATATGACTCATTTGCCCCAGAGCGTAAATTACGCCCATAAAAAATGAACCTATAACATTAACCAACAGTGTACCAAAAGGAAAACTGCTGCCAAATACTTGGATCATGAATATTGAAATAAGATAGCGTAAAACTGCTCCAATTGACCCGCCGAAAGCCACTAATAAGATGTTAGTCATATCTTTTGTTCTCACTGGCTTGATCTAACTGGACTAATTGCGCCAATTTATCTTTGATCCGTTTCTCGAACCCTCGCTCAGTCGGAAAATAAAACTGTGCTGTTTGCAGGGATTCGGGGAAATAATTTTCACCACTGGCATAGGCATTGGCTTCATCGTGGGCATATCGATACCCAGCTCCCATGCCGATGTCTTTCATTAACTGAGTCGGTGCATTGCGTAAATGGTGCGGCACTTCGACTTGCCCTGTTTCGCGAGCTAACGCACGCGCCGCCTTAAATGCGGTATACACAGCGTTGCTCTTCGGCGCACTGGCAAGATAAACAATGGCTTGTGCTATTGCTCTCTCACCTTCGGCGGGGCCAACACGGTGAAAACAATCCCAGGCATTCAGTGCGATTGTCATCGCCGCAGGATCGGCATTGCCCACATCTTCAGAGGCAATCGCCAGTAAGCGCCTTGCCACGTAAAGCGGATCGCCACCGCCTTCTAATATTCGACAAAACCAATACAACGCGGCATCGGGTGCTGAGCCGCGAATGGATTTATGTACAGCCGAGATTAAATCGTAAAACTGATCACCGTTCTTATCAAAACCAGCAACTTGGTGCCCCGCCACTTGAATTAACATTTCAGTGGTAAAGGTGCCACCGTCGATGAGCATATCACTCATCAACTCAATAAGATTTAACGCTTTACGGGCATCACCATCACAAAGTTGTGCCAATGTGGTGAGCACATCGGTTGGCATTACAAATTGTCGTAGGCCTAAACCGCGCTCGGTATCGTTTAAGGCTTGAGTCACTATATGGCCGATTTCATCATGGCTTAAGCGCTTGATAAGATAGACTCTTGCCCGCGAGAGTAAGGCATTGTTGATTTCAAAAGACGGATTTTCTGTGGTCGCGCCGATAAAGATCACTGTGCCATCTTCAATAAATGGCAGAAAGGCATCCTGCTGGCTCTTATTGAATCGGTGGACTTCATCGACAAACAATAGAGTACGTTGGCCACGGGATTCTGCAACGGCTTTTGCTTGCTCAATCGCGGCGCGAATGTCCTTAACGCCAGAGGTGACCGCTGAAATGCGTTCAACGTGAGCATTTGAATAATGTGCGATTAATTCAGCTAAGGTTGTTTTACCTGTGCCCGGCGGTCCCCACAACATCATGGAATGGGCGCGCCCTGCTTCCAATGCTTTGCGTAGTGGTTGGCCATCACCCAGTAAATGGGCTTGACCTATGTACTCGCCAATCGTTCTTGGGCGCATGCGCGCGGCCAAGGGACGAAAGTCGGGCGCAAAATTAAACGATAAACTGCTCACGCGATAGCCTAATGCGCTGCTTTACGACGTTGATCATCAACATCGACGCTGTCTGGGATCACAAAGGTGAACAAGGCTTTGTCTTTATTTGTGATGGCTTGCTGATTGCTTAAATCAAACAGGCTTAAATTACCTTTATCATCGGCAACATTAAAGTTGACTAACTGGGCATTTTTGAAACACACATTGACGGACAATATGCCCGAATCAATCGCCTTAGGTTTGATCTCATAGCAATCTTGTTTCTTGGACACTGAATACTGTGACCAAGTCGCATCGTCGCGGTGGACGAGCAATGCGATGGGTGATGCATTGATTGCTTCAGCAAAATCCATGATGACCACCTCTTCGGCGAAAGGATTGTAGATCCACAAATCTTTACCATCAGCGACAATCTGTGATTCATCGGGCTGGGTTAAATGCCAATAAAATTGATTCGGATACGCTAAGGCAAAAATGCCAGACCCCGTTTGAATAACCTTTTTATTGACATCTGTTACGGTTTGTTTGAAATCGGCTTTTAGTGACGCGGTACCAATCAATTTCTCCCTAAGCTGCTGCGCATCATCGGCAAACACAGCCGCGCTAAATAGCAAAGGTGAAGCTAACAACACAGCGCATAATCGTTTTTTCATTTTATTCCTTACCCTGTAAAACCCTTGGGTGTATCAAAGCTACGCCTTAGCGCGGCTTAATAATGTTTTGGTGCTGGCGGCGCTAAGACTTCACGGTTACCGTTGTGGCCTTGAGCAGAAACAATACCTTGTGCTTCCATCTGTTCAATAATGCGGGCTGCACGGTTATAACCAATCTTAAATTTACGCTGTACGCTTGAAATTGAGCCGCGACGAGTTTCTGTAACAAAGGCAACTGCTTCATCGTATAACGGATCGTATTCTTCGTCTGATTCAGCGGTTTCACCAGGCAATAATACTTGTTCACCATCACTGGCACCGTTGAGGATTTCTTCGATATATTGCGGTTTGCCACGGGCGCACCAATCGGCAACGACACGGTGAACTTCATGATCATCAACGAACGCACCATGAACACGATTCGGTACCGCAGTACCCGGTGGCAAAAATAACATGTCACCCATACCAAGCAAGGTTTCGGCACCCTGTTGGTCTAAAATGGTGCGCGAATCGATACGCGATGACACTTGGAACGCCATACGTGTGGGAATGTTGGCCTTAATCAAACCAGTGATCACATCCACTGACGGTCTTTGGGTTGCAAGAATTAAATGTATGCCTGCGGCACGCGCTTTTTGGGCAATACGGGCAATCAACTCTTCAACTTTTTTACCAACAATCATCATCATGTCAGCAAATTCATCGACCACGACAACAATCGATGGCAGCTTATCTAACGCAGGCGCTTCTGGCTCCATGCTGTCAGAAGACTTCCACATAGGATCTAAAATCACTTCGCCATTGGCCTTCGCCTCGGCAATTTTAGCGTTATAGCCCTTGATGTTACGTACGCCCATCATAGACATCAGCTTGTAGCGACGTTCCATCTCGCCGACACACCAACGCAGCGCATTGGCAGCTTCTTTCATGTCGGTAACTACCTCACATAGCAAATGCGGAATACCTTCATAGACAGACAATTCCAACATTTTGGGGTCGATCATGATAAAGCGTACATCTTCTGGGCCAGACTTATACAGTAAGCTGGTGATCATCACGTTTACACCCACAGACTTACCAGAGCCTGTAGTACCGGCTACCAATAAATGTGGCATTTTACCAAGATCAACAACAACAGGGTCACCAGCAATATCTTGGCCTAACACCATAGTTAAGTTGGATTTACTCTCAGTAAAGGCGGCACAATCTAACACATCGCGCATAAACACGGTTTCGCGGAATTTATTGGGCAATTCGAGTCCTACATAAGCCTTGCCCGGAATAACTTCAACCACACGCACGCTTTCAGCCAGTAATGAACGAGCTAAATCCTTTGATAGATTAGAGATTTTTGACGCTTTAACGCCCGGCGCTAATTCTAATTCAAAACGTGTGATCACAGGACCTGGATACACACCCACCACATTGGCGATGATGTTGAAATCGGCCAACTTAAGCTCAACAAGGCGGGCTACTTGATCCAATTCCTCTGGGCTGATGGGATTCTTCTTACGGTCAGGTATGTCGAGCAAGTTAATACTCGGCAGAGGATCCATCGGTTTTTTCGGTGCGGGTTTGTCTTCTTGTCCTGGCAATACCACAATGCCATCGACAATTTTAGCTTTTTGATCTTGCTTATTACGCTGCGCTTGATTCAGTGCACCTGTTGACACTTTAGTATCAAAATCAATGATGTCATCATCGCTAAAACCTAGACTTTCATCGTCTTCATCTTCTGTAAATGCTTGACTGCTAAACACTGGCTCATTGTCATCATGATCTAATGAATGCGAATTAAAATCGGCACTGTCTTGCTCATCGGTATTTGAATGCTGAGGTTCAGCTAGCCAAGGTGGCGCTTCAAAATTGCCATGGGCGGCCAAATCATCATTATCGATTTGTGGCTCAACCCGTTGTGCACTCTTACTTTTACTGCTATTCAAGCTCAGAATTTTTGCAAGCGCCGATAGTTTGTTTTTTGGCGACGAATTATTCTCAGTTTCAGTAATAATACCTTCTGGTTCAATGACCATATCATCAGTGGCAGCATATAGCGTTGGGGTTATCTCAGCTCTACGACCAATATGACGCTCACGCACCTTAGGCTTTTCAACTATGGGGGGCTTTTCTAGCACATATTGGGATTCACGGCGCTGTTTAAACTTATCCACCACGGACATAAAACCACGGGTATCCTCGGTTTCATGCTCACGCTTCATCGCTTGCGGCAATAATTTTAACTTTTTATAAATCCAAATAGAGACTAAGCCGATTTTCTCGACGACAGTCAGCCAGCTAATCCCAGTCAACAGCGTAAAGCCTGAGCCCAAGAAACACAGCAGTAATAAGGTAGTGCCGAGTTTATTAAAATACGGCAACATGGCTTGGCCTATGACATCACCCGCCACTCCGCCTGCCGAAAACTCGTAGATGTTGTTGGCATTCATGCTCGCCAAAGCAGAAAATCCCAGAATGATCAGTAAAAATCCAATCAATCTCAGGGCCACTGAAAAGTAATCAACTTCAAGTAAATGATGGGCACGTTTGAACAATAACCAACCCGTCGATGCGACAATGATTGGCATGATATAAGCCGTAACGCCGAAGAAATATAACAGAATATCGGCAATCCAAGCCCCTACTGCTCCGGTCCAGTTTTTAATATCGCCTTGAAAATGCGACTGACTCCAACCAGGATCAGACGGACTAAAACTCGTCAATGCGAGCAAAATATAAGTGGCAAGAACACAACAAATGATGAGTCCGCCTTCCAGCAGACGTTGCAGGCCAGTGAGCGTGCGTACACTATTTCCTTGAGACAAACGACGTAATCCATAAAAGTGAAAACAGGTGGGGTAACGATACCAGAATCCCACTAAATGTGGAGCACATTAGCCTGTTTTTCTATACAGAATTGGTCATGATTGGCAAAATTTGGTCTATTGAGGTGTTTTAGTGTGCTTTTGGGGAGGAATGAGTTATTACACAAACACTTCCGTTAACAAGTTTGCTTAAAAATGCCACAAAAAGAAGCCCCTAAGTTCGTAAACTTAAGGGCAATACAAGGCGAATAGCAATAGGCGTAAAATGAAATGAATATATCGACGTTACTGATAAATAAGGGGCCTAAGCCCCTTATTGTAAAACCAAACAATCAGGGTAATTTAGATATCTGAGAGTAGATGATTTATCGCTACACGACTGGTGTGCTTAACTTCTTCCATCACAACATAAGTACGCGTGTCGGAAACAGAAGGTAATTTCAATAAAGTTTCACCTAACAAGCGACGGTAAGCCGACATATCTGAAACACGAGTTTTCAGTAAGTAGTCAAAATCGCCTGAAACCAGATGACATTCTTGAATATCATCGAGTAGTTGCACTGCACGGTTAAACTTATCAAACACTTCGGGAGTATCACGGCTTAATGTGATTTCCACGAATACCAGTAGGGATGCACCCAAGAAATGAGGATTCACCAATGCGGTATAGCCATTGATGTAACCTTGCTTTTCGAGACGTTTTACTCTTTCTAAACACGGAGTTGGACTTAGTCCGACTCTTTTTGACAATTCCACATTTGAAATGCGGCCATCAAGTTGTAGTTCATTAAGAATGTTGCGATCGATGCGATCCAAGTCTTTTACAGGACTCTTTTTATTATATGCCATTTATTTAACCTTGCTTTATCACTAAAACAACATTTTATTCTACGTATGCCGAAAGTTCAGCAGCATAAACTGCGTCGCCGATACTATACTAGATATCCCTGAATTAATCACGTTCAGGTCACGATAAAATAACAATTATGCCCATTAAAAGTGGGATTTCAGGCAATTGAGGCTCAAAGATGATTATTGGTGTTCCCAAGGAAATTAAAAACCACGAATATCGTGTCGGTATGGTTCCTTCTAGTGTTCGCGAGTTGGCGATCAAAGGTCACGACGTTTTTGTTGAAACAAATGCAGGCATAGGTATTGGTTTTTCAGATCAAGATT
Source organism: Shewanella sp. SM68 (assembly GCF_025653925.1). NCBI lineage: Bacteria > Pseudomonadati > Pseudomonadota > Gammaproteobacteria > Alteromonadales > Shewanellaceae > Shewanella > Shewanella sp. SM68. Next base: position 234,877 of record NZ_JAKKRU010000001.1, read on the forward strand.
ATATTGATGCTGGCGCCACAATTTTAGCGACTGCTACTGAAGTTTTTGCTAAAGCGCAGATGATTGTAAAAGTAAAAGAGCCTCAAGCAGTTGAACGCGCTATGTTGCGTCACGATCAGATTTTATTTACTTATCTGCATCTTGCTCCAGATTTACCGCAAACTGAAGATTTAATCAAAAGTGGTGCCGTATGTATCGCTTACGAAACTGTGACAGACGATCGTGGTGGCCTGCCTTTGCTTGCTCCTATGTCTGAAGTCGCTGGTCGTATGTCAATCCAAGCTGGTGCTATGGCATTAGAGAAATCTTCTGGTGGCCGCGGTATGTTGCTGGGCGGCGTACCGGGAGTTGAGCCTGCTAAAGTCGTCATTATTGGCGGCGGTATGGTTGGTACTAATGCAGCACAAGTGGCAGTTGGTATGGGTGCTGATGTTGTTGTTCTTGATCGCAGTATTGATGCTCTGCGTCGTTTAAATGTGCAATTCGGTTCTGCTGTAAAAGCCATTTACTCAACTGCAGATGCAATTGAACGTCATGTTATTGAGGCCGATCTTGTGATTGGTGGTGTACTAATTCCAGGTGCTGCGGCGCCAAAATTGGTTACTCGTAGCATGATTTCACGTATGAAGCCTGGCAGCGCTATCGTTGACGTGGCGATCGATCAAGGCGGTTGTGTTGAAACTTCACATGCCACTACTCACCAAGATCCTACCTATATCGTTGATGATGTTGTGCATTACTGTGTTGCAAATATGCCTGGTGCGGTCGCTCGCACTTCAACATTTGCGCTTAACAATGCAACCTTACCGTACATTCTCAAGTTAGCAAATTTAGGCTATAAAGAAGCGCTGTTGCAAGACAAGCATTTTCTTAATGGCTTAAACGTCATGCACGGTAAAGTGGTGTGTAAGGAAGTGGCTCACGCCCTAAACTTAGCGTTCACATCTCCTGCTACACTATTAGTATAAGTTTTTAATTAACTTAACTTTTTATGTGGATTTGAGCTAGCTTTACTTAGTATGTAATTCAAATCGGTCTCGATACAATTGAGGCCGATTTTTATTGGGTAGAAATAGGCTCCACTGCGATCGCACCATCATATTTATACAAGCTCATCCCGTGCTTCATTTCGTGGTTCACACTTAAGCTATTTATTCACAGTAAAGTAAAACTGACACTCTCCATACTAAAACGGATGGACTCGATTAGTGCAATCTAAAAGAATCGCCCTCCAACACTTTACCCCCACAGGTAAATTCCCTACAATCCTTGCAATTTGCTAAAGGCACGGAGATAAAAATGAGCCAGGTCAGACATTGTAACTTATTGATTTTGGGTTCAGGCCCAGCAGGATATACCGCAGCCGTTTATGCTGCGCGTGCGAATTTAAAACCTGTGATGATCACAGGTATGCAACAAGGTGGTCAATTAACCACGACGACTGAAGTTGAAAACTGGCCAGGCGATGCGGACGACTTAACAGGTCCGGCCTTGATGGAACGTATGCAGAAGCATGCTGAAAAGTTCGATACTGAAATCTTGTTCGATCATATCAACGAAGTGACCCTTACCGAGCGCCCTTTCCGTCTGAAAGGCGATAACGGCGAGTACACCTGTGATGCGCTGATCATCGCAACTGGCGCTTCTGCCCGTTACTTAGGGTTAGAGTCAGAAGAAGCTTTCAAAGGTCGCGGTGTATCAGCCTGTGCAACCTGTGATGGCTTCTTCTATCGCAATCAAAAAGTCGCTGTGATCGGTGGCGGCAATACCGCCGTTGAAGAAGCATTATATTTAAGCAATATTGCTGCTGAAGTTCACCTCATCCATCGCCGTGACACCTTCCGCTCAGAAAAAATCTTGATCGACCGTCTGATGGACAAAGTCGCCAATGGCAACATCATCCTTCACTTAGATCAAACCATGGATGAAGTGGTTGGTGATGCCATGGGTGTGACAGGTCTAAAGATGAAGAGCACTAAAGATGGCTCGATCACTGACTTATCCGTTGCTGGCGTGTTCGTCGCTATTGGTCACAGCCCTAATACCGGTATTTTTGAAGGCCAGTTGGAAATGAACCACGGTTATTTAAAAGTTCAGAGTGGCTTGCAAGGTAACGCCACGCAAACCAGTATCGAAGGTGTTTATGCCTGTGGTGATGTGATGGACCAACATTATCGTCAAGCCATTACTTCTGCCGGTACAGGCTGTATGGCCGCACTCGATGCAGAGCGTTATTTAGACGCTAAAAAATAATTAGACTCGATTTTTCAACGAATAGCAGGCTTAGCCTGCTATTTTTTTAGGTCAAAATCGTTAAGTAATAGCAAAATTTTTTGCAGGCTGTGCCAATTAATATTGTTCACGCACGCACATTTCTTTCCTTCACCGATTCTTAATCTTGTACCAGTTAAATGAGCGCTTATAAGTGTTTAGGTTGGGTTAAGCCTAAAATGGCGCACAAAAAAAGGGACCAAATGGTCCCTTCTCTACAGCAACAAACTAATTTCTTAGTTTAACGCTTCTTTTGCTTTTTCAACTAAAGTTGCAAATACAACTTTATCGAATACAGCGATGTCAGCCAAAATCTTACGATCGATTTCGATAGACGCCTTTTTCAGACCGTTGATGAAACGGCTGTAAGACAGACCATTTTGACGAGCGGCAGCATTAATACGTGCAATCCAAAGTTGACGGAATTGACGTTTTTTCTGACGACGGTCACGGTAAGCATATTGACCAGCTTTAGTTACTGCTTGAACAGCAACACGGTAAGTACGGCTACGAGCGCCATAATAACCTTTAGCTAGTTTTAAAACTTTCTTGTGACGAGCACGAGCGGTTACACCACGCTTAACTCTTGGCATTTTCTAATCTCCTAAATTAAGCGTAAGGTAATTGACGCGCGATTGCTGGAACGTCAGCTTTTGATACTAAACATTTGGCACGTAAGTGACGTTTACGTTTAGTGCTTTTTTTCGTCAAAATGTGACGTAAGTGTGCTTGCTTGCGCTTGAAACCATTAGCGGTTTTCTTAAAACGCTTCGCTACACCCTTGTCTGTTTTCATTTTAGGCATTTCTAAAACTCCGCATTGGGATGTTTAATAAAAAGCAAGGCGAGCAAAGGCCATAGACCTTTGCTACTTTAAGTTTTGCCCTACTTATTTCTTTTTAGGCGCTAGCACCATAATTGCTTGTCGGCCTTCCATTTTCGGGAAAGATTCAACAACCGCATACTCGTCCAAATCAGCCTTGATACGGTTCAATAGATCCATACCCAGGTTTTGGTGTGCCATTTCGCGACCTCGGAAACGAAGCGTAATCTTCGCTTTGTCCCCGTCTTCCAGAAAACGTATCAGGTTGCGTAGTTTTACCTGATAGTCGTTTTCGTCAGTTCCAGGACGGAATTTAATTTCCTTGACCTGAACCTGCTTTTGCTTCTTCTTTTGTTCCTTGGCTGACTTAGCCTTATCAAAAAGGAACTTACCGTAGTCCATAATGCGACATACTGGAGGTTCAGCATTTGGGCTGATTTCTACTAGGTCTACACCTGCTTCATCTGCCAAATTCTGAGCATCTCTGATGCTTACCACACCAATAGCTTCACCATCAATGCCTGTTAAGCGTACTTCTGGTACACCTGTGATTTCTTCATTGATTCTATTAGGGGCCGGCTGACGCCCTGCTGTTTTTTTGATCTTTATGACCTATTCCTCCAACAATTTGAGACTACGGAGCGAAATCTGTTGATGGATTTTAGTGGCGAAATCTTCAAGTCGCATCTTACCTAAATCGATACCATCACGGGTACGCACCGCTACTTCCTTATTTTCCATTTCTTGATCGCCAACGACCAACAAATAAGGGACACGCCTTAAGGTGTGCTCGCGTATTTTAAAGCCTATTTTCTCATTCCTCAAGTCAAAAGACGCTCGAATACCTTGTTCTTTGAAGAATTTTACGACTTCTTCAACATAATCAGCCTGTTTATCGGTGATATTCATCACGACAACTTGCATTGGGGCTAACCAAGTTGGGAAACGTCCTGCATATTCTTCTATCAAGATACCCAAGAATCGTTCCAAAGAACCTAAAATAGCACGATGGATCATCACTGGGGTCTGACGGCTGTTATCTTCGGCAACGTAAGTTGCACCAAGACGGCTTGGCAACGCATAATCGAGCTGCACAGTACCACATTGCCACGCTCGGTCCAAACAATCGTGTAAAGTAAATTCGATTTTTGGTCCGTAGAACGCGCCTTCGCCTGGCAAAATAGTGAATTCAATATTATTGGCACGCAGAGCTTGCTTAAGTGCTTCTTCCGCTCTGTCCCACATCGCATCGTCACCGATGCGTTTCTCTGGGCGAGTCGACAGTTTTACTACGATATTTTCAAAGCCGAAGGTGGCGTAAGTATCGTAAACCATCTGGATACAGGCACTCACTTCTTCTTGAACTTGGCTGTCAGTACAGAAAATATGGGCGTCGTCTTGCGTAAAACCACGTACACGCATTAATCCATGTAACGAGCCTGAAGGTTCATTACGGTGACAGCAACCAAATTCAGCCATACGCAATGGCAGATCGCGGTAAGATTTCAACCCTTGGTTGAAGATCTGCACGTGGCCTGGGCAGTTCATTGGCTTGATGGCGTATTCGCGGTTTTCGCTGCTGGTCGTGAACATGGCTTCTGAGTATTTATCCCAGTGACCAGAACGTTCCCACAACACGCGGTCCATCATTAATGGACCTTTCACTTCTTGGTAAGTGTATTGGTTTAGCTTACGGCGAATGAATCTTTCTAATTCGAGGAAAATGCTCCAACCGTCGTTATGCCAAAACACCATACCCGGTGCTTCTTCTTGCATGTGATACAAGTCGAGCTGCTTACCGATTTTACGGTGGTCACGCTTAGCCGCTTCTTCAAGACGGGTTAAGTGCGTACTCAGGGCTTTTTTGTCGGCCCAAGCGGTACCATAGATACGTTGCAACATCTTGTTTTCTGAGTTGCCACGCCAATAAGCGCCGGCAATGCTCATTAATTTAAAATGTTGGCAGAAACGCATGTTAGGTACGTGCGGTCCACGACACATGTCAGTGTATTCTTCGTGATGATATAGCGCAGGCGTCGCGTCTTTGCTGATGTTCTCATCCAGAATGGCAATCTTATAATCTTCACCGCGCGCAGCGAATGTATCACGGGCTTCTTGCCAGCTAACGACACGTTTTACTACGTCATAGTTGGTTTTTGCCAGTTGAAGCATGCGCTTTTCTAAGGCGTCGATGTCATCTTGAGTCAACTTGTGCTCAAGGTCGATATCATAGTAGAAGCCATTATCGATAACAGGACCAATCGCCATCTTGGTTTCTGGCCACATTTGCTTAATCGCGTGACCTAATAAATGCGCGCAAGAATGGCGAAGAATTTCAACACCTTCTTCGTCTTTGGCGGTAATGATTGATAGCTCAGCATCGGTTTCAATGAGATCGCAAGCATCTTTTAATTCGCCATTAACGCGGCCAGCGATACAAGCTTTCGCTAAACCAGGGCCAATATCGGCGGCAACATCGAGGGTCGATACAGCATGAGCAAACTCGCGTTTGCTACCATCGGGAAGTGTAATTACAGGCATGAAATGTCCTTTCCAGTGGTGACCCACACGTAGGGCCACTTGGTTTTAGTTAATGTAAGAGAAATGCTCGCTAGGTTAAGACAGTACAGGAGTCTTAGCCGCCTTGCGTAGCAGGGCGTTTATTCTAAGGGATTGTAGCTAAAAGGCGCAAGCATATTGACCAGAATTGGGATTGGAAACAAAAAGCAAATTCATGATTTTGCAGTGTCTTGGTAACTTCTTGGTCATCTAACTCCCCTATTCTAGCGCCAGTTTATTGGGCATCACTGAAAACATGACAAGGGAGTTGATATGTTGAACTGTATTCTACTGGCTGTAACACTCACGCACACAGCAACCGCTTTACCTGAGCCGCAGGTGAAAATCACAAGCAAATCTTTGATTGATACTCAAGTGTTACTCGTTGATATTAAAAGTGAACTTGAGCAACAGATGCAGCGTTTAACGCTGGATATTACCCAAGATGCCCGCGATGGCGTGTTACACAGCAATGAAATGGAGGGGTTAGTGACGGCAAAGGACTAGTTTTTAGAAGAGATAATGATCCAACAAGAAAATATTTAACCAGAAGGTCTATCATGCTGCGTTTTGAGACCGACTTCATCTAAGTCAGTGCACTGCACTCTACTGTATACTCAAATAGGAAGCACATAAAGCGCACTCAGGTTTCGAAATCGTCAAAGCGCAGACAATATAAGCGATAAGCGTACGAAGTATGAGATGCGTTGATTGAGCAGAGCGATTCGCTCTATTGGCGATAAGGAGTTGCACCATGAGAGTCATGAACAAAGTTATTGCTTGTCCCCACTGCGGGCACCATCAAGATATCAGTATCGATGCCAGCTGTGGAGACCAAGATTATTACGATGACTGCCGAATTTGTTGTAATCCGATTCACTTACGCTTACACATCGATGAATCGAGACGAACGGTTGAGCTGTATATCGATTCAGACGACGAGCAAATCTATTAAACGAGATTGCACTACACGCTGCGATGTCACAAAACTAACGTGCTTGTTCGTTAAAACGCCTGGCCAGCACGCGCTCGACTGTGTCGACGATAATTTGTGTTTGGCTGTCGATCTCAGTATTGAGTTCATCACCCACTTTATACTGACTTAAATTGGTCAGTTTTAGGGTTTCAGGAATTAAGTGCAACTTAAAACCGGAGTCACTCACCTCGCCAACCGTTAAACTACAGCCATTAACGCCAACAAAACCTTTATAAAAAATGTAATCCATCCATTTAGGCTCAATGCCAAGTGTCAGATCATAATGCTGTTCTGTATGGCTAATATCGATGACTTTGGCCTTAGTATGGATATGGCCAGAGAGAATGTGCCCACCAATTTCACTACCAAAAGTTAACGAACGCTCAACATTAACGCTTTGACCTATAGACAAATTAGCCAGATTCGTCAGTCGCAAGGTCTCTTCCACTACGTCGAAAAATACCCTATCATCAACGACCTGAGTCACAGTAAGACATACCCCGTTATTTGCCACACTTGCACCAATCGCAAGTCCCTCATGCAAATCAGGTTCGAACGCTACCTCAAGGGTATTTAGGCCATCTTTCTTATGTATTGCAACCACCTCGCAGGTGGCTTGAACTATACCTGTAAACATTTTCTGCTCGCTTAATCGTTAAAGGCTGTATTTATGAATCATTCAGGCTATCAAGCCAAACGTTTAATCCAATTGGCGCTGCCGGTGCTAATAGCTCAGGTCACTCAGACCATGATGGGCTTTATTGATACTGTTATGGCGGGCCGTGTTAGTGCAGTCGATATGGCCGCCGTCGCAGTCGGCACTAGCCTTTGGTTACCCGCTATTCTGTTCGTCCAAGGTTTGCTGATGGCTTTTACGCCTTTATTTGCCCACTATAATGGCGCGAATAATCAAAAAGCTATCCAACCTTTGGCCTTTCAAGGTGCCTATCTTGCCATTATAGGCGGCATTGGTGTGATGGTTTTCCTTGCATCAGCCCCCTTTGTGCTTGGCCACATGGACTTGGAGCCTGAATTATACCGCTTAACCATAGGATATCTCGACGGTATTTTATGGGGCGCGCCCGCATTTGTGCTTTATCAAGTACTACGTGGCTGCAGTGAAGGTATATCCTATACCTTACCGACCATGGTCATTGGTTTTGTCGGTCTAGCCGTAAATATCCCCGCTAACTATATTTTTATTTATGGACACTTTGGCGTACCGGCCATGGGCGGCGCAGGCTGTGGTATCGCCACTGCTCTCGTATTCTGGGCCATGCTAGTTGCCATGACCATTTACATGCAGTTGCATAAAAAGTTCGCGGCTTTAGCTCCCTTCAGTAAATTTCATCGCCCAGACTTTGAAACTATGAAGAAAATGACCAAACTCGGCATGCCGATAGCAATGGCGCTGTTTTTTGAAGTGAGTTTATTTGCCATCATAGCGCTATTACTCGCGCCACTTGGCGCAACAGTGGTCGCAAGTCACCAGATTGCGCTCAACTTTTCTGCCATCGTATTTATGCTGCCGTTATCTATCGGTATCGCGGTATCGATTCGGATTGGTTATTACTTAGGCCGTGATCGCGCCGATATTTCCGCTGTGGTCACTAAAGTGGGCTTATGGCTGGCACTATCCCTTGCTCTAACGACAGCGGTTTTGACCGTATTATTTAGATTCCAAATTGCGAAACTTTATAATGGTGATCCTGAAGTGGTTGCCTTAGCTGGCAGCTTGATGTTGATGGCAGCCCTGTATCAATTATCTGATTCAGTTCAAGTGGTCGCAGCGGGTGCTCTTCGCGGTTATAAAGATACACGCAGCGCTTTTTATATCACGCTGTTTTCCTACTGGGGGATTGGTATGTCACTCGGTTATACCTTAGCTTATACGGACCATATCGTTCCCGCGATGGGCGCCCATGGATTCTGGGCAGGATTGATTGCGGGCTTGACCTCAGCAGCGCTGTTATTTTTCATTCGTCTGCGTTACATCCAAAAGCATGGCGTGCATTTGAGCCTTATTGAAGGTGACAGTGTTCACCATTGATTGCATTAATGGCGAGCGACAGTACTCGCCTTTTGGTTTATCAGTTTGATTTCGATGCATTCTCTGAAGTAAAGCGAATAAGAAATTGCGGTTTTATCAGCGGCGTTGTTGAAACACTGGGCAAGTTGCACAGCAATTCACCATTTGACGACAAATTTGTTTTTTTTGCTTGCCAGCCCTGCGCTATGCCCCTAATATAGCGCTCGTTCCAAGGCGCAACGCTTTTGAATAGCTTGTTAAATTTTGCGATGCACCCGTAGCTCAGTTGGTTAGAGCACTACCTTGACATGGTAGGGGTCGGTGGTTCGAGTCCACTCGGGTGTACCACTCTCTTCAAAGAGTCTAAATTTGAAATTCAAACAGTGCACCCGTAGCTCAGTTGGTTAGAGCACTACCTTGACATGGTAGGGGTCGGTGGTTCGAGTCCACTCGGGTGTACCATTTCTTATTATGTATTTCATTAATCCCCCTCTGCTTATCAAGCTAAATACATTAATCTGCCTTTTAAAGCAGGTGTTTATGGTTTTCACTGCCTTTATCTTTTGATTTAAAATTCATTCCCAAATATCTCAAAGTTCAACATCCAAAGTAATATCCTGTGCTAAATCAAATATTCGCAGTGGTATTTCTACGCCCTCTCCAATCCTTTTAAACGAGCTGCCTAAAAATTTCTGACTAAGTACGGCATCGAACAGACACTCGAAGGTTAAGGTCGCAGAATAATGCATTCAAAGTCTGTTCGTTGAAAATAGCGTTAAGACAATCATCTGCAATTATCATCACCGCTCAATAGTGAGCGATCCTATCTGCATTTAGCGAGGAAATCCCAATGTCGAATGAATGTTATCATGAACCCATTACTGAACTCACCGATAAAACCAAGGACATGCACCGTGCACTTACATCACTGATGGAAGAGCTTGAAGCAATAGACTGGTATAATCAAAGAGTTGATGCGTGCAAAAATAATGAGTTGAGAGAGATACTTATACATAATCGAGACGAAGAAAAAGAACATGCTGCAATGCTACAAGAATGGATAAGGAGACAAGATCCGAGCTTTGATAAACAGCTAAAACATTACCTTTTTACAGAGACGCCTGTTGCTCACACACCTATTGTTCACAAATAAGTATTCAATCTGGCTGTTTGAGCAAGCCATTTTCGTGAGCAAACGCCTTTAGTCACTAAGCTGCCGTTCTTATAAAACAAACCTCTGCATGTGTTATTGCACCATTTAGCTCATTTCATACAGCCTTGCAGAATACTAGCGTGCAAATGTATTACTACGGACACTGTATTCTACGGACTTAGTGACTTTCATTTTTAGCGTGAAGGACTTCACCTAATGCTACCTTAACGAAATATCTTGCGTGTAAATCTTAGGCGTATAGGACCTTTCAATCTCAGAATGGCGAGCACTGCCGTGCAAGAAAAACGAGCGATGTCAGCCATTTTTGAACGACTAAAAACATCACTCACTATTTTTAGCTACCTACGGCAGTTAGAAATGACGACTCAATATTGAGGTCGTACATGACTTAGGCTTTATCGCTCAAATTTTACCGAGTAGAAGGAGTATAACGAGGATCAATACTACCAAACCTAATCCACCGCTCGGGCCGTACCCCCAGCTCTTACTGTGTGGCCAAGTCGGAGCCACACCGATCAGCATCAGAATCAAAACCACCAATAATATTGTTCCTATACTCATGAGAGTCTCCTAGACATTATGGATATAACTCGAACCAGAAATCTTAATCAATATGACAAAGATCCTTTTAAATACCCACATAAAGCTGCCAAACTTTATGCTTAAGGTGCTTACTTAATTGTAAAAGCCTCTGACATCAACTGTGTTTTTCGGCATCCTTAGTCGCTTCTTTTACATTACCAATTGCTTTTTGAGTTTTACCTTTTATCTGTTTCTGAACCCCTTTCATCTGCTGTTTCGGGTTGCCAACGATCTCACCAATTTTTTGCTGCACTTTGCCTGCAGCGTCTTTTATTGAACCTTCTATCTGGTCTTTGTTCATGGTCAATTTCCTTTTGTTGTTGATATAACATCTAAATAATAATGAGCGCTAACAATCAGCTATGAGCTATTGTTCATTTTTAGTAAATAGCGCTTAGTAAACATCTAAATATTTTTAGTAAAAATCTTAGTTGGTAAAATATCAGTAAAGCGACATAAAAATTAGACTAAAATTAATTCCGCGGTTTTTTCATAAAATTGTGTGACTGGCTCCTCATCAATCACACCGCGTCAACTTAGGTATTAATTCTACAATATAACATTGGTTTAAATAGGGGTGATTATGTAGCAATCTTGAATTTTATCTTAAGTATAAATTGTGGAGATTATTTTATTTACTGAAATTCAGTATTAGTCATGGCTGAATTCCATTATTTAATTATCTAGTGATTTTTCAGCTAAAGCTGACATCCTAATGATGAGCCAAAATATCAAGCTAAACAACATAAACCATCTTATTAAGATAAAGATTACCCATTAAAGGCATATCAATCTAAACTCTGCATCCAATTTATAATTTATCTAAAAGTGTGTCTGTGCGATAGCGTACACATTATAAATATTTTAATCCTCAATTTAACTTAAAACACAGTGAAACATCAGATGATACCTAATGTAGCTATATTTTGGTATGTCATCGATGCCATTAAAAATATGAATATGAGTATTCAGTGGCTAAACGAAGAAGGAACTAAGAGGTATAACTCTAAAAACGTTAAAATGGTCTAGAGGTGTTCATAGCATATTGTAGAACTTAGAGAACCACAGACTGGTAGTCTAAGGTTTTTAGCACCAACTAGCCTCGACTGCTGATTTTTACAATAATGCTTCTATAATTCGCAAGAAGAACACGATAACCTACGTTACCATAAAATATTTGTCTACCTTCGTCGATAATATAGCTTGGACTGCCTTGTAGATTTTGTTGTGCTGACTTTTGGTAGTTGCTCATTAATGCGGCTATAGCAGAACCATCATGAACGCTTGAGATGATTTTTTTCTGTTCCAGCTCATAGAAATCAACCAGATCATAAAGTATTTCAAGCTTACCAATATCCAATGCATCGATAAAAAATGCACTCCGAAATTTCAATGCCATATTGATACTGGTGTTTTTGTCATAGATAAGTTCAATGGCTTTGAGCACTAAATGAGCATTGGCTGACGTTGTCGGTCTGACTTCAGTCCATATTTTTGAGTTTGTGGGAACGTCATCACGGATAGATGCAGATTTATGTACATGTTCTGCAAAACCATTATATTGACCTTTCTGTTTCCATTGTGTCTCAATTTTTGTTTGAACATCACCAAATACATCAAGATAATGATATTTAAAATGAATTTTATTTTCTAACTTTTTATTTAACTCCTCAATACGCTGTTGTGCAACCCAAGCCCACACACAAAGAATATCAGAGTAGTAATCAATGATCAGGGGTTGATTCATGTTAATCCTTAATAAGGTGGCAGTTTAAGTCATACACTCTAGTTTCAAGGCTAATCAATAATTATTGTGATGGCAGTTCTACTTGTTACCCACAGAAGTCAAGATTTCAATATCTGAACTACAGAATAAATACCGAGGCTACACCGAGCAATAGGTACAAGGATGTGATTTTTAGCAGACATACTAGAAGTCATCGATTTGTTTCATATTACGTGCCAGCAATCGCTTTTCTGCTTCTTCAAGGGACAGTATATTGCTAAGAAATTCAGTTACGGAAGGTGCAGAACTGCAATGTTGTAGATATTCAAACAGCCCTACAATATTTTTATGATACTCAAGTGTGGCCATCGCTATTTCATCCGTATCCATCCTCTTAAATGGATGTTCACCTATGGTGTTAAAAGGAATAGCGGTTTTTTCATAATAATGCCGACAATAAGTGTTAAGTGCATTGCTATTGCCATTATCTTCGAACTGTCTGATAACCAGTGCCATTTTTTGCTCGTGGGCTGAAATATACTCTAACAGTAATCCGCTTCTTTCGCTATCATTTGTAAGTGCGCAATGTGCCGCAAATGCATGCAGCTGTTGGTGTATACTTCTAGTCCATTGCATAACATCATAAAGCGTTTCTATTTGCATATTATTCTCCTCAAAACGGGAGTCCTTGGTCTTTACTGTGAAAAATGAATCACGTTTCTATGCATTGATGAAAGTAAACTTACTAAACAAGCCCATATTTACTATGACATTATGTCTCATTAAAAGTGCAGTTTTGAAATGATTATTAACTAAATAGTCAAAAGCAGATGGCTATTATTGATATGAATTGTTGACATCTTGTCATCAAAATAAAATACTGTATCAGTCCAACAACGGCTTAATCTATGTAACATCTGGTCTTTAGCTTAAAAAGCTGGCGATAAGCCACAACCTTGTAATAAGGCTAATGGCATGAGTATACCTATATTTTTCTATTGACTCTGTTCGTTGCCGCACTGATTGTTGACAATACAATGCGAACAAGAAAGAGGGAAAACTACCAATACAATATGTTGCCCTTTCATAACTAGATTGAAGGGCATCATCTTCCCGCTTTCAGTTAATAACAGTATTATATTTAGGAACGAACCATAGGTGAGCTAGCCCAATATTTACCGATATCAGTACTGAGTCGTTAATACGCACGAAACAAGCCATAAAGATATTGGGAATAACAATAATAGAAGATACAAAAGGAGTAGCTGATAAATCGGCTACTCCTTTTATTTAGCGGAAATTTAAAAGCGGTAATTAAAGCTCAGGGTCACATTACGTGGGGTTCCGTAATGATACACGCTATATGCTTCGGACATTGAGGCAGAGGCAGACATATAAGCATAGTATTTTTCGTCTAATAGGTTCTCTACGTTAAGTTGCAGATCCATGTTGTCAGTGAGGTTATAACGAGCCATCAGGTTGACTAAAGAGTAAGCATCCTGATCGATTTTTACTGTCCCCCCTTCAGAGTAACTATCACTCTGCCAGTTAATACCACCACCCACGGTCAACTCAGGCAGGTAATCGACAAACTGATAAGTTGTGAATAGTTTAAACTGTTTGCGAGGGCTAGTAGTCGCCACTTTTTTTCCGTCAGCATCTTCCGCTGTAAACTGCGAATAGCCAGCCGTGATATTCCACCCATCGATAAACTCCCCCACCACTTCTAACTCAAAGCCTGTACTCTCAGTACCTTGAGCAGCTTTGTAATAAGTGGTTGGAGTACCGTCAACAATGATAGTTCCAGCGGGTGTTGCCAGATTATCCTGTTCAATCTTAAACAGTGCCACTGCGGTATGCAGACGATCATCTAGATAAGCGCTCTTTAAACCGATTTCATAGGCTTTACCTTCGAGTGGCTCTAAATAATCACCGTTAATATCCTTACTGTTCTGCGGATTAAATATTTCGGTATAACTGGCGTAAACACGATGCTCTTCGTTTATGTCATACAAGGCGCCAACATAAGGAACGAACACGCCATCATCACCAAAGTTGGTATCAGTACCATAGCTGACCCCTTCGCGGTTCCAACTAGAAATACGGCCACCGGCAATCACTTTTAAATCATCGGTAATTGTTAGCCGAGTTGCTGCGTAGAAACCTTTCTGCTCGGTATCCATATTCAACTGGCGATTGGCGTTTGTTGACCATTCAGGCTCTTCAAAGGCGTTGCTTTGCCAATCATAAAAGTTTTCAACTGCCTTTGAGTCCCAGCCTGTCATATTCTCACGGATGGGTTCATAGGTATCAGCATAGGATTTCTGTTTGCTGTATAAGGCACCAGTCACAAATTGATGCTCACGGTTAAAGAGTTGGTAATCGCCTTTCAACTGAAAATCGAAATTATCAGAGTTACTTTCACCATGGCTGTGATAACGCTGACCGCTCAAACCTGCACCGGTTTCTTTATTCAGCAAGCCAGACATATAGATCATTTTGGTGGTGGTTTCATATTCCATGCGATTATAGTTCGCCACCAACTGCCAACCATTGCTGAAATAATGGTTCAAGTTAGCAAAATAGTTGATGTTAGTCGTTTCCCAACGGCTCCAATCTGCCGCTGTTGTAGTAGAAACATCCCAATCAGTAGCCGAACCATCGCTGAATACTGCTGGTAACGCCCCCCACATCGCTCCTTTGGGGTTGTTGTTATTGTAACTACCGCCAACGCGCAGCATAGTGTTGTCAGTAATGTCTGAATCAATTACGCCGTAAAGAATGGTCTTACGGTCTTGATAAAGATCCTGATAAGAATCGCTATTGACATATTTAGCGACCATGCGACCGCGCACACTGCCACTGTCGTTGAGGCCATTAGAAACATCTGCGGTAACTTGTTTTTTATCCCAGCTACCCGTAGCAACATCAACATAGCCCTTAAGTTCGTCACTGTCGGCATGTTTGCGCACTAGGTTGATTGAAGCAGAAGGATCCCCTGCCCCCGTTAGTAAGCCTGTTGCACCACGCACCACCTCTACACGCTCGTACAGAGAGATATCAGACACAGTCTCACCTGCATCGCCCCCCAAACTCCAAGATAAAGGTACGCCATCGATCTGGTAATTCTGAACCGCAAAACCACGAGCCATAAAGCCATTTCGAACGTTATCTGTTTTAGATGAAGACAAACCTACTGTGTTATTAACCACATCAACAACGGTATTGAGTGCCTGATCCTGGATCCGTTCAGCGGTCAAGATGCTCACTGACTGTGGCGTTTCCTGCAGTGACAGCCCTAAACCTGTGGCGGTATCAATGGTTCGACTCACAGTGTACTTGCCCATCACTGTTATTTTTTCAATATTTTGATCATTTGCATCTGCTGCAGAAGACGGCTCTGCAGCCAAGACTGACAAAGGGTTTAATGCCAAAGTAATGGCAGACGCGAGAGGTAGTAGATAAAAGCGCATAGTAATTTAGGGAGTTTATTTAGGATGGATATACGGTAACACTATTGCGAATCACTTTCATTTGTATTTTGGTGATATATATAACAAATTCATCATTTATTAATGAGGAATAAACGTCCCCGTTGTGTTTATGCCTTCAAAAGTGAGCGTTTACGGCGAAAAAGGTTATTCTTTACCCGTATTCGGTTAATCATTCTTAATCTACGCCACTAAAAGCGACCCTGAGATTATTACTCCATTGGATCGCCATTAGTGTTTAGCTTTTACTTCATCAGTGTGTCTGTACTATTAGCTCGGCAGGTAGAGGCCACTTTGCCACTTGCCACTCACCTTGCCAATTCTCTATCGATATCCACAGACTATCGGCGGAGGTTAGCGTCTTAGTTGCGATGGCGTGTACGTGTTGGCCATGCTTATTACCGTGTAAAATACCATTTTCACTGCGCTGTAAATCTGCTATTGGCAAAGCCTGCGTTCCAATATTGGCATAGCCTTGGCGTATATTGCCTACCTCACCTTTTTCAAAAACCAACATGAAATCTTTCACATAGTCATCATGATGCACATAGGGTGCTTTTAGATCTAAGGGTAAAGGGGCTATTTTAAATTCACCTAACTCTTGAGCCTGCCATGCCGGTGGAAATGTAGGTGTTAGCGACTGATACAAAAACAATAGGGGGAGCAATAGAATAAACCCACTCAGTTTATATTTATTTTTTTGCCAAAAAGTTGAATGAATGAAAGCCATTAACGTACCTCCTCTAACCTATCTGTCACAGTACTGGGGGATCCCATTTTTTTAATTGCACGCACATTACGCAGTCCCCACATCATAAATCCCGTGATTGACATACCCGATAGGATCACCCCAAAAATAAACCAAATGATTTTTGTCCAGATACCACCTAAGGTACCGTAATGCAAAGGATCTGCGATATGCATTAGCGTTTGTATTCCTGTCATCGTCTCGGGTGATGTCGCTCTTGTAATCTCCCCCGTCCAAGGGTTAATGCTAAGGTTGTAAGAATACTGATCGTAAAAAATGTGCTCGCCACTACCGCTCAGATGATACATGTCACGATTATGCTCGGGTTTCATCACATAGCTTGGTTGAAAGTCAGGAAAGTGCGTTTGTGCTAATGTTAAGGCTTGTGCAAATGACACGCTTGGATCTGCGGGATTCACATCACCCTTTTGGATAAAGGGCAATTGCTCAGCAGCAACCAATGGCGCATGTGGCTCGATATCAATATCTGCATGCCAAAAAATGGCTTGGACTAAATACCATAATCCGGTAACGGCCATAATCGCGATAAACCAAATAGACCACACACCAGACAATTTATGCAAATCGGCCAATAGTGTCTTTTTACCTTGACTCACACGCAATTTCGGAGCAAAAAAACTTCGCCAAAAACGTTTATAAACAATGAGTCCCGTCACTAAAGATGCGAGCATAAACAGCGCCATCGAACAGACAAGGTAATAGCCCAAGCTGTAACCGCTTTGCCAAGGAAATAATAACCAAGCATGTAAAGATCTGATAAAGCCGGCAAATGTCATGCCTTCATTAATCTGTTGGATTTCACCTGTGTATTGATTGACATAGGCCATGGCATAGGGTTTATCCGCGTCACTGAACATGATCACATTGACCATATAAGATTCTAAGGTCATAGCGCCAGAGACTGCCGCACTTGGGTAGGCTTCCTCAACAATCGTCATCAATTCACTAACCGGTTTTACGGGTAAATCATTAGGGTTCAACGCCCTCGATGCAGGATTTGTTAACCAAGTGATCTCATGACTCAGTACCGCAATCGTCCCCGTCAAGCAGATAAAACAAAATAACAACCAAATTGGGAGCGACACCCAACCATGCAACATAAACCAGAATCGGTTACTGATCTTCGCCATTTGTGACTTTCCTAACACTTATCGTATTTCGCGAGTGTAAAGGTAATGCAAATTGTTATCAATACGATGTACTGGGAATTGTTTTCAATTAGAATGCCGGTCACAAAATACTATGATGGGGAATCATGATGGATAAAACCTTGTTAGCAGCGCTCATTTCGAGCCTATTGTTAGCGCCGAGTTCCTACGCCGACGAAACTCAATCTGACGCAGACGCCAATATCGAAGTGATCAGTATTAAAGGTAGTCGTTTAGATAAAGCTGCTACAGCAACGGGCTTACCTTTAACACTGAGAGAAACACCGCAGTCAGTGACGATTATAGATCAAGAATTTATTCAGAGTTTTTCTCTTAACAATGTTGCTGACTTAATGTTTTTAACACCGGGTATTTCTACACAGAAAGCAGAAACTAACCGCTACTTTTTTAGCGCCCGTGGTAATCCAATCACTAACTTCCAATTTGATGGTGTGCCTGTTAACTATTCTAGTTTCTTCAATGATGCTTCGACCGATACAGTTATCTTCGATCGAGTAGAAGTGGTTCGTGGTGCAACCGGATTATTAACGGGTGCAGGAGAACCCTCGGCCGCCATCAACCTCATTCGTAAACGTCCAAAATCTTCACCAGGGGGTTACCTCAGTGCAAAAGTAGGTTCATGGGACAGTTATCGTGTAGAAGGTGATAGTTCAGTGGACATAACAGAAGATGCCGATGTCCAAGCACGTTTTGCCGCCTATGAAAAATCAGATAGTTTTACCGATCTAGCCGAAGATGAAAATCTGCAAATTTATGGCGTCGTTACTGCAAGATTAAGTGATAGCACATTATTCACTTTGGGCGCGGACTATAGTGACCGCGATCCTAAAGGCTCCACTTGGGGAGCGCTGCCACTGTTTTATGCCGACGGCAGTTTAGCGAGTGACCTTCCCCGTTCGACGACCACTGCAGCATCTTGGTCTAGTTGGAAACGCCATGGTGCGAACGTTTTTTCTACTTTAGAACACAACTTTGATAATAACTGGGAACTCAAACTCGACATAGAACATCGTGAGGATAAGATGGATGGACACTTGCTATATTTATATGGCTCCCCAGATAAAATCACAGGTTTGGGGATGAGTGCATTGCCTATGATCTACCAATCAACCCGTAAGCAAGATGCGGCGCGAATATTTGCTTCAGGGCCATTCGAACTATTGGGTCGAGAACATAAACTAACAACCGGCCTACTCTATTCAAAACAAGATATTAGCGCCGACTCTTTCTACACCACAGATGTTTTAAGCATAGGCAATTTCTTTGAGTGGGATGGCTCGATTGCAGAGCCAAATTATCCATCGATTCCCACCAATGAAGAGACTGAAGAGATCCAAAAAGGTGCCTATATTGCTACCCAACTCAATTTGCACGATCAGGTCACACTGCTGTTAGGAAGCCGTATCAGCCAATATAAAGTCGATCCAGGTTATGAGCACAAATGTCATTACGCCGTATGCGGGATTGATTTACGATATCAGTGACAGTGTGTCGATTTATACCAGTTACACTGAGATTTTTCAGCCTCAAGATGCCAAAGATGCTAATAACAAACGCTTAGACCCGACAACTGGCAATAATATTGAACTTGGCAGTAAAGCCGATTTTTTCGACGAAAAACTCACCGCCAGTGTTGCAGTGTTTAAAGTTCAAAAGGAAAATGTGGCGGAAAAAGATCCTAACATTAAAGACCCACTTCCTGATGGTAGCTTTCCAATGCGCGCTGTGGATGGCACCAGTAACCGTGGTTTTGAAATGGAACTAACGGGTAGACCCACAGAGGATTGGGATCTGTACTTCAGTTACACCTACAGTGAATCTGAAAAAGCCGATGGTTCGGCCTTTGGCACACATTTGCCTAAAAACTTAGTACGATTATCTTCGCTCTATCACTTTGATGGCGCTCTAGAAGATCTCACATTAGGTGGCAACTTAAGCTGGCAGAGCAAGATTTATGTAGAAAACGCGGGGCCTAACGGCGAAAGCTCTGAACAAGCCAGTTATTTCCTTACCAATCTTATGGCAAGTTATCAACTCACTGATGATGCGATTGTCCGTTTGAATATTCGAAACTTGTTTGATGAAAAGTACTACTCTAGTATCGATTTCTATAATCAAGGTTTCTTCGGCGAACCGCGAAATGTCGAACTTAGCCTGAGCTATAATTTTTAGTCTAATTGTTAATCGCCAATACCGCGCATCACTTTTATGCGCGGTTTACCTAAAGCTAAACTATCCTGCGTTAAAACAGCATCCGGTAAACTTCAATGGATTAACCCTTTGGGCTCAGGGGGATAATCCATTACAATGAAGTCCATTTTGAGTTCGTAAAACAGATGTTCCGCCTATGCCTAAGTCTCACACCCACATGCATCAACATTTGCAGATGCCACATGCTAAATTAGATCTGCAAGCTCTAGCGGGCACCCTTGCCTTTGAGCAAGTGACCGTTATTGGTAATGCTTCTGGCGATTGGCAGCCTGCAACCACAGGTACGACATTTATTTTTAACGGTACTCAATGGGCTGAAAACAGCAATGTAAATAATCAGATAGTGAATATCGCCAACGGTGGTTTTGCTGAATCAAAATATGCCTTTGTGGTACAAGGTCATCCACAAAGTGGTCTGCTTACCCAAGCCTTGACACAAGTCGCGATTGAATTAACCCCTAAACTCGGTTGCTGGCCTTCATCTGGCTTAACCACAATCGTATTGATGCAGCAATTGTCTCAGCATGTGCAAGTGCAGCGGATGTCGCTGTTTCCGAGTTTATCAAGACCCAATGATTTACCGTCTGACGATCACTTACCTTGCATGGTGCATAATTGGTTAGGCGAACGACGGATTGCCCAGGCTTTGGTACCATCGCTCGACTGGCCTGAATTTAGCTTAGCGTCCGTATTTTTACCTCGCCTATCCGCAATAAACCAAATGCAACCATGCCAAGTCGCACCTAGGATAAACGCAGGTAATCCATTTGATTTACTTGTGCGTTTACAAGAGCCGAGCTTATTAATCGCAGATGCGCTAAATCCACCCACGCGGCAGATGCAACTTGAATGGCTAATCACACTGGCGCATACACCCATTAATATTTGGCTACAATTTGCTCACCCTAGCCAGCTCATCAATGCTGAACCTTTATTTTTCAACCACATGCCTGAATCAAAACCTAGCTATTGGTATTTAATGGATACTCAGGCATCTCAATATCTTGATGCGATTCGCCATAGTTTGGCCTATTGTTGGCAAACGTTGTCAACTAAGCACGCGAGCTTAATTGGCAATCAGCCTTCAAACGACTCTTGACCCTCCCCCTGTCCACTGCCATTCGCATTCAAAACACATTCAAAATACCTAAGGCGAATGTCGTTTTACCTTTTACCTTGCCCTCTAGCGACGCTAAACCAACCTCTGTTTAAATGCATGACTCAAAACGTCAACACACCCTAGTTAAGGAAATTTTTACCCAATGCGATCCCCAGCGGTTCAAAGTAATTGATCAGCGCCTGAAAAATCACTTTTCTGTGGGCTTCATCGGGATAAGCCCCCTCCTTTGCCATTGCTGAAAAACGGGTTCCCGACACTAAATACGGATTCGAAATATCAGTATAAGATTCAATACAGGCTTCAAATGCTCGCGCCATCATCTCCGTTGGCCGAGAGAAGTACTGCATCCCATGTTTTTTATCTAATGCAATCGCTCGGCGAACATAATCATGGGGCTCATCACCCTGTCCACTCAACAATGTCACTTTGAAGATCTCAGATAATCGAGCATTTAATGGATGCTCTATGATGGGCAGATCGGATAGCCAAAGATCGCTCGCACACTGAAACCGCTTATTAGTAGGTTTGAATGATTTAGCGGCAATATAATGGTCAAACGCATGCCAAAACTCATGGGCTAAAGCACCTGCACCTGCATTTTTAGCCAATGCCAACTCTCGGGTCGCGGGTGCATAATGGGCCTGAACGCCCTTTTGGCCGCCATGACCAAAGGCCAGGCTGACGGTTTCCCGCAGCCCTAAAGTCAAAGGTGGCAATTTTAAGATAAAGGCCAGATCGGCGAGCGAATCAAACACTAAATCCGCAGCAATGCGCGATTCATCCCGCGTCACCCAACGGCCAACACGCACATGGCTAAAACCAAAGGTTTGTTTAATATCAAGAAAAGTGACTTGCTCACCAAATCGATAATCGGGTCCATAGCGGTTATATTGCTGATTGATTAACACGGCTTACCTTGAACCCTATGCAGTGAGAGACACATTAAGCTGGCTATTTTAGGTTAAAAGACAGAGGAACAAAACGCTGCATTAAGTACAATATCAAGTTAAGAATAGGAGCCAAGCAGCGCTTACTCTTGGTTTGGTATCGCGATGCTTAGATTTCGACAACCACAGGGTTCGTTAAGCTTTAGCCGTTAATATCACATCATCCCAAACCACGACACGATTTCGCCCCGTAGTTTTAGCGTGGTACAAGGCTTTATCGGCCTCGGCCACCAGCTTTTCAGCATCTGAACGGCACTGACTCCCGATTTCAATCGGTGAAGGCACAGACTGAAGCGCTAAAATACCGCTGTTTTCTTCGATGGCATGATGAGTAATTACAGGTGTTAACGCACTCACTCCTGCCGAAAATTGATAGTGAAAATCGGCGACTATCGCTGAAATATCTTCATTCGCAAGCGCTAACATCATACGCGTCACAATTTTCTGCGCGACATCGACCGACGTTTCTGGCAGTAATAGCGCAAATTCCTCACCGCCGAAGCGACCAAAGATATCGTATGGGCGCGTACGAGCACTGATAAATTGGGTAAAATGCTGCAGTATCTTGTCACCCACTTGATGCCCATAGCGATCATTAACGAGTTTAAAATAATCAATATCCATCATGACCAGGCACAAAGGTAACTGTAGACGACTCAAGCGTTTGATTTCATGCTCTAACTGCTGGAAAAAATGCCGTCGATTGGCAATACCGGTTAATTCATCGGTGAGTGCGAGTCGATTCAACTCAGTCTGCGCATTCCTTAGGGCAAATTCGACCTGTTTTAACTGGGTAATATCGGTGCAAACAATGACCATATCGCCATTGTGATAAACCTGCTCAGAAAGTTGCAACCAGCTACCGTCGACCAGATCCACTTCAAAACGTCGAAAAGCTGATTTACGTTGATTCGCATGAATAAGTTCAAGCCATTCCTCTATGGTTTCATGATCAATTTTAGGCCCTTGCTTATGGGTAAAGGCAAAGTGCATCATGTCGTCAAAATGCCGGCCAGCCATGTCTTGATCAACAAAACCAAACATTTTCGCAAAGGTATGGTTATAAAAGATAAAATGATTGTGCTTGTCCAAAACAGCGAGGCCATTCTCGCTTAGCCGTAAGGCTTCGGTTAAAAAGGGGTAAACAGACTCAAGAGATTCTTTTTCCATCGATTATTCCTAGCAATGACGCTTTTAGAGAAGATCTCCGACATGTTTAGATTAGCAGCGTTCTACACTAATCACAGCGTCTTTGTCTTTACCCCCATATTACCGCAACGGGATTGGCTCTACCGCGATATAAATCCCACACATTCGGCAAATAAGCTTTAAAAATCAGATCCAATACTTTGATAATTTACGATTTTACGGCCAATTTACTGAGAAATATTTCAGCACTAAAAGGTTTCTGCATGAAATGTACCTCAGGGAATAATGCTAACTCAGGAATATCATCGCTATCATTAGCTGAAAGTAAAAAGAAGCGACAGTGATGCTCAATCTGGGTATCACTGGCAAGGTTTTGTAATGTTTGTTGCATCTGTTTGATAAGTTGCAAGCCATTCATATCTTGTAAACGGTAATCCACAATAACAATATGTGGCAATGAGTGAATCAACATCTTAAGTGCTTGCGCTGCGTTATCAACACTGAAGGTTTGAAAATGATAGTGCTCTAGCATGGCTTTGCAAATCTCAAGGTTAAACAGATTATCATCTATGATTAACACTTTTTGTTGATCATATTGAATCGTTAATCGTTCTTTCACCTCGGTAAGTTGGCAGGGAAAATGTAACAGCACTGTGGTGCCTTTGCCCTTTTGACTGCGCAACATAAACTTACCGCCAATTTGCTCAAGCAATCGATTACAAGTATAGAGTCCTAATCCCATGCCCGATGTTGTTGTATATGAGTTAGATGCGTGCATAAAGGGATCAACTAAAGCGCGCTGTGCTTCCTTTGACATTCCCTCGCCAAAATCGCGGATCAGTACCCTAAGCATAGGACTATGGTCTTTATGGTGACGTTTAAGGCGTAAGTCCATATAACAATGCACTTCGCTACCCGTACTGTATTTAAAGGCATTATTGATAATGTTCGTCATGAGTTGGAATAACTTAGTCCCATCGAGCTCGATAAACTTCGGCAAAGACTCATTCACGACAACCTGTAAACGTTTACCCGATGTCGCACTAAAAGCACGATAGTAATCCTCAATATTGCTCAGATATTCGTGCAAATTGACTAAATGCCGATTCAATTTTAACTGCCCAGCTTCAGCCTTACTGTAATTCAACGTATTTTCGGCAACCGAGTAAAGTAAGTTAGCTGACCAGGTCATTTTATCGATAATTTCGTCCAGTTTTTGTGGCTGTGAGCGCGCTTTTTTTAACATGCGACTGTAGCCAAGAATGGCATTGATAGGAGTGCGGATCTCATGATTTATGCTGGAAAGTACTGCTAATCTAGATCGATTATCGAGCTTAATCTGCTCTACAATATGCTGATTTTTAGACTTAAAGTACAAAAGAAAAGACAGAGTAATACCAAGAGAAGCAATCAATAAGATAATCACGATTAGCTCGACAACCTCTTTTTGTGGCACTTGATATTCTATGCGTAAATCTACACGGGTTTGGTATCCAGGAATATCCAAAGTTCGGCTATCTGAGTAGCTAAACATTGAAAATATGCCTGTGGGAAACTCATGGTTACAGGATGAACTTTGCAATAACGATTGTTCAAATTGATAGCTAATACATACACCTTGCTCCTGCTCAATCCGCGCTAATATCCGCTGGTGAGAAATGGCATAGACTAAATAAAGCATATTAGGCCCATCGATATTAACAACCGCTAACGTGTAATCGGCAAGGCTAGCCTGAAGTTCCCCTTTACTATTCTTGACTAATTTAAGTGGCTTAAGTTCTGGCGCCATTGTCTGATCAGAGATATAGGCCAGTTCAAGTTCGGAGGTCAGTGTAAAAGCGACAGCAGATTTGATCTTCAGTAAGTCCTTAGCAAAAACCTCAAATTCCTGTGACGTTACCTCACTCGAAGCATAAAAAAACGATTTTAGCGCATCCAACATAATTTCATGTTGTAAGAACATATCCCGTGAAGAAGTAAAAACCGCTTCTGCTTTTTTATTGTAAATGGAGTCAAATTCATAACGTGAGTGGGACAAGGTTAACCACAGCACCAACAGAGTGACCCATAAGCCACTGAACATATTGATACAAGCGCTATATTTAAAGCTCATTAGCGTAATCCATTACGGCCTTTAGCAAGCTGCATAACTGATGTTCAAACTGCTCTCGCTCGCAAACATCCATGACAGACAGCATATCTTTAAGCTGCAAGTAGCGCGCAATACCCGTAAATTGATGTTTCAGGCCTTCAATACTGTCAGAGGACTCATATTGTTCTAGCCCAAGTCGCATTCGCTGTAATTCAGCAATCAGTGTCAATCGCAGTCGCGATTGCTGTTCTTGGCTGTATTGCTCAAAGAATACAGATAAGGCCTTGGGTAACTCAGTATTAGCATTCATACATTAGGCACTCCTATTATATTGAGCAATCCAATCAATAAGATAACGACCTTCAATCGGGGGGCTGTACAAATAACCTTGGGCAACATCACACCCCAACTCAGAGAGAATTAACTCTATTGCACTTGTCTCAACGCCTTCTGCAACCACCTTTACGTGCATCTTCTGCGCAAGCGCGATGGTGGATTCTACGATGAGATAATGTTGGTGATTGATATCCATATCGGAGACAAAACTTTTATCAATTTTGATCTCTTTAAAGGGAATGGCATCAAGACGATCATAGGTAGAATAACTTTTACCGAAATCATCGAGGGAAATATCAATATTATTGATGATCAGCCGTGCAATTGAGTTAAGTACTCTATCTTGGTTAATGATTTCCTGTGATTCGGTGAGCTCTAAAATCAAATGGATTTGTTTATACTCACGACCACATTCGATGATGTACTCAATGAGTTCATCACAGGTCAAATCATCTGCGGTAATGTTAATCGACAGGGCAAACGCCATTAATAACGGTTGGCGCGACCAACATTGCAATGCTTGGGAAATAACCATCCGCGAAAACAAGCTATTTAGCCCCTGCAGATTCACCAATGGCAAAAAAACGTCGGGATAAATATAGCCATTGGATTGATCGCAAAGCCGCGAAAGCACTTCAAAACCGATGATCGCCTTTGTTTTAAGGTTAATCTTAGGCTGATAACACAAAATTAATTGTTCATTTTTGAGCAATTGCCGCACATTGATATTCACCGCCATGTCTTGCACGATAGACTCATGTTGATGGGCAAGGTTTCTATCGTCGGAGGCGTCTAGCAATGGCGTTAAAATGTCATTCACATTGATAGGTTTAGCAAATACGCCAAGCAAGTTGAGTTTCAAACCCGTGATAATGCTATCCACCAGTTCTAAAGTCCGTTTATCCGAGGAGCTTATCACCGCAATCGGAATGGCTGTAAATCGGGGCTCGGAGGCCAACATATTAATCACCGCAATACCGTCACCTTGATCCATTTTTAAATCTAAAATGACTAAATCAAGTTTTGCTTCTACAGCTAAGATCAGTTCAATTCCTTGATTACCATTACTGGCTTCATAGATCTCCACATTGTCCTCTGCTAAGTACTTATGGATATCAGCTTTCATGGTTTCTCTAATAAAGCGTTGATCATCTATGATGAGAATATTCATATATTGGTCTCTAACTGCATAAAGAAAATGGGATCGATCGTCTGTGATTTGGATGTAGGGATAACAGAAAGCTTGAGTAAATTACGATTCGCCATGACTTCTGTGCGACTGGAGAAAAACGAATAGTTTTTGACTGGTTTGAAGCCGCCTTCTATCGTTCTCACTTTGAATATGGGCAACTTAAATTGCGTCAATTTTCGTTTTAGTGACTCATCACAGATATTAAAACTCAAAAACTTAAGTGAGCGACTCGTGGCCAATTCATTGAGATAAACAGACATCATATAATTTTCAATATAAGGCGTTACACCAAAGGAGGAGAACACCATTAAGGTATCTGGCAAAGCTTGACTGTTATGGTTAATGACCTCAAACAAGTCCACCTCATCATTCATAAATTCGAGGGCAATTTTGCCTTGAGTGCGGCAGAATAGACTGTGTCCAATGATTTGATCCCCAAAGCTAAAAGCCACCACCAATGAGAGTCCACGAAAAAAAGGTTGAGACAACTTACGGCTCACAAAGGATAAACGTGGGTTACTTTCATAAATCAAGCTAAGTTGCAGCAGGGTCATAAAGTTTTGATGGTGGCTTTCGATAAACTCGACACGATAAGGAGTATTACGGTAGTACGGATGATCACTGCGTTCTATGGTCGATTCAAAAAGGTTAATTAACGCTAAACCTTCGTTGATGAATTTTTTGTCCTCCCGATAAATATCAAATAGTTCAGAGCCAAATATTTCAACGATTTCAGACTGTTTAGCTAGGGATGGAATGTTAACTCCCCGCTCCCAACGGCTAATAGTGATGGAGTCTAACATATCGAACAGGCAGCTTTTTTGCCTGAGCAGACTACATAAATCTTCTTGAGATAGATTATTCTCAGTTCTGGTGTGTTTTAAGAAATTGGAGAATGTCTGTGCACTTGTTTTGCTTTGATAGGAGATAGGTGTACAAATCATATCGCGTTCCATCTGAATTTTTTATTTTATCTAGCAGCTCCATATACGTCTTATGGTCGATGTCATCTACTGGCTCTGGATGTCTAAATGTAATCCAAATGCGTTGAAGTTTCTCGATGAAATAAAGTCCAGTGATTTTTTCGTCACTCATCACTCAGTTCCTCCATCTCAGCCTTTTATTCACCACGTTTTTTGCAATAGGAAAACGAGTATAAATGCCATTGTTTATCTGAGACCATGGCACAGTCAAAAAAGCGATGGAAAAAAGTGTCTAGTTATTCGTTCGGTTAAATCATTGCATCATAGATAAAACCGCAATCAACAGACTCTCCTATAAAACCGCATAAAATATAAGATTCACCAGCAATGGCCACAAAACGCCAAATTGATTATTTATGCGCTAAATATTCAAAATTTTGGATATAACTTCGGGATTATTCTCACTGAACCACATTTTTCACGCATGGTTATTCACGTTTGGAATAGGCAAACCGCGACAGTATCAGCTTAGAGATATTACTAGGATAGTTTTTAATAGCTTACGGCTTAAGCAAGCCAGCTGCGAAAATAAGTGGGTAATTGGCCAGTCCAGCGTTTAGAGGAACGCCTATAATCACTGGCGTCGCTGAAGGATAAAGAAGTGGCAATACTGTGGGCATCTTGCGCAGGTGTCGCCAAGTTATAGCGTGCTTTGATTAAACGGGTCTAATCAGCAAGTATCGGCAAGTTGGCCAAAGTTTAAATCCATCTCGGCCAAACGCCGTTTTAAGGTGGCTGGGCTCATTGTCAGTTTTTCAGCTATGTCAAACAAGCTTAAGTTATCCCGCATTAGACACAAAAGAATACCAGCCGCTAAGCCTAACCGCAGTTCGCATATAGTAGTGATTGACATATCCCTTGGCACTGAATGACGGCAGCGCCGAAACCTATGGTTTGACCGTTACGCATCTGCAAGTCGGCAGCGGCGTTTGGCAACAGAGAATGCTGGTGGAGCAAGACGGCTAAAACTACTTACCCAATGATAATCAAACATTTAAATGGTTACCTTGGATCTGTATCGTCAAACACCTTGACGTTAACTCTGGACATTTAGCAGACTAAGATGAAAAAAGGCACAAAGTATGAAGCACAGGTGTTAGAGAAGGCGCTGGTAGTGGTCGTAAACATGAGCAACCGGCACCATCTGATTGCAAATTGATGAATTAACTGGTTATGCACTTGATATGCAAATCTAAAACTATAACCCCCGATATTTTTCTCACCTTAATGCAATAAAGTGAATAGTTAATCATAAAAAAAGAGGTTAGCAGTATTCAACAGCTAACCTCTTCTCTTTAAATCAGGCGATAAATCAGATGTTCTATCATACAACTAGAGCCATGACTTCAAAACAACTCTTACAAAAGCTAACTCATACCAGAGCTAATTTTTTACGGGTACGAAAATAGCAAGCTGAGGCTAGTCACTGTAAATAACGAATATAAAACTAACGCCTGTGAAAAACCATGCCCACACAATCCGACAGACATGGGATTAGCCGCGTTTAGTGCCCCACGGATCGTTGTCATCCGTCGATGGGCTTGGTCCTGAACGTTCATCGTTTCTGGGTTCGTTTCGGCGCTGTAAGTTGCTATTCGATGAACCATATCCAGAGCCGGTGCCACGTCCCCCCGTAGGTTTTTTGCCTGAGCTTTTACCTGAACCACTACCAAAGCTCTTACCTGAGCCATAACCAGAGTTGGGACGTTTATTACCCGCTTCGTACTCGGCGCTGGCTTGTGCCTGCATTTTAGCGATAGATTCTATGGTGAGTTCCATCGGTTTACGCGGCGCGATACCTGAGGCAAAACCTCGTTCGCGTGGCTTAAGATCAAACTGCTCACCGACGGCTTTAGGCATACGCTTGAATCGATACAGGTAAAAATTTTCCACTTTCTCCCGCGCCCACTCAGTCTTCTTGAGGAAAATAATACAGGCCTCAATGGTCGGGTTGGTGTTAAAGCAACCTAGCTTTAATGCCGCGTATAAAATTTTCCAGCCATAAAAATCGACTAACTCAGTGATCATTGTCTCGAGTTTGAGGCCGTGTAACGGGTTGTTCTGTTGCTCTTCAATCATGGGAATTCCAAGTTCAGCCCTATTGGCTGATTTTACTGTATTAGTTTACGGTTTTGAGTTGTTAAACGAGTGACTCAATTCGCTACTAAAACTCGCGATTAGAGAAATCACTCAAGTTATGAAGTCATGAGCCACTGACGTTGTTACGGCAATAGCATAGGGCGTTAAGCCTTGTTACTCGTGATGCTTAGATCTTAAATCTTAAGGGCCTAAAGCCTCCAAACAGAGCCATTAAATATTAGCCGTAAAATCTGCTGCTCGACAAAACTGCGGGAATAATAACGGTAAATAAGCTAAACGCCTTCTTTTATTTGCGCTAGCGAGGTTTGGTATCGGCTTTAGGGCAAAGAAAATACGCCGCAGCTGACGGTTTTAATCTACATATCCGCGATATCACGCTAACAGGTATGAACTCAGCATCAAGCTCAAACCCGTTTCTAAATTTTACCTATGATCCGCTGATGCCTTGAGTCAACCTCAAAATAAACGCAACTGAAACGGCTCGATTTATAGCTGCGCATCACATCCTTGCTCGCATCTTTAGCCCTTAGTCTGTATACTCCGCGACCTTATTATCCCAACTTTAATGTTTTGGCTTAGAGTGGGTGAAGCGCATGTTTCATTTTGAGGCTTGTTTGTCACAATCCCCGTTAGCAAATACCTAGGAAAGCTCCTTTGATCTCTACCGCGAACATCACGATGCAGTTTGGCCCTGAGCCATTGTTTGAAAACATTTCAGCGAAATTTGGCAACGGTCACCGCTATGGTTTGATCGGCGCGAATGGCTGTGGCAAATCGACCTTTATGAAGATCCTCAGCGGAGCGTTAGCGCCAACCTCTGGGAATGTGTCCATCACGCCCGGCTTAAAAGTCGGTACCCTAAGCCAAGATCAGTTCGCGTTTGAACAATACAGTGTGATCGATGCGGTGATCATGGGGGATGTAGCCCTGTGGAAAGTCAAACAGGAACGCGATGCAATTTACGCTAATCCAAATATGACCGAAGAAGATGGTATGCGTGTTGGCGATCTTGAAAGTGAATTTGCCGAAATGGATGGCTACAGCGCCGAAAGCCGCGCCGGTGAAATCCTGCTCGAAGCGGGTATTGAAGAATCTTTCCATTACGGCCTAATGCAACAAGTGGCACCGGGCTGGAAACTGCGGGTCCTGTTGGCACAAGCGCTATTTGCCAACCCTGATATTCTGCTGCTCGACGAACCAACCAACAACTTGGACATTCATACCATTAGCTGGTTAGAAGCCGAGTTGAACAAACGTAAATGCACCATGATCATTATTTCCCATGATAGGCATTTCTTGAATGCCGTCTGTACCCACATGGCCGATATCGATTATGGCGAACTGCGCATTTACCCAGGTAACTACGAATACTTCCTCGCCCAATCCTCTTTGATCCGCGAGCAATTATTGTCGGGCAACGCCAAGAAAAGTGCTGAAATCGAAGAACTGCAAGACTTCGTCAACCGCTTCGGTGCCAACGCATCTAAGGCAAAACAAGCCAGCTCGCGCGCGAAAAAAATGGACAAGATCAAGCTTGATGAAGTGAAATCCTCAAGCCGTATTCACCCTTCTATTCGTTTCGATGCCGGCAAGAAAATGCATCGCCAAGCACTGATCCTCGAAGATTTGGCCCACGGGTTTGATGGTGAGCTGCTATTCGAAGGCGGCGACTTAATCCTCGAAGCCGGTGCAAAATTAGCGATTATCGGCGAAAACGGCGTGGGTAAAACCACTTTCCTACGCTGCTTAGTCAATGATTTAGAGCATAATAAAGGCGTGATCAAGTGGTCAGAAAACGCATCAATCGGCTACTGTCCACAAGACAGCAGTGACGAATTTGATAATGACTACACGTTAATGGATTGGATGTCACAGTGGCGCCAACCTAAGCACAACGATCTTATGGTACGCGCCATGTTAGGCCGTCTGCTGTTCACCGAAGATGACGCGAACAAGAAAGCCCGTAACTGTTCAGGTGGTGAGAAAAACCGCTTGTTATTCGGTAAGTTAATGATGCAAGACATCAATGTGCTAATCATGGACGAACCGACTAACCACATGGACATGGAAGCCATCGAAGCACTCAATAATGCGTTGAAAGACTTTGAAGGCACTTTGATATTCGTCAGTCATGACCGTGAGTTTGTATCGTCACTCGCAACACGTATCATTGATATTAAAGATAAAAAAGTGATTAACTTCCAAGGCACTTTCGATGAGTACCTTTCAAGCCAAGCTGGAATGGAAGCGAGAAAGAGCGCGTAATGTTGTGCTTTGATAAACCTTAATCGGCTATGTCAGCTTGATTAAAAGAGTCGTCATTGGAGAACCTACTGACGACTTTTTATCGATATCTAAAGAGCGATATGATTGGTAAAACATGAAGTATTGCTGCTTTGGGCCTTGGATACACAGCTGTCTATTCGTTATCTAGAGTGCTATAATTCATGCACTTAATTGAGGTTGATCCTATGAAAACTAAATCAAAAAACACACAAGTGACTCAAAATCGACTCTATCGCGCTGTGGCCAGTTCAACCGCTATTGAGACGGGTAAAACTACGGCTGAAGTTGAAGCAAAATTGAAGGCCAAAAAAAGCCGTTTCAGTCATTTGACCTTAGCCTAAACTTCATTCGTTTTTAGCGCTGAGCACATCGTTTACCAAACGAGCCATATGTTGATAATCCCCACCCAACCCTGCTTGAATTGACTTAAAATAAAAATCTCTATTTTGTTCCCAAATCCCATAATCAAGTGGGAGATAACCCGCCTTTACTGCCATCACATCGAGTATCAAACGTGACAAACGTCCATTTCCCTCTCTAAATGGGTGAATTAGGATAAATTCCACATGACTTTCAGCCAAGTAACTCACAACTTCATCTCTAGAAAACGAATTTAAACCATTGAACTTGCTTAAATATTCCTTTTCAAACTGAGTGAGAGACTTAAGTATTTGAGCCGCTGCCGTAAATTCGAAACCACCTTTTCCCATATTGACTGTACGCCGCTCACCAGCCCAGTAATAAACATTACCGAGCCATTTTCGATGCCACTCAAAGAGCATACCAACCGATAGATGCTCGCTTTCAATAACACCAGATTGAAACACGTACTCATAAAGCTTTAGTAACAACTGAGTCTCTACCTCTGCCATATCCTCTTCATCGGTTATCGCGAGTTTGTTACGAAGTATATGGCCGCCGGAACCGGGTTCGAATTCATCCTCGGTAGTGCCAATATGATATTTCGACATGATAATAGACCCGCTAACTGTAATAACTAATAGAAAAGCAAATATCCGAGTCACAGACAACTTAACACAACTACTCGATGAGATTGACCACACAAGTCTTTGAAATAGGTATGTAGAAACTATGGGCTATAAATTAGCTTATTAATTTTTTTAACCAATATCTCACGATTTTTAGCCAGTTTAAAAATTGTCGGCAAATGTCGAATGACTATCGGCTCAGACTCGAATACCGCATCGCGATCTTTGGCCTGAATATAATCACGGATCTGAAGCATCATCTGTTTATTAAATGCCCAAAGTGAATGACCTTTAAACTCAAGGGAATAAAATGCGTCATTGGGCCATTCAAGTCGATGTTTCTGTTTTGCCATACACTGATAACAACAAATAAGACCAAGATCTGTACCATCTGTAAAAGCACTGTTTGCCCTATGTTCCCAAGTCGAAGTACCTTGGTATTTTTCTGGCAATTTTTCCCGCCAAGAAGCATCCAATAGCGGAGGGAAAAACAGTACTCCAGGCCATTTATGGGCAAATCTTTGATTAAACAGCTTGATCTCAAACTGCCTACCCTCAAATAAATGCACATCTTTTTTCTCTAAACGAAAAACATGGGCAAAGGTAAAAGTGGCGCAGCCAGCACAATGGGGGCAAGTAACTTCAACTCCGTTTGGCAGGCTAAAAAACTCATAAAATCCTGTCATAGATACGACATTCCAAATGATTTAGAGACTAATTTGGAGCTCATCAATTTTCCAACCACCTTCATTTATCATGCTAATTCTTTGTTTTTCATTCGCCTCCGATGCATTACCACAGAGATCTTTTTGTGCATATTCAAGAACGGCCGTATCCCCTTCTATCACCTGCGACACTAAGGTGAGTGCTTTGCACTTGGCAGCGGCTTTTGAAAATGAAAGATAAGATGCGATCACTTCATCGCGGGACTGCTTCATCTGCTGCATATACTGTGGGAACTTAGACTCAACATCCGCTTGCTTACGTTGGGTATAGTAAGCCTTGTCCTCTTGATAACTCATCCCCTGCTGTACCTTAGCATTGTACTCGTCATAGACTTCGCTCGGCGATTTAGGCGTTGTACAACCTATCAGCACAAGCACAGATATGGGCAGTAAGAAAATCGATTTCATCATCGAACCTCCAAAACTAGACATGTATTATCAATAAAAGTGAAATTGAAAAAATCCCTTTTAGTAACTCTGTCATACCTTTCCTTTAAAAATAGATAATTAAGATTTTTAAACTGAATCAACGCCCCGTTTTCCGATCATGATCCAGTTGTTTGATACCATCAGGATAACGTGTAAATAGTTCATCGATTACTTTAGCTTGGCAGCGTTGCTCATTCAATTGCAGCACAGTTGCTTACCTTGGCGAGTGCTAAAAATAAGTGCCATAAAACTGTGAGCATGCTCTAAATTGCTGTATTTGACAGGTCATTGTCTAATGCATTAAAAGGCACAAAGGTCTTTTTATCGAGCCAGAGAGGCGAGCGATTTTGTCCTGCAAGCTGATAAGCCCAAGTCGTAATGGCTTCAGAGCGATCACTCTCACAGACGAAATATCGACTGAGTTCAGAGTGTAACGTTTGGCCATGCTGGATAATATTTTGCTCATACCAGTTATCTTTATGGTGCTGAGCGGCAAGATGATCGCGTTTTTGATTATTACAACTGCTATGAGCGAGGACAAAATTATGGCCTAAATCATTAGGATATCGTGCCCAAGGGATAAAATGATCCACTTCGCCTGTTTCTTTTAATGATTTTTGGCAATAGAAGCATTGGCCTTTTTGGATATCAAGCAGTACAGGTCTAGCATAGGTGATCGTCTGTCTGTCGCTACCAAACAGAAACTCACTTAAATTGCCTTTACTGCCTATAATGACCTGATTTGCTGGAAACTCGGCGATTTTTTGTACCCATTGAGTACGAGCCAATGACACCACTAAATCGTGAAATCGCCTGAAGCAAAATGCGATCCCCGGATTCAACTCGATGTAATTTTTCGTTTTATCATGGGGATAAAGAAAACATTCTTCATTACGTGACAAGTTTTGTAAGCGCCATAAGGGGCCATCTTTAAACGTACCGCGCGTTTTACGCAATAAAGCTGGATAACTAAGATGCGCTTTTAACTGGGATAGACTGTTAACACCTTGATGGCGTAGTTCAATCAAACTGTTGATCAAGGCTGATTGCTTTCCACTATTTTGGATCAAGACAAAATACCCATCATTGGCACCAAAAGGCAAAGAGTGTTGCCAGTAAAGTTCAATAAACTTCTCTACCAAATCATCAATACTGATGGCGGTTTTCAGCGCAGGATCGGCATTGAGTATTAATGGCCGTTCGATACAGATATCGGCGATCGCATGCAGTAAGGCAAATTTGTAAGTTGCAACGAAATCCCCTTCAACTAACAGACGTTGTAAATAGCTAATAAATTCAACTTGTCTTCTCGCATCAATCGGCATTCAGTCGCTCCTGAATAATAACGCTTGCTTCAGGTGCATTTACGTTTGGCATCAGTTTGGGTGTAAAAACTAACGTCTGCCAATGCACTTGTGAGCGACCGAGTTTATCGGTTTCATCTTGGCTCAAATCTAAAAGTCGTAGCTGACAATCTGCAGCAAGTGTGAGCAGTT
Organism: Shewanella sp. SM68; assembly: GCF_025653925.1. Classification (NCBI taxonomy): domain Bacteria; kingdom Pseudomonadati; phylum Pseudomonadota; class Gammaproteobacteria; order Alteromonadales; family Shewanellaceae; genus Shewanella; species Shewanella sp. SM68. Next base: position 270,500 of record NZ_JAKKRU010000001.1, read on the forward strand.
CATCGGCACTGACTGGGTGCATAACGCGCGCATCGTGGCTTGGGCCATGGCGCAAACTGATGACTAAAAGTCCAGTCGAATTGAGTAAGCGTGAGAGTGTTACTAGTGCAAGTGGGCGCTCTGAGGGAGATAAATGCATCCACACAGCGCTGAGTAAAATCAGATCAAACTGTTGCGCTAGGCCAACCACTTTTTGCAACTGAGGTAAACCATCCTCAATCCAACGCACGGGTAGATCCCGAGTTAACACCTGCCCCATTTTCGCTAAAACAACCGCAGGTTCGACTGCAATAATTTGTGTCTTTTTGCCCTGTGCTTTTTCGGCTAAATAATACACATCCCGGCCAGAACCAGCTCCTACATCCAATATCGACAATGTATTTTTAGTAAGTAGAGGCAAAAGATGATGCAACCAACTCGAATGCACTTCTTCAAAGGTTTTAGACAAATACTGTGCCGCGAGTATTTCGGCGTAGTCATTATAAAACACTGTGCTCACTGACAACGATCCTTTTGCAACAAGTGATTGTTTTTACAGACGCTAACTTATCACAATCGTATTTGATAAAAAATACATGTCATCATTATCATGCTGTTTTGCATAAAATATTTAGCATTATGCAGCTCGCGATCACTGTGCTGATTTCGGCTATTCGCCCCAATATTCTTATCAATGCCTATGCAATCTCAGCATTTTCCCGTCGTTTTTTTCGCAGTGGTTTACACTCTATGAGTGAGTGTAAAGATAAGTGCAATTGATTGAATCTGTTACATGCTTCTCCAGAGCAGTTTCCATTTCAGTGTTGGAGTGAACGGGTTTTAACGTCTTGGCGTAGCGTCTATATAGAGATTAAGACCTAGGGCTCAATTATTTAGGATATCTATTGCCTATGAGTTTTGAAGATTCGTTAGAGCAACTTAAACGACAGTTTTTACATGCACTGCCGGATAAAAAGAAACAAATCATTACCTTGTGGATTTCATTGCGTAAAAATTGGGACGCTCACATGCTGTCTGCCGTGTACCGAGAGGTGCATAACTTAAAAGGGTCGAGCGAGACCTTTGGGTTGTCAGATACCAAACACATAGTAGATAAACTGGAGTTGCTGCTTAAGGGGCTGCTCAATGCGCCAGCCCCCGAACTTCCTACGATCAAAGGCTTAGATACCCTCTTCCACCAGTTGTTACAAAACAATATGCGCGGCCAACCGTCGGCGCCAGTAGTAGAGGCGCAAATGCAGCAAAGCCCCTATAAACCGTCAAAGGCGCGCCATGAGCACCATATTGCCATCATAGAAGACGATGGGAATGTCGGCGCTATGATCACAAAGCAGCTGCGAGAGTTCGGTTTTAGTGTGCAGCATTTTTTGAATTTCACGAGCTTTCTGGTGGTGCAAAATAAAACGCCCTTCGATCTGATTTTATTAGATTTAATTCTACCCGATTGGACTGAAGAGGCCTTGTTCGAAGCCGCCACTGAGTTTGAGAAGAATAATACCCGAGTGTTTGTTTTATCCTCGCGGGGAGATTTTGACATGCGGCTATTGGCCATTCGTGCCAATGTCAGCGAATATTTTGTCAAACCTGCTGAGACCACTTTATTAGTGCGCAAAATCCATCAATCCCTCAAAATGTCAGAGAAACAACCCTTGAAGGTGTTACTGGTGGATGATCAACAATCTATGGTGGATTACTTTTCAAGTCTGTTACGCAGTCACGGTTTGATGGTAAAAGGGTTATCGAGTGCCGAGCAAGTCTTGCCTGCCCTTGAGCAATTTGAGCCTGATTTGTTTATCTTCGATTTGTACATGCCCGAAGTGAACGGGCTTGAGCTGGCAAAGATGATCCGTCAATTGGACAAATACACCTCGAGCCCAATTCTCGTGTTGAGCTCTGATGATACGATGCAGAATAAAGTCAGCATCATACAAGCGGGATCAGATTACTTAATTTCAAAGCAAACCGCGCCGAGTTTATTCGTCGCGCAGGTGATTTCCCGTGCGCAACGGGGTCATGATATTCGCAGTTCGGCTAGTCGCGACAGCTTAACTGGGCTGCTAAATCATACCCAAATTCTGGTGGCTGCGAGACGCTGTTTTAACGTAGCGAAACGGATTAACTCTCAAGTTTGTATCGCTATGTTCGATTTAGATCACTTCAAAAAGGTCAACGATACTTATGGTCATTCCGGTGGTGATAAGGTGTTGTTGGCATTTGCCCACCTGTTACAACAATCCTTACGTCAAACTGACTTTACCGGCCGCTACGGTGGTGAAGAATTTATGTTAGTGCTGCCAGATATGCAAAAACCACTGGCGATTGCCAAGTTGAATGCGATCCGTGAAAGCTTTAGCCATATCGTATTTGTTGAAGATGGCGTCGAATTTAAGGTGACGCTCAGCGGCGGTTTAGCCTTTTCGGATCAATGTGAGGAATTTCAAGATTGCCTGTTACTGGCAGATAAAAACCTTTACGAAGCTAAGCGTTTAGGTAGAAATCAGCTCGTGGTTTCTACGACTGACTAACCCTAAACAGAATGAGCCACTGCAGCGCACAAATCAGTTCGGCGTAATGCTCTTCCTGCGAGACTCACGTTCTATTCGTTACTTTTTAATCCCACTCAGCGTGGGCGGTCACAGTGAGCTTAAATGGTTAATGAGCTTGCTCGGCATCTGCGATAACTCCACTACATAATCTACTGCACGGCACTTTATTGCTTCTCGTGGCATGCCAAATACCACACAACTTTGTTCATCTTGGGCAAATGTAGTGACGCCTTTTTGGTGTAACGCCACCATGCCTTCGGCGCCATCTTTGCCCATACCGGTTAAAATCATCGCGCTCATATTGGGCGCGGCACATTGGGCCAAGGCCGTAAACATCACATCGACCGAAGGTCTGTGGCCACTGACCTTTTCATCTTGGGTTAATTTAACTTTATAACTACCACCCACTTTGATGATCTCAAGGTGATGATCGCCAGGGGCAACATAGGCATAACTGGGTAAGAGTCGTTCCCCATGCTCGGCTTCTTTGACAGTAATCCGTGACTGTCGATTTAAACGTTCCGCAAAAGTGCGGGTAAACCCCGCTGGCATATGTTGGGTGATCACTATCGGCGGCATAGCCGCGGGTAAATGTTGTAATACATAAAGAATGGCTTCAGTACCGCCAGTAGATGCGCCTATCGCGACTAAATGCTGTGTCAGGGTTGTATTGGCCAATATTGGCCGCTTACTTGAAACAGGGCGTACTGGCTCAACAAATTTCTGCGGCTTGATGATTTTGGCTTTCGCGGCAGATTTGATCTTATCTAAAATCAAATCCTGATAATCATGAATACCTTGGGGCGAGTCTAATTTCGGTTTAGGGATAAAATCCACCGCGCCTAAGGCCAAGGCATTAAAGGTCGCATCAGCGCCCTGCTCGGTTAACGATGAAATCATCACTACTGCAGTGGGTCTGGCTTTCATCAAGCGATCCAAAAATGTTAAACCGTCTACTTTGGGCATTTCGATGTCTAAGGTAATCACATCGGGGCGAAATTGGTTCACCAGATCTTTGGCCTCGTAGGCATCGGCAGCAAGCCCAACCAGAGACAGTTCAGAGTCAGCCTCAATCATTTTACCGAGCAAGCTGCGCATTAGCGCAGAATCGTCAACAACTAACACTTTGATCGTCATAACTTAATCACCAAATAGTTCAACGTCGCCGCCCGAAGGTAAATTACGAACCCGTAAACGGTACTCACTTTCCCTGTCAAGAATTGTACTGTTATGCATGGATTTAATTTTGCGGACTTTCACTTTTCCCGAATGGGGGAAAAAATACACTTTGCGCGGATATACATCGAGTAAATCGGCAGCAACGATAGGGATATTTTCAAGATTGAGATATTCAATCACAAACTCAGCATTACGCTCACCAATGTTATGCACAGTAAAGCTGCGTAACATATTACCGCCCCCAAACACCTTAGCTTCGAGTGAGTTGCGCTGTGCGCCAAGCTTGAGTAAGTCGTTGATTAACAACTCCATGGCATACACGCCGTAACGGGCAGAATCGGCGAGCACCCCAGTACAATTGCTATTGTCACTTGGCAATAAAAAGTGATTCATTCCGCCAATTTTGAGCTTAGGATCATACAAGCACACTGACACACAGGAGCCTAACACTGTCACTATCATGGTATCTTCACGGGTCGCAAAATACTCGCCGGGTAATATTTTTACCGCATCGCAACCAAAATGATGATCGTGATAGCGATTCGGCTCTGCAATAGCATATTCGATATTAGGTTTTAGCACTCATGAGCCCCTTCACTGGCCGATAGGTTGTTTGACCAACGGCAGTGATGATTTGCGGGAACATATTAAAATTTTCCGAATGTCCCGCAATATAAAGCCCATCCTCGCTAAGGGAGTTCATCATGTGTTTTAATATGACTTCCTGCGTTTCTTTATCGAAATAAATCATTACATTACGGCAAAAAATCACATCGATTGGCGTTTTTAGCGGCCAAAAAGAATCGAGTAAATTGATGCGGGTAAACTTGAGCATCTGCTTTAATTCGGGCACAACGCGCACATTGCCCAACTGTGAACCCCTTCCACGGTGAAAAACCGTTTCTTGCGAATATCGCTGACAGTATCGATACGCTCTAAAGGATAAATGCCCATTTCAGCCTTTTTAAGCACGCCGCTGTCGATATCGGAAGCAATGATCTCGATAGGCGTTTTAAAACTGTTGAAATGTTCAGCGACGACAATCGCAATCGAGTAAGGTTCTTCCCCTGTGCTACTGGCCGCACACCAGATCCTGCGAGCGTCAGGGTTATTGATTAAATACTGTTTTAACACCTCAAAGTGATGCGGCTCCCGAAAAAATGCTGTTTGATTCGTGGTTAACGCATTGATAAATTCTTGGTGTTCGTTTTCATGGCTTAGCAGATACTCAAAATAAGCCGAAAAACCGGCTAATTTCAATGTTCTGATCCGTCGCACTAAACGGCTATACACCATAGCATCCTTGCTATCGGCGAGTTTGATCCCCGCTAAGCGGTACAGCGTCGTCCTCGCGGTATTAAAGTGCACCGAGGTATAGGCAAACTCTCGTTCCAATGGTTTGTTTTCACTCAATTAAAATTCTTCCCATTCATCTTGATCTTGCTTCATGGGCTTCATCGCATTGGTTTTAGGTTTCTCTGTCACTCTGGCTCTTGCCATAGGTTGAAGCTGCTGTTTGATGGGTTTCATCGCCTTCGCTTTGGGCGCCGCTAATCTCGCGTTGCTGCGTCTTGGGGCTTCATCTTCGTCGTCCACGCGAAAACTGGCGACACTGTCTGAGAGTTGCTGCGCTTGGGATTGCATGCTTTCCGCTGCAGCGGCCGCTTCTTCAACCAATGCCGCATTTTGTTGCGTCATTTCATCCATTTGCACTACGGCTTTGCTGATCTCATCGATACCGATGGCCTGCTCATTAGAGGCTGAGGCAATTTCCGCCATGATGTCGTTCACCCGTTTAATAGCGATGACGATTTCCTTCATGGTATCGCCGGACTTACCGACAAGGCTGTTGCCACTCTCGATTTTAGACACGGAATCCGATATCAATGCCTTGATATCTTTAGCGGCATTGGCCGAGCGTTGGGCTAAGCTGCGCACTTCTGATGCGACTACAGCAAAGCCACGGCCTTGCTCACCCGCCCGCGCAGCTTCAACCGCAGCATTGAGCGCTAAGATATTGGTCTGGAAAGCAATACCATCGATAACACCAATAATGTCGGCAATCTTACGCGCCGATTCATTAATCGATGCCATGGTCTGGACAACTTGCTGGATAAGCTCACCGCCATCCACTGCGACTTCAGCCGCTTTAGAGGCTAAGGCATTGGCTTGACTGGCATTATCCGCATTGAGTTTCACTGTACCTGTGAGTTCCTCCATGCTGGCCGAGGTTTGCTCTAGGCTCGAAGCTTGCTCTTCGGTGCGGCTGGATAAATCAGCGTTGCCTTGAGCTATTTCTGCCGAAGCGGTATTGATGGTATCCGCGGCTCGTTGAATATCTTGGATCATGAAGGATAACTTTTCAGCAGTTTGATTTGAGTAATTTTTCAAATCATCAAAGGTGCCTTCATAGTCGTTATAAATGCGAGTGGTAAGATCGCCATCCGCTAGCGCCATCAGTACCCGCGCCACATCTTGCAATCCACGTTCCGAGGTTTCAATTAACGAATTTAAATTGTTCGCCAGCATTAAAAAGAAACCTTGCTTGCCATCTGTTTCCGCCCTTTGGGAGAAATCACCCGCAGCTGCGGCTGTGACTATGCGGGAAATTTCCTGCTCGGTTTGGACTTCAATGGTGCGGTCGAGCCACTCAACAACAGTCCCTAAGCGCTCACCTTCTTTAGACACAATCGGGCTGGCGGTTAAGCGAAAATGGCAACTCGCGACCTTAATAAGCGATTCATATTTACGGTCTAATTTATCGAGTAAACTTGCTTGGTGAGCAGGATTGCGGTGGAAGATATCCATCGAGCTGCCGAGGATTTTATCCACAGAAAAATGCGGTAAGGCTTGTCTGATCTCACTTTCAGAATGGCGCAACATAGTTTCGACCGAGCGATTCATATAAATGATCGTACGGTTAGCATCGGCGATCATAACGTTGGTACTGGTATTATTGAGCGCTTCGAGGATGCGTTGGGTTGCTCGCTCGGCTTCGATACTTTCGGTACGGTCTATCCACTCAACACCTGTGCCTAAATGCTTATTTTCAGCCGTGATAATCGGCGTCAAAATCAACCTAAAGGTACGTTTGCCTATGGTGATTTGCGCGGTATGGGATTGGGTTAGACGCTCTAATAAATTACGCTGATGTGCAGGATTTTTAAGGAAAATGTCGATATTACTGCCGATCAGTTTGGCAACCGAGAACTGAGGTAACTCTTTACGAATATCGTCCTCTGCCTCTTGCAGTAAACGGACGACGGCTTTATTCGCATAAATAATATTGCGCTGACTGTCAGCGATCATAAAGCTGTTGCCACTGTTATCAAGTAGCTGAAAATAGCGCTGACGCTCTTCATCCCTTTGCTCACGCGCCTCATCATTGCCAAAAAATTTGAAGATACTCATTATTGTTACTCCTGATCAGTCAGACTATTTGCATCAATTAGACCCAGCTCATCACTGCTGATCAGAGCCTGAATATTTACTAAAATGATCATCTTATCCTCGACCGTGGCTAAGCCTTTGAGGTAGCGGCTATCGAACGCCACTCCAAATTCTGGGGCAGGTAAGATTTCCTCCGCCGACAGCTTAATCACATCGGAGACGGCATCGACCACTATGCCGACTATACGTTCAAACACATTGAGCATAATAACAATAGTGAACTCGTTATAAGTGGCGGTTCCAACAGCAAATTTCATACGTAAATCCACTATGGGCACTATGTCACCGCGCAAATTAATCACGCCTTTTATAAAGCTAGGGGCGTTGGCGATTTTAGTGACCGACTCATAACCGCGAATTTCTTTGACGGACATAATGTCGAGGGCATAGTGCTCTTCGCCTAACATAAAGCTTAAAAACTCCACCTCATCATGGGCGTTGTATTCCACTTTGGCGGTCATAGTTGATCGACTCTCCATGGCTATTTCCTTAATTTTTAATGTGCAGAGCGAGCGATTCGACATCGAGGATCAACGCGACGCTGCCATCGCCCATGATGGTGGCGCCGGAAACTCCGGGGATCCTGCGATAATGTTTTTCAAGACTTTTAATCACCACTTGCTGCTGGCCAACTAAGGCATCAACGCACAGGCCAAAGCGCTTGTGGTTGCTTTCGAGCAATACGACTATGCCCTCTTCTGGGCTCTTAGCATTGGGCTCAATTTCCATCAGCTGATAAAGATTGAGCAGAGGTAAGTACTCTTCACGTACTTTTAAGAGTCTTTCTTTGGCGAGAAATTTAAGTTGTTCCGTTTGCGGCTGAATAGATTCTATGATGTGCACTAAGGGCAGAATGTAGATCTGATTTCCCACAGAAACCGTCATACCATCGACAATGGCGAGCGTGAGTGGCAACTGGATTTCAAAGGTTGAGCCTTGGCCCTCAGTGGACTCAATATCAATGCGTCCACCTAAGGCTTCAATATTACGGCGCACCACATCCATACCAACACCACGGCCTGACACATCAGTGACTTCCTCCGCGGTTGAAAATCCTGCGGCAAAAATCAATTGCCAAATTTGCTTGTCGCTACTGTTATCAGCCACTTGCAAACCGTTTTCCCGCGCCTTTTGAATAATGCGCTCACGGTGTAAACCTGCACCGTTATCGTGCACAGCGATAACGATATTACCGCCCCTTTGACTGGCTTTAAGGGATAACACGCCCACTTCGGATTTACCCGCTGCGAGCCGTTTTTCAGGTTTTTCGATACCGTGATCTAAACTATTGCGCACTAAGTGGGTCAGCGGATCGACGAGCTTTTCAATCATTCCCTTATCAATTTCTGTGTTGCCACCTTCAATCACGAGATTGACGTTTTTACCCAGTTGCTCAGAAAGGTCCCTCACTAAACGGTTGAAACGGTTAAACACAAAAGATACCGGCAGCATACGCACCGACATCACTGCCTCTTGCATTTCACGGGTATTACGTTCCAATTCATTGAGTGCGGTCTTGAGTCGCTCACCTAAATCGCCCGTCATCTCGTTACCAATGAGGGTCAACATAGACTGAGTGATCACCAGCTCGCCCGCGAGATTAACCAAAGTATCTATCTTAGAGGTTTCGACCCTTAAGGTGGCATCCTGAGCCGGCGTTGCTGATTTTTTAGTCGCTGTTTTCACCTCTGTGGTATTGGGCTTTGGGGCAACGGATGAGTTTGATGTTGCGTTTGAACTCAGTATTGCAGGCGAGCTTGCTTTCACAGAAGGACTCGTGAGCAGGGTTGAATCAGGTACGGTGGGCTCAGTCGCTTTGGCTTTAAATAAGGTGTTTTTGGATTGGCTACTTCCAGTTTCCTTGGCTTGATGTGCTCGAGTGGTCGCTGGCTTATAAACCTTCTGCACTAGCGGTTTCGAACTTAATAACTCGATTTCATTGGCGAAGGATTCTGGCGTTAATGCTTCAAAAAAACCAAAGCCTAACTCATCATCGTCAATTGTCACATCACACAGATCAGCATTACGCTCTTTATTATTTATCGCACTGTCAGCGCTGATGTCTTCCGCTTGATAAGCCTCATCAAAAAATCCAAAGTCTTCACCTTCGATGGCAATATCACATGCCATTTCATCTTCAAAAAATCCAAAACCCAGATCTTCTGCCTCCACTGGTGCGGTCAGTGTTGCATTTATGATGGGAGTGCTAGCGGCGTCTGTACCATTACGTATCGCAACTGATGAACTAAAAGGCTCACCATTTAACGCTGCGACCAACTGACTTTTACTGTATTCAACCTCCTGCCAATCAATCTGCTCTTCTTCGCGGTACAAGCTCAAGATATGGGATAACGTGTCCACAGTACTCAGCAGTAAATCGATAATAGATGACGTTAATTGGAAGTTACCCTTACGCGTTTTATCCAGCAGGTTTTCCATCACATGGGTGACACTGGTTAATGCGGTAAAACCAAAAATACCACTGCCGCCTTTTATAGAATGTGCAGCACGGAAAATGGTGTTCAGTTCTTCAGGATCGGGAGAAGCAAGGTCCAATGCCAATAGCAATTGTTCCATATTTTCAAGATGTTCATGACTTTCTTCAAAAAAGACCTGATGGAACTCGGCCATATTGATGGACATAGCGCACCCCGTTGCAGTTAACCCAGCACTTTAGCCGTAATAGCCAACAACTTTTGAGGATCAAAGGGTTTTACCATCCATCCCGTCGCACCCGCGGCTTTCCCTTGGGCTTTCATGTCATCGCCCGCTTCCGTGGTGAGCATAATGATCGGCGTACGCATAAATGCCGACATAGCACGTAAGGATTTAATTAAGGTCAGCCCATCCATTCGAGGCATGTTTTGGTCTGTCAGAATGAAGTCAAATCTCTGCCCATTACAGATATCGAGGGCTTCTCGACCATCTTTGGCCAGTACCACTTGATAATTAGCCGATTTAAGGGTCGCTTCGACCATTTGTCGAATCGCTGCGGAATCATCAACAATTAATATTCTTTTACTCATGCGCTATTCCATTATGACTTTAGTTATATTCCCTGGCGGTACTAATTCGTATGTCTTAGATAATGTTTTCACCAGCGATAGACCGCGCCCAGACAACTGAGGAATGTCCGCCATCAAATTTTCATCACCCTCAAAGCCTTTGCCACTGTCAGCCACGCTAATATGTAATTCATCCTGCGATGAACGCCAGATGATGCTCACTTTTACCCAATCATTTTCCGTGAGCCTATCTGCAAAACTGTCCCTAATACTATGGTACAGTTCGAAGCCTTCTGGATCATTTTTTAGTCGAGAATCTAATTTTAGTACACCATGATCAATAGCGTTGCTAAATAACTCTGCGACAACAGTAAAAACCCGTTGACAGAAATTGGTCGCAAATCCCAATATACTGAGAAACTGATTCAATGAACTTAAATAATCAGCGCTGAGTAACATAGGCCCTGCAATACTGACATCCCAGCAGAACTCACCATCCATAATGGCTTTAATACGATTGACATCACGATCTTGATGCCAAGTGTTTAATCGTTCAAAATCTAAGGTACAAATTGTGATGTCATCGGCAATATTTTCAGCAGAACAGTACTCATGCATATTGTTCTCTAAATATTTTATTAAACCACCTGAAAAATGGATAAAAAGATCTTTTAACTTATCAATGCCAAATGGATTGCCGTCATGAGTATATTGCTCTATTAAACCATCACTAAAAAGGCAAGCATGCCCATGGGATGGTAAATCAACCGTAACAATATCCGCTATAAAAGTATGCGGAGGTAAAATACCAAGGGCCATATTTGTCGATTTAAATTTATCGATGGATTGATTACTGACTGAATGAGAATGGTCAGTTTCTTTAATATTGTGGTTTGTTAAACAGTCACCCCCCCCCGTTTGAATATACACGGGGGGCATACCACCATTCCAAATATGTAATTTATTACGATTAAAATCGGCTTCTAAAATAATACAGGCAACAAATCTGTCTTCAGGGTTTTCTCGGTGGAGCTTAGCATTCAGTTCATAAATAAACGTAACTAAAGAAAATCCCTTTGAAACCATGGCCCTAAATGTGCTGGCAACACGCATGATGGGCATGGCTGCACTCAGGCCATGACCCGTTGAATCGGCGAGAATTAAGAAGAAATTGCCATTAGGCGCTATGCCATTGAGGATAATATCACCGCTAAAATTGGCACTGGCTTGGCAATAAGTATGTACAAAATCAAAGTCAGTATTATCAATATTGACTAAGTGCTCAAATAAATGCCGGGCCATGTGTTCTTCTCGGGCCTTTTCATAAAGCATTTTTTCAAGTTCAATTCTTTGATGCTCTACTTTATGCTGAAGTTGCACCCGGGTAAGTAAACATTCAACCTTGTACCAAAATATTTCAACATTTATCGGTTTAACAACAAAATCCAAAACCCCCATTCTAAAACAGGCTAATACGGATTGATTTTCTTTTGTCTCGCTCATGACTATAACAGGTGTTTCTTTTTTATCCTTATTTAACTTGTCCAGTAACGCCAGTGCGGTACCATCCTTTAACCAATAGTTAATCAGAATTAAATCAACCGTATTTTGCGTTATTTCAAATAAACCTTCTTCTAGATCACTACAGACAATGACGTTGTAACCTTTGCTATGAATAAAGTCACTTATCCTTTGACTCGCAATAGCGTCATCATCGATAACTAAAATAAAATGTTCCGGCTGAGTAAGCGATACCATAATGAGTGTTACTCTATGATGTAGATTTTCTGCATATTGGCAATACTAAGGATTTCATTCGCCTGACCATGTGCACCTTTTACAGACGTAGAAATATGTAACTCCTGCGCCTTACGATGCAGCAATACCATCATGCCTAAAGCAGAACTATCGAGGTAAAGCACTCGACTAAAATCTAAAATAATATGGTTAACCTCTGGAAGCGTTAAAATATCTTGATAATCACTGGTGAATTTCTTGTGGTAATAAAAGTCAAAGCGCTCTGGCAATGAAATAACTTTAATATTTGACATTGTGTTATCCCTAATTAAAAGAGTTCAATTTCACCACAGGTAATTTGATCCCTTGAAACGGGATTATGAGTCTCCTGACGTCGGCGACTCATTTGTATTGTGATGTCATCACCCTTAATGCCAAACTCCTGTTGTGACATAGTGGTGACGCGATTGAGCGATTCTTTTAAATGGTTTAGGGACTGATTTGTGTAAATCAGGCTTTGGGAAGTAATATCACTGAACTGCAATCCCCGAATAGTATCCGAGATGGCTTGTTCTAGTTCATGTGCCGATGAATCGATACGTTCAATCACTTGAGAATCCTTCTCTGCTTTAACGATAATCTGCCTTAGTGCAGTATCTATATCCTTTTTTGCATCAATAATATAAGTCATATCTTGAGCGGCGACTTTACTCACGTGTACGGTTAATTGCTCAATCTGAATTTGAATTGATTTAAGCTGTTTTTGTATGCTTTCACTAAAACCTGCGCTACGAGTAGATAAAGCGCGCACTTCATCTGCCACAACGGCAAAGCCCCTACCCGCATCACCCGCCCGCGCCGCTTCAATTGCCGCATTTAAAGCCAGCAAATTAGTCTGGGACGAGATTTGATCTATGTCTTGCAAGGCTTTCATCGCTTGAGGCATAGACTCGTAGATGAGATTTACTTTTTCCAACAACTCCATAGTTGATGCCGACATTTCTATGGTGGATTGAATAAAACGCTCTAACGTCATTGAGGTATTATTGGCAAATTGCTTCATTTGATCTGAATGGAATAACTCAGCATCATCCGTACTTTGGACAAGCGCTGAAATAAATCCTGTCTGCTCCGTCATTAACCGCCCTAAACCATCGAATGACTCACCGAGCAAATTGACTGCGTCACCTTGCACCGCTAGCACACTGTCAATGTTAGCCTCGCAGCCGTTAAGCGTCGTGATTGACTCTTGGTACAGACTGATATGGGCTTGCCAATCTGCGGCAAGTTGGTTATTGAAGGACTTATCATCATGCTGTTGAACTGACTGCATTTGCTGGTGCTGATAAAATTGCCACAGCAACATCATCAATACAGAAATAACCGGACCAATAGCCCACAATGTTATCAAACTCAGCGAATATCCAACGCCTGCCGCTAGCACCGCAACGACCCCATCCTTGTATGTCATATGGACTTCACAATAATTGTACAGTGATTAAAAAGTAGTTTCATATTGGGTGATTTTCAAACACGAAAGTGAAATTATTCACATTGTTACGTGTCGCAATGCGGAAAATGCAGTTATCGCGATAGAAATCCCCATCATTGAGCGCTAATTCTCAGTAAATTACCGTAAATTCATGATTTGCTAATAAACTTGTCTTAATGGAACCCGAAACTTAACTGTGCAGTCCTCATACCCTAGGTTACACTGGAAGCGTCATGGATTGGGATGGGATCGCTTATGAGTCAACGTACATTAAACTCCTTATTTAAACCGACTTCCGTTGCTATTATCGGCGCTTCGAATACCGAAAAACGCGCGGGTAATGTGCTGATGAAAAACCTACTATCGAGTGGTTTTTCGGGGCCTATCATGCCAGTCACCCCTAAGTATCGGGCAGTGATGGGCGTGCTCGCCTATCCCAATATTGAAGCCTTACCCATCAAACCCGATTTAGCGGTTATTTGTACCCGCGCTTGCCGTGTGCCCGCCATCGTTGAAACCCTTGCGCAATTTGGCTGTAAGGTGGCCATTATTATGGCAGCAGGGATGGCGCAGGAATTTAACGAAGATGGCGTGAGCCTGCTCGACCTTGCCATGCAAAATGCTAAGCGTTACGGGATGCGCATTCTGGGGCCAAATAGCTTAGGAATGCTATTACCCCCATTGGGATTAAACGCCAGCTTAGCCCACGCCAGCGCCCTACCGGGCAAAATAGCCTTTGTGTCTCAATCGGCCGCCATTTGTACAACGGTACTCGATTGGGCCAATAACAAAGGTATTGGCTTTTCCTCCTTTATCTCCCTCGGTGATGCCACCGACATTAACTTTGACGAACTGCTCGATTACCTTGGCCGCGATAGCCGCACCAGCGCCATCATGCTTTATATCGACTCGGTGAATGAGAAGCGCCATTTCCTCTCGGCTGCTAGAGCCGCTTCACGCAATAAACCAATTCTAGTGATTAAATCAGGCCGCAGCGCCGAAGGTGCCCGCGCCGCAAAATTGCATACGGGCGGTGTTGGCGGTAACGATGCCGTGTATGAAGCGGCGTTTCGCCGTGCAGGTATGTTGCGGGTTAACGATTTAATTGAACTGTTTGCCGCGGTTGAAAGTTTAGCGCATTCCAATCCGCTGCAAGGTGAGCGCTTAGGGATTATCAGTAACGGTGGCGGCCCCGCGGTGTTAGCGGTGGATGAACTCATTATGCGCGGCGGTAAACTGGCGGAGTTATCAGAAGATACCATAGCCAAATTAGAAGCCGTGTTACCTAATACTTGGTCAAGGCAAAACCCCATCGATATCATTGGTGATGCGAACGCGTCACGATATGCTAAAGCTTTGACTATCTTGATGGATTCCAATGAACTTGACGCTATTTTGGTCTTGCACTCCCCTTCAGCACTCGGTGAAAGTGTTGAGATAGCTGATGCTTTGGTGAGTGTGATCCACGCGCATCCCAAAAAGAATCGTCTCAATATTTTGACGAACTGGAGCGGTGAAGACTCGGCTTATCAGGCACGAAAACGCTTCACTAAGGGCGGCATATCCACCTACCGTACACCCGAAGGTGCTGTGGGTGCCTTTATGCACATGGTTGAATACCGTCGTAACCAAAAACTGCTGCAAGAAGTGCCGCAATCGATCCCCGATAATATTCCGACAGATAGCCTCACGGCGCGCAAATTACTGCAAGCGGCTCAAGCTAAAGGAAAATCGGTACTGGAAACCCATGAGGCCAGCCCTATTTTGCGTGCTTATGGGCTTAACACCATAGACACTTGGTTTGTGAAAGATGCCGATGAAGCGGTGGCCATTGCGAATGAAGCGGGCTATCCCTTAGCGTTAAAAGTGCAATCCCCTAACATCTTGCATAAGTCCGATGTGCACGGAGTGATGCTCAATTTAACCTCGGCTGAAGATATCCGCCACGCCGCGAATGCGATTACCCAGAGGGTGCATCAAGCCAATCCCGAAGCCATTATTGAAGGCATGATAGTGCAGAAAATGGCGTTGACCGCTGGCGCACAGGAAATCCGCGTGGCCGTGATAAGCGATCCCGTCTTTGGTCCGGCGATTTGCCTTGGCGAAGGTGGCTCAGAATGGGACCCTACCAATGATGCTGCCGTTGCCCTGCCTCCCCTGAATATGGCACTGGCGCGTTATATGGTGATCCAAGCGTTAAAGACCCATAAGTTAAAGGACAGACATTTACCACTGGGTCTAGACATGAATGCCCTGTGCGTGATGTTAACACAAATATCCCACATTATTATCGATTGTCCTGAAATCGCCTCGTTAGATTTAAACCCAGTACTGGCCGCGGGTGAAAACATCACTCTGCTCGATGTGAATATCCGTTTGCATGATGCCAATGCCGACAGTTCATCGCGGATGGCCATCATGCCCTATCCGAAGGAATTAGAAGAATTCGCCGAGCTTAAAAATGGCCTTAAGGTAATGCTAAGGCCGATTTTGCCCGAAGATGAACCTAAACATTTGGCCTTCGATAATTCGCTATCCGATGAAGACAGATACAAACGCTATTTTGGGGTGCGCTCGAAAATGACCCATGAAGAAATGGCGGTATTAACTCAAATCGATTACGCCCGTGAGATGGCCTTTATCGCCACGGCTAAGGGACCCGATGGCGATGACATCACCTTAGGTGCCGTGCGTGCATCTATTGACCCTGATAATACCGAGGCCGAGTTTGCCATGGCGGTGCGTGGCGATCATCAAGGTATAGGGTTAGGTAAGTTGTTACTCGAAAAACTAATCAAATATTATCAGGCCAACGACACGCCCGTGCTCACTGGCTTTACCATGTTTGAGAATCGCAATATGGCCAGTCTTGCCAAGAGTCTCGGTTTTAAAGTGACCTTCGATATGGAGGAGCATTTGATCAAAATGCACATGGATTTAAAACCGCCCAGTGATCAATAGCACCTACCCAGACGAACAAAAACGCCGCAAATCATTGCGGCGTTTTTTTATCCTAAGTAAATGATTATTTAGCGAAATAACGACCTAGCTAATACTTAACGCCTTGAAAAATCGACACTCGCCCCCACATTCTCAGCCTCTAACACAGTTACGACCTTCGGACTTAGCTTGGTACAGTGCTTTATCGGCGCGACTAAACAGCGTTTCAGCATCATCCCCCTGTTGCAATGAGGCCATCCCAATCGAGACAGTAATCGCGCCAAGGGAAAGCTTTTTGTCTTTCCCTACCGTTAAGCGCCGCTCAGAAATACGTTCACGCAGATTTTCAGCCACTTGCAATGCGTCGTGAAAATGGGTGTTAGGTAGCACCACCACAAATTCTTCGCCGCCATAACGCGCAACAAAGTCATCCCCACGCACACATTGCTTTAAGGCTAATGCGACATAGGCCAATACTTTATCGCCGGTCAAATGGCCATAGGTGTCGTTAAAGGCTTTAAAGTTATCGATATCAATCAGTAAGAGACTACAGCGGGTCTGGTGATCTTGTGAACGGTAGATTTGATCCTGAATACTCAATTCATAGGCGCGGCGATTATGCAGAGACGTTAATTGGTCTGTCATCGCTGCGAGGCTAAGATTTTCCATTTCCGACTTAAGATTTTGTACTTCTTGACCCATGGTACACAGACTTTGCTCCATCTCACGGTTGTTGATAAGTAGCATCTGCATCTCATCGACCACACCATCAACCAGCTCGTTCAAGGTATTGATATCGGGATTAGTCTGTAATCGCAAACCAAACTCGGCTAATGAGCCAGAAAATGCCGCGGTTCCTTGACTCAACTGGCTGATTTTATTCAACAGGCTATTGATCAAGATTTGTGTTTCAATCTGAACATTTTCAATTACTTCTGGTGACTGTTCTTGGATAAAGGTTTTATAAAGACTGGTATTAACTTCCTTGGTAAAAGAGACAGAATTCGCCAAAAAACCATCAATCGCGCGATTTAAATCGAGATTTGTACCTGCAAAATATTCATACCAAACAGTGTAATTTTCAGGAGTAACAGGAATATCGAGGGCAGACATTTGCGGCACGGCCAAACGCAAAATTTGCGCGGCAGAATCAAGTTCTTTATTTTCTGCAGTAGAAGACATAAATCGCGAACCATAGATTTGTTATGTTTTTGTATACATTAAGTTAACTCAACTGATTCGATTTGGATATGGGAGAAATCAATTATTATGACAGGGAGCAAAAGAAAAGAGGATGTTGCCATCCTCTTCCTCATCACGGTACCGAACCAACTAGAACGAGCTAAACCTCGCGACAATTAAGTCCACAATTAACCGCGGCAGCGAGCAAAGATATCTAATTCAGGCTGATATACCTCAGTTTTGATATTCATTAGTCCCAATAGACTATCGAATAAATTGTCATGGGAGAAACCACCTTTCGCCGCATGCTCAGCCAAACAATCCATATCCAATTGATTATCTTTGCTAAAATCTTTTGACACCCAAGCAAGCATAGGAATGCTCGTCTGCTCAATCGGTGCGATACTGTAAGGCGCGCCATGTAAATACATGCCTTTTTCACCTAAAGACTCGCCATGATCGCTCAGATACAACATGGCTGGATCAAATTTATCTTGTTGGTTTTCTAACTTTTTAACCACTTCGCTAATAATATAGTCAGTGTACAAAATACTATTGTCATAGGTATTCATCAGCTCATCTTCACTGCAGTTTTGTATATCACTGCGCTGACAATCCGGTGTGAACTTACGGTGTTCTGCTGGATAACGTAAGAAATAAGTCGGGCCATGACTACCAATAACATGCAATACAATCACAGTATCTTTGCGTTCTGCGTTGGCTAAGGCTTCATCTAATTTGTTCAGTAACACTTGATCGAAACAATATTGGCCAGTGCACAACTGAGGATCACTGTTCAAATCAATGGTTATGTTTTCAACTTGGTCACACACCCCTTTACAGCCAGAATCATTGTCAAACCACTGCACTTTAATACCACCATGATCCAACACATCAACGGCGGTGTCTTGAGCATAGGCACGGCGTGAATCGTAATCTTCCCGTCCCATGCGAGAAAACATGCAAGGCAAAGATACCGCCGTTGCCGTGCCACATGAATGGGTATCTTTAAAGACTATTAATCCTTGGTCTTGGGTATGGGCGTTGGTTGGCTTGTCGTAGCCATAATACTGATAACTCATTGAACGCGCGGTTTCCCCCACGACGAGGACTAATAAATTCGGTTTACCATTTGAGTTGGCACTGACATTTTTTGCATCGAGGCCAAGTTGCTGATATTCCATTGGCGTTTGCAAGTACTGCACATTGATGTACTTAGACACAGCACCGATAAAATATGTCGGCACGATGTAACGTTTTAGCTCGTCGTTGTTACGGCCAAAGGCCGCGTAATCTTGAAAATAGAAGAAAGCAATAATGCCCAGTCCCGCCAACATCGCCAGCATAAAAAGCACTTTATGCAGTAGTTCTTTTAGGAAAGGTTTGTACTGAATATCCGCTTTATAGATAAGGTACGCGGGTAAAATCCCAGTCAGTAACATATTCATTATCGAAGCAAAATTCACATACATGAACGCTTCGGCATGATTGGTTTGAAAAGTGTTTTCTATCATGCCGTAATCGAAGACGACATTGTATTGGTAGGCAGCGAAGAACACACTCGATGATAACAAGGTGAGTAAGATGAAAAACGGTTTAACGAGATACTTCACCGTAAATAAGGAAAATACAAAACTGAGTGCAAAGGTTAAAAACAACGGCACTGTAGCGATGAAGATAGGATCGACATCAGGTTGTTTTTCAATGCCTTTCTTAATGATGCCAAACAATGGGATATTGAAAATACAGACGTAAAATAACGCTGTGATAAAAGTGAATCGATTCACCGATAGAGTCTTAAATCTTGCTAACACTGATAGCTCTCACTCAAATTAGTTGTTTGTCGAGAATAACTTAGTATTCTTAAGGTAGTCTTAGCCTTTGACAGTGAAATTTTTTCGCAATAGTAGCAAGCTCTCGGCAATGGCTCAAATTATCTGTGGGTATTGTTAACATTAAATAATAAACTTAAAAAAACGGCCGAACCTCAATAAGTTCGACCGTTTTCTGCTCCCCAACCTATTAGGGTCTTGCTCGGTTTTACCAGTGAAGAGTTAACAATTCATGCTAACCCAGCGGTAATTATCTTAATTGCTGTAATAAGTAGGCAAACGCCATTGAATTAAGTTCCGCAGCTTGATTATTATCTGCAGCGCCGGCGTGGCCACCTTCAATATTTTCGTAGTACAAGACATCAATTCCCATGTCTTTCATCTTAGCAACCATCTTACGGGCGTGACCTGGGTGAACCCTATCATCACGGGTCGATGTGGTGAAAAAGACCTTTGGATAATGCACGTCTTTATGCAGATTATGGTACGGAGAGTACGTTTTAATGTAAGCCCATTCCTCAGGAATATCCGGATTACCATATTCGCCCATCCAGCTGGCACCGGCGAGTAACTTATTGAATCTAAACATGTCAAGCAGAGGTACTTGGCACACGACAGCGTTGTACAGATCAGGCCTGCGGGTAAATGCCGCCCCCATTAACAGGCCACCGTTGCTGCCACCTTGGATGCCTAAATGTTTGCTTGACGTGATTTTACGGGCAATCAAATCTTCCGCTATTGCCTCGAAATCCTCATAGGCTTTATGTCGATTTTGCTTTAACGCCGCTTGATGCCAAGCTGGGCCATATTCGCCACCGCCACGAATGTTAGATAACACATATACGCCGCCCTGCTCTAACCAATTCTTACCAATGGTGGCCGAATAGGATGGACGCAGTGAGACTTCAAACCCACCGTAGCCATAAAGTAGCGTAGGATTAGTGCCATCTAACTTAAGATCCTTAGCCATCACCACAAAGTACGGTACTTTAGTGCCATCTTTAGACGTCGCAAAGTATTGCTCAGTTTTAAACTTATCCGCAGCAAACTGTTGCGGCATACCTTTAATTTTCTTCGGATTTAAGGTTTTTGCATTAACCGTATAGAGGCTTGAAGGCTCAAGAAAACTGGTGTAATTCACGAAAAAATCATCACTGTCTTGCTCAACGTCCATTACCGTCAGGGCGCCATTCGCTTCGAATGGGACTTGGGTGCTTTGCCAAGCGCCCTTTTCGTCTTGCTCATACCGCACTAATTTGCTTTTCACATTATCGAGCCAATTCACGAAAATCGCACTCTTACTAAAACTAAGCTGCGCTATCGATGCGGTCTGAGTCGGGCTCACAAATAAACTGAATTTGGCTTTTTGGGCGATAAGATCCGCCACATCGGCATACACGACCGCGCCTTGCTTAAAGTTACCGTCTTTGTTGGTTAAATCGCTCTTTAACTCAATAAATAACTTACCTTTAAAATAACCTTTAATCTCAGCATCTTGAGGTAATGGCAACCCTATGAGTTTGCCATCTTGATAGACATATTGGCTGGCGGTATAAAAAGTATGTGCCTCAGTGACTAAACTCAGCGGCGTTTTATCATCGAATAAAACCCAGCCTGATACTGCGACTGAGGTTTTGTCACCAGTGAAAATCGGTTTCGCTTGCTCGAGTGCTGTACCACGTTGCCAGAGTTTCACCTCCCGTGGATAACCTGAGTCAGTCATGCTTTGACCATCACCAAAATCAGTACCGACAAAGGCGTGGTCTTTATCTATCCAGCTCAGACTTGATTTGGCTTCTTTTAAAAAGAATGGCTTATCTTTGGTGGCAACAAAGGATTTAGTATTTAAATTAAATTCTCGCACTTCCACCGCATCGGCACCGCCGCGGGAAAGTGAGACAAAACAGCGCTCATTTTCGGGATACTGACAGCTAATATCCTTAAATACCCAATTGACGGATTCAGCTTTACCTAAGGCATCGATATCAAGCACAGTCTCCCATTTGGGATCGGGTTTAGCATATTCTTCCATGGTAGTACGGCGGTAAATACCGCGCACATGGGTGTCATCCTTCCAAAAGTTGTATAACTTGTCGCCAATGTGGGTCGCGTAGGGAATGCGTTCTTTATCGTTCAGGATGGCGAGACTGTTCGCCACTAAGGTATCAAAACCTTTAAACGCTTTAATTTCGGCGGCAGATGCAGCATTTTGGGTTTTCACCCATTCCATCGGCTTTGCGCCTTCAACATCTTCTAACCAAATGTATTTATCTTCTTCTGCGTGAAGTTGACCGCTCATACCGAGCACTCCTGCAATGCACCAAGGCAGTAATTTATTATTCATTCTATTCCTTTTAAACAAAGTCCATCTTGAGATCTGCCCTTACATTACCTTAATTAATATCCAGTTCAACTATTAATCCAACAAGAATGTAACAAAAGGTAAGGTACTGTAATAGCAGATGATTAATCTAGAATGAATCGCGTTTTTAAAAATGTCATGCTATAAAAAAGCGTCCACGAGGGACGCTTTTTAGTGGATGAAATAGGGTAAATTAAAACTCGTTATTCATACGAGACAACAAATTGAGCAGTACGATTCGTTCCTCACTGCTCATTTTAGCGGTGAGATCTGTAGTGAGTTGTAGATGTAATGCATCATGTTCGAGGAACAAAGTTTGGCCCTTTTCGGTTAACTCCACCAGAATCGAACGACGATCGGTTTCATGGGGACGACGTACAACCCACTCAGCTTCAACCATTTTGTCAATTTGAACCGTTAGTGTACCTGTTGTGACACCAATTTTATCCGCCAGTTCTTTCATCCTCATAGCGCCGTGCACGCCGAGTAACTCAATGGTGTGCACCTGCGATAGGCTAAAACCTTTGTCACGCACAATGGCGTGTTCCCAAGACGACAGCTTTTCGTAAAATTCAATAATCACATGATTTAATGCATGATCTGTTGAATGTGCGGCCGTTGAATGAGCAGTCGTTGAATTCAGGTTTGATGAATGATGATGTTCAACAGTCATTTAGGCTTCCTTAGCCATACACTCGCGCTGACGGCAAGTATGGAGTTCAATAGTGATATGGGCCAATTCAGGAAATTGTGACAGTAACAGGTTAAAATAACTGACATCTTTCGGTGAATGGGACACGATAGACACCATAATAGCATGGTGATCGGCACTCACTCGCCAAAGATGTAAATCGGCCACTTGATGATCCGGTACGGCCTCAAGGGTTTCTACAACTTTACGCTGTAATGACGCTTTAACACCACCGTCAAGTAAGATAGGACTCGTTTGCTGAATGAGTCCCCATGACCAACGGCTAATAATCACAGCACCCACTATACCCATAACCGGATCGAGCCAAGTCAGTCCCATGTATTTACCAAACAACAAGGCCGCAATGGCGAGCACTGACGTTAACGCATCGGCTAATACGTGAAAATAGGCGGCGCGTAGGTTGTGATCATGACCACCGTGTGCCTTCTGACTCTCATGCTCATGCTCATGCTCATGCTCATGCTCATGCTCAGCAGCATGGTGCTCCTGTTTATGATGGCAATGGCTATGATCTTGATGACTTTCATCGTGTACATGTGAGTCATCATGTGTATGTGGACCCGCACCATGTGAATGAGCCGTATGGACGTGATCGTCATGAGAGGAGTGTGCTTCGCAGCTGTGATGAGCATGCTCGTCTTCATGATCATCTTGATGTCCATGATCGTGACTATGACCATGAGTGTGCCCATGGTCGTGGGTATGGTGATCTTTGAGTAAAAATACACTCAGCACATTAACGCTCAAACCTATGACAGCCACAAATATGGCTTCGTTAAAATGGATTTGCTCAGGATTAATCAGTCGCATTCCCGATTCAATCAACATCACCAGTGCCACAAGTCCTAGCGCTATTGCGCTGGTATAACCGCCAAGCACACTCACTTTGCCAGTACCGAAAGCAAATGCAGGATCGTTAGCGTGTTTACGGGCATACGAATAGGCGAATAAAGTGATCATAAAGGCCGCGGCATGGGTTCCCATGTGCCAACCGTCGGCGAGCAGTGCCATAGAACCGTAGATGGTTCCGGCAGCAATTTCAGCCACCATAGTGATCACGGTTAAATACAGTACATAGCGAGTGTTCTTCTCGCCATCGCGGTTCTGACTCGAAAACTCATGGGCGTGCTGCCACTGGGCGAGTGAGTGCCCTTGGCGGCTTCCCGTAGTAGCTTGATGCCCTGTCGCTTGCTCGGCTGTCATTGATTTCATTGTATGGCCCCTGTTCCATTTCTATCGCTATTAATGGTGAAAAACTCGTCGCTTGAATTATAGTTTGAAAATCAAAATATATGAAGATCAAATTAACTATTTATCAAGATATACTGTTTTCAAACTTTTAAACGTGTATTTGAATCCCCATAATGCATCAGCCCTCCTGCCATCAGTCGAGACACTGATATGTAAATTAAGATAGGCAGCTAGACTAGGCAAAGGATATCAGGCAAGGTTTAATGGATTAGCGCTTGATTTATGAGTAAAAACAGCTCACATAGCTGAGTTAGATTGGCTTTATTACAGCCTTATGCAGTTATAGACAGACACAGCGGTGGCTTTTCAGTGCAAGTTGAAATCCAAGTTTTAAGGTTTTTATCTAGGCTATTTCGTATATTTTTCGCATGATATGAGTCATAAAACAGCCACAGCAAAGAATTGAAATAGCTGCGAACTTAACAAAATAAGTCATTGGAAAGTGTAATTAACCCTTATTATCCAGATTGATAAAGATTATTTGAATAAAAAATCGATTTTTTATTGAATAATTTAACCCTTTTTTACCTCTGCTGCGTTTATAGGGAGCAGAACACAGACAAATTTATCGACATCAATTCAGTTCGATTAGGAGAAACAAAATGAAATTGAAGACCTTATTTAGCGTTAGCACTGTTCCCCTTGCATTTGCACTATTGTCATTCAATGCCGCGGCGGTGAGCCCACCACATCCAACAGGGTTAAATGCGCCTATGATCAGTATTCAACGTTTCGATCCAAAAGATTACAGCGCACAGGAAGCCACTAAGATGTTCCCTGCTCCGGCAGCAGGTATGGTGCAGCACATTTTAAGTTTACCTAAATTAGAAAACGAAGATGACTACATGGTCGAAATCCAAATTGGTCAGACTCAAATGGTTGATTGCAATAAGCATGGATTAAACGGGGAATTGAAGGAACTGACAGTGCAAGGTTGGGGTTATAACTACTATCAAGTGGATGAAATCGCTGAAGGCCCAAGCACTATGATGGCCTGTTTCGAATTGGCGAAGAAAGAAGCTTTTGTACGTATTCCGGGTGAACTAAAAATGCGCTATGACAGTCGCTTGCCTAAGGTGTTTTATCTACCAGAAGGCGCTGAACTGCGTTTCAGAACTTGGAAAGTAGATTCAACCTATCAATATTCCAAGTAAATAGCCGAATTTAACTCTTGCGTCATCAATCAAATGCGCTTCGAGTCTTTGCTGATTGATAAAAGCAAAGACTCGAAGCGCATTAACTAGAATCGTTTGATTCTAACGACTTGCATAATTTCTATTTCAAAACCTGCCACAGTTTCTGTCTCTGGGTAATAGATGACATTGATCTTTTGCCCTTGCAGATTACGATACTTTTTGACTCGTCTAAATTTAAACGGCACGTCACAATCTTCAATCATAACAGTATGTTGTATCCACTCCGCCTTTTCCCTTTGCATATGCGAAACCACAGTCACACCTTCAGAGTGAACCAAATGTTCATGGGTGGCTAACATCTTTTTTACGGCCTTATTCATGTTCAACTCTTTTATCATCTAGTTGCGACAACAGTGACTCAACTTTCTGTTTAATTTCAGCATATCTCAATTTTTCACAGCGGCCGAAACCACTCAACTTACGCACTTGAAAACGACTCACCAAAGGAACTGACATACCAGCGAGGCAACGACAATAGGTATCAAGTGATAAAGCATCTATGCCTTTGGCCGTTAAATGGTGCTTCAATTCATGTAAATCAGCCAATATCTGCTGATCTGTCGGCCAAGTAGGTTCCGTCGAATAACTCAACTTAGCGAAATGACCACGGCAGACACTGCAATGACCGCAGATAGCCGGCGTCTCATTATCATCAAAATAACGGGATAAATTGTGGCTTAAGCACGTCTCAAGTTCAAAAAAGCGGACTAATTGCGCTATTCGCGCAATTTCTTTCTGCTCTTTATCGATAAAATAATGGTACAGCTCATCGATGAGTTCCGGACGCGCTAATGCGGCAACATCCACCCGATACACATCGGTAATTCGTTTGGTTTCTAATTCAATCAACTGATGTTCAGCTAAATATTCCAGCGCGGCCAACACGCGACTGCGTTCATGGCCCGTCGCACTGTACAAGGCATCAAAATCTAACGCGCCCCATATTTTCTTCATCTGCGTATGATTAAAAATTTGCGTCAAAAACGCCTGCCGCTCTGGATTAAAGCGGCTCAGAATGACATGTTTATCCACTAAAAATTTGTAATTAACATCGGCGTAGTAAGCAAATAACGGCTTAACCACACCTAGAATTTCTAGCTGCACAAGTAACGTTTTTAACGGCAACTGGCGAATATTACTCGCCGTCGACACGCCATTAAGCTGACATTCCCACTGAGCAGAATCTTGTTCAAGTCGAATTGCTTCAATGACTTGCGCTATACCTTCTCGCTCCGGCGTATCGCCATACACAAAATTCTCAACGGTATTGAGCCCGTCAAGATTGGCCAAAGTGACACAATGGGATAACGCACCATCACGCCCTGCTCTGCCGATTTCTTGGCTGTAGTTTTCAATGGATTTAGGCAAATCGTAGTGGATCACAAAACGAATATTGCTCTTATCGATTCCCATGCCAAAAGCGATGGTTGCCACCACCACTTGCAGCTTATCCTGCATAAAATCATTTTGAATTTGTTGACGTTTTTCATCTTCAAATCCAGCATGATAGGCACTGGCGACTATACCTTGTTGGCTCAAGAGTCGTGCGACCGTTTCGGCGGTTTGCTGCAAAGTCACATACACAATGCCGGCACCTGAGAATGATGCAATCTGGTTAACCAGTAAGGCATTCTTCTCTTGCGTTGATACAGGCAGAACAGTCAAATCTAAATTGGGTCGATAAAATCCCGTTTGCACTATGTGTTCAGGCGCAATATCAAAGCGCTTGGCCATATCCAGTTTCACTTTACGTGTTGCTGTGGCCGTCAATAACAGTACCAGCGGGATCTCAAGCTCGCGCCGATAGTCGGGCAATTTAAGATAATCGGGCCGAAAATTATGGCCCCACTCTGAAATACAATGCGCCTCATCGACGACCAGCATGGACAGCGGAACCGATTGAATAAATTGCCGAAAACGTTCATTTTTGAAACGTTCCACCGACACCATCAAGATTTTCAGCTTGCCAGAGCGCGCATCAGCCATCACTTGCTGACTCTGCTCGGCGCTTAAGGTTGAATCTATGCTGGCCGCATGAATTCCCTTAGATTGTAAAAATTCCAGCTGATCTTTCATCAAGGCGAGTAAAGGCGAAATCACTAAACTCAAATGGGGTAACTGCAATGCTGTAAATTGATAACAAAGGGATTTACCAGAACCCGTCGGAAAAATCGCTAAACTCGACTCCCCCGCCAACAGTTGTGTTATCGTTTGCGCTTGACCAGGACGAAATTCAGAAAACCCGAAATCCTGCTGCAATAAACTAACGTATGGATTGGTTTCCGGAATGGGATTGAACATCAACCGTCCTTTACACTTATCCTTACCACCCACAAAATTCGGGCATACCGCAAGAAAAAGATTCAGCATTAAGTGAGTCGACTAGTCTAGCAAATTTTGACGTACTTTACGGAGTTAATTAGCAACAACTGAGTTTTCAAGCCAACTTAACTGCTCATCAAGAGCGTAATTATAGGTGCAGATTTCATTGCAACACAATGATTAATATATAATTAATTTACTTTTTTAGTCAGCAATTAAATATGAAAATAAAACCGATTTGTAAAAATTCGATCCGATATCTCCTATAAAAAAACAAGACGTCAGATGAATCTCAGCAAAAAATACATCTCCGATAAATTGAGCATTTAAGGTTTTCTAGCAAGATATAGATTGATCAGCGACGTCAGTTTGTCCTGAAATCTTTCTTCAAAACCATCAATGTCACGCCCTATAGAGACTAAATATTTAGTTGCCTGCTCACGCGAAAGCAGCTTATTTGCAAGACTATATTGCATCTCTTCTAAGGTTTTATCATATCTTGGGATCAATACCCAAGTGCCGACATCGACGTCAAAATGTTGCATCGCTTTCTGGGCTAAAGCACAAAAAGCCTCAATATGATCTACGCCATCAGGTCCGAGACAGCCAGGTTCAATTCGGCATAAAACCGCAATTTTCCTATCGTTTGCAATACTTAAACTCATCTCTAATGCCCCGCGTTATCTAGTCGTAAACATAAGATCTTAACAGTAATTTTACGTGTCTGCACAGATAAGTCACGGCTAACTTACCCTTATTAGATAATCCATTTTAGGCAATAGAACAACTTTAAAATCATATTCTTCAAAACATAGATCCGCGTTTTTTTGTTCTATTCATCAACAATGTCGTCTACAACATCCTCATCAGTATGTTGTAAAACATTAAGCGAAATATTTTCATTATGCTCTGACAATAGAGTATCAATGGCTTGGTCAAAACTGTCTAACTTTTGAGTTTCCATATAACGTTTTAACCTCAAAATAATATCCCTGCTCAGCTCAATATGAGACTTTTTTTGCCGTTTTTTTATTTGAGATAATTCTTTACGAACCATACGCCAGCCAAAATCAGTAAAATACTGATTGAGCATTTTGTTTACATTAGTAAGCTCGTTGTCGATCCGCTGTGCCTTTTTGCGTAATCGGACTAATTCATTTAGTTGTGTCACCAACTTAGTATAGAAAACCGTTTGTAACTCAGCGTCACAAAACCAATCCGGTTTAGATGCCACAGCTTCAGGATTGATAAGGCGATAAATTAAGGGTAAGGCAAAAATTAATTCTGCTTCCTCAAGCAATAATAATTTTCTCCCTGCTGTTGGTTTGTCTTGTTGATATATCCAGGCTTGCGGTTCCATAAATACGTTTCTTTAGCTAAGCATGCGTTTAATGCGGATGAAATAAATGGGACCTCATGCTAGTACAAATCGATAAGTATTAATATATGGTTCAACCATTTTATTGACTGGGAATCGATCCCTTATGCTTCATTTTGCCTTTGGCAGAAATAGCTCAACTCATAACAGGCTAAGAACCCGATAAGCGGTTGTCGTTATTAGCTTAAATTTCACCCAACACGCAAGCCTAGTTTAGCGGCATTCCATTCAAGAAAATCAATAAAATGGTTAAACCATTCTTTAAAATTATGCATCTGTGACTAACTAAGTTCGAAACCACTGCATAGAGAAAGTACGAATTTCATACTATCATTGCCTTTAATTTTATATCCGCTTAATTAATCGCCATTGCTAGAATAGGTTTATCTTGGCTATTTTTTAAACTAAAAAAACAACTAAATGCTATTTAATGCGCCCTATTCCGATAACAGAAGTTTATTTGAACAAATAAGCACTCTACCAGTGATAATGACGATTATCACTGGTAGATGTAGGTGTGATTTGCGTATAATTACGTCTTCTTAATTCGATATCAGGTGACTTCAACGGCATGTCTAAAATGATCCTGACAAATAGTAATGCTCAAAATAACACCAATGTATCGAATGAAAGAGTGACTAGATCAGATCATCACAATAATAACCGTACTGAACAGCCACGTTTTTTTGAAGAGACTTTCCTACCACAATCTGTTCGAAGTGATTATTTAAGTGCTGCCGAAGAAACTGAATATGAAATTTCAGCCAACACCCGCCGTGTTTATAATACGAGCTTTAGTCTATTTAGCCGTTATTGTGCGGAGCACCAACTGCAGGCCCTGCCCGCAGATCCAAGAAGCGTAATTTCATTTATTGGTCATCAAAAAGAATTGATCCAAGAGAGTACTGGAGTACAACTTTCTAAACAGACATTAACGACTCGACTCGCGGCGATTCGCTACCATCATATTCAAGCAGGATTCCACTCGCCTACCGAGCACCCTCTGGTGATCAGAGTGATGCGTGGCTT
Organism: Shewanella sp. SM68; assembly: GCF_025653925.1. NCBI lineage: Bacteria > Pseudomonadati > Pseudomonadota > Gammaproteobacteria > Alteromonadales > Shewanellaceae > Shewanella > Shewanella sp. SM68. The sequence goes on from NZ_JAKKRU010000001.1 coordinate 300,113, forward strand.
GAGTAGAAATCAATCTCGCCATGTGAGTGATTATGATCAACAACCGATTATGTATGATGAAGTGGAAATGCTCATTCAAGCTATCGATGAACAAGTGCAGCCATTAACCCGAGCAAGAGACAAAGCCATTATTCAGTTAGGATTACAAGGTGGGTTTCGCCGTTCTGAACTTGCAGATATAAAAGTTCAATATGTCAGTTTTTTACGTAATAAGCTAAAAGTGCGCCTACCTTATTCGAAGAGTAATCAGCAAGGTCAACGGGAATGGAAAGACCTGCCAGATCATGAACCTTTTGCAGCACTCAACGCGGTAAAAAATTGGTTATCACTCGCCAATATTGAGGATGGACATTTATTTAGATCGCTTTCCCGTGATGGGAAATATTTACGCCCTTATCAAATAGTAGAACATCACTCTGAAGCTAATTCAAGTTTACATAAAAATAGTGGTTTTCTCACGGGAGATGATATTTATCGCATCATTAAAAAATATTGCACAAAAGCGGGCCTACCTGCAAAGTTTTATGGTGCCCACAGTCTGCGTAGTGGTTGTGTCACTCAACTCCATGAAAATGATAAAGATCATTTATACATTATGGCCAGAACTGGCCATACCGATCCTCGATCACTCCGCCATTATTTAAAACCAAGAGACTAAAACCCAAAAGACTAAACTAGATCATGACTCGGTAAGAATCAGTTAGTCTTTTACCTAAAATAAAATAGCAATTTTAATGTTAAATATAAATCTGTCATGTTTATGAATAAAGATGATATTCAGTAATTTATATTTAAATTATTTCCAAGTTTTATATTTAAAAATAATTAAAGCAATAACTTCACATTATATATTTTTATCTGTGACACAAGATTTGACATCATAGCAGAATAAAAATCCTAATCGAGGTACTTTGACCTCAGCAGCTTAGACCATAGCGACCATAGCAAACTGCTGGTTAACATTTTTATAGCATATCGGGTTTATTGCTCACTGCAGTATTATTGTAATATAAAATCATCTTTATTGTCATATTGATACTTTAGCCTTAGTCACGAAATTTAATCCATCGTACTAGCCGGAGTAATATATGAGTAAGGCCACCTTTGATCCTACACTTTATAATAAAAGTAATAACGAGCCATTTAACCAAGTGTTGGATAAACATTTATCTCGCCGTAACTTCGTAAAAAGTGGTTTAGGCCTCAGTGCTATGACAGCTTTTGCCAGTGTAGGCTTAACTGCTTGCGGATCAGATGACGCCCCTGTTACAAAACCTGTTGATCCAGTGACACCTTTGCCACCAACAAAAAGTACCGCCAAGCTAAACTTTACGTCAGTTGCAGGTTCTCGTTTAGATGCCGTCGTCGTACCAGAAGGCTATACAGCGCAGGTACTTGCACCATGGGGCACGCCATTAAATGCAAAAGCGGCACTATGGAAAAGCGATGGTAGTAACACTGCCGATGACCAAGCGAACTCAGTCGGTATGCACCACGATGGCATGCATTTCTTTCCATTAAATGATACGGGTAATGACGGTTTACTTTGCATTAACCATGAATATATTGATGAAGTTGCATTACATCCTGCAGGACAAACTTTTGATCCTACTTCAGGTTTGCGCACAATTATCGATGAGGTACGTAAAGAAATCAACGCCCATGGCGTATCGGTTGTACGTATAAAACTGGTTAATAATCAATGGGAAGTGGTTAGCAATGATAACCATAACCGCCGATTCACCGGTGCGACTGTAATGGATATTAGCGGTCCTCTCGCCTACTCTTCTCTACTCGAAACCCGCTATTCTCCCGACGGTAGTCAGGCTCGCGGTACATTAAATAACTGCGGCAATGGTTACACGCCTTGGGGCACTTATTTGACCTGTGAAGAAAACTGGCCTGGCTATTTCGCAAACCGTGGTACGTTAACTGCCGAGCAAAATCGCATTGGGATCAGCAAAACCAGCACACGTTATGGCTGGGATGATCTTGCTGGTCATGATGAGGAACGTCTCGATGAATTCGCGCGTTTTGATGTCACACCAAAAGGTGCAAGTGCTCAAGATGACTATCGTAATGAAGCGAATGGTCACGGTTATATTGTTGAAATTGACCCTTTCAATCCAACATCGCGCGCAGTAAAACGTACCGCGCTTGGTCGTTTCCGCCATGAAGGCTGTACCTTTGGCAAATTAACTGAAGGTAAGCCAGTAGTGTTCTATTCTGGCCACGATTCACAATTCGAATACCTCTATAAATTTGTCTCGGCCGCGGCATGGGATACAAAAGATGCTGACAGCAGTAATCGCATACAAACTGGCGATAAGTATATGAATGAAGGTACTTTATATGCAGCTAAGTTTAATGCAAACGGTGGTGGTGTTTGGTTGCCTTTAACCTTAGATAGCCAGACTACGGACGGAAAAACCCTAGGCAATACTTTCGCTAGCTTAGCCGAGATTATTTTGAACACCGCAGGCGCAGCGGATCTTGTTGGTGCAACACCTATGGATCGCCCTGAATGGTGTGCTGTCGATCCTTTCACAGGTTCAATTTATTTGACCCTGACCAACAACTCAAAACGAACTGAAACCAATCCAGCGAACCCTAGATTGAAAAACCACTTTGGCCATATTATTCGTTGGGATGAAAGTGACAAAGATACTGAATTTACATGGGATATCTTCGTATTCGGATCACCAAGTGATGGTAACGCAGAAACAAACTTATCAGGCTTAACAGATCTTAACCAATTTGCCAGCCCAGACGGTTTAGCCTTCGATCAACGCGGTATTTTGTGGGTTCAAACCGACAATGGAGCCAAGGAGGTCGCAGAAGAAACCAACGATCAGATGCTAGCGATAGTGCCTTCAACACTTGTTGATGGCCAAGAGAAACAGCTAGGCGTAACGGCTGATAACCAAATGGAATTAAAGCGTTTCTTTGTTGGACCAAATGACTGTGAGGTTACGGGTTTTGCTATTAGCCCTGATTACACTTCTGTTTTTGCTAACATTCAGCATCCCGGTAATTGGCCTTATTCGTCCAATGCCGCTGAAAAAACGCCTGCGGGCACGACATTACGCCCTCGCGCCGCTACGGTCGTTATCCGTAAGTTAGATGGTAAAGAAGTCGCGGTATAAACAATTATGCTTGTGCGAGGTATCTTCTTAAATATGAAGTTCCTATAAGTTAATTGCTACACATAAAAATCCCCTCACTGTAGGGGATTTTTTATTTAAGAAGATAGTTAACTAGCCTTTTTCAAAATAGATTAAATCCAACATCTATTAACTCTTACTACGACTTGCTTGTTCAAAGGCCAGTTCAAAAGCATCGGTAAAATCTGTAATTGGCAGAAGGTCCTCACGGCAACGGCGATTGCGGCCAAGTAAGGAAGATTCAACAAACAAATCAAACCAAGTACTTAAGGCTTTGCCATTAGCCGCTTCGCCAATCGCTCCTAAAGCCAATGATGCCACCTCGGCGGTGCCAAGTTGAAAATCATGACTACCTTTACGCAATGCATAGGTCGCGAGCGTGTCGGGATCGAAGGAAAGCAACGGCAGCGAGTGTAAGTAAGGACTCTTACGGAACATTTTAATCGCTTCACGCCAACTGCCATCAAGCAGAACAAGTAGCGGCCGTTTGCCTTCGGCCAATGTCGACATCGGCACTTGGTTCAGTACGGTTTGCCCTTGCTCTGCATACTGGGCAGGAAACACTAAATAGGGTTGATATTGCGGCGAATTCAGCAAAGCAAGCAACTCAGCTTCAGGTTCTGTACGTGACCAAATATAGGCGTGGGTATCAGGAATAAGATCCGCTATGAGTCGTCCGCTATTAGTCGGCTTTAACACCTCATCGTTATACATAATCAGCAGAAAACTGGCGTGAGTATCTAACTGACGGCGTAGCGCACAGGTACAGAACTGCTCACCTAAGAGGCATAATGGACAGCGGATCAGTTTTTTACCGCGGGCACCAAAGGGTTTAGTCGAAATAGACTTACGGTACTGATATAAATGGTGCACTGCATGGGGGGCTAAAGCCATAAAAACCAATTCTCTATCAAACTTATTAAGGATCGCGACCACATCGTTAGCACTTTTTTATCGCGGTGGCGCAGTTTATCCCTTGGCCATCAATGGTGCAATCGCGTAATACATTATCGTGATAAAAGGCCGGTGTCAGTGGTTGTGGTTTCATCTGCAGCCTAACGTCAGCGAGATAATTTAAGAGCACAGAACAACCATCTCTTAAAACATCTGTAATGTATTAATCTGTGTTGCCACTTAGTATGCAACACTAAACCGACCAAATTAACGTTTAACTTACTTATTGGGAGAGTATTGAAACTAAATATCAGTAATGACTTAACTTAGTGTGGAATTGCCCTAATATCATGCGAAAATCTACTCTACAAATACAGTCTCAATGAAAGGTCAATTATGCACCCAAAAGCCCCGATCGCTTCTATACCGTTATTAAGCGGCGTACTGCTCACTGCTACGCTATTTTCTAATGTCACTACGGCCCAAACGCTTAATACCAAAGACATCCAGTCAATTGTAGATTCCGCAGTTAAACCACTGATGGCCGAGTATGCTATTCCCGGTGCAGTAATTGGCATCACCATAGAAGGTAAACAGTATTTTTACCAATATGGCGTCAGTTCTAAAACCTCTGGGCAAAGTGTGACTGAAGATACCCTGTTCGAGATTGGCTCTATCAGTAAAACCTTTACCGCAACACTGGCTAACTATGCACAGGGCGAAGGTAAATTAACACTCACGGATATGGCCAGTGATTATGTTCCAGCATTAAAAGGCAGCCATTTTGATAAGATTAGTCTCATCAATTTAGCCACCCACACAGCGGGGGATTTGCCGATGCAAGTTCCTGATAAGGTCACTAATAACGCAGAGTTAATGGATTACCTTAAGCATTGGCAACCATCATTTGCCGCGGGGACCCATAGGAATTACGCCAATCCGAGTATTGGGCTGCTTGGCATGATTGCCGCGCAGAGTTTAGGGCAAACGTTTCCACAAGTACTTGAGCAAACACTATTTCCACAATTGGGTATGACAAACAGCTATCTCAAGGTTCCTAGCAACAAAATGGCCGATTATGCCCAAGGCTATGATAAGCAAGACATGCCAGTGCGAGTCAATCCCGGTGTATTAGCCGATGAAGCCTATGGCGTTAAAACCTCTGCCAAGGATTTACTGCAATTTGTTGAGGCTAATATGCAAATGCACCCGCTTACCAAACCACTGCAAACGGCACTCGATGAGACCCACACGGGATACTTTGATGTGGGCATGATGACCCAAGATATGATTTGGGAGCATTACTCATATCCTATTGATCTCAATAACTTGCTTGCAGGTCACACTCAGGAAGTCGTATTTGGCAGTACGCCAGTTAAACCCATAGTGCCGCCCCTCGCACCGCAGCAAAATGTGTGGATTAATAAAACAGGCTCTACTGGCGGTTTTGCCGCTTATGCAGCCTTTATTCCGGCCAAAAAACTTGGCATTGTACTGCTGAGTAATAAAAACACCCCCGTTCCGCCACGGGTCACTGTGGGCTACCAGATTTTAACTGGGATCGAAAAGTTGCAAAAATAACCATGCACTAGGATAGAGGAGATAAGTATATTGGTGCTATCTCCTTTTTCTTAACAATATTCTTGTCGCTACTGATTTATGGCTGACACCTTGCTGCTAACTCACAGTTTCCTTGCAATCTCTCTTTTCTCATGGCGGCTTGTAAGAAAAGATGCACCGCAGGGTTAATCCTTGCGTTAATTCATTTGCAACTCATCGACCTAGTTAACAGACAAATAACCTATCGTAAGTTTAGCTTTACAGATTAAAATCAGGATAAAAACTTATGCATCGCATTAAAAATTATTTCGTTAAATCAATATGATTGACACTTGAAGTTACGCTTTTAGGGAGTAAGATGCGCGCAAATACCTTAAGTGACCTTTTTCGGAAATATCATGTCAGGCACGCCACATTCTCCTATTCATCACGATGTCGCTCCAGCGGCGAGTCAGTCTAGCCTACTGTTAATGATTGTCTTTATGGTCGCCTGTGGCCAAATGGCGCAGACGATTTTTGTACCTGCCCTTCCACAAATCGCACTCGGGCTCCATGTGGACGCCAGCCAACTACAAGCCGTGATGGCCTGTTACTTACTCTCCTACGGGATGTTTCAATTTGTGTATGGCCCAGTGTCAGATCGCGTTGGCCGCAAAATGCCGCTCGTTGTGGGTATCGCAATTTTCGTTCTAGGCGCTGTATTCGCGGCGAAGGCCACAAGCTTTAACCAACTAATTATGGCAAGCCTTATCCAAGGATTAGGCACAGCCAGCGCAGGCGCATTGTGCCGTAGCATTCCCCGCGATCATTACTTTGGCGACCGACTGGTAAAATTTAATAGCTATGTCTCTATGGCCGTAGTGTTTTTACCTTTGCTTGCACCATTTATCGGCAGCGCCACTGCGGCCTATTTTGGCTGGCAAGCCGTATACTGGGTATTAGCGGGATTCGGTGTCGCGGTCTGGCTGTTGTTAATATTCCTCTTTAAAGAGTCTTTACCTAAGACGCAACGGGAACATCAAGCCGTTTTCAAATCCTATAAGCATGTCCTACGCCATAGAGCGTTTCGCGCTTATTTATTTTCATTGATCGCCACCTTTGCCGGTATTGCGGCGTTTGAAGCAATTGCTGGTGTACTCTATGGCCAATATCTCAGACTGACACCTTTTATGGTCAGTTGTTATTTTGTTGCGCCAATTCCTGGCTACTTACTGGGGGCACTCATCGCGGGCCGACAGAATAAGCCACAAAGAGTTGTTTACCAAGGTGTTGCATTACTCGGTGCTGGCGCATTATTTATGTTGATCCCTGGTCTTTTTAATTTAGTGGTTGACTGGAGCTTACTTATTGGATCAATTTTATTCTTCAGTGGCGCAGGCATGCTGTTCCCTACCCTAACATCTGCTGCGTTAGAGCCATTTCCACGTCAGGCGGGGATTGCGGGCGCATTATTGGGGGGATTACAAAATTTTGGTGCCGGACTTGCCGCATTAACTATGTCTTTAGTGCCTATGGGCGGCCAGTTGAGCATAGGTTTATTAAGTGCTGTAATGGTGGTTTTAGTGATCCTGTCTCTTTATTACGCCAAAGATCAAAATGATACTCACCAGAATTTAATGCCACAGATTTAATGCATATGATTTGAAGCGACAATTCTTGGTTTAAGCTAAATCTATTACCGTCAGTCAATAAAAAGCCCACATTGTTGTGGGCTTTTTAAATCGATAACACACTGTAATAAATCAAAAATATCGATTAATTTATTGCTTCTATAGCTTTAATCGTTACAAAATGCGACGCAGTAAAAAGTCAGCTTTAAGGCGACGAATTCGGGTCATGATCTTCTTCACTGGCGCGGGATAGCTCTGTAAGGTATCCACTTGGCTGTAGTGATATAACCGCTGTGTGTGTTCCAGAATATGCGCCTGCTCGGCTTCAAACTGGGCTTTCCAGCAGCCAATTTCATCTTGGATCAACAAACCATTCTCAAGATCCAGCGCCCAAGCTCTTGGATTCAGATTAGAACCTGTGATCAAATGCTTATTACCGTCGGCACTGATGCCTTTGAGGTGATAACTGTTGATGCCGTGTTTCCACAGATGGATATTCAACTGACCATTATCAATCGCCCACTGTTGGCGTTTAGCGAACTTACGCAATGATTGCTCATACATATAGGGCAAGGCACCTATGGTCGAGAAATCCTGCTCAGGCGGAATATAAAAATCGTTAGCCGTCTTGTCGCCCACAACGATATCGATGCGTTTGCCATTGCGTAAATGCTTCGCTAAAGCGCGCACTAAAATGTACGGCGGATTAAAATAGGGCGTGCAAATAAACAGCGAGTCTTTTGACTCTTCCACCAAGGCGACAACCACTTTATTGAGCAAGTTTTTCTTGCGTCCTAGCCCAAGTAACGGCGTGATGCGATTGCCATCACGGGTTTCCTTAAACTGATACTCAGCGTCAGACAGTCTCAGCTTAAAGCTACGCATATCCGTCTTTGGTGGTAGCACTTCTTGCTCAGCATCTTGCGTTAATGAACACACAGCTGGATCAGAAATGATATTTTTCTGGATCATCGCGCGCATACTGCGCGCTAATTCGGCAGACTCAATCAAGTGATAACGATCGAAACGGTACTTATCGTGTTGTTGCAAATAGATATTATTGAGACTGGCACCGCTATAAATCACGGCATCATCGATAATAAATCCCTTAAGATGCAACACACCCATAAATTCACGGGATTTGACGGGTACACCTAAGATATCGATGGGATGTTCGGCTTCAGCCATAACTCTGCGGTACATCAAATAGTTACCGCTATCACCTTTATGGCCAATCAAGCCACGTCTCGCACGGTGAAAATCGACTAACACTTTGATATCAAGCGTTGGATTTGCTGCTTTGGCATCCATGAGGGCTTGTAATATCTCACGACCCGCTTCGTCATCTTCTAAATACAGCGCCGCAATATAAATACTGTGCTTGGCGCTCGCAATACGAGCGAGTAATTCTGCCTTGAAACGGCATGGCGTGAGCAACCACGTTAAAGCCTCGGGTTGAACGGCTATTCCACCAAGCTTATCTAGCAAGGCATCCTCCTTTAAACATGCTGACCACCCCGATAGGAAGCACTGGGGTTCAGTGATAAAAACATCACAGCAATATGTGTTAACTCTGGATAGGCCTCTGTCACTGCCAACCTGATCGTTTGTTCTACTTTAAGATGTATATCAGGGTCCTTAGGGAACCAGAGTAACTCAACTTGGACAAAGCGTTGATCAATTTTTCCATTTCGAAAACTGATGCTTGGGATCCAATCTAATGTGAAACTCTCTGCATTACCTTTACATATATCCGCCAATGACTGCAGTAATGTTTGGCTGAACGCTGCAACGACCGCTTGTGGTAAGCCGCGCATACTAATATGTGGCATGGTTTAGTTGTTACCTAAGAACCTAAAATCGTAAGGGGTAGAAATTACCGACTTCACCTCGTCTCGGCAAGACTTTTCTCCCAAAAGTCTTGTTAAACCTAACGGTTTTGCTGGTAATTTGACCTCACGCGATTTTATTCCACTTCAGTGCACCGATTTACCTAAAAATCTTCTTCATTTATCCTTGCTTGAAATCGCATTTTACGGCGAGTATTCTCGGCATTATTTGCCCGTCCACACAATATGTTGCCCCTAAATAGGGTGATTCTTAACGCTACAAATCAGTCCAAATTTCACTAAACTGCACCCAAAATGTCTGCCAAATCACAAAATAATCTTCAAACCCATTTCATTCACCCCGAATCCAGTGATTTAGCGTAAACTAAACCGCCTATTTGCGATTAGACCACACGATACAAGATTAAGACTATGAACAAAAAAATTCTGCTGACGTTAGCACTGACATTGCTGTTTGCTTGGGGTATTTTCCATTTTAAAACCCAGTTAGGGTTACTCATCCTGCCGTTGTTTATTGGGCTGGTATTGTTTGTTACCCTACGTTTATATCGCTTGATGGAAAAGGATGACGGCAGCAGTGAGGATTAACCGCACACAATACCAACCTAATCTTAATGATGTTTTGATAAAAATGGCCAATAGCTAACATGGAAACGTTACTGAAAACCACTCTATATGCCGGCCTGCTCCTAGCCGCAAGTCATAATATGGCCTATGCAGAGCAACATGATTCTAGGCCGATAAGTGCTCAAACCACTTCGCTTAGCCAAGCAATCAGCAAGATCAGCCCTCGACATTCACAAATCGCCTTACTGGCAATGGATATGTCGAACAATCAAGTGATCTATAGCCAACAAGCTGAGACCTTGTTTATTCCAGCCAGTACCCAAAAGCTGCTCACGGCAGTCAGTGCTGTGGCTCAGCTTGGGCCTGATTTTCGTTATGTCACGGAATTATGGACAGATGCACCGATACGCAAGGGCCATATCGCAGGCAGTGCTTATCTGCGTTTTAGTGGCGATCCCACGCTAACTCAAGCCGATCTCAAGGCCATTTTTGCCAATCTCGTAAAACAAGGCATTAATCGCATTGATGGACATCTGTATTTGCTCGGCGATAAACAAGAGCAAATGCAAGCTCCGGGTTGGGTTTGGGATGATTTGGGCATTTGTTTTGCCGCGCCAGTGTCGAGTTATATTATCAATCAGAACTGCGTCTATGGTCAGTTTAGCCCAAGCTCTACCAGCAAACCTTCACAGGTAAGTCTGCGCGCGGGGAGTTATGGAGTTAAAATCAGCAGCGATGCGGTGTTTGATCAAAAGGCGAGCCGCGAATTTTGCCAACTTGATATGGTCAGATTAGGTCAAAATAACTACCATTTACGCGGCTGTTACCCTGGCGGTGAGGCGATACCACTGGCGATTGCGGTCAGCGATCCGTTCAAATTTGCCCAAGATAACCTCACCTCCCTACTTAAAGGCGAGATGTCTCTTGCGGGTAAAGTACAACTCGGCACTAGCTTACCCCAAAAGGCAAAACTAATTGCCAGCCATAGCTCGGCGCCCTTACCTGAGCTGCTCGAGACTATGCTGCTCAAGTCAGATAATTTGATTGCCGATAGTCTTTTTAAGCAACTTGGTAAAAGTTATTTTAAAACCCAAGGCAGCTTTACCAATGGTGCCGCTGCCATGCAGCGAATTTTAACGAATTTAGGCATAGATTTGAGTAACGCCAATATTGTGGATGGTTCAGGATTGTCACGCTATAACTTGCTCAATGCCAAGCAGTTAGCCGCGGTGTTGGCGCTAATCCACCAAGATAGCCGCTTTAGTCCGTTAATCACGAGTCTGCCACAGGCGGGGATCAGCGGCACCTTAAGATATCGTATGGGCTACAACAAGCCGCCGCTTAAACAGCAAATTTTCGCTAAAACAGGCTCGATGCAAGGCGTGTCTAACTTAGCGGGCTTTATCCGTTTGCCCCAGCATAACGATACCCTGTTTGTAATCCTTGAGAATGGCATGAGTTCTGAATTGAAAAATCAACATAAACCCTCATTCAATGCCGAGTTTCTTAAACAATTGATTTCAGTGCTGCAACCGTCATCAACCACTGCGACTGTGAATACTGCGGCTCACTAGAGTCATTAATTAACTGCTACAGAGTAAAAAACTTGCACAAAAAAGCACTGAGTCATCAGTGCTTTTTAAGTTTTTATCTAAACGAATATACCGAAGCCTTGTTAAAACAACTCCGCAGGCATCGCCATAGTCGTCGCATCACCAGCTCTGACTTGAGCGATATGGTAATCCGCTTTTGGCAATAACTTATCAAAATAGAACTTAGACAAATAGACTTTCTGCTCGGCGAAAGCTTTATCTTCATGATCCGCAACCTTATCAACCATAGCCAACCAGTAGAAACCATACAGGGTGTAACCAAAGGCATCTAAAAAGTCGACCGCACACGCATTAATAAGTGCAGGCTGAGCCACTTTGCGATCATTAACTGACTCGGCGACTATAACTAATGCATCTAAACGTGCGCATACTGCCGCCACTTTCACCGCATCAACATGGGTGAATGCCCGCATTTGTGCCTTCAAGTCTGCCACAAATTCGTTTAATGCGGCTAAGTTATCGCCAGTGACTTTACGACCTAGGAAATCAATGGCTTGAATGCCATTGGTACCTTCATAAATCTGAGCGATACGGGTATCACGGACTAATTGCTCAATACCTGTTTCACGAATATAACCATGTCCACCAAAGACTTGTTGCGCCATGATAGTCGCATCTAGACCCCGATCGGTTAAAAATGCTTTCGCCACTGGCGTTAATAAACCCACATAACGCGCCGCTTTAGCCTTAACCTCATCTTGGGCATATTTTGCTAAATCCAGCTGTTGTCCTGTAAACACAGACAAAGCACGGCCCGCTTCTGTCATCGCACGAATGGTCAACAACATACGGCGCACATCGCCATGGACAATAATGGGATCAGAATCACTGCCCGTCGGTGAGCCGCCAGCGGCGATGCCTTGATTACGCTCTTTAGCGTAATCGGCCGCCATCTGGTACGCCGCCTGCGCACTGCCAAGTCCTTGAATACCAATCGCTAAACGCTCATAGTTCATCATAGTGAACATGCATACGAGGCCGCGATTAGGCTCGCCAATCAAGAAACCTTGGGCATTATCAAAATTCATCACACAAGTCGCAGAACCTTTAAGGCCCATCTTATGCTCGATAGACCCCACTGATACACCATTGGCATTGGCTAAGCTGCCATCGGTATTTACCGATATTTTAGGTACAAGGAAGAGTGAAATCCCTTTGCTATCCGGTAGCTTGGCAAGCACTAAGTGGATGACGTTTTCAGTTAAATCATGATCGCCACCCGTGATAAAAATCTTGCTGCCCGTGATGGCATAACTACCATCATCCTGCGGTAAAGCTCGAGTGCGAATATTACGCAGATCAGAACCCGCTTGCGGCTCCGTCATATCCATAGCACCCGCCCATTCGCCGGAATATAACTTAGGCAAATAAGCTTGTTTCAATTCTTCGCTGCCGTGGGCATTGATACATAAAGCCGCTCCCGCGGTTAACGAGCCATAAAGCGTAAACGCATTACAAGCACTGTAAGCCATTTCGTCGACTAAGATCCCCAGCATCTTCGGCATCCCCATGCCACCAAATTCAGGATCGCCACACAAACCAATCCAACCGCCCTGGGAATACTGCTCATAAACGGCTTTGTAGCCATCAGGGGTAATCACTTGATTGTCTTGATGCAACACGCCCTGCTCATCGCCCGTCCGGTTCAGCGGATGGATCAACTCACAACTGATCTTGGCTGCTTCTTCCAAAATGGCATTAGCCGTGTCGATATCGACCATTTCTGCAATCTCAGGCAATTGTGCCCAAGTGTTTGGGGCATCAAATACCTGTTCCAGTAGGAAACGCATATCCGTCAACGGGGCTTGGTAAGGATTCATTGGTAGACTCTTAAACGTAGGATTAAAACAGTTGTTTTAATTTATACCAGTTCACTGTAGAAAACAATCTCATTACAAATACAGCTGTGAATAATATAAAAGTATGCGAGTGTGCGAGCTAAATATAAATTTAACCCATAAAAAAACCCTTAAGCTTGAACTTAAGGGTCTCTATTTTATAAGCTTTACAACAGGATTGTCTTAGCGTTAGGTCACAGGCTTGTGGCAATTACCACATTAAATCATCAGGAATTGCGTAATCTGCATAGGGATCATCTTCAACGACCACAGCTTTAGATTCATCCTGTTGCCACAGATAACCACACCACTGCGGCACCAGCAGTTTAACTCGCTCGGCTAACTTATGTGGTACTAAGTAACTCTTATCTTCGTAACGCACTATGCCTAACTGCCCTTTAAGCAATTCTGCCTGCAGTTTTTCATCTATGTATAAAGAATAAATTTTATTATCAAGAGTATAGTTAAATTTCACTTCAGCATAAGCTGGGATCTTAATCGCAGACTTAGTGAACTCTGTGATTAAACCGCGCACTTGTCCACGCTCAGATGCCTCAGCAAAACGTTGCTCATTTAGCACTTTATCTTTTTGCGCCTGCAACCGTTTTTGCTCAGCCACTTCTTGCTTAAAAGCACTGGAGCCATCATCTATTCGTGATTTTTTATCACGGCGTTTTTGAGTCTTAACGTCGCGAACCTTTTGTTTACTGGCAAGCCCTGCTTTGAGTAGCTGCTCTTGTAATGCATTAGCCATGGATCATTACCTACTTAATTTCTATAAAATCAAAGTTCTCGATTTTGAATATCAATCATCTAAAACCAAACTACATTTTTGCGGCCAGTTCGCCAAGCTCTGTCATCGCTATACTGGCGCCGCCAAGTGACCAACCGCCATCGACCGGCAGCACAACTCCCGTAATATAAGAAGCTAATTCAGAGCCTAAGAATAGCGCGGCATTGGCGATATCCTGACCTGCGCCATTGCGTTTTAGCGGAACGGATTGAGCAACCTTTTGCTGTAATGCGGCACTGGGTGCAAGGCGATTAAAACCTTCAGTATTGGCGATGGGGCCAGGCATAATCGAATTAATTCTCAGCCCTTCACAGCCCCACTCTAACGCTAAAGTTCGCGTCAGCATATCCACACCCGCTTTAGCCGCACAAACATGCACTTGCATTGGCATAGCGATCGAAGCCTGCGGCGCCGAAATCTGGATAATATTGCCATTGGGGCGACGCAGCAAAGGATAAGCCTGCTTTAGCACTTGAAAACTGCCGAGCAAATCAATGTCCATCACCGACTTAAAACCATTGGCCGAAAGCTTTGCGGCGCTGGCGGGGAAATTCCCCGCCGCGCCGCTGACCAACACATCGATAAAACCAAACTCAGAAGCGATTTTATCAAAACCGACTTCAAGGGCGCTAAGATCGCGCACATCAAAACTCACACCCAAATGAATACCGTCAGGATTGGCCTGTTGCAACTGCAATACCGCGGCATCGATTTTATCTTGACTCCGGCTCGCAACGGCCACATTTGCGCCAGCCTGTGCGAACGCAATGGCAATCGCGAGATTTATCCCACTGGTTCCTCCGACAACGACAACATTCTTACCTTGATAGTTAAACATCGTAGCATTAAACATGGGCGTTCTCCGTGAACAGTGAGATAAGCACTCAGGATGTGATTCATTATTCTATGCTGTCATTCAAGATACTATTTCAACTTTTATCAATCATATCAAGGATACCAACAAGCGATTCCAAGCCTTTTTTATTTAAACGACGGTCAAACGGCTTTCAAACCGCGCTTTAGACGGCTAGTGTGGCGTCTATGCCAATGATTGGTGAATCGCTTGCAATGCCGCTAACGGATCGGCAGCTTTGGTGATTGGGCGGCCAATCACTAGGTAATCTGAACCGGCGGCAATCGCTTGAGGTGGCGTCATCACCCGATGTTGATCGCCAGCATCACTGCCAACTGGGCGGATCCCCGGCGTCACGAGCTTGAAATCATAACCTAACAGTGATTTCAAGGCTGTCGCTTCTTGGGCGGAACACACCACGCCATCGAGTCCCGCTTGCTGCGTGAGCTTCGCCAAACGTTGCACATGCTCAAACGCAGGAACATTGATGCCGAGTAATTTAAGATCGTCATCACTCATCGAGGTTAATACTGTGACCGCGATCAGCATAGGCGCTTTATCGCCGTATGGCAGCAAGGCTTTTTTTGCCGCTTCCATCATGGCTAAGCCACCGCTGGCATGTACGTTCGTCATCCATACGCCCAGCTCTGCGGCTGCGGCCACGGCTTTGGCGACAGTATTGGGAATATCGTGAAATTTCAAATCAAGGAATAAATCAAAACCACGATCATGGATATCTTTCACCAGTTGCGGGCCAAACAAGGTAAACATTTCTTTGCCGACTTTAAGGCGGCACATGTTGGGATCGAGTTTCTCTATCAGTTGTAAAGCATGGTTTTTATTATCGTAATCAAGCGCTACGAGGATAGGTTTAGTCGTCATCATCTCTCCAACGGGGTTACACAAACTGTGTATTCTTCTAATAGATTATTCGCCGTCTAGGCCTCGGATCCGTTTAATGCTGCCCCAGTTTTTACAGGAAGGACAATGCCAGTAAAGCGCATGGGAAGGAAAACCACACTCCTTACAACGGTAACTCGGACGGAATTTAATTTGTTGTTCAACGAGCTGCTCTAGCATAGTTAAACTTTGCTTAGCTTGCCCTTCTTCGGCTTGGCGCAAATGCATCTGCATCAAGTGCTGAAAACCTTTCATGGTCGGATGGCGATATAACGCATCGAGCACCATGGTCTCTGCCGCTTTAATCTCATCAAGACTTATCATGTGCTGCGCTAAGGCGACCACCACAGAAGCTCCAGCGCCATCGGCCATGGCGCCCGCGAGTAATTCTTGAAAACCTTCTTTATCTTGCGTGTCGCGATAAACTTGTTTGGCCGTTGGAATCGCATCGGCAAAAAGCTCGATATCGGCTTTTTTCAGTTGCAGCAGCATTTGCTTACACTGGGCATAATCTTGAATATCGAGGAATTTTTTCGCTAAGGTCAATAATGCACGACCGCATTGGGGATCTTGCTTCAGCGCTTGCTGTAGCAGTTTAATTTTCTGCGCGTCATCACTGGCTTCATCGGCTAACTGGCAATAGAAATGCGCCGTTAACGGCTTTAAAACTTGCTGACGTTTACGACTCAAACGCTTAGTGATATCAATGGCTTTCTGCCACTCTTTAATCACTTGATAGATAGCAATCAGCTGTGTTTCAGATTCTTCACTGTGATCGTCTTGGCTGACCAAGTTGATAAAGATTTCTTCGGCTCTGTCGTAAAAACCTGCTGCTAGATAATCTTTACCCAACTCCATCATAGCGATGTCACGCTGCTCATTGGTTAATGTAGGCCGCGCGATTAAATTTTGATGGATACGAATAGAGCGGTCGACCTCACCTCGCTTACGGAACAGCGAACCGAGTGACAGATGGGTATCGATGGTTTCATCGTCAACATCTAGCATACTGATAAACAAATCGACGGCTTTATCCGATTCGTTCGACAGTAAGAAATTGAGGCCAGTAAAATAATCCCGGCTCAATTGTTTACGTTGATTACTTTGATTCTGCCTTATGCTCCGTCGCCCCATATACCAGCCATAGGCGGCAGCAATGGGAAGCAACAGAAAGAGGATCTCAAGCATATTAGGCGTCTACATCCTGAGGGATTTTAGCGATCACTTGATTTAGTTTCTTTTTAGTTGCCGCTAAACTTAATTTCAAGCGAACAATATAGTAGCTAGCAAATAACCAACTCAAAATAAAACCAGCAAAAAAGACAATCGCTAACACAACAGGTAAACGATATTCACCCTGTGCGACAAAATAGCTGATGGTCACCACTTGTTCATTACGCGCGCCAAAAATCAACGCCAAAATAAATAACAGTGCCACAAGCACAGTTGCTACAAATGATTTCACGCTGCACTCCCTAAACGCGTTTCAATTTAATGATTATCCAAGAAATTTACTAAGCTGACCAGTATTGCCTTACAATAGATACAAAAAAGCCTCCTAACGGAGGCTTTTTACTATGCGGTCAATCACACATTAACGGCGTCAACACGCTCGCGCAGTTCTTTGCCTGGCTTAAAGTGCGGGACGTATTTACCTTCCAAATCGACTGATGAACCAGTCTTTGGATTACGGCCAGTCCGCGGTGCACGATAGTGAAGCGAGAAACTACCAAAGCCACGGATCTCAATACGATCACCGCTTTCTAATGTTGTTGCCATTTGCTCCAACATTTCTTTGATTGCGCCTTCAACCTCTTTCGCCGACAGCTGCGACTGCCTGGTGGCGAGTTTTTCGATAAGTTCAGATTTCGTCATCCTAGCTATCCCCTATTATCAAGCCAAACACAGTCGCCTAATGGGGAGAGATGTCTCCCCAAACAACAGGCGATTATTTACGAGCTGCTTTAAACGCTTCAGCCATTGCATTGCTAATAACAGCGTCATCTTGTTTGTTCAGAGTCGCCATTACTTCTTTCTCTTCAGCTTCGTCTTTCGCTTTGATTGACAGGCTGATAGAGCGGTTCTTACGGTCAACACCCATGAACTTAGCTTCGATTGCATCACCTACATTATAGACAGTAGATGCATCTTCGATACGCTCACGTGAAATGTCAGCTACACGGATGTAACCTTCAACAGTGTCAGCCAGTTCAACAGTCACACCTTTAGCATCAACAGCAGAAACAGTACCGTTTACGATAGTACCTTTCTTCTTGTCAGCCAAGTATGCGTTGAATGGATCATCTTCAGTTTGCTTAACACCTAAGCTGATGCGCTCACGCTCTGGATCTACAGACAGAACCACTGCATGGATTTCATCGCCTTTCTTGTATTCAGAAACTGCGTCTTCGCCAGTACCGTTCCAAGAAATGTCAGACAGGTGAACTAGACCATCGATACCGCCGTCAAGACCGATAAAGATACCGAAGTCAGTGATTGACTTGATCTTACCAGAAACCTTGTCGCCTTTGTTGTAACGAGTTGCGAAGTCATCCCATGGATTGGTCTTACATTGTTTCAGACCTAGAGAAATACGACGACGCTCTTCATCGATGTCCAGAACCAGAACTTCAACTTCATCACCTAAGTTAACCACTTTAGATGGGTGAATGTTCTTGTTAGTCCAATCCATTTCAGAAACGTGAACCAGACCTTCAACGCCTTCTTCGATTTCTACGAAGCAACCGTAGTCAGTTAGGTTAGTAACGCGACCAGTTAAACGTGTGTTTTCTGGGTAGCGTTTGCTGATTTCTAACCATGGATCTTCGCCAAGTTGTTTCAGACCTAGAGACACACGAGTGCGCTCACGATCGTACTTCAGTACTTTAACGTTGATTTCATCGCCAACATTGACGATTTCTGATGGATGTTTAACACGTTTCCACGCCATATCTGTGATATGTAGCAGACCGTCAACACCACCTAAATCTACGAATGCACCGTAGTCAGTCAGGTTCTTAACGATACCCTTAACTGCTTGACCTTCTTGCAGGTTTTCTAACAGTGCATCACGCTCAGCGCTGCTTTCTGATTCGATAACTGCACGACGAGAAACAACAACGTTGTTACGCTTCTGGTCTAGCTTGATAACTTTGAATTCTAATTCTTTGTACTCTAAGTGAGCGGTGTCGCGAACTGGGCGCACGTCAACTAGAGAACCTGGTAAGAAGGCACGGATACCGTTTAATTCAACAGTGAAACCGCCTTTAACTTTACCATTGATGATACCGATTACAGTTTCAGCATCTTCATAAGCTTTTTCCAGAACGATCCAAGCTTCATGACGTTTCGCTTTTTCGCGAGACAGTTGAGTCTCACCGAAGCCGTCTTCAACAGAGTCAAGAGCTACGTCAACTTCATCGCCAACTTGAATTTCTAAAACGCCTTGAGCGTTTTTGAATTGTTCAGCTGGGATTGGGCTTTCAGACTTCAGACCCGCGTCAACCAGTACCATACCGTTTTTGATTGATACAACAGTACCACGAACGATAGAGCCTGGACGGAATTCCAGAGTTTGAAGGGATTGTTCAAATAGATCAGCAAAAGATTCAGTCATGTTTAGGTTACTTTCTTTATTAAACCACTGTCCGTCCTAGACGTGGAGTCAGTCAAATTATCCGTATCATCCTTAATACGAATACCTATCCGGTGGACTAACTTAGTTAGTGCCGGATAATTTTTGGTTGATAAAGTTAAGCGCAAGCGCTAGCACTTCATCAATACCCTTACCGCTAGTATCGATAATGAGCGCGTCATCGGCGGGGACTAAAGGAGCCACCGGACGATTCATATCGCGGTCATCACGTTCGATAATTTCACTTAAAAGGCGCTCGATATTAACATCGAAGCCCTTGTCCTGCAACTGATTATAGCGTCTTTGGGCACGCTCTTCAGCTGAGGCGGTTAAATATAATTTTGCCGGCGCACTTGGGAAAACGACTGTTCCCATGTCACGACCATCGGCAATTAATCCTGGCGCCGTTTTAAAGGCCCGTTGGCGACGTAATAAGGCTTCTCTCACCCGTGGAAAGGCAGCGACTTTTGAAGCGGCATTCGAGCACTCTTGGGTGCGAATGTCGTTGGTGACGTCTTCACCTTCCAATATCACTTGAACCGGATCTTTATCATTGCCTGTTAGAAACTTCACATCCAGATGTGCCGCTAACAACGTGATAGACTCTTCATTTTCCAGTTCAACGTTATGATGAATTGCTGCAAGCGCAAGAACTCGGTAAATGGCACCACTATCAAGTAGTTGCCAACCTAGATGCTGAGCCAATAATTGACTAATTGTACCTTTGCCAGCACCACTTGGGCCGTCGATTGTGACTACAGGAGCCCGTTCAGACATACATTCCTCCGCAAAAAATAACCATCATCCGTGAGTTCATCAAGTGAGCCCCCGAAAATGAGCGCGCCGCATTGTACAACAAAAGACAAACAAAATCCGTGGATTTTTTATGAAGATTAGAAGCCGCACAAATACGGCTTGCTATTCTTGACATTGATGGTTGTAACAATGACGAAACAAACAGACTTAGCCTTGCAGGCTCGCAAACTGCTTAAAGTAGTCAGGGAATGTTTTAGAAGTACAGTCAGGATCATTGATGGTGATACCGCAATCGGCAAATGCCAGCATAGAAAAGCACATGGCCATGCGGTGATCGTTGTAGGTATCAATTTCAGCGGTGTTAATAACGGCTGGCGGGGTGATTTTAATGTAGTCATTCCCCTCTTCAACCTCGGCGCCCACTTTTCGCAGCTCAGTAGCCATTGCTGCTAAGCGGTCGGTTTCCTTGATGCGCCAGTTGTAAATATTGCGAATAACCGTCGTGCCTTTCGCAAATAGCGCGGCCGTAGCTATGGTCATAGCCGCATCGGGAATATGGTTCATATCTAAGTCGACGGCGGTTAATTGTGAGCCGCGGGCAATAATATAGTCATCGCCCCACTCGATATCTGCGCCCATTTTTTCGAGCACATCGGCAAATTTTACATCACCTTGAATACTCAAGCGGCCCACACCCGTGACTTTGACTTCGCCGCCTTTAATCGCCCCAGCGGCAAGGAAATACGATGCCGATGACGCATCGCCTTCTACCAGTACTTTGCCTGGTGATATATAACGCTGGCCTGCAACAATCTCAAAACGGGCATAGTCATGGTTAATGACTTTAACGCCGAACTGCGCCATCAAGGCGATAGTGATATCGATATAAGGCTTAGAGACTAACTCGCCTTTGACATGGATATTGACGCTGCCCTTAGCAAGCGGCGCAACCATCAACAAAGCCGTTAAAAACTGGCTCGATAAATCGCCTGCAATTTCAACATCACCGCCATTAAGGCCAGTGGCATTAATCGTCAGTGGCGGGAAACCGTCATTTTTAAGATAAACAATATTGGCACCGAGTTGCCTTAAGGCATCGACTAAATCGCCAATCGGACGCTCTTCCATACGTGGTTCGCCCGTGAGGGTAAATTCACCTTGGCCTAAGGTTAAGGCGGCGCATAAGGGGCGCATTGCGGTACCCGCATTGCCTAAAAACAATTCCTGCGCGGATGCTGAGGAAATCACACCACCTAAACCATCGAGTTCACACACAGTATTGTTTTGCGATAAACGGTAGTTCACCCCTAACTGCTTGAGGGAGGCCAGCATGTGGCGGATATCATCTGAATCGAGCAGATTGGTGAGCGTGGTAGTACCTTGGGCTAAGGTGGCCAATAATAAGGCTCGATTTGAAATACTTTTTGAGCCCGGAATATTGATTTCACCGTGGACTTGCACAACAGGTTCAAGACGTAATTGCTTCATGAATAAATCTTCTTTCTCTATAGGGCGTCATCATCACGATCACGCGGACTGAATACGCAAAATGGCAACTTCACGCTACAGCGCGTCAAGTTAAGATTACAAATAAAAGGAGATTGGGGCCTTGTTGGTGCTTCGTCGTTATAAAATTACCGATTGTCGCTAAGGATTCAACCGTTTTTTCGAGAAAAATGGCATTTTGGTCAGATTATTTGCTGAGATCAGTGTAAAAACAACAAAAACGCAAAATTTAAGTGGTTAATTTATGATTTAACCGTATTTTTGGCAGGCTTTTTTGCCAAGATAACTGGCGTGTAATCACAGTTTTCACTTTAATTACTTTACCTTTCCGCGCTATTCTAGCCTCCAAACGATAAATAACGCATATCTGATACGAACAATCACGTTTGCACTATAACCAGAAAGGTAGATGGAGCTATGTTTAACTCACTCATCGCAATGCCAGCGGACCCCATCCTTGGCTTGTTAACTCAGTACCGCGAAGACTCTCACCCACAAAAAGTGGATTTAGGTGTGGGCGTTTATAAAGATCCTACCGGCGTTACCCCTATTCTAAGCTGCGTGAAAAAAGCGGAAAAATTCCGTCTCGATACCGAAACCACCAAAGTGTATATCGGCCCAACAGGCTCACCACAATTCAACACCTTGATGACGGAATTAGCCTTTGGTGCTGGCCACAGTGCCATTATCGCTAACCGTATCCGCACCGTTTCAACACCCGGTGGTACAGGCGCGCTGCGCGTGGCGGGTGACTTTATCAAACGCTGCAACCCGAATGCCGTGTTATGGGTAAGCGATCCAACTTGGGCAAACCATATCGGTTTATTCGAAGCAGCTGGTATTACTGTTAAAACCTATCCTTACTATGACTACGATAGCAAATCATTGAAATTTGATGAGATGCTTGCTGCATTATCGCAAGTAAGTCCTGATGATGTGGTGTTATTCCACGCCTGTTGCCATAACCCAAGCGGAATGGATTTAACCACAGAGCAATGGGATAAAGTGGTTGCCCTTACAAAAGAGCAAGGCTTTACGCCACTGATTGACATGGCCTACCAAGGCTTTGGTGATGGCGTTGATATTGATGCCTACGGCGTGCGTCATATGGCGGCAGCGGTCGATAATATGATCCTGTGCAGCTCATGCTCGAAAAACTTCGGTTTGTACCGTGAGCGTATTGGTTCCTGCTCTGTGATTGCCAAAGATGCCAATACCGCCAATATCGCGCAATCGGTACTGCTTTATGTGGTTCGCTGCCTTTACTCTATGCCACCTGCCCATGGTGCGGCGATTGTTGAGACGATTTTAGGATCAAAAGAATTAACCCAAGAATGGCTTGATGAGCTGAAAGTGATGCGCGATCGCATCAACGGCAACCGCGCCATTTTAGTGGATAAACTTAAAGCCAACGGCGTAAACCGTGACTTTAGCTTTATCGCCCGCCAAAAAGGTATGTTCTCTTTCCTTGGGGTGGCTCCAGAGCAAGTGGCGCGCCTACAAAAAGAATTCAGCATCTATATGGTAGGTTCAAGTCGCATCAGTATTGCTGGGATCAGTGAAGATAACGTCGATTACTTAGCCCAATCAATTGCTAAAGTGCTCTAAGCGCCGCTGAGTTTATCTGCACCGCTCACTCTGCTGTATTCCCGCAATAAAGAGATACAGCAGAGTTCATTTACCGCCTAATGTATTCAATTTTTCAATCATCCCACCCGATAAGTTTTGACAGTTTATTATCCTCTGTTGCATATCCCCCAATATGACAAACACCACCACGTCTCACTGTTCAAGCATTTATTTTCAATCGTAAAACCACATTCTAGCGATTTTGGCATCGCGGCGTTATCGCAATAAGCCACAAATTGTGACCTCGGTCGGCGGATTTCCATTTCATTAATCAGGACTGCAGCTATTTTCACTTTTTAAAGCCAACGCCACTGAGTAAATTAGTGGTTATCATAGAACTTGTGGATATTCCGCCATGTTATTACCAGATAGATTAGTGCAAATCGTTACTAGCCCTCAGCTTTCACCCAAGCAAAAATCCAACTATTTAGCATTAGAAGCGGAAGCCAGTTTGCCCTATATGTCGATATCGCCCGAGGTAAAAGCGGCGATGAATGACGGTATTATTTGCGACATGTTTGAAGGCCATGCGCCGTTTAAACCACGCTATGTGTTGCCAGATTATGCCCGCTACCTTCAACAAGGCTCTGAATACTTAGAGTTATCAGCGGCAAAAAACTTGGACGAAGCTATCAATGCCTTAACGATTCTGTATCATCACGTGCCATCGGTGACCAATATCCCCGTGTATTTAGGTCAGCTGGATGACATTTTGATGCCTTTCGTTGAAGGAATAGATTCAGAAGTCCTTTATCGTAAATTAAAGCTGTTCTGGATCATGCTCGACAGAACCCTGCCCGATGCCTTTATGCACGTGAATATTGGCCCTACAGATAACATCGTTTGCCGCACCCTACTGCGCATTGATGCAGAGTTAAAACAAGTTGCCCCCAATTTGACCTTTATGTACGACCCCGCCGTCACGCCGGATGAATTGTTGTTGCTTGCGACCACCAATATTTGTCAGTGCAGTAAGCCGCATATCGCGAATTACCCACTGCATACCAGTGCGTTTGATGAGCGCGGTTTTGGTATTGTCAGTTGCTACAACGCGTTGCCGTTAGCGGGCGGCGCCAATACCTTAGTTCGACTGAATCTTAAAGAAGTGGCGTTAAAGGCCAATTCTATAAACGATTTTTTTGATACTGTATTGCCAAATTACTGCTCACTCACCTTCGAGCTCATTGAAGCGCGCTCGGCATTTTTGCATCAAGAATCACACTTCTTTGACAGCTTTTTAGTTAAAGAGCAATTGATTGATGAATCGCGCTTTGCACCCATGTTTGGTATTTACGGCATGGCAGAAGCCGTGAATATTCTGCGGACATTCACGACTACTGATGCAACGAAGTTATCTCAACGAGATCAACACACTGGCTATGGTCATCAGGCAGATGCAAATCAACTTGGCTACCGTATTTCTGCCACGCTCGATACCATAGTGAAATCTACACCCGTCGCCCATGGTTACCATGGGCGGGCACTACTGCATTCACAGGGCGGTATTAGTATCGACAACGATGTGACCCCAGGCGTTCGTATTCCCTATGGTATTGAACCGAATCCCATCGCCCATATTCAAGCCTTAGCGCAGCATCATCAGTATTATACGGCGGGGATTAGCGATATTTTGACCATAGATGAAACTGTAAAATCCAATCCTCAAGCCATGTTCCAACTGTGTAAAGCCGCACTTGAGTTAGGTTTTAGGGAGTTTACCGCCAATGTCGCCTCTAACGATTTAATGCGCGTGACTGGCTATATGGTAAAACGCTCAGATATTAAAGCGTTTAAACAGTGCGGCTCGCGTCTCAATACCACAGGCTTAGCCGCAGAAGCTGCGGTTAATACGGGAATATTGCAACGACAAGCACGCGTTATCGCCCATGAGCACTCCCCCCTGTGTTGTTAAATGAACCGGCCATAAATAAACAGGCAATAGTCAGTCAGCTATTGCCCTTTTCATGCGTCGACGGGCCTGGCAGCAGGCTCGTGTTATTCTTGCAGGGCTGCAACTATCAATGCAAAAACTGCCATAACCCACATACCATAGGTTTATGCGATGCCTGTGGCGATTGTGTCACCACCTGCCCTGAAAATGCGCTGACATTGATAAATCTCAATAATAAGCCTCGTATTCACTGGGATAGTGAGCGTTGTAGCCAATGCGATACCTGCCTTGCCGTATGCCCAAAACAAGCGAGCCCCAAGCTCACTCGTTACACCGTTGAGGATATACTGACGATTCTCCATAGTCAGCGTCACTTTATTAATGGCATTACGGTTAGCGGCGGCGAAGCGAGCCTGCAACTGCCGTTTATTATTGGGTTGTTTCAAGCGATTAAGGCCACAAAGCCGTTATCACACCTGACTTGTATGCTCGACACCAATGGCAGTTTGAGTCTAACGGGATGGCATAAACTGCTGCCGTTTTTAGATGGCGCTATGGTGGATCTTAAAGCGTGGCAACAGGATACCCATAGGTATATTACCGGTCGTGATAACCATGCCGTGTTCAAATCAATCCAGTTATTGGCTAAACAGCAAAAACTGTATGAGGTGAGATTGCTGCACATTCCAAGCATCACGGATTACGAGGAAGAAATAGAAGCACTAGCGACCTATTTACTTCTGCTAGGCCCAGATACGCGAGTTAAGTTAAATGCCTTTCACCATCATGGTGTTGTCGATGCAGCACTCAATTGGCCAAGCTGTAAACAAGCCGATATTGAACGCTTAGCCGCAACCCTTGCAAAGCGAGGCGTAACCAATCTCATGTTACCTTCTATATACCTTTAACGACTGCAAAACAAAATTTGCTCATAAAGCCAGCGCAGCGCGGGATCTTTCATGCTTTGACTATGCCAAACTAGGCTGTAAGCCACTTTGCCATATTCTATGGGTAAAGATTTAATCGTTAAGCCTTGAGCTTGGCTGGCAATAGATGCCCAGCGGCGCGAGCAGGTAAAGAGCAACTCACTGTGATGGCACATTAACGCAGCACTGCCAAAGTCTGGGACCGAAATGGGAACGGCACGTTTTTTAGATTGCTGGGCGAGCAAAATATCAAAAAAAGGCGTGCTCAGATCTGTGTCTGTAATGCCAATATGGCTAAAACTCAGGTAATCATCGAAGCTGATATGCGGCTGTTTAGCCAAGGGATGGGATGAATTCATCAGGCAGATCATTTCATCGCTAAACAAGGTTTCCCACACCAGATCGTCTTGAAGAGGATTAGGTTGACTCAGATCATGGGGTAACAGCACAAAGTCTAATGTACCTTTAAGCAATCCATCAAAACCAATATTGTCTTTGCTGTAAATATCGAGGCGGATATTAGGAGCCAAGCTCAGAATATGGGCGCTGAGCTTGGCGGCCAGCAGCTCAAAGGTACTTTCGCGCATCGCAAGCGAAAAACGCCCCTCAAAATGTGCAGGGTTAAACGCATCCTGACTCATGATCTGATTCATATCATTGATCATTTGCTGCACGCTAGGCCCTAATCGTCTTGCCAATGGGGTTGCTACCAGTGAGTTGCCGTTACGATAGAACAGTTCATCGTTCAAGCTGTCCCTGAGCTGGCTTAAGGTTTTACTGACGGATGAGGGGCTTAAACATAAACGTTCGGCGCTGGCGGTTACACTCAGGGTATCGAGCATCACATGCAAAGTGATCAAATGCTTCATACTAATCCGCGAAAGCTTGGCCAAATCCATCGGTGACATCCTATTGATTTATCGTGTACACGCATTTAAAGATACGTTCTTTTAATCATGATAAACAATAACATATAACTAACCCAGCATCTTACTCAGTAATGCGCGTCAGCTCACAGGCTTTCTCAAAACGAGTGTTCTTGAAGGCATCTGGTCTCAACGTCATCTTGCTTAACGCCATTGTCGATAAATTAAAGTTAACAAAAAAGCGAATGCATTTGAGCATTCGCTTTTGGGATGTCTCACTTGAGATGGCTAACTGATGATCAACATTCAATAAGCATAACGTTGATATTCAAGCAGCAAACTCTAGACGCTAAGCGTCGCAAGCTAATGAGTAACTCAATACAGCTAAGCCTAGCTATGTTTGTTTGCAAACTCATTCATAAACTTGACCAAGGCAACTACGCCATCGAGTGGCATTGCATTATAGAGGCTAGCACGCATACCACCTACGATACGATGGCCCTTTAAGGCAACGAGTCCAGCTATTTGGGCTTGCTTTAGGAACTCACTATCGAGCGCTTCGTTGACTAATTGGAAAGTCACGTTCATTTGTGAGCGGTTCGCTGCAACAACCCCATTACGGTAGAAAGCATTACCATCAATGCATTGATATAACATCTGCGCTTTTTGTTGATTAATTTTTGCAATACTCGCAATGCCGCCAATGGACTTAAGCCAAGCAAAGACTTCAGCGGCGAGATACCAAGCAAAGGTTGGCGGTGTGTTGAACATAGAGTCATGCTCAACGGCTAAACGATAGTCCATGATGGACGACTGCGGTAAACTCGGCAGTGTTAACATGTCATCGCGCACTATCACTATCGACAGACCCGATGGACCTATATTCTTTTGTGCGCCAGCGTAAATCAAACCGTAGCGGCTGACGTCGATTTCACGTGACATAATGGTTGACGATAAATCGGCAACAATTGGCCAAGGTGGGTCTAATTCATCAAAAATTTCGATACCATCTACTGTCTCATTAGGGCAATAGTGAACATAGCGATAATCGGCATCGATCTTATGTAAATCAGGTAAGACAACCGCATTGAGTCCATTGTGTTTTTCAACAATATTCAAGCTATCAATCTGCGCTTCACCCACGAGCTTTTGTGCTTCGGCTAACGCGGCAGATGACCATTGACCACTGACTAAATACAGGGCTCTGCCATGATTACCTAAAAAATTATTCACAACAGCGGAGAACTGTCCACGACCACCGCCGTGCATAAATAGCACATGGTAATTTGTGGGGATCTGCATCAGTTCACGTAAATCGGACTCGGCTTGTTGTGTAAGCGCGATGAACTCTTTACTTCGGTGGCTGATTTCCATCACGGAAACGCCTTGGCCATTCCAATCAAGTAATTCCTGTTGTGCTTTTTTCATTACCGCTGCGGGTAACATTGCAGGTCCAGCACAGAAATTATAAATCGCGCTCACTGACACTCTCCTTAATCCCAACCATGATGTAGGTATTGATAAATACGAAACCATTCTAAAACGAACAATGCTATCAACATCAATGCCATTAAAAAAACGAGCGTCCAATTGGACGCTCGTTAATATGACACTTAATTACTCTTCGTCTTGCTCATCATCAGCAAGCTCGTCTTCATCTTCGTCCAACTCTTCTTCGTCATCCAGCGCTTCTTCAAGAGCCTCGTCGGCTAATTCGCCTTCGATAATGACAGGAACAATCGGTAAACCGTTTTCATCCAGCTCGACTTCATCTTCTTCAGTTTGGATTTCGTCGATACGTTGTAGGCCGACCACTTTCTCGTCGCCCGCAGTGCGGATAATCGTTACACCTTGAGTGTTACGGCCAATGATAGACACGCCGCTCGCAGGTGTACGCACTAAGGTACCTTTATCACTGATGAGCATCAGTTCGTCGTTAAGACCGACTTGAACAGCCCCAACAACAGCGCCGTTACGTTCACTCACCTTGATTGAAACCACACCTTTAGTCGCACGGCTCTTCGCTGGATATTCAGACAGTTGCGTCCGTTTACCGTAGCCGTTTTCAGTCACAGTCAGAATCGCGCCATCGCCTTTGGGTACGATAAGCGACACGACTTTCTGACCTTCTTCTAAACGGATACCACGAACGCCTGTTGCAGTACGGCCCATAGGACGTAAGGACAAGACTTCTTCACCAGTTTCAGGATCGGTTTTCACTTCGCCTGTTTCAGAATCACGAACTTTCTCACCAAAGCGAACCACTTTACCTTCGTTCGAGAACAACATGATTTCGTCATCACCGTTAGTGATATCGACACCGATCAGTTGGTCACCGTCTTTGAGGTTAACGGCGATAATACCGTTTGCACGTGGATTGCTATAAGCAGTTAGTGCGGTTTTCTTCACAGTACCGTGTGAGGTCGCCATGATGATGTACTTGTCCGCCGCGTATTCACGTACTGGCAGAATCGCAGTAATGCGCTCGCCATCGGATAACGGCAACAAGTTAACAATTGGACGACCACGGGCCGTACGGCTCGCTAATGGCAGTTGATACACTTTGAGCCAGTACATCTTACCAAAATCAGAGAAGCACAAAATGGTATCATGGGTATTGGCAACTAACAGCTTCTCGACGAAATCTTCGTCTTTCACTTTCGTCGCGGCTTTACCTTTACCACCACGGCGCTGGGCTTGGTAATCGGTCAATGGTTGATACTTGGCATAACCTAAGTGCGACAGTGTTACCACAACGTCTTCTTCGTTGATCAAGTCTTCAAGACTCATATCGACTTCGTTGGCATTGATCACTGTACGGCGCGCATCACCATATTCTTCAAGGATTTGAACTAATTCTTCCTTGATCACTTCCATCAAACGCTCAGGACTGCGCAAAATAAACAGCAGACCCGCGATAAATTCGAGCAGTTCTTCGTATTCGGCGATGATCTTATCGTGCTCAAGACCGGTCAAACGGTGTAAACGCAGTTCCAGAATGGCCTGAGCTTGTTGCTCAGTCAGGAAGTATTGACCGTCACGAATACCGTATTGTGGCTCTAACCACTCTGGACGCGCGGCGTCATCGCCCGCTTTTTCCAGCATGCCTTGAACGTGGCCTAATTCCCAACCTTGCTCAACCAATTTCACTTTGGCATCCGCAGGCGTGGGTGAGGCTTTGATCAGTGCAATAATCGGGTCAATGTTAGCCAGTGCAACCGCCAGCGCTTCCAAAATATGGGCACGCTCACGGGCTTTACGCAGTTCAAATACGGTACGACGCGTCACCACTTCACGGCGATGCAGAATAAAGCATTCGAGCATTTCTTTAAGATTAAACAGTTTAGGCTGACCATTGGTCAGGGCCACCATGTTAATCCCGAAAGAACACTGCATTTGCGTTTGAGCATAAAGGTTATTTAGTACAACCTCGCCCACTTCACCGCGCTTAATTTCGATAACGATACGCATACCGTCTTTATCAGACTCGTCGCGTAGACCACTGATCCCTTCAAGCTTTTTATCTTTAACCAGCTCGGCAATCTTCTCGATTAACCGCGCTTTGTTCACTTGATACGGGATTTCAGTGACGATAATGCGCTCACGGCCATTATCTTCGGTTTCCACATCTGCCAGAGCACGCATGATCGCGCGGCCACGGCCAGTTTTATAGGCATCAATAATGCCTTTACGGCCATTGATAATCGCTGCAGTGGGGAAATCCGGACCAGGAATGTATTCCATCAACTGTTCAATCGACAGTGAGGGTTCTTCAATCAATGCCAAACAGCCTTTCACTACTTCCGTTAGGTTGTGTGGTGGGATGTTGGTTGCCATACCCACGGCAATACCCGATGAACCGTTAATTAACAGGTTAGGTACGCGTGTAGGTAATACAGCTGGGATCTGTTCTGTGCCGTCGTAGTTAGGGACGAAATCCACTGTCTCTTTTTCAAGATCGGCCAGTAATTGGTGCGCTAACTTATCCATACGGATTTCGGTATAACGCATTGCCGCCGCTGAGTCACCGTCGACCGAACCGAAGTTACCTTGGCCGTCTACTAAGGTGTAACGCAGTGAGAATGGCTGGGCCATACGGACGATAGTGTCATAAACAGCAGAATCACCATGGGGGTGATATTTACCGATGACGTCACCAACCACACGGGCAGATTTTTTGTAAGGCTTGTTCCAATCGTTCTTCAATTCACTCATGGCAAACAGAACGCGGCGATGAACCGGCTTTAAGCCGTCGCGCACGTCTGGTAATGCACGTCCCACGATAACGCTCATGGCGTAATCAAGGTACGAATTCTTTAGTTCGTCTTCGATATTAATTGGCGAAATAGATGATGCCAGATCAGTCATAAACTGCTCGTTCCCCTGAAAAATAGCCGACAACGTATAATCCGTATCATTGCCTAGCCCAAAAACGTGATTTGGCATTCTAACACAGTTATTTAATGTCGCCAGACCTATCATTATCGAATTGAGAGTCTGGTGGCTTAATAGATGAAAACACTGTCAATTTGGTCGTTTGAGCTATAAACAAGCGTTGAAATACACGGCTTACGATGAGGAAAAATCGTCAACGGGATGAAGTAAAAGGTCGATACGGAGCACAACAATTAACATAAAAGCAGATAACTGCTGAAAATTCACTCAACCACAAGGGCTTAGCTCAGTCGAGCACTTTGTTTATCAAACATAGTCGTTATAATAGCCGCACAATACAGCTTCTTCAGGTAATAGCATGCATCAGAATAACAATGTAGACCCACAGGAAATCGCAAAGTTTGAACGTATGGCCGAAACTTGGTGGGATCTCAACGGCGAATTTAAGCCGCTGCATCTATTAAACCCGCTGCGCTTAAACTATATCGATCAAACCGCTGGCGGTATTTTCGGCAAGAAAGTGCTCGATGTCGGCTGTGGTGGCGGCATATTGTCTGAAAGCATGGCCCGCATCGGCGCCGAGGTTGATGGCTTAGATATGGGTGATGAGCCCTTAGAAGTCGCCCGCCTACATGCCCTCGAAACGGGCGTGAGCATTAATTATGTAAAAAATACTGCCGAGGCCCACAGCCAAGATCATCAAGCCTATTACGATGTGGTGACCTGCATGGAAATGCTCGAACATGTACCCGATCCACAATCTGTGATTAAAGCATGCTGTGACATGGTCAAACCCGGTGGTCATGTGTTTTTCTCCACCATCAACCGCAACATTAAATCCTACGTGCACACCATTTTAGGTGCGGAATATTTGCTAAAAATGCTGCCAGTTGGCACCCACGAGCATAAAAAATTCATTAAGCCTTCGGAGCTGATTGAGCTAGTAGATAATACCGATCTTATCTGTACCGATGCCTTAGGGGTAAGCTACAACCCATTGACGGGCATTTTTAAGTACACGCCTAAGGTTGATGTGAATTACATGATAGCGACGCGTAAGGTTGATTAATATGAGTCTGGCACAGATCAAAGGCGTACTGTTCGATCTCGACGGCACCTTAGCGGATACCGCGCCGGATCTGGTGCAAGCCCTCAATTTAAGTCTTCAAGATGTCGGCATCGCCGCGCAGCCGTTAGCGGCCATGCGCTACGCCGCATCCCACGGCAGTTTTGCCTTAGTCGATGCCGCGATCCCTGATGCAGCAGAAGATCTTCGGTCTCAAGTTCAGCAAGGGCTACTCGCCCACTATCAGCGTATAAATGGCGATCACTGTGCGCTATTCACAGGCATAGCGGCATTACTCGACTGGCTCGAGTTAACTCAGCTGCCGTTTGGGGTGATCACCAACAAGCCTGCGCGCTTTACCCGTCCCTTATTGCGAAAACTGAATTTACACTTGCGTATGCCCGTTATCATTAGTGGCGATTCTACAAAACACCCAAAACCCCACACTGCACCTATGCTGTTAGGCGCACAACAGCTGAACTGTGCTCCAGAACACATTTTGTATCTTGGGGATGCCGAGCGAGATTTGCTCGCGGCCAAGGCTGCTGGCATGTTAGGCGGCGTGGCCCTATGGGGTTATCTGGGCGTGAACGACAAGCCGTTGCAATGGCCTGCGCACGCGCATTTTGCGAGCCCAACTGAGCTACATCAAGCACTAATCGAAGCATTGACTTAACAACATCAACCAAAAACAGCGCCTACAATGCTCACGAATAAGGCATCCAATACGTAACTTCACTGACGGACATCAGTGTGTCAGCATACTATTTATGACCCACGGAAAAAGTCAGGCGCATAAAAGATCGGCACTCGTGAGCGATCGCGATCTAAAGAAAAAGATCGCCTAAAAATCCCCCATGAGTGTGACACGCTAACCTGAAATTGAGCTTCAAGGTTAGTCGTTACTAACGCAAAATTTTATCCTCACGTTATCCACAAGATGTCCCCTGAATTCAGACTTGCAAATAGGGGCAAACCTCACTATCTTGTATCCCATATAATTTAAAACACCATATCTTGTGTATAGGTAACAATCAGACACACTAGAAGCTCGCCGCTTAATTGACTCGTTTTTAACCAGTCAGCTGTATTTAAGGGACGATTATTGATTGTTTTACAAGGATACGTACGGTGATTTTGCTCACCTAAATACATATAAGAACCAAGGCCTATCTCCAAATGAATAGCACTATGACAGTCACAAAACGCTGTGGCGATCGTGAGAATATCGATCTCGAAAAAATACACCGCGTAATTACTTGGGCAGCCAAGGGATTAAAAAACGTTTCTGTTTCGGAAGTTGAACTTCGCTCGCACCTACAGTTTTTCGATGGCATCCCAACCGAAGCTATCCATGAAACCATTATCAAGGCTGCGGCAGATTTAATTTCTCCAGAATCACCGGACTATCAGTTCCTCGCTGCCCGTTTAGCGGTGTTTCATTTGCGTAAGAAGGCCTTCGGTCAGTTTGAGCCGCCCGCATTGTATGCTCACGTGACTAAATTGGTTGAGCTGGGTAAATACGATCAACACATTTTAAGAGATTACACCCGCGAAGAGCTGGATGTGATGGATACCTATATCGACCATTGGCGCGATATGGACTTTTCCTACGCTGCAGTAAAACAGCTTGAAGGCAAGTATTTAGTTCAAAACCGTGTTACCCACGAAATCTATGAGAGCGCGCAGTTCCTTTACATTTTGGTTGCGGCTTGCTTGTTTGCCCGTTATCCAAAAGAGACGCGCCTGAAATACGTTAAAGATTTCTATGACGCGGTATCAACTTTTAAACTGTCGCTGCCAACGCCAATTATGGCCGGTGTGCGCACCCCAACGCGTCAGTTTAGCTCTTGCGTACTGATCGAATGTGGTGACAGCTTAGATTCCATCAACGCGACCGCTTCGTCTATCGTGAAATACGTCAGTCAACGTGCGGGTATCGGTATTAACGCCGGTCGTATTCGCGCCTTAGGTAGCCCAATCCGTGGTGGTGAAGCCTTCCACACAGGTTGCTTACCTTTCTATAAGTATTTCCAAACCGCAGTGAAGTCGTGCTCTCAAGGCGGCGTGCGTGGCGGTGCTGCGACCCTGTTCTACCCTATTTGGCACTTAGAAGTCGAATCTCTGCTGGTATTGAAAAATAACCGCGGCGTCGAAGACAACCGTATCCGTCATTTAGACTACGGTGTGCAGTTGAACAAAGTGATGTATCAACGTCTGATCAAAGGCGAAAACATCAGTTTATTTAGCCCATCTGACGTGCCTGGCTTGTACGATGCTTTCTTTGAAGATCAAAATGAGTTTGAGCGTTTATATGTGCAATATGAGCAAGACAGCAGCATTCGTAAGAAAACCATAAAAGCCGTTGAGCTGTTTTCACTGATGATGCAAGAGCGCGCTTCAACGGGCCGTATCTACATTCAGAACGTGGATCACTGCAACACTCACAGCCCGTTTGATTCAAAAGTCGCGCCGATCAGACAGTCTAACCTGTGTCTTGAAATCGCCCTGCCGACTAAACCATTAAACAACATCGATGATCCAGAAGGTGAAATCGCGCTTTGTACGCTGTCAGCACTTAACTTAGGTTCTATCAAAGAGTTATCTGATATTGAGCCATTAGCCGACCTCGCCGTACGCGCACTGGATAATCTATTGGATTATCAAGATTACCCTATCAAAGCCGCGCAAATCGCCTCGATGAATCGCCGTACCTTAGGCATAGGCGTGATCAACTTCGCTAACTATTTAGCGAAAAACGGCATGAAGTATTCTGATGGTAGCGCGAACGCTTTAACCCACAGAACCTTCGAAGCGATTCAGTACTATTTACTGAAAGCCTCAATGAACTTAGCCAAAGAGCAAGGTGCGTGTCCGTTATTCCACGAGACCACTTACTCTCAAGGTATTTTGCCAATTGATACCTACAAACGTGATTTGGATAAAATTTGTGCCGAACCATTGCACTTAGACTGGGAATCACTGCGTAGCGATATCAAGCAATATGGCCTGCGTAACTCAACGCTATCGGCATTAATGCCATCAGAAACCTCGTCGCAAATTTCCAATGCGACCAATGGTATCGAGCCACCACGTGGTCTTATCAGCGTGAAATCGAGCAAAGATGGTCAGCTAAAACAAGTGGTACCAGATTTCGATACACTGAAAGATAGCTATGAATTGCTGTGGAAAATGCCAAGCAACGACGGTTACTTACAGCTAGTGGGTATTATGCAGAAGTTCGTTGACCAAGCGATTTCGGCTAACACTAACTACGATCCTTCACGTTTTGAAGGCCGTAAAGTCCCCATGCAAACCCTGCTGAAAGATTTGCTCAATGCTTACAAGTTAGGTGTTAAAACGCTTTACTACCATAACACTCGCGATGGTGCGTCGGATTCACACGATGACATCACCAATTTAGAGAAAGAAGATGACGGTTGCGCCGGCGGCGCATGTAAAATCTAGTCTTTAACTTTAACGTTAACGGTTTTATAGGGATCCCTATTTAGTGGATCCCTATCCATTGGAAAAATAGCACCATGGCCTACTCTACCTTCTGTCAAACACCCAACGATGCCACCCGTGAACCTATGTTTTTAGGTCAATCGGTCAACGTGGCGCGCTACGATCAACAAAAATATGAAGTGTTCGAAAAACTGATAGAAAAGCAGTTATCTTTCTTTTGGCGCCCGGAAGAAGTAGACGTCAGTCGCGATAAGATTGACTACGGTGCATTGCCTGATCATGAAAAACACATCTTTATTTCGAATCTGAAATACCAAACCCTACTCGACTCGATTCAAGGCCGCTCGCCCAATGTGGCCTTTTTGCCACTGGTGTCACTGCCTGAATTAGAAACCTGGATTGAGACTTGGTCTTTCTCTGAGACAATTCACTCGCGCTCATACACCCACATCATTCGCAATATCGTTAACGATCCTTCAGTGATCTTCGACGATATCGTCGTGAACAAAGAAATCTTAAGCCGTGCGACCGATATCGCCGCTTATTACGATCACTTGATCCAATTGACTCAGATATTCCATTTACTCGGTGCTGGAACCCATGTCATCGATGGCAAAGAAGTCATAGTCAATACCCGTACCCTGAAAAAAGCCTTGTACCTGTGCATGATGTCAGTCAACGCCCTAGAAGCTATTCGTTTCTATGTTAGCTTCGCCTGCTCATTTGCCTTTGCTGAACGTAAGCTCATGGAAGGTAACGCGAAAATTATTCGCTTAATCGCCCGTGATGAAGCCTTACACTTAAACAGCACTCAGCATATTTTAAGCATCATGCAAGGCGGTAAAGACGATCCAGAAATGGGTGAAATTGCTGCAGAATGCCAACAGGAAGCTTTCGATTTATTCTTCAAAGCCGCAGAGCAAGAAAAAGAATGGGCCAAATACCTGTTCAAAGACGGCTCTATGATAGGTTTGAATGAACAGATCCTGTGCCAATACGTTGAGTTTATTACTAATCAACGCATGAAGTCGGTGAATCTACCGCAACCATACCCAGAAATAACCAATCCATTACCTTGGATGAAAAACTGGTTAGAAAGCGATGCAGTGCAAGTTGCACCACAGGAAGTTGAAGTCTCTTCATACCTTGTCGGCCAAATCGACTCCGCGGTTGATGGCGATGAATTCCTCGACTTCGATCTATAAGACACTTAAAAGTGACGTTACAAAATGGCATTAAAACTGTGACATCAAAAAAACGGCCACAAAACCTGTTTGCAAAGGCGCCAATCGTGCGCCTTCAAGGTCAGCCTGTGTTGCTCTTTACCGAGCAACAAGGCACTTTGCTGCAAGCGCTCGAAGCTAAAAAAGTTAAAATCTTCTCAGAATGTCGCAACGGTTTCTGCGGCGCCTGCAAAACACGCGTCATCAGCGGAAAAGTCAGCTACTTAAACGAACCCTTAGCCGAACTTAAACATGATGAATGTTTGCCCTGCTGCTGTGTGCCAACCGAAGATTTAGAGCTGGACTTGTCACCTGAAGGTGCAGCTGTGGTCACCTATGCGTGTCAATCTCATCAGAATAAAGCCAGTTTGGCTAAGTCAAAGCAAACACAAAATGTGGCAAGTGACACACGCACGCAGAAACAGGCAGTGTTTGAAGACTCATAACGGCAAGACTCAATTGTTCAATAAGCTGCTTTAAACAAGATGTGGCGTTAAAACCCAAAATCGCTTTAAAACAAAAATGAGCTTTTAAACAAAGAGTAGCTTTAGACAAACAGCCCCTTTCAATACAGCCTTATTCAATCCGCGCCATTAGATACCAAACGTTTTAAAACCCACTATTTTCCCTTCTCTCTATTTTCAATGCATTCACACAAAAAAACCTAAAACAAACTAAAACAAAAAAGCCTGAACACAGGTTCAGGCTTTCAGGATCTAAAATTGAATACTTAACGCTTAAAACGTAAGGCTTATCGACTTTCTATAAACGCATTGCCAGTTCAGCGCCTTGGCGGATTGCACGCTTAGCATCAAGCTCTGCCGCAACATCTACGCCACCAATCAGATGCACAGGCAGGCCCGTTGCTTTCATCTCATCTACTAACGTGCGATTCGATTCTTGCCCAGCACACAAAACGACGTTATCGACGGCCAGCACTTCAGCGGTTTCACCCACGCGAATATGCAGTCCAGCATCATCAAACTTGTCGTAACTCACGCCCATTTTCATCTTCACATCATGTTGCTTAAGCACAAGACGGTGGATCCAGCCGGTGGTTTTGCCTAAGCCTTTGCCCATCTTCGACGTTTTACGTTGCAGTAAAAACACCTTACGATGATCAGTATTGTCGGAATGAGGTTCAGTTAGGCCGCCCGCATGCTGGTAAGTTTTATCTATGCCCCACTGTTGCAGCCATTTATCGGGGTCCAAGGTGCTCGACTGGCGCTCACACAAAAAGTGCGCCATATCGAATCCTATACCGCCAGCGCCAATCAAGGCCACCGTATTACCAACAGTCACTTCACCCGAGAGCACTTTTTGATAATCGACCACCCGTGGGTCGTCAAAACCGGGTAAGACTAAATCACGCGGCACAACGCCTGAGGCGATTACCACTTCATCAAACGTTTCCGTCGCCAGCACACTGGCATCGAGGCGAGTATTTAATCTCAGCTCCACCTTATGCAGCTTAATTTGGTTAATGAAATAACGAATAGTCTCGTTAAACTCTTCTTTCCCAGGAATTTTACGGGCGAGATTAAACTGACCACCCACCTCAGATTTCGCTTCAAACAAGACAACGTCATGGCCACGCATGGCGGCATAAACAGAAAACGCCATGCCCGCAGGGCCTGCCCCCATCACCGCAATACGCTTTTTATTTGCAGTGGGTAAGAAGTTGATTTCAGTCTCATAACAGGCGCGAGGATTCACTAAGCAAGTTGCGCGCTTGAGGGAAAAAGTATGATCAAGACAAGCTTGGTTACAGCCAATGCAGGTGTTGATAAGCTCCGGCGTGTTCGCCGCAGCCTTATTCACAAACTCAGGATCAGCAAGGAAAGGCCGCGCCATCGACACCATGTCAGCTTGACCAGAGGCGATAATCTGCTCACCAATCTCAGGGGTGTTAATGCGGTTAGTCGCAATTAAGGGAACAGAGACAGATTGTTTGAGCTTTTCAGTTACCCACGCAAAGGCGCCACGGGGCACGCTTGTCGCAATGGTCGGTACTCGCGCTTCATGCCAGCCAATGCCCGTATTTAGAATGGACACGCCAGCTTGCTCTAACCACTGGGCGAGCTGCACCACTTCATCCCAAGTTGAACCGTTATCCACTAGATCGAGCATAGATAAACGGAAGATAATGATGAAGTCTTTTCCGACTTTTGCCCGTATCGCGTTAACAATCTCAATTGGGAATTGCGCCCGCTTTTCAAACACACCGCCCCATTCATCGGTGCGGGTGTTGGTGCGCGCACTGACAAACTGATTGATCAAATAGCCTTCAGATCCCATCACCTCAACACCATCGTAACCCGCTTTCTTGGCAAGGGCGGCGGAACTAGCGTAATCCTTAATGGTCGAGCGCACTTGGCGACTAGACATAGCAGACGGCGTAAAAGGTGTAATGGGTGATTTAATCTTGCTCGGTGCTTGGGAAAAAGGATGATAACCGTAGCGGCCCGCATGCAAAATTTGCATACAGATCTTACCGCCAGCCTCATGCACCGCCTGCGTTACCACGCGATGCTTACCCACTTGCCAAGGAAAACTCAGCTGACAGGCATGGGGCGTAAGGCGACCACGAAGATTAGGGGAAATACCACCCGTCACAATCAAACCTACACCGCCCAGAGCACGTTCTTTGTAGAACGCTGCCAGTTTCTCAAATCCGCCCTTTTCTTCTTCCAAACCTGTATGCATTGAGCCCATAAGCACACGGTTTTTGAGCTGGGTAAATCCCAGATCTAAGGGTTCTAATAAATGGGGAAACGACATTCAAACATCCTTTTAAAACAAGTGATTTAAATCAGCATACCTTGTGTCAAATCTAAGCTCAACCGTTGGATCGAGGCCATCAGTCAAAATCCTTTACAATTGTGTTTAGCCTGTAGCGCCATTTTCAGTTAGCATTGGCAGATTGGACTTATAAAGGAGTGGCAGATGTCCGCTAACCCATCGTTTTTCAAGAGAATATGTTTGTTTATTTGGCACACCCTGAACGGGACGCGTAAACTCATCCTCAATCTAATCTTTTTTGGACTCTTAGCCGCGATCATTATCGCCATTGGCAGTAGCGAAGATATCCAAGTTGAAGATAATTCGGCACTGGTGCTTAATTTAGCCGGCTCTATTGTCGATCAGAAACAACAAGTCGATCCCTTAGAAGCCGTATTCAAACAAGGCCAAAATGCCAACGCCGATGGTGAAATCCTACTCGCTGATGTGCTTTATGTCATTGACAATGCAGCACAAGATCAACGTATTAGCGTACTAGTGCTCGATCTGGTCGATC
This sequence comes from Shewanella sp. SM68, assembly GCF_025653925.1. Classification (NCBI taxonomy): domain Bacteria; kingdom Pseudomonadati; phylum Pseudomonadota; class Gammaproteobacteria; order Alteromonadales; family Shewanellaceae; genus Shewanella; species Shewanella sp. SM68. The sequence continues at coordinate 340,413 of NZ_JAKKRU010000001.1, forward strand.
TTAAACGTGCTGGGATCAGCAAACTACAATCTATCGGCAATGCACTCAATCGCTTTAAAGAGAGCGGTAAAAAAGTCATCGCCATCGGCAACTACTACGAGCAAAATCAATATTTCCTCGCCAGTTTTGCCGACACCATTTACCTCAATCCCCAAGGCGGTGTCTCGCTTGATGGCCTGAGTATGTACAACCAATATTTCAAATCGGCCTTAGAAAAACTCAAAGTCAAAGCGCATATTTTCCGCGTGGGGACCTTTAAATCTGCGGTTGAACCCTACATACGTGACAATATGTCAGATGCTGCGCGGGAAGCCAGTAGTGCACTATTAGCCGATGTATGGCAAAGCTACACACAAACGGTTGCTGGCAATCGCAATATCGAACCGAATTCTCTGGTGCCCGACGCAACCACTTATTTGGCAGAGCTCGATAAAGCCAATGGCGATTCAGCCACAATGGCAATTAACATGAAATGGGTTGATAACCTAGCGACCACAGAAGATTTTCGTAAAACCATGCTAGAAACCGTAGGAAAAGCCAGCAGTGGTGACAGTTTCAAGCAAGTCAGTTTTTATGATTACTTAACCTTAGTGACACCATTACCCAGCTTTGTAGAGCAAGACAGTGTTGGTATTATTGTGGCAAGTGGCACAATTTTGAACGGCACTCAACCTGCGGGCCAAATTGGCGGCGAAAGCACCGCCGAACTGCTACGTAAGGCACGTTTTGATAAACACATTAAAGCCTTAGTATTACGCGTTGATAGCCCTGGCGGTAGCGCCTTTGCCTCTGAGCAGATTCGTCAAGAATTACTGGCACTTAAAGCAGCGGGTAAACCCGTGGTTGTGAGTATGGGCAGTTTAGCTGCATCCGGTGGTTACTGGATTTCAGCCAGTGCCGACTATATCTTCGCAACGCCAACGACGCTCACGGGTTCGATTGGGATCTTTGGTATGATCACTACCTTTGAAGATTCATTGGCCAGTATAGGCGTGCATACCGATGGCGTATCGACCTCAGAATGGGCAGGATTATCTGTTACCCGCACACTTTCCCCCCAGATTGAAGCGATTATCCAACGTCATATTGAACGCGGCTATTCGGACTTTATCTCCCTGGTCGCTAAAGAACGTAAGATGACCATAGAACAAGTCGATAAGATTGCTCAGGGCCGTGTGTGGAGCGGTAAAAAAGCTCTTGAGCTTGGCTTAGTCGATGAACTGGGTGATATAGATGAAGCCATAGCTAAAGCCGCTAAACTCGCGGATATGACGCTATTTGACACCCGCGTCATCGAGCAAGAGCTGACACCCGAACAAAAATTCATGCAGCAGATGTTTGCCTCAGTATCGAGCTACCTGCCCGCCTCACTAAGTCAGTCATCGATGTTAGAACAAATGCTACAACAGTGGACTAGCAGTTTGAAAACACTCACCTCTTTCGATGATCCAAATAACGTCTACATCTACTGTGATAGTTGCAATATGATGAACTAAATCTGCCAGCGTCTAGGTTGCAGCTCGCAACTTCAAGATGATGACAAAGACAAAGCCCGGATCTCCGGGCTTTTTTATTGGGTTTATGTCAGTAAAATCGTATAATTCGGCCACTTGAAGCTAAGAAAACGACAAGAATGACTAAACGCTCCATTTATGTTGCCTATACTGGCGGCACCATCGGTATGCAAAAGACCGATAACGGCTTTGTCCCCGTCGCGGGATTCCTGACTCAGTGTGTACAATCTATGCCTGAGTTTTACCATGAAGAAATGCCGACATTCGTCATCCACGAATACTGCCCGCTTATCGACTCTTCCAATATGGCACCAACCGATTGGCAGATGATCGCCGACGACATACAAGCTAATTACGATAAATACGATGGCTTTGTGATCCTTCACGGCACAGATACCATGGCATACACAGCTTCGGCACTATCGTTTATGCTGCAAGGCTTGTCAAAACCTGTGATAGTGACGGGCTCGCAAATTCCTCTCGCCCAGTTGCGCTCAGACGGCCAAACTAATTTATTGAACTCACTCTACATTGCGGCGAATTATCCAGTCGCTGAAGTGTGTTTATTCTTCAATAACAAACTCTTTAGGGGTAATCGCTCGACTAAGGCCCACGCCGACGGCTTCGATGCTTTCGCCTCACCCAACTTCCCGCTACTGCTTGAGGCGGGGATCAAAATCAATCTGCGCGCAGGCAAAATCACGGTCGCCAACGATACCCCATTAGAAGTCGCTCATATCAGCCCACAACCTGTCGGTGTGGTGACCTTGTATCCTGGGATATCAACACAGATTTTTGAGAACATTCTGCAACAGCCAGTTAAAGCCCTCATACTGCTAACATTTGGTGTGGGTAACGCGCCGCAGGATGCCGCCTTACTCAAAACCTTAAGGCAAGCAGATGAACGTGGCATAGTGCTGGTGAATCTAACCCAATGTTTCCAAGGTAAGGTGAATATGGGTGGCTACGCCACAGGCAATGCATTAGCCAAAGCAGGCGTGATCAGTGGCGCCGATATGACCATAGAAGCGGCCTTAGCAAAACTGCATTATTTGCTATCTAAAAATTTGCAGCCAGCTGAGATAAAAGCGGCCATGTTACAAAATCTAGTCGGTGAACTGAGCATAGATTAAAGATATAGTCTTCTAATCTGTTTGTTGCCCTCAAACGCTAGCAACAAAAAAGCCCATATTTGATGGGCTTTTTTGATTTAAACTCAGACTAGATTTTAGTTCAGACTTAACAGCACTAAATGAGCGTTTATTTTAAGACTTTTGCGGACCAAGAGTTGCATTGAAGTTATTTGATATCAAATCAATGTTAGCATTGATATCACTAACAAAAGATAAAATGCTAGCTCCCCTTGCCAACCTCAGACTTACACCTAATTCCTAATAAAGCACACCTTGCAAGCCGATCTGCGCGGCCAGTCAGAAATTATAAATCCTGCGCTTTAAAGCCAGCAATCGGCTCACCGCGGAATTGCTTTTTCAGCTCGGCCTTAGACAGCTCATTAATTTTACCGTCAGATGCAATAGTGAAATGCTCTGTTTGCTCAAGCTTACGCGCTTGATACAACATCACCACCTGCAGAGTCGATTCACGCTGAGTCTCACTCAACACAGTACCATCCTCCCACTTACCCAGCTCTGCAGCACTGCGAAGCCTTTCATAGACTTCAACGGGCATTTGGTCGATCACTTGATTGATATCCGTCATACACTTTTCCGCTTATGTAACACGATTCTGACTCGTGTAATGAGATAACCTACAAAACCAAACACAAAGCATATTCCGGCGATATTCGCACGCATACCTTCGGCGGGTTCCCCACCCCAAAACCAAATCACCACACCAGCAATGAACAAGGTCATAGCAACGAAACTCTGATTCATTAAGCTGCTGGACTTTTGAATATGGCTAATGCGCGATAAGGACTCATTGTCGCCATCGGTTTTTGCTTGGCAATGGGGGCATGAAGGCGCTTTGCTCGACATACGTTTACGACACACCGGACATTCAATTAATGCCATATCAGCCTCGCCCTAACGTAACTTATCAACAACGGCGAGCATGGCAATCAGCGATGCTTCACCTAAATAAATACTGCGTTCTGGTGACCAACCCACAAAAGGATCGGCCAGATTGTTATTGTCTTTAAACGGCATCTCAAGGGTATTTGATAAACACTTGAAGGTCTGGGCAACCCAATTAGACGCTACGGTCAAATTCGCTTGGCCGGGCTCATCTTTATCATACCCATACTGAGTTTGAAAATCGGCACTGGCTAAGGTCAATGCTTGACTAAAGTCCGCTTGCAGCTGCGCGAGTTTATCATTGTAAGCGGGGACGCCTTCACAACCCGCTAGAAACACATAAGGTAAGCCTTCATCACCATGCACATCATAAAACAGGTCAACACCCGTTTGCTGCATCTTGTTGACGACGTGATATACCTCAGGGCTTTTTTCTAAACTCGGTGTTTGCCACTCGCGGTTAAGATTAATCCCAATCGCGTTGGTGCGCAGGTGGCCTCTGACACTGCCATCGGGATTCATGTTGGGGACTATATAGAAATTAGCCTTATCAAGCAGCGCCTTTGCCGTGGGACAGTCATTATCGAGTAAACGATTCACTAGGCCTTCAACTAACCATTCAGCCATCGTTTCACCCGGATGTTGTCTGGCGGTGATCCAAATATTGCGTTTAGAAGGATCGCCATTCCCCACTTTCATCAGAGTAATATCGCGGCCATCTAAGGTCAGGCCTAAATGCTCTAAATTGACATCTGGGTGTAACTGGGCGCCGCTGAGTAAATCTAAATGACGCTCATAGCTGTAGGGTGCAAAGTAAGCGATTTGAATGGCATCGCAATCTAACTCTATGCTAATGCTCAGTTTACCGTCTTGATATTGAGTCGGAATACGGAACCAATGCTGGCGATCATAACTGGCCACCGCCTGATAATCTTCCCATCCCTTGGTATAAGAAGCGGTTCCCGCATTGATAATATTCAAGGTGTAATGGTTACCCACTTCACCTTCAAATCGAAAATTGAACCATTGATAAAACTCACCACCCGCATCAGGGCGGATAGCAAGTTGAATATCGTCTTTATTATCAAGATTGACGACTTGGATATTTCCGCCATCAAAGTTGGCACTGATCCGCATAATGATTCCTAATAGGTTGTTAAAACTAAGGGCAATTTAATGGCGTGCGACAGATAGCACACGGCACATTTTATTATATGGCCGATAGAATAAACCAAAACATCCCAAGGGGAAAACGAAAGCCATTAAATTCAGTCAAGACACTTGCAATCGGCCTTTAATTAACCAGTTAACACGCCTAAAATCCACAAAAAAAGAGCCTTTCGCTATAAAAAAAAAGAGCCTTTCGCTATAAATTAATGAAGATGTTAGACCATAAAACTATAACCTTGGCCTCGTACTGTATTTATCAAATTACGCGGCAAGCTGATATTGGCTAGCTTACGGCGAGTGTTACTAATATGCATGTCTAGATTACGGTCAAATCGGCCCAAATCTTTCTGTAGCACTGAGCGCTGCAACTCTTGCTTAGTGATGACTTGGCCTTTTCTTTCAAAAAGATATTTAAATAATTTAAACTCGGTTTGGGTCAAATCGACATAGCGGGTGCCAATAGTGATCCTATAGCTCATTTCATCGAAGTTAATCACTTTAGCCGCCACAGTCGCCATTTGCGGCGAGTGAGAGTGACCGGCACAGAGACGCCGCTCTAAGGCTCGTAAGCGGACAAAAATCTCTTTTATGCTAAACGGCTTACTCAGAAAATCATCTGCCCCCAATTCATAACCAGTGATGCGATCATCTTCATTGTCACGTGCTGAAATCATCAATACTGGCGTTGAACATTCACGCGCTTTTAGCAACTCAAATCCATTCATCTGTGGCATCACTAAATCAAGCACTATGATGTCTGGAGCAAAACTGTCAATGCATGCCAGACCCTCGATGCCATTAACCGCACACTTAACCTCATGCCCTTGTGTACATAGGGCATCAGCTAACCAAACGCTAAACAATGGATCATCATCGACCAAGAGTATTTTACTCATCCTTAAAGCCCAAACGAGAATCTATATCATTTATATTACCATGCGAATCGAGACGACTCTAGCGCTATTACATTCGTTAAGAAGTGTGATGTTGAAAACTGTGAACAAAATACGATATTAACAACCAATCAACTGATGATTAGCGACTCTAAAATCATCTCATAAACTCCCAATAAAAAAGCGCCCTAAGGCGCTTTTTAGAAACTAAGAGTCTGAACTTAGCTTAGAATTTAACAGTTACACCACCGTAAATCACGCGGCCGACTGTGTCATATACTTGTGGAACTGTACCACCATCGCTACCGTTAGAAACAGTAACTGGTTTTTCATCAGTGAAATTCTTAACGCCTAAACTGACAGTCGTCATATCATTGATATGATAAGTACCAGAAATGTTATGGTACAAAATTGAGTCTACATCAGTACCTTGAGCTAGATCTGTCATTCCGCCGATATAACGATTGAAGTACATAACACTCCAATCATCTTGACCCGCTGACAAGCTAAAGTTGTTACGAACTCGGGCATAAGCACCAAAGTTACCATCAATAGTACCAGTATAGCTTTCACCATCCTGCTCGAAGTTAACTAAGTAAGTTGTGTCATTGTTTAGTTTCCAATCTAAACCAATAAGCTCAAAGCTGTAGGCTAAGTTGAAATCTACACCACTCGTGTCTTGTGTACCCACGTTAGTTAAAGCATTCGTTAAATTATCTAAATCGCCATTAGCGCCGATATTGAAAATTTCACAAGATGCTGCACCTGTTGCATCGCCATCTACTTGGAATCTATGACATGCATCTAGACCTGCTTGAGTGTCCATACGTGCAATCGCGTTATCAACTTTGAAACTCCAGTAATCCAAAGTCACAGACATACCATCAAGATAGCTTGGCGAATACACTAAACCAGCCGTATAAGACTCTGATTCTTCAGGCTTTAAATCTGGATCTGATGTACGATTTACTAAAATTTGTGGATCTTGAGCATTGCCCCATGGATCATCTAAATAATCAAACGAACCTGAGTTACCACCATACAATTCAGCAACACTTGGAGCACGGAAACCAGTAGCCGCTACACCACGAACCATTAACTCATCCGTTGCTGCATAAGTTAAGCCAATCTTCCAAGTGGTTGCTTTACCAAAAGTAGAGTAATCATCTAAACGTAGCGCAAATTCACCCGTTAATTTCTCAGTGAAAGGCACACTTACTTCTTGGAAAATAGAAATAACGTTATAGTTACCATCTGTAGGGTCTTGTTGAGCAGCAGTACTTTCACCAGCAACAACTACAGGATCAGGATTATAAAAACCACTTTCACGACGGTATTCTGCACCAATCGCAAAACCAACGGCACCTGCTTTTAAATCAAACAATTCGCCATTTAAACCAGCAGAAAGTGTTTGTTGCTCATTACCACCATTTGCTTGCTCTGAATAACCGATTTCGTTAATCATTTGCTGTGTTAATGGGGTGCCACTAAACCATGCATTAGGATTTGCATAGATCGAATCAAGCATATCTGATGCATTGATAGAATTATCTACTGCAGTTTTAGCTTGGTTTTTACCATAGGTGTAGGTTACATCCCAGTTCATACCAGTATGAACATCTAAGGTGCCCGCTAAGCCACCTGATAAACGCCAAGTATCAGTATCCTGAGTATAAATACGAGGACCTACATCGTTAGTCCGGCGACGATAGTTAACTAAACCCTTATCATCGGCTTTAATACCTGCTGCGATCATGCCGCTATCAAGCGTTACACATGGAGCTCCGGCTGGAACGCCCGCCGCGCCACAAACATTTAGCATAAGATCAGCGGGTTGAGCAGCCATTTGCTGGTTAGAACGACGGTTGGTATAAATAGCATCTGCAGTTAACACAACATCATTACCTAACTCTTGAGTCATGTTAGCAAATAAACTACGACGTTCACTTGGTGTTTGATAGTAACTATCTTGGGTAAAATCATAACCGTATGAACGGTCTACCCAGTTGCCATTGGCATCTTTAATCTTGCCGCCTAAAGTACCTTCAGGGATAAATGAACTTGCACCAGGTTCAGTCCAATCACGGTCACCTTGGATCACGCCACGACGGTCAGAAAAAGCAGCACCAAAGGTGTAATTACCACCATCGGTATTGAAACCGTATAGTGCACTTACGTCGCCATTTTTACCGTCACCCTTGTCAGTGCCACTACCGTTAAAATCGAGCTGGAAACCTTCAAAGTCTTTCTTAGTGATAATATTCACTACACCAGCAATCGCATCAGAACCGTAAACAGCTGAAGCGCCGTCTTTCAGAATTTCAACACGTGCAATCATAGCGACTGGAATAGAGTTCAAATCCACAGAGCTGTTAGCACCGGAACCAGAGTTCACCATGCGGCGACCGTTTAATAACACAAGCGTACGTTGTGAACCCATGCCACGTAAATCAACTTGTGCAACACCGTCTGCACCGTTGTTTGTTGTTGAACCAATTGCCGCACCCGCCATCGAAGTCTGTACTTGCAGCATTTGGTCAACAGAAGTAAAACCTTCCGCTTTAATCGCAGCAGCATCAATAACGGTCACAGGAGATGCTGTTTCCATATCTTGGCGTTGAATGCGTGAACCTGTCACTTCAATACGTTCAACTTTTGCTTTTTCTTCAGCAGCAAATGCGCTTGACGTAACAAATGCACCAGTAGTGATAGATGCAACGATAGCTAAGTTAATAGCTGACGCTACTTTAGTTCTTTTGATCATGTATGAATGCTCCCTAGATCTTACTATTATTTTTATGCTTACAGCTTGTACAGCTATTGCTGTACTAGTGTTGCACCTGATACTGAGGATTCACTTTAACTCCGTCAATGCTCAAAATTTTAACCAACAAAAACAAATTGTTAATTATTGTGATTTATTTGGTTAATTAATTTGAATGCTATTTTTTAATACCCTTATTTACCACTCTTATACAGAGTTAATCACCAAGATGTGGATATTAAGCAGATTTTAAGACTGTTAATAAGAAACATGAATGCAACATTTTGCACATTAAAAAATGTGATGCGGATCACACTTTTTAATCCTTATTAAAGTTATCTAGAAGAACAGTGTATTGATTAACTATTGTTAAATCTGCATATCTAGCAATATCCACAGATAGCCAAAGCGCTAAAATACCGATAAACATAGATAAATTGCATTAAAACAGAGATACACTATGTATCAATTGTGCTAATTATGCATTTTAACAACGTCTAAAATTATGGTTTAACAATTAAGGTACAAATAATTCTACACGTCTTTGAAATGACTATTTGTTACTGATCTTGCATATTAATTTTAAATATAAGTATTAGCTTCCAATCCCTCTAAACACTCCCTATTTCTTATTCTTAAATAAATGACTTACATCTCATACGGACCACATTCAAGGACAAATTTTCTTTATAAAAAAAGCGACCACTTAGGTCGCCTCTTAGAGTCTGTATCATCAAAATGATGATTACTCGGGTTTGATCAATTCGAAATGTTGATATGCCCGTGCGGTTGCAATACGGCCGCGGGGCGTGCGTTGGATAAAACCTTGCTGGATCAAAAAGGGCTCTAGCACATCTTCAATGGTTTCGCGTTCTTCGCCTATGGCTGCTGCTAAGTTATCGAGTCCAACTGGGCCACCCATAAACTTATCGATAATGGCGAGTAGTAACTTGCGATCCATGTAATCAAAACCTTCATTATCGACATCCAGCAAGTCTAGTGCATGGTCAGCAACAAACTTAGTGACAGCGCCATCATGCTTCACCTGCGCGTAATCCCGCACGCGGCGAAGCAGTCGGTTAGCTATCCGTGGTGTACCACGTGAACGGCGTGCGATTTCAAATGCACCTTCAGCATCAATATCCAGTTCCATCACCTGCGCCGAACGCGTGACTATGGTGCTTAAATCTTTGATGTTATAGAATTCAAGCCGTAGCGGGATCCCAAAACGCGCCCGAAGTGGTGAAGTCAAAGCCCCTGCCCGTGTTGTCGCCCCCACTAGAGTGAACGGCGGTAAATCGAGTTTGATGGAACGCGCTGCCGGCCCTTCACCTATCATGATATCCAGCTGATAATCTTCCATCGCCGGATACAAAATCTCCTCCACCACAGGGCTTAATCGGTGGATTTCATCGATGAATAACACATCACCGGATTCGAGATTGGTCAAAAGCGCGGCGAGATCGCCCGCTTTTTCCAGCACAGGCCCAGAGGTGGATTTAATGTTCACCCCCATCTCGTTCGCAACAATCATGGCTAAGGTGGTTTTACCCAATCCCGGCGGACCGTAAATCAACATATGATCTAAGGCTTCATTACGATTCTTTGCCGCTTGAATAAACACCTTAAGCTGTGCCCGAGTGTCATCTTGACCCGTGTATTCATCGAGCATTTTAGGGCGCATCGCCCTATCGATGGATTCATCTTGAGCTTGGATCTGCGGCTGGATGAGTCTGTCTGCCTCAATCATTATTATTCCTTATCGCAGCTTTCATCTTAATTATCATCATTGTTCAATTAAAGCATCGATTTAAGGGCGGCTTTGATCAGAGTTTCTGAATCCATGCCCTCTTTGTAGGCTGCAGAAACCGATTTGCTCGCCTGCGGTGGTTTATAACCCAGCGAAATTAAAGCTGAAATAGCATCTTCTTCGGCGCTATTGACTGTCGGTGCGGGTGAGTAATTGGATTGCAGCACGAACTCACGCTCTGAGCCTGCTGAGGCTTCCATCAAGCTCTTGAGCTTATCGCGCATTTCTACCAGTAACCGCTCGGCGGTCTTCTTGCCGACACCCGGTAATTTCACTAAGGTCACTATGTCATCGCGCTCAACGCAACCCACAAATTCTGCGGCAGTCATGCCTGATAAAATGGTCAGTGCGAGCTTGGGACCGACACCATTGGTCTTGATCAGTAAGCGAAATAACGCCCTTTCCTGCTTAGTGATAAAACCATAGAGTAGTTGTGCATCTTCACGAACCACAAAGTGGGTGTAAACCATAGTTTCATGATTAACTTCAGGCAGCTCATAAAAGCTAGTAAGCGGCATCTGCAACTCGTAACCCACACCGTTAACATCGATCAAAATTTCTGGTGCTTGTTTCTCAACGAGCACGCCCCGTAAACGACCTATCATCTGTACCGTCCGTATGTTCTTGCCGTTGCCCGGCCACTCAATGCAATTAAACTCTGGCTGGTGTGATAATGACACACAGCAACACCGAGTGCATCTGCGGCGTCAGCTTGTGGGGCTGCGGGTAATTTAAGTAGTTGTTGGATCATGTGTTGTACTTGGGCTTTCTGTGCTCGCCCCGTACCCACGACGGCGCTCTTAATTTGAGTCGCACTGTATTCGGCCACAGGTAAATTGGCGACTGTGGCAGCAACAATGGCTGCGCCGCGTGCTTGGCCTAACTTGAGCGCAGAATCGGCATTTTTTGCCATAAATACGCGCTCAATCGCAAATTCGTCCGGTTGATACTGACGAATAATCTCAGTGATCCCATCAAATATTTGCTTGAGCCTGCCAGGCAGTTCTTCAGACGAAGTGCGAATACAGCCACTGCCGAGGTAAATCTGATGCCGTCCCTGACATTGGATCACGCCGTAGCCTGTGATCCGTGAACCTGGGTCAACACCTAAAATAATTGCCATTCAATACCTTATTTGGGATCTACATTTGCGTCCCTGTTCCTACGTTAGCGTTTGCGAGCTGAAATGGGCATCAATTGACGCCCCAATTCAGCTCACAGTCAATCTAGCCTAGGCTTGCCATCACATCATCGGAGATTTCCGCATTATGATACACCTCTTGCACATCATCGTGATCTTCAAGGGTGTCGATAAGGCGCATAAATTTTTCGGCGGTTTCTAGATCAAGCTCAGCTTTCGTCGAGGCTATCATCGCAATTTCGGCATTATCCGCCACAAAATGGGCTTTATCGAGCTGCTCTTTCACCGTATAGAAATCAACGGGATCGGTAAACACATCCACAGCACCATCATCATAGCTGACAATATCTTCCGCGCCCGCTTCAAGCGCCGCTTCCATTAATGCATCTTCATCGGTTCCCGGCGCATAGGATAACACTCCACGCTTAGTGAACAGGTAAGAAACCGAACCATCCGTGCCTAAGTTACCGCCCGATTTACTAAACGCATTACGTACACCACTCACAGTACGATTACGATTGTCCGTCATGGTTTCAACCATCACAGCGGTGCCGCCTGGGCCATAACCTTCATAGAGAATGGTTTCGAGTTGCTGGCCTTCTAATTCACCGGCGCCACGTTTAATCGCGCGCTCAACCGTGTCTCGGGTCATATTACCACCGAGGGCTTTATCGATGGCGACACGTAATCGTGGATTAGAGTCGGGATCTGAGCCACCTTCACGGGCTGCAACGGTTAACTCGCGAATGAATTTAGTAAAGAGTTTACCGCGTTTAGCATCTTGAGCCGCTTTACGGTGCTTAATGTTGGCCCATTTACTGTGACCTGCCATGGGAAGTCTCCTCTACTTAGGTATCATCTAGGTGCCATCGCAAAGCTTATCAAGAGCCGAAGGTGGAATAAGACTAAATAACGGCTATTTACTTAAAGGATTGAACTAACAGATATTGATAAGCGGTGGAATGACGGTTCACTAAAACAAACCGAGGCTCATGCCTCGGTTTTCGGTACGACTAAAAATAACTGACAAGGGTTAACCCAAATCGACTTACACTAAAACGATTTACATAATGTCGATTTACAAAAGTCGCCTTACAAAGCCCTCTTACAAAAGATCAGTCTTCAGCTTTAACAGCTTTCTCAACCACGGCAATACCAAGTTCAGCTAATTGCTGCGGATTGGCAAAACCAGGCGCGTTAGTCAGCGGACAAGCGGCAGTGGTGGTTTTCGGGAACGCCATCACATCACGGATTGAGCTTGCGCCCGTCATCAGCATGATGATGCGGTCTAAACCAAACGCTAAACCAGCATGTGGCGGTGTGCCGTAACGCAGCGCTTCTAACAGGAAGCCGAACTTCTCTTTAGCTTCATCGTCAGTAATGCCCAGAATACGGAATACCGCAGACTGCATTTCTTGGTTGTGGATACGCACTGAACCACCGCCTAATTCGCAGCCGTTTAATACCATATCGTAAGCATCAGAAACACGATTTGCTGGGTTAGCTTCAAGTTCAGCTGCCGTTACACCACGCGGTGCGGTGAACGGATGGTGAACCGCGTGGAAGTTGCCGTTGATTTTCTCAAACATTGGGAAGTCAACTACCCACAGTGGACGCCATTCACCTTGCAATAAGCTAAAATCTTCGCCCGCTTTAAGACGCAGTGCGCCCATAGATTCGGCAACCACAGTCGCCTGATCTGCACCAAACAGGATAATGTCACCAGTTTGCGCGCCAGTGCGGCTCACGATTTCATTGACTATGCTTTCGTTTAAGAATTTTAGCACAGGTGATTGAATGCCTTCTAAGCCAAGGCTTAGATCATTAATCTTCATCCACGCTAAGCCTTTAGCGCCATAGATGCCAACAAATTTAGTGTAATCATCGATTTGCTTACGAGACAGTGCAGCGCCGCCCGGAATACGCAGTGCAGCAACACGGCCTTCTTCATCGTTCGCAGGACCAGAGAATACCGCAAATTCGACTTCTTTGAGTAAATCGGCAATGTCCACCAGCTCTAATGGGTTACGTAAATCTGGCTTATCTGAACCAAAACGACGCATCGCTTCGTTGTAAGTCATGCGCGGGAACTCGCCGAGATCGACGTTCAGCATTTCAAGGAACAGACCACGCATCATCTCTTCGGTTTTCGCCATCACTTGCTCAGAGCTCATGAAAGACGTTTCGATATCGATTTGGGTGAATTCTGGCTGACGGTCGGCACGTAAGTCTTCATCACGGAAGCATTTTACGATTTGGTAGTAACGATCAAAGCCTGACATCATCAGCAACTGTTTAAACAACTGTGGCGATTGTGGCAAGGCAAAGAACTGACCTTTATAAGTACGGCTTGGTACTAAATAATCGCGGGCACCTTCTGGGGTTGCCTTGGTCAGGATCGGTGTTTCTATGTCTAAGAAACCGTTTGAGTCGAGGAAACGACGCACAGAACTGGTCACTTTAGCGCGGAAAATTAATCGCTGCGCCATTTCTGGACGACGTAAATCTAAGTAACGATACTTAAGACGTTGCTCTTCGCTGTTGTTCTGGTAGTTATCCATGCTCAATGGCAGTGGATCGGCAGCGTTGATAATCGTCAAGGCTTGACCTAAGACTTCAATCTCACCCGTCTTCATTTGACCATTGACTTGGCTATCAGGACGGGCACGAACTAAGCCTTTGACCTGAACGCAAAATTCGGCGCGCAGCGTGCTAGCGACATTGAACACCTCAGGTAAGTCTGGATCATAGACCACTTGGATGAGACCTTCTCTGTCTCTTAAATCTAAAAAGACAACGCCACCCAAATCACGGCTACGATTAACCCAACCTACCAAGGTAACTTCTTGTCCAACGTGAGACTTATTGACGTCTCCACAATAATGACTGCGCATCTAACTCTATCCTTTATCCGGAAACCGGTGCTTTGGAAATAATCAAAACGAGATAAAAGCGGCATTATAGTAAAATAATGCCGATTACCAAAGTACTTCACACTTAGGCGGTGAAGTATCAAACAGTTTTACGCCCTTGACTAGAGGCGAACGCACTATCTGAGCATGAGCGTTCAAAAAAACATCAAGCTGAGCGATAACAACGCCCGCCGCTACTTTTTGCTTGGTACATAAGCTGATCGGCTTTTTTCAACAAACCTATTGCGGTGTCACCATCGCGGGGGTAAATCACCACGCCGATACTAACGGCTATGCTGACACTGACGCCTTGAATAAGCAAAGGGCTCGACAGTGCCTGTAGAATATTATCAGCAACTTGGGTAACGGCATCGAGATCTTGCACACGATTTAGCAGGATAACAAACTCATCGCCGCCAAATCGCGCAACGGTATCTGATCCACGGATAACCTTGGTTAACTTTTGGGCGACCAGTACCAGTAATTCATCGCCAATAGGATGACCATGTTGGTCATTGATTTGTTTAAAACCATCGAGATCGATGAATAACAAAGCGAAATGTGCCTGTTCTCTGCGATGAGATAGCAAAGCTTGGGTTAGTCTGTCATCAAGTAAGGCACGATTGGGCAACTGAGTTAAAGCATCATGATTAGCCACATGCAGCAAACGTTTTTCTGCCACCAATCGCTGGGTGATTTCACGATTTAAGCGGCGATTCACTAACAACACAGCCACCATCACTAAGCACAAGATTATCACGCCAAACACGATATAACGCAGCCATTGCAGATATTTAGCACTCTCTGTCGCCACAGAAAATGACACCCAGCGCGTATATATTTTTTGCTGGTGTTGAGCATCAACCAAAGCCAAAGCTTTATTAATCAGCGGCACCAGCGGCGCAAATTGAGGATAAACACCAATATGACTGTGTTGATCGGCGAGATCACTGAGCAGCGACATTTTTAATGTCGGATAGTGGCTGGTTTTAAGCTCAGAAGCTAAAGTCACCACTTTATCGATAAACACATCCGCATTGCCATTCGTCACTGCCGCTAATCCGGCCTGCGTATTTGGCACAATGACTAACTTGAGCGAAGGCTCCAGACTCATCAATTGCGCCACCAAATGATATCCCTCAACCACAGCCACCCTTTGACCTGCGAGCTGAGCAATATTAAAAACCGAGACTTGTTCCAGTTGCGACACTAAGGCCCACGGCGATGGCCAATAGGCTTCACTAAACGCTAAACGCTGCTGGCGCTCCGCCGTTTGCGCGACACTGCCAGCTAAACTCACCTCGCCCTTTTGCAACGCCTCGATTAACGAATGCCAATCATCAAAGGCAACGGGCGTGAGCTTAAGTTTGAGTCGTTCCTTGAGTAATTTGACGATATCGCTATTGATCCCCGCAAACTCACCCTGATCATCCATAAACTCCATCGGTGGCCATTGTTTTAGATAACCGACTTTAAGTTCGCCTACACTTTCCACATAGGCCTGTTCTGCTGGGCTTAGGCTGACATGGCGCTCAGCTTGGGTAAAAACATGATCTTTAGGATTGAGCATCCATTTATGTTCAATCTCAGCAAATTCTTGATTGCTAATACTGTTAAACCCATTGGCTATCCTCTGTGTAAGGCCAGCATCATCGCTACGGGTCAACACATAAATGTTGGTGCTAAATTCGAGATCAGGATACTGGCTAAAGTCAGACCAGCCTTTATTGAGCAGTAAATAATGGGATGTCCATGCACCCGCGGCGATAAAACCGATAACTTCTCCAGACCTCGCCCCCGCCACCATGGCATCCATACTGTCGTAATAACGCAGTGACACTTGGGGTAATGCTTTACGCAACTCCACCAAATAAGGCGCTGTCGGCACCACACCAATACGTTTACCTTTTAAGCTGTCTAAATCGGTTAACTGTTGCTGATAGAGAAAGAGTCGACTCTTCACTGTATATAAATGCCAAGCCTGAGTAAGGCCCGTTTTAACATCATCACTTTCAGGATAACCTATATGGGCATCGGCGAGACCACGACGAACATCGTCCACGCTAGAGTTCATATCACCAGAAATAAAATCAACGGCAATACCCGTTTTCTCAGACCACAGTTGCCACATGTCCACATACAAGCCATGGGGTAAACCATCGACCCCTAAGTCCACAAAAGGCTCGACGCCCAGTTGCATCGAAATAACAATCCCAGCTTGTTGACGTTGATAGCCAAGCCAACGTCGCTCCGTTTGCTGAATAAAGTGCGCATCGAGCGCAGTGAAACCTTTATTGATTTTATCGACTAATGCAAGATTGCCCTTTTGAACTGCGGGTACAAACTGCATCGCCTTAATTTGAAGGCGGGCAGTATTGGGAAAGTTTGCGGCAATCTCTTGGGATGAGTCGGGATCTTTCAAATAGCCTTCTAACCCCGCAAAGACTACGATCTCGCCCGCGGCGACCCCTACCAATAATTTCTCACGACTTTCGTAGCGTTTAAACACAAGCTGCGGTTCGATACGGTGTAATTCCGCTTCATGGGATGAAGCCGCTACCACACCAATTTGAAAGGGGATCAGTTCTTTGATGGATTTTTTGCCCTGCAAGGATTTATGCAAATACAAAAAAGTGCCCACATCCGCAATGGGCACCGCAAAATCAAATTCTTGCTCTCGCTCTGGGATTTTCCCCATGCCGATATGCACTTGCGCCTTACCTTGCCGCAGTTGATCAAGGGACTCATGCCAGTGGCGCGCCACAAAAACGACTTGGGTATGGCTTTGTTTAGCCCACTCTTTCCATAAATCAACCAGTAATCCAGTCGGCTCGCCATCGTTGTCGACATATTGATAGGGAAAGCTATCCTCACCCATAACGATGATTAATGGCTCAGAGGACAACGGACTTGCCTGCCCCGTTATGCTCAAAAAACAGCTGCACAAGATCACAATTAAGTGGATCACAAACTTCAAGTTGAGCCCTTAGTACTTGATGTACATGTAACGATTTTGTTATCTATTAAGTATTAGACAAAAATTTATCGCAAATTACTAGCATGAGACTTGCTGCTAATCGCTCTGATTCGTTAAAATGCACAGTTGAATTCCCATGAAAAATCTCAGATGAACGTTTCTCAAGACACTATCTACGCTCAAGCGAGCGAGCATATTAGCGATTTCCAGTTTGATAACCGTGTAGCAGGCGTCTTCAGTGACATGATCCGCCGCTCAGTGCCTGGATATACGCAAATTATCAATACCATAGGCGATTTTGCAGATCGTTTCGTCATGCCAAATACTCAAATTTACGATTTGGGTTGCTCACTCGGCGCCGCCACCTTAAGTATTCGCCGCCAAATCCAAGGCCGCCAATGCCGCATTATCGCTGTAGATAACAGTGAATCTATGGTCGCACGCTGCCAAGAGAACCTGAATGCCTATGTCAGCGATACGGATGTCGATCTGGTTTGCGGTGATATTCGCGATATCGATATTCAAAATGCGTCATTGGTGGTACTCAATTTTACCTTGCAATTTTTACCACCAGAAGACAGAGAAACCCTGATAGCCAAGATTTATCAGGGTCTTAATCCCGGCGGGATTTTAGTGCTGTCTGAAAAAATTCGCTTCGAAGATGCTCCTATCCAAACCTTATTGGAAGAGCAACATTTGGACTTTAAACGCGCTAATGGTTACAGCGAACTTGAGATCAGCCAAAAACGCAGTGCGCTGGAAAATGTCATGAAGCCAGACACCTTAACCACGCATCAACAACGACTCACCAGCCAAGGCTTTAGCCATTTTAGTCTCTGGTTCCAATGCTTTAACTTTGCTTCTATGGTGGCCATCAAGTGATCAGCTTTAGCTCATTTTACCAACAAATCGCCGATTCGAATCTACAGCACTGGCTCGAAACCCTGCCGAGCATTTTAGGCAAGTGGCAACGGGAGCATAAACACGGCAACCTGCCAAAGTGGGAAAAAGTGCTCAACAAGCTGCACTATCCGGCACCCGACCAAGTGGATTTTGTTGATAGCGTGACCGTCGGTAGCGGCGAGCAACTCAGCCCAGGCGAAAAAGAGAAGCTAGAAAACCTGCTGCGTCTGTTTATGCCATGGCGTAAAGGCCCCTTCCACATTCATGGCATACATATCGATACCGAATGGCGCAGTGACTGGAAATGGGACCGCGTTAAGCAACATATTTCGCCGCTAAACAACCGCACTGTGCTCGATGTCGGTTGTGGCAGTGGCTATCACATGTGGCGCATGTTGGGCTCAGGTGCCAAACGTGTCGTCGGTATCGACCCTTCACCGTTGTTTTTATGTCAGTTTGAAGCCGTCAAACGTTTAGCTGGCCCCCATCACCCAGTGCACCTGTTACCATTGGGTATTGAAGAGCTGCCACCGCTCGATGCATTTGACACGGTTTTCTCCATGGGCGTTTTGTATCACAGACGTTCGCCTATCGATCACTTGTTACAGCTGCGTGATCAATTGCGCACCGGTGGTGAGCTCGTGCTAGAAACCTTGGTGATAGATGGCGACGAAAATGCCGTACTCGTGCCTCAAGATAGATATGGCAAAATGAATAATGTATGGTTTATTCCATCTGTTGCCGCGCTCATGCTCTGGTTAAAGAAGTGTGATTTCACTGATATACGTTGTGTCGATACCGATGTCACAGCCCTTGCCGAGCAACGCCGTACCGACTGGATGCCCAACGAATCACTGGTTGAATACCTAGATCCTAACGAAATCACCAAAACGGTTGAAGGTTATCCTGCGCCCAAACGCGCCACGATTATCGCAGTGAAAAATCAACCTAATCAGGATTTAAACTAACCTTTTCAGTCTGAAGTAAGCGGATATCAGTCATTGCGTCCTCAAGGTTTGAGTTAGTAATGGCTGATATCAAAAGCCGAAAGATCACCATTCATCTAGTTCATCTGGAATATGTAAGTGTTCAGCTGCTCATTGTAACTCCTTCCTTGAATAGTAATACATTTACGACTCCCACCCTTATCGTTGACATCCAGAACAGAACAGGGTTTCATGCATAACAATGACTTGAAGCTAACTCAATTGGATACTAAGTCAAAGTTAACTCATTCCATCACAGATGCAGAACACATAACCTATGTTAAAACCCACTTTACTGGTTAGCCTGTTTGGCTTGAGCCTTTATGTTACGAATGCCGCCTATGCGGCGCCAAGCCCTGTTCCCCTTTTAGTTGAACAATGCCTGCGTTTGCCAAGTATTGATCTTGCGACTGTGTTCGCCAATGCGCGTTTAACTGCGTCTGAATTAACCTTGGCCCAGCGCGCACTTATTTTTGAGCAACAGATGTTAGGGCTTAATAATATCAACGACAGACTCAACTATTACCGTGGGTTTAACTTACCAAGTGAGGAACGCGAGGGTCTACTGCAATGCCAGCTACACCTCGCCGACACCCTGTCGCAACTTCTCAGCCAAACTGAATTGAGCCAACTCGCCTATGCCTTAGCCCAAGGCAATGCAGAACAAATACTGCTGAGCCAACAGCTTAAACAATTGCTACAACAACATTGGCGCGCCGAGGAGAAAGCGAAATTACATACTGCACAAGCCAGCATAGGCCAAGGGTTAGGCAGTCAACAATTTAGTCTTGCCTTCAATGACAGCCAATGCCAACCTGAAGTGACTCAGCAGCAACATCTGCATAAAAAAGAGGATAAAAGTGACGAGCCGAAGCCCGACAGTTCAAAGCAGAGCGACTTTTCTGGCACTATCGCCAGTTACTTACTGACGCAGGAAAACGCCGTATGTCGCCAAAATGTATGGCAGGCCTACCAAGCCAGAGCCAGTGAAGCCAATCAAACGGCATTAGAGCGAATTGCTGAGCAGCGCCAACAAGCCGCCACTGCTGCAGGCTTTACCGATTACAGCGCATTAGTGCTTAGTTCGCAGCAGTTATCGTCCCCTGAATTAGTCAAAGCTTTTCTTGATAGCCAAACCCAAGATCTGCAAGTGGCTCCCTGGGATATTGGGCGAACCCTGTCACAACAAGCATCAGCCAAGGGGCCGACATGGCAAACTTCTGACGTCTTGAGTCACAGCTTTACTTATCTGCAAGTGTTTGGTTTACACTTTGAGACCATAGAAACCGCTAAGGTCGATAAAATACCTGCCGATCCCAATCGGCCACATATCGTCAGGGTCTACCACCAGCAAAGATTGTTAGGCGAAATCTATGTGGCGTATAACCCAAATCCACAGCAAGGTAGTCAACAGCAGACATTGCGTCAAAGTGTACTCGGCCAGCAATTTGGACAACAAGCGTTGGATCTCAAACCACAGCTGAGTAACTACAAAGACATTGAGCAATTAACCGAATCCATCGCAGAGGCTGTCACTTCCCTTGCTAAAGCGAGCCATTTCTACCTCAACAATGCCATGGGACAGAGTCAAGATAGCTATTTTGTGGCGAGCCTCTGGTTAGCTGAAGTGCTACGCCATCAACTATTTCCGCAATTTGAGCACACCTATTTACAGGAGCGTGAAACACTGGCTAAAGCTTATTCGAAGCAGCTTAAAGTCTTTCGCGCTAAGGTTGCAGTCAACTTTTACCAAAACTCAAGTGCACAAGTCTACCCCGATCTCGGTGCAGAGTTTAATGCGAGCTTTGGCCAAGACTGGCCACAAACACAAGATTATCCTTATAGCTTCAATGCTATCGCCAACGAAGGACCGCTCTACTACCAATCACTCTGGCAAGCATCGCTAGCCCAGCTGATAGCTCAATCCACATTCAACTGCCAAGACAAACTAAAATTATTCAATGTATTAGTCATCAATGAAGACGCTTTAAGCTTCAGTGACCAATTAAAAGCGGTCATTGACGCCCCCGTTGATAGTGCTGCGCTGATCCAAAGGATCTCAAATAGCACCGCTTCAGAACATGCTGACAGCTCCAACAATCAAGCTTTCGACGCAATAGGTTCTTGTGCGTTTTAAGTGTTAATGCTTAGGATGTGTTTGTGACTCGCTCGGGCGCAAACACAGCTAATTGTCATTATTCGCCTATCTATCCCCTCAATAACTTAGCGCGACATAGTTAGCTGTATGTCGTGAAAATGACTGACTCTATGATATTTAATTGAAAAAGTCGTAAGAAGTGGCCACTATAAGCCCCAATCTATCGTTTTTTTGAGATTATAATGACTCGAGCTAAATCTACCTTAGAACAATGGCGTATTTTGCAAGCGGTGGTCGATTTTGGCGGCTATGCCCAAGCGGCCGAAAAACTCAACAAGAGTCAATCGTCACTTAACCATGCCGTTGCCAAATTACAGCATCAATTAGGTATCGAGCTACTCGAAGTCAAAGGCCGTAAAGCCTATCTCACCCCGCAGGGCGAAGTGCTGCTGCGCCGCTCACGGCATGTCACCCAAGCCGTCAACGAGTTAGAACAACTTGCGAGTAATCTTGAACAAGGGTGGGAGCCGACACTCACGATTGCCCGTGAAATTATCTATCCGATGGAAAGCTTAGTGTGTGCCCTCAATGCGTTTCTGCCCCACAGTCGTGGCACTCGAATCATCATGCTGGACTCAGTGATCACCGGTACTCAAGAGCTCATTCTGCAGAGTAAAGTCGATATTGCTATCTGTGCAGGGGTGCCGCCTAAAGGGTATTTATCCGAACCCTTATGTGAACAAGAACTCTACCTCGTCTGTCATCCAAATCACCCACTCGCTGATTTAGGCACAATTGAAGACGATAAACTATTGGCACAATATTTACAGTTAGTGATTAAAGATACTGGTGTACAATCCAACATTGATATCGGCTGGCTCAAAGCTGAGCAGCGCTGGACAGTCTCTAACTTCCATGAAGCTAAAGTCATTTTAAATCAAGGTATTGGTTTCTGTTGGATCCCCTCTTTCTTAGTCCAAGAAGAATTGGCTTCGGGTAATCTAGTACGTTTACATCTTGAGGGTAGCCAAAAACGTCGCATCATGTTGAGCTTAGTTATCCCTAATAGGGATCAACAAGGGCCTGCATCAAAACTGCTTGCTTCCTTGATTTTAAAACAGCATGGAATTGAAACGACGAATAGTCATTAACAGCAAGATACCAAACGAGTTATCAATTCGAGTGAGCAAAACGATAAGTGCTAACTGCTGATTAAATGGTTAGTTCTTAGTGGTACTGAGAAGTTGTTTCGAAAAAGATGATGAACAGCGAATCATGGGAATAGTTAAAGCCTAATCTTACACACTAAAGTCGACATAGCGCGCTTGTTGATCACCCAAATATTGCGGCTGAATAAATCCCGTCTCCTGTAAAAGGTCATCCTTCACATATAACTCGCTCTGCAAAGACACATTCGTATTCGCGCTAGCACTGATATTTGAAGACTGCTCATTTACATCGTTTGCGGACAAAACATCCGTAGATTGCAAATTGCTAAGCAGCTCATTTGAAGATGCCAGATACGAAGACTGAATATTGGCTTGCGACGTCATATCGACACGAGCTGAAGGTCCAGCACTGGCTTGTGCAACCGCGACATAATAACGGCTTGCAGCACTATCGGATCTTGAGATAAAACCCGTCGCTAAATCCGCTGAAGTTGAAGCTTCTCCAAATGCTAAAGTTGCGGTCGGTGGCTCAATCGTTTCCACTGTGGTCGATGTAGTGACTGAGTCACTGATATCAGAAGAGGTTTTCGAACCAGTATCAATGACTCTCGTGTTGGCCGTTTGCGCCTCGATCGCTTGTTTTAGCTTATCAAGCGCAGTAGAGGCGGGGGTGAATACAGCCTCTTGGGGCTGAGCAATATTACCGGACTCATCAACGTCTCCCGTCACTACAGGTGTATGTTTTTCTAACGGTGGCAACTCTTTGATTTGTGCATCTGCGTCTATTAATGTTTGAGTCGTTTGCAAGTCAACAATTTGTTTTTGTCGCTCCTCTGCCAGCATCACCTTAGCTTCATTCATTTTTTGCAAGGCTTCCGCGGCAACACGGATATCCGCTGATGACGGGTCAACAGGAGCCATTGCTGCGGCATAAACTTGCTTCATTTTGTTTATCGTTGCAAGCGGGTCGCCTCCCACTGGAGAGACATCAATCTGCACTTCGCCATCGGTGGCGTAACGTTGGCCATCAGCACCCTTTTCATACTTAAAACTCGGGCTCTGAGCGTATTGTCCTCCGACGGTTGCGTGGGCATGCTCATGGGCTTTAACCTCTGAATCTCGAGTTTTAAGCTCATCGACTTGCTGTTGCTGTTGAGCCTGCACTTTTTCTTGGGCTTGTATCTCTTGTTCCTGAGCCTGTTGAACCAGTGATTGCTGCTTTGCCTCTTCCGCTGCTGCAATTTGCTGTTTCTGCGATTCTTCTTCCTGTACTTGCTTTTCAAGCTGATTATCATTTGGGGCAAAGACAGCAGCTAAGACTTGTTGACTATCATCTGGATTAGACGCTGTCGCAGGAGCATCTACAGGACCAGCTTGAGCCTGAGCTTCACCGAAAACTTGAGTAAATTGTTCTAACACAGTCGGTTGAGCAACATCATTGCTAGCTGATTGATCTAAGGCTTGCGCAGAGTTTGACTGACCAACAGGCCCTGCACTCGTTGCTATACTCTTATTTACAGCACTGTTGATTACAGAATCAGACGTAGAGGGATCAACTAACGCAGCTCCAGTAAAGACAGTTTGTGGTCCAAACACTGCAGCTAAATCAGGCATTATTGGAGAAACATCACCCGTGCTAGATGGATTGAAAGCAGGAATATCAGTACCACTAGTGCCAATTGATGGACTCAGAGGCGTAAAAATATCAACGGGAATATTGCTCGTTACACTGAGATTTGGACTTATTGTAGCCAAGGAATTTACCCCAAGTCCGCTATTACTCGTACCCGCGACTGGCGAAAATACCTGAGTAGAAATAGGTGCCGCAATCTGTCCCCCGCGTACACCAGAAATGGATCTTGGTCCTGTTAACAAACTAAAACTCGCATCGGCATGTAAGCTCGCTCGATCATTTAACGTATTTACCTGAGGATTGCTCCTTGGCGTTGGTACGGAAAAAGGATCGATCTTGGGTGCTTGGCTTGCACCATTCAGTACAGGAAGTACAGGTGCTGCAGTTGATGAAACAGCACTAGAAGCAGCAAAAGACACATTCGGTGATGAGTGGAGAGATTGGGAAACGTTAGCAGCTAATGAAGTAATAGGCGTGGCTTGAACTGGAGCAAATGAAGTTCCAGTAACCTGTAGTTCATGGACACCACTCGCTTCAATTTTTGCGGAGCCTGCAGTGTGAGCGCTGGCTCCTTGATAAGTGCTATTAGCGTGACTCTGGCTTTGACTCTGGCTTTGACTCTGGCTTAGATTCGAGCTGAGCATCTTATCATGTGCCGAAAATGAAGAGGATGGCGCTCCAACCTTAGGTGATAGCGCCACAACCGACATGATATTTACACCTTAATATTAATGATCGAACCTATCGTTTCAGAATCAGTTTCAATCACTTCTGTTGACGCTTCCCCTTGTCTTAATGACTCATTAGCGTTAAGTAATGCCGAGGTTTTATCAGGCTGCGCAACATCTCTTGTAGATTCAGCCGGAGCCGCACTTTGAGTCGGTGTAGGTTTAGCCACATCTATTGTTGCTTGAGTGAGCCCAGATTGAGCACTTTGCAAGCCTTGCAGACCGGATGAATAAGCAGATTGGATTTGCATAACGGTATTCCTGCACGCTGTGATTAATGGGTTAATTATTGACCAATTACCTGCAAAAGTACAGGTTTTATCCGCATTCTCACCATTTATTTACGGTCTTATTTATCCTGTGATCCAATTGGCTTCCCAATCCTTAAATACGGGATTAAAACCCTGCCGTTGCATCTGTTCGATGACTTGCTCGACGCTGCGATCATCGCTTATCTCAAATTGATCGAGTTGACTGTCGGGTGCTTGATAGCCGCCCGGTTGTGTCGAACTACCCGCACTGATTTGAGTAATTCCAAGTGGTAAAAGATTATCCCTCAGCTCAGGGCTTTCCCTTGTCGACATACTGATATCAAGCTGATGATTAAAAAGTCTAAATGCACAAATCATTTGTACTAAACCTAAATCCGATAGCATAACTTTTGGGGTGATCCCGCCAGTACAAGGCCTTAACCTTGGCAGCGAAATACTAAAGCGAGTGCGCCAATAGCGACGCTCTAAATAGTCAATATGATATCCCATCATTAACGCATCTAAACGCCAATCATCCAGCCCCAGTAACACTCCAAGACCAATTTTATCAACGCCCGCCGCCGCAACTCTATCCGGTGTTGCTAAGCGATAGGCAAAATCCATTTTTTTACCTCGGGAATGATGGCTAGCATAAGTCTCTGGCTGATAGGTCTCCTGATAAATCATCACAGCATCTAAACCTAGCACGACTAACTGGCGATAATGGTCCTCACTCATGGGCTGGACCTCTATCGCCACATGGCTAAATTGCTGCTTTACCAATGGTAAAATTTGTTTGAAGTAATCGATACCGACCTTAGTTTCATGCTCACCCGACACCAGTAAAATAGAATCGAACCCCCTATTTTTGATAATGACCATCTCGGCCATCAACTCCTGCTCATTCAAGGTCTTGCGTTTGAGTTTGTTACTCATGCTAAAACCACAGTAATCACATTCATTAGCGCACAGATTCGAGACGTATAGCGGTAAATACATGCCCAGATTCGCGCCAAATCTCTGCCGCGTAAGCGCCGCTGAATGTTGTGCCATGGTTTCGATATAAGGTTCAGCCGCAGGTGATAACAAGGCCAGTAAGCTGCGTAAATCCCCTACTGGACTCACTAACGCCCGCTCGACATCTTGGGCTGTGCAAGAATACAAATCGAGTAACAGTTTATCCCGTGGGATGTTGGCAAATTCCGCTACAAAACTCATTGATTTAAAAATCCCGTCAGAGGACTGGTCTGTACCGCGCCCGTTTGTACTCGGCCAAGCCCAGCTTCAAAGGCTCGCCGACCGCATTGCACCGCCTCCTTAAAGCACTCGGCCATCACTATCGGCGACGCGCTGCTGGCGATGGCGGTGTTAACGAGCACCGCATCGGCGCCCAGCTCCATTGCCCGCGCAGCCTGCGAAGGTGCGCCAATGCCGGCATCGATCACCACTGGCACCCGCGCCTGCTCTATGATGATTTTTAAAAAGCTTTCAGTGACTAAACCTTGATTACTGCCAATCGGACTCGCCAGTGGCATAACCGCAGCGCAGCCCACCTCTTCCAAGCGACGGCACAGCACAGGATCGGCATGCACGTAGGGCAACACGATAAAGCCTTTATCACAGAGAATCTTGGCCGCTGCTAAGGTTTCAATTGCATCGGGCATCAGGTACTTAGGATCGGGGTGGATTTCGAGCTTAATCCAATGAGTTCCCAGCATTTCACGGGCAAGCTCAGCCGCAAACACCGCTTCCTTGGCATTTCGCGCCCCCGAAGTGTTAGGCAATAGCCGTACACCCGCTTGACGTAACGGCGTGAGTAAATCATCAAGCCCCATTTTAAAATCAATTCTTTTCATCGCAACTGTCACTAACTGCGATTTTGAAGCCATTACCGCCTCGATCATCACTTGGCTATTACTGAACTTTCCCGTTCCTGTAAATAACCGCGACTCAAACTCCACATCGGCAATCTTTAACATACTAGCCTCCCGCTACAGCTGAGAAAAGTTCTAATTTATCTTCATGTTGGCAGAGAATAGATTGCCAGCGGTTGCGCGGAACCACCTCAGCATTCAACAAGATAGCAACCGAATCGAGGGCTATATCTTGCGCGAGGATCACAGCCGCGAGTGACGTCGGTTCAGATAACGACTGCGGGATATTGTTTATGTGAATTAAAATCATATCAAACCTCAAGACTATCTTTATTTGATGATAGATAAGCCCCTTTGGGACCACACACGTCACAGTGGGGATCCCGCGTTAATACCGCAGCTGTCCATGCAAGTGACTTAGCGTCGAAGCGCCAAAAACGCCCCAACAAGGCATTTTTCGGTTCATCACAACCGCTGTCCACACTCAGCAAGAGTTGTATAGCCACCAAAGATTGCATTGACGCCATCACGCCCACGCTGGGGCCGAGTACACCTTGGGTACTGCAGCTCTGCGACACTCTTGTCTGTGCGGGGAAAATACAGTGATAGCAACCGCCAGAGGGGAGCTGCATTTGATTGACTGCAAACAATTGACCGCTAAATGCTGCGATTGATGCACTGACTAAAGGCAAAGCAGCTTCGATACAGCAGCGATTAATGGATTGGCGAGTCGCAAAGTTATCAGTGCAGTCAAGCACGAGCACTCTTTTACCCTGTTGTTTTAATTGTAAAACCTCAGCGAAGTGATGAGCTGATGTCTCAGCACTAAATGCTGTTTCATGGGCAGTAACAGTGCACTGCGGCGCTAAGCCTTTAAGCTTTTGCTTGGCAACTCGCGCCTTATTGAGTCCAATGTCGGCATCGGTGAATAGCAATTGTCTTGGTAGATTCGAAACTTCAACCTTATCCATGTCGATTAAGGTCAAGCGACTAATACCTGCACAGGCCAGATATTGCGCCGCCAATTGCCCTAAACCGCCAAGCCCTACAATAACAACGCTGGCGTCGGCCAGTTGTAATTGCCCTGCCTCACCGACTTCTGGCAATAAGACTTGCCGAGAATAGCGGATGAAATCAGCATCACTGAGTGTATGAGCGCTTTGTGTTCCGTCGCTGAGAACGTCTGCGTGAGAAAGCGGTGGTTTTTTACTCATGCTTTGCAACCAACTTATGCTTTACAGCCAGTTCTTCAGACAAGCTACATTGCTCCCAAGCTTGGCTCAGCTCTGCGAACGCTGCTAACGGATCCTTAGCTTTCGTTATTGCGCGCACCACAGCAATATTGCCTACCCCAGTAGCTTTCACCTTTGCCAGATTATCTAAGTCGATGCCGCCAATGGCGACCAAGGGATAATGGTCTTGGAGTAACGCCACATAGTGCTTAAGTTTTGCGAGCCCTTGGGGCGCAGAAGGCATTTGCTTCGTCGTGGTTGGGAATATATGCCCAAGCGCTATGTAGGATGGCGAGTATTGATGCGCCAATAGCAACTCGAAATAACTGTGGCTGGATAGACCTAACGCGAGTCCCGCGGCTTGAATGGCCGCTAAGTCGGTAACGGCGAGATCTTCTTGGCCTAAATGTACCCCAAAGGCATGGTATTTTATCGCTAACTGCCAGTGATCATTGATAAAAAGCTGCGCATTAAAATGCTTGCCTAAGGCAATAGCCGTTTGAATTTTTGCCTCTAATTCAGAGCCAATTAACTCAGGTTCGCCTGACTTAGATTTGCCTGACTCACATCTACCTAGCGCAGACTTACCTGAATCAGATTCGGCTAACACTGCAGCGGTTGACTCGCTTGAATCGGTTTTTATCCGTAACTGTACGGTTTTAACGCCCGCAGCTAACAAACTCTCCAGCATGGTTAAGTCACTCACCACGGGATAAACACCAAGATCGGCATCGAGCACTTTAAAACCGTGGGATGAGATGTATTGAGCTGGCGTCGAAGTTATTCTTACCTGAGCGGTTGCCTGATCTGTTGCGGAAAAAACTGTTGCAACTAAATCATTACCAACATCAAAATGTTGGTTGAGGTGATAACTAATAAAATTGCCATCACACAGATTTATCTTGGCATAGCGGGACAAGTCATTGGGCCACCCCGTACGGGCCAACGGCCCTGGACCTTGCCCTAAACCAATCGCCGCGCTTAAGCCTTGACTCACATAGGCTTTTGCAACAACCACCGCATCTTGCAATACAAAACCCTGCGCTAACACGGCGGCAATGGCCGATGACAAAGTACAGCCGCTGCCATGGTTATGACGTGTATTAACCCGCGGGCTTGCCAACCAGAAACGCCCATTTTGATGCAGCTCAGAGCTAGCGCGTACTTGATGGCAAACCAGATAATCCTCGGCAAGCTCAAAATCCCAGCCGTTGCTATCGAGAGTGCTAACATGAACATTAGCCTGAGTTTGAGCATGAGTGTTATCGTGAGTTTTAGCATGAGTATCAGCAAGAATGTCAGTGCTGCCGAAGCTCACATCGCCCCCTTTAGCGAGCACACTGCAATCTAAACTCTGGGATAAAGCCTGTGCTGCAGCAACGAACTGCGATTTGGTCGAAACATCACTGTGAGTTAACCGCCCAAGTTCAAGCACATTGGGCGTGATAAGTTCGATTAAACCTTTGAAAGGCCTAAAATCTAAGGCTGATTTAGCCGTACTTTTTATATCCTGACTGTTATCTACTGCTAATGCATCACCACAACTGGCGACCATCACAGGATCGACAATCACAGGCACTGATGGATAGTGGATTTTAAAACTCGCGATCCAATCTGCCAGCAATGCGACTTGAGATTGATCTGCCAGTAAGCCGATTTTGATCGCTTTGGGTGGCAAGTCTGAAAGTAAAGTGGTCAACTGAGCCATTAACATCGCCGCTGATACGGGCTCGACTAAAGTGACCGCCACTGAGCTTTGCGCCGTCACTGTGGTGATCACGCTGCAACCGTGGCAGCCCAAATCCTGAATCGTTGCCAAGTCCGCCTGAATACCGGCACCGCCGCCGCTGTCTGAACCGGCTATAGTCCAGACAAACGCGGGGCGCTCGGTATTCATGGGCAATTTCCCCCCATGAATACCCAGCATCATTAGGCTTCCTCAGCTTCGGCGACGAGCTTGTCTTTAACGTGATAAATCTCGGCGCCCGAGGCAGCAAATTGTGCCGATTTTAGCGCCATTGCCGCTTCCAACTCCTGCGGCGTCTTGATTGTGACTTGCATAGCTTGGGCAGCCGCTTCAACTTGCTCCGCCTTCGCTTGTGCCGCCTCTAAGCCAGCGGCATAGGCGCGAACATCTTGGGTGATTTTCATCGAACAAAATTTAGGGCCGCACATAGAGCAAAAATGCGCGACTTTAGCGGATTCCTGCGGTAAAGATTCATCGTGATAAGCACGCGCGGTTTCAGGATCGAGCCCTAAGTTATATTGATCTTCCCAGCGGAATTCAAACCGCGCCTTTGCCAGCGCATTATCACGAATTTGCGCACTCGAATGACCTTTTGCCACATCGGCAGCATGGGCGGCAATCTTATAGGCAATCAAACCTTGCTTAACATCTTGTTTATTCGGTAGTCCTAAGTGTTCTTTTGGCGTGACGTAACACAACATAGCGCAGCCATACCAAGCAATCATGGCCGCGCCTATGCCGGAGGTGAAATGATCATACCCAGGTGCGATATCGGTGATTTGTGGGCCAAGCGTGTAAAACGGCGCCTCGTCGCAGTGAACTAACTGCTTGTCCATGTTCTCTTTAATGAGCTGCATCGGGATATGTCCCGGCCCTTCGATAATGGTTTGTACGTCGTATTCCCACGCGATTTTGACTAGCTCACCTAAGGTTTCAAGCTCTGCAAACTGGGCTGCATCATTAGCGTCGGCAATCGATCCGGGACGCATACCATCACCTAAAGACAGGGATACATCGTAAGCGACGCAAAGCTCACAGATCTCACAAAAATGGCTGTAGAGGAAGTTTTCCTTGTGATGACTCAGGCACCATTTGGCCATAATTGAACCGCCGCGAGAAACGATCCCAGTAACACGTTTAGCCGTCATCGGCACATAACGCAGCAGCACACCAGCATGAATAGTAAAGTAATCAACACCTTGCTCAGCTTGTTCAATCAAGGTATCGCGGAACACTTCCCACGTTAAATCCTCTGCCACGCCGTTCACTTTCTCCAGCGCTTGATAAATCGGCACTGTGCCGATGGGCACTGGTGAGTTGCGGATGATCCACTCGCGGGTTTCGTGAATATAACGACCCGTGGATAAATCCATTACCGTATCTGCGCCCCAACGGGTAGACCAGACGAGCTTTTCCACTTCTTCCTCGATGGAAGACGTCACCGCCGAGTTACCGATATTGGCGTTCACTTTCACCAGAAAGTTACGCCCGATAATCATAGGTTCGGCTTCGGGATGGTTAATATTCAGCGGAATAATCGCGCGGCCACGGGCAACTTCGGCGCGGACAAATTCGGCGGTAATCGGTTCGCCGACTAAGGCACCAAAGGCTTCGCCCTTGGCTTTACGATTGAGGATTTCATCCTGTACTTGCGCAAGTGCCATGTTCTCGCGGATCGCCACATATTCCATTTCTGGCGTGATAATCCCTTGACGGGCATAGTGTAATTGACTGACTCGTTTGCCCTGCAGCGCTCTGCGTGGGCGGACAATGGCACTCGAGCCTGCCTCAAAACGCAGATGATCTAAACCGTCGTCGGCGAGTCTTTGTTGGGTAAAGTCTGAGGTCGCGCAGGATAATTGCTCTGTGTCGTTGCGGGCTAGAATCCAGTTTTGTCTTAATTTACCAAGGCCTAGACGCACATTGATGTCGGCCTCAGGATCGGAATAAGGTCCGGCGCAATCATACACGCGGATTGGCGGATTTTTTTCCATGATAGGCGCATCATCAGTACCGCCGACAAATGTGTCAGTCTGCAGAATTTGCCGCATGCCAACGCGAATATCGGCACTGGAACCTTCGAGATAAATCTTTTGTGAATTAGGATGTTGCAGTGGCGCTAACGTATCGATAAAGGCTTGGGACTGCGCACGGGTTTCGCGGCGACTCGGCGCCTTAGGCACGATTGATTGACTAGACTCAGCCGATTTATTAGGCACTGTCGATTTATTAGGGATTGTCGATTCTGGTGCTGTGATTTCTATCGCATTGGCAGCTACAGCTGGGTTTGGGTTTGAACTGGACATAAGCAATCTCACGTTAAAAAATGGAGTTGCTTGTCTGGAGAATTGAGTTGTTGATAGCTGGACATGGCAATCAACTTTTGTGGCCAACACTGGCTTCAAAAATTGAGTTACCCTGCTCAATAACGATTAAATCTAAACATTAAGGCTTAAAACACTGCTGAGTAAACAGGTGTTCAAGCCGTCTATTTTAGCGATTTAATGTGTGTTATTACGCTTGTTTCCTTCGCAGGTTTTAACCTGATCAGGTTCAACGGATCCCGAATAAACGGTCTCAGCCAAGAGGCACTCCGACAAGATGAGTGCGCAGTATAGACAGAAGTGGCAGCAACAAACAAGGAAAAAAGCAATTAAAAACCTTAACCACCAATCCAAAATAAAGATTCATAATTAATTGTTTTTAATTGATTAAATAAAATTAAACTAAAAAATCCATAATTAGAATGAAAATAAATCATAAAAGAAAGTCACTATTTATGGGGTTTGAGCATCATTTTGTTTAATCGAGATTGAATGGCATCATTAATAGCTTGATTGATTTTTTTGCCACTGCAGTTAATGGGAAAACCTAAATTTTCGGCGTTAGGATTAACTTGAGTGCCGACTTGTACCACGCGATAACAAATATCCCCTTTACGCACAATCCGATTTGGATCTAAGGGTAAATCCAGACTCGTCGTGCCACCGAAATCATCGGCGTTAGGGACAAATAACACTTCCATCTCTGGGCTCATTTCACTCATATTCGATTTCCGGGTGAACTTATCGGCCTGTTCAATGACGAGATCATCGAGCGCTTGCTCGCGCTGACGTTCAAAATATTGCTGAGTGAATAAACTCATGCTTGAGCTTGTCGCTATTGTGCTCTCACCTTCTGCTGCGGGCGAACTCTTAACGCCAAGCTGCGGCTTTAATTCTGAGGTATCCAACGTATTCGTTGGTTTTGTTGCCATCGTTTCAGTGGGTTGTTCATCACTTGGGGCAATTGATTGAGTTTTCTTTGATTGAGATTGGCTCGATTGAGTGATGTTCGGTTTAACTGTATCCGGCTTCACTTTTTCCGACTCTACTTTTTCAGAGACGGCCTTTTCGGGTGCTATTGTTTCAGGCATGACCTTTTCAAGTATTGGCAGAGGCTTAACTTGAGTTGCAGGCGTGGGAACAATTGTAGGCGTAACAGAACTTGTCGCTTCAGTCTTATCCTCGGCCTTGCTCTCTGTTTCTAGCGCAGCGCTTTCAGCCTTCTCTACCGCGGGAGCATAAATAAAGTAAGCCTTGATCGCTGCCACTTTAGGGCCACGGCTTTCTATTTCCTTCAATCCAAAGGGATTTAACTGCGGGCGCCACAAAATGCAGATAAGTAAAAATAAACACACATGCACTAAGAGTACGAAAAATAACAGACTTAATTCTTTGACATATGGCTGACGAGCACGCAAAACGGATCCCGTACCCAATCCCTGAGCACTAGTTTGTATTGTCCTAGACAGTTCAGGTTTGGATTCAGACTCAGGAACCAATTTATGTTGATGTTGATGTTGATGTTCAGCATGGATTTCTTGCAGTACCAAATCTTGGGTTTTATCTTGAGCTATGCCTTTGATGTCATGCTTAGAGGCTGAATGACCTGTATCGCTATTGAACGCTAATGGCTCCGTATCAGTGGTAAAAACAGGCGTTTGAGCAGCATCCAGTTCACCGAGGTGATGATCAAAGGCGATAAAAGTCTCGCCTTCTGGCGATGTGACCGAAATCAGAAAAGCACTATTGGCATCATCTCCAATCGCTATCACTGTAGGAGATGCAGTCAATAAAGGCGCGGCCTTAGGTTGATGTTGAAAAGGCAAAATCCATCCTTAGGTTTTGTATAGTATCCATTGATTTCAATGATGCTTAACGTGGAACGATTACACTCTAATTCAATATCAATCCAATATCGGGTTGGTGAATATTGAAAGCGAATTATCTATTGATTGCATTTACTTACGAGTGCTCAACGCAGATTAGAGGAGGAAAACAGAGCAAAGTTCAATGCGAATGCAACCTGCTACAAGCACAGTACTTTACGCCAGTGCTTGATAAGCCACTTGCCAGTTAAGACAAATAAGGCTGGGAATTGGGATCATAATCGCGCTAAATTGAATGTTAAATCTCACGTCTTGAAGCGAGTAGCATCATCAATGCGATGCACTGATGGGAGTGCAAGACGGCGTTAAAAATCTAAAAGATGAAAAATAGAAGCCAACCATAAATTTAAGCTTACAAGTGTACGCTTAAATATGGTGATTTATTTTTCTAACTGATAGACTCAGTCATTATCGTTTACGAGTGTGTATCTACCATGTCGAGTCAAAGTGTTATCGAACAGCCAAATACAGTTAAAAAACCAGTAAAATCTGGACCATATAGTATCAAAGAAGAGATCGCTAACAGTGTATCCCATGGCCTAGGTGTCATTGCGGGGATTGTGGCATTGGTACTCATGCTGCTTAAAGGTCAAGATCACCTAACGCCAATTCAACTTACGGGCGTAACCATTTATGGTGCGAGCATCATAGTGCTTTTCCTATGCTCGACGTTATATCACAGCGTTAGCCATTCAGGCTGGAAACATAAACTGAAGATCGCCGATCACTGCGCTATTTACTGTTTAATTGCAGGAACTTACACACCTTTGATGCTGATAAGCTTACAAGGCACGCAGTCGATAGTGGTTTTAACGGCTATTTGGTCGCTTGCAATTGGTGGGATCCTATTTAAGACACTGTTTATTCACAAATTCAAAAAGTTAAGCTTAGTCTTGTATCTCGCTATGGGCTGGCTATGTGTCACTGTGATGGGCGATTTAACGGCGGCGATGTCAGAGGTAGGCTTTAATCTATTGATCTTAGGCGGGTTATTTTACACCTTAGGGGTTGTATTCTACGTCGGTAAACGCATTCCATTCAATCATGCCATTTGGCATTTGTTTGTGCTCGGCGGTGCCATGAGCCACTTTCTGTGTATTTATCTGACTGTTATTTAAATGACTATGATTTAACTGATGGTGATTTATCTATGGGTCAAAGCTAAAAGTCGTTAATTATCTATTCATGCACTTCCTCGAACACTCTCTCAAACACTGCAATCAAGTACGGTTATTCAATTCAGCAAACAGCGACGCTAATAGCGTCGCTTGTTCTGCTCTGCCACACTGGCGCCAAAGCGCAATAATACATTCTGCGGTACACAAGCCCCCTTCTTGCTGATTACGCCGCAATATAAAGGCGGATTCAGGCATAAGTGGCGGCAAACTGACTCGTGCGGCTGTTTTGAGATAGGGACTCTGGCGCAGCATCTTACGCGCCTCCTGCCAAGTCGCATCTAAAATCACCACTTGGTTCGGCATTCGTTGTGCTGCTATGACTGTAGATTGCGCAGGCACTAACAAGGCTTGTGCGTTCGAGAGCGCTGGCTCAGCTAAAACCGTATCTAAGGCATTATGATCAATGGGCCCAGTGTGCTCAGTATCACTTGCTGGAAACAACAGTTTAGCCTGCTGCGATGCCAACATAGCCACTAAATCGTTATCAGGTGCCGTTCTCGACCAGACGATGCTTTTCACCTCTTCAGGGAATGCGGCTAACGCAAGTTGGCCAGTATTCGTTTTGCGAGTTAACTCGCGTTCGTGGGTCAATAAAATAATCTGCATTGTCTTCCCTGCTGCGGCAAAAGAGTGAGAAATTGTCTTAAACATCCACTGAGTCAGGCACAGACTCGAAGCACATCCACTTAAAAAATCAGGTTAAAATAACGGCGTTCAATCGCCAATAAACCAAGAAAACCAAGTTTGACATGAAATAAAATCATAGTTTAAAGTTATGATTTAAAAATGATAAAACTTACAAACATTCCAACACTATCTTTTTTAGCAGAAAAGTTTCACGCTCTATTGATTGGCCTTTATGGGGATGATTACGCTGAATATCTTCATTATGGGCGATAGCTTGATGAATATTGAGCCATTGAGGTCGCATGCCATTTTTAATCTCATGGGCTTCTAATCGAGTCTCACCTAAACCACGCTCGCCCAATGTGATGTCAATACGGCACACATAACAGAATGACTCCATGTGCACTACATTCGCTCCTTCACGGTACCAAGGTCGAAACTCTTCATAGCGACCAAAGGGCGCTAACACTTGAATGTCTAAGGCACCGGTTTCTTCCTGTAGCTCGCGGATCAGTCCATCTTCAAGACTCTCGCCATCATCAATTCCGCCTCCGGGTAAGCTGTAGTCGCGGTATTTTTGGGTATAAAGTAGCAAAATGTCTTCACCCGATAACACTATCGCGCGGGCAGCTCTGCGATAAAAAACGCGTGCCGTCTGTAGGTTAACCGCAGGATCTTGGGTAGTTCTCAATAAACGCATAGTCGTAGCCATTTGCCGAAAAGGAGTCGCAGCATAAACGAAAATGCGCCAAATGCAGATCAAAAACTGCCACAGAGGCAATGATCACACTCAGTCCAGTCCGAGTGATTAATAGGTTTTAACGATTACAAGATTGATTGTTAACGGTTTATGCTAAAATCGTTTTGCCCATAATATTAACAACGAGATCGCGATGTATCATCTCTTTCGCCTGATCCTCATCTTTGGTGCTCATAGTCATTCTTAACGTAATGCCCAAGCGGCAAAATGCTCAAGCGCATTCAAGCTCACTATGCTCACTCAAGAGCTGGGCCAATTGCTGCTGATAGGCGTGAATAATTTCAGGAGTTTGCTTGTGCGCCGGCATGCGTTGGTAATGGCCAATCACCTGCGACAGGTAGCGGTGTGCTCGCGGCAAACTTACTTCATCTAACGTCTGCCACATTAACGACCCCGTAGCAGTGATAGGCAGACCATTTGGAGCCACGATTGTACTGACATGGAGGATTTCGTAGAAACGTTGATTCTCTTCCAATAAGAGTTCCGACTTAAGCCCTAGCCCTAAGGCCGAAAGTGATTGCCTGACATAGTAATTATGATGCACGGGACACAAAATAAACTCGAGGTGCCGCTGTGGGTGTTGAGCTAGAATTGCCCGCACTAATTCCACCAGCAATTCACCACCCACGCCAGCGATGATAATCAACTGTTTATCTTTGTCACTGGTTTGCTCGAGCGGTAAAGCCGCGACATCGAGGCAATGCACTTGCCACTGAGTATGACAACTTAAATTGGGATCTATGTCTAGGTTTAAGTCTGGATCTGAGTGTGGCGCTAAGTTGGGATTAAGGCCTGATATGTCAGCAGGAAAGAAACGCTGTAAACGCAGCTCAAGTGCCTGCATTAGCAAAGGGACACAATCAACAAAGTGCACGTGGCGGGCAGCGCTCCTTTTTAACA
Source organism: Shewanella sp. SM68 (assembly GCF_025653925.1). NCBI lineage: Bacteria > Pseudomonadati > Pseudomonadota > Gammaproteobacteria > Alteromonadales > Shewanellaceae > Shewanella > Shewanella sp. SM68. The sequence continues at coordinate 377,926 of NZ_JAKKRU010000001.1, forward strand.
ACTGCATACCGAGCAAACCATGATCGCAGCAGCAATCCCAAATATGATCGTAATGACCAGTGATCATGCTGTTTATCTGTTGCAAACGTTGGCTAATTTTCACGGTTTGACCTTACTACTGCGGCTCCAAATACTGTAAATCCCACTGTAAATCCCACGCTAAATTGCATTTTTAAGCAAAAAGAAAGCGCGCAGTTTACCCGAGTCAAAAGCAAACCACATCTTTTGTTCGTGCCCTCGCAATGCTTCTCGTCACGTCTGTCACGCCACGCCTTAATGTGGTGAATACGTATGCAGGCCGTTGCGGTTAAAAAGCCATCGCCACTAGTATGCTGTGAGTCACATTCATTATAAAAACAAGGATCAAGGAATGTTCATCAAGACCAACCCTATTCAGTTCACTCGCAGCGACTTAACTGCCCGTCACGTAACAGACTGCCACTTAACAAACAGCCACACTCGCCAGTGCTCATCGCGACAAAAGCTATCGCAAGCGCTATTAAGCCCTACAGCTATCGCCCTTGCGGTCACGAGTCTTTTTAGTGCCAACGTATTTGCCAAAACCGTTATCGTCAGCTCACCCAACCAACAAATTCAAATCAGCTTGAGTGATGATACTGGCCGCCCCGAATATAAAATCGATTTTCACGGCAAGACAGTCATAGAACCGAGCCGCTTAGGCTTAGTTTTTCAATCCCTTGGCGAACTCGGTCAAGGATTACAGATAAAAAGCAGCGATAAACAAAGTGCCGATGAAAAGTGGCAACAACCTTGGGGCGAACAGGAATGGATCCGCGATCAACACAATCAACTGACTGCTGTATTAAGTAATGGCAAGGTGCAACTCGAAATCGAATTTAAAGCCTTTGACGATGGGATTGGCTTTCGCTATCACTTAGCCCAACAAGCAGCCCTGCCCGCCAATTCGCCGCTATCCATCACTGACGAGTTAACCGAGTTCAATGTCGGCAAGAGCGATAAAGCCACAGCATGGTGGATCCCTGCCCGCGGCTGGAATCGCTACGAATATTTATATCGCACCACAGCGCTTAAAGACGTCGATAGAGCCCATACCCCCTTCACCTTTAAACTCGCAGACGGTACGCACTTAAGTATCCACGAAGCCGCCTTGGTGGACTTTGCCGCCATGACCTTAGATCAACAGCGAGATGGCAAACTAAAGGCGGATCTCACGCCTTGGTCCGACGGTATTCGCGTCAAAACCCAAGTGGGTTTTTATACGCCATGGCGCACCATTCAAATTGCCGACAAAGCAACTGGGCTACTCAATTCGCACCTCATCCTAAACCTCAATGAACCCAATAAACTCGGCGATGTTACTTGGGTAAAACCAGGGAAATACGTCGGTATTTGGTGGGGAATGCACTTAAACGAAAATACCTGGGGCTCGGGCCCAACCCATGGCGCAACCACCAGTGAAACAAAGCGTTATATGGATTTCGCCGCTAAATATCAGTTTGATGGCGTACTAGTAGAAGGTTGGAATGAAGGTTGGGACGGCGACTGGTTCCACAACGGCGATCAATTTAGCTTTACCAAGGCCTATGCTGATTTCGATCTGCCCGCCATCACAGCCTACGGAGCAAAGCAAGGTGTACGTTTAATCGGCCACCATGAAACAGCGGGTTCAGTCACGCATTATCGCGAGCAAATGGCAGATGCCTTCGCCCTGTATGAGCAGCACGGTGTTACTCAAGTCAAGACAGGCTATGTCGCCGATGGTGGCCAAATCAAGCGCATCGATAACAAAGGCATTACCCGTCACGAGTGGCACGACGGCCAGTTTATGGTCGGTGAGTATTTGCACAATGTCACTGAAGCAGCGAAACACCATATCAGTATCAATACCCACGAGCCGATCAAAGACACAGGCCTGCGCCGAACCTATCCGAACTGGATCTCCCGCGAAGGTGCCCGCGGCCAAGAGTACAATGCTTGGGGGAGCCCACCAAACAGCACTGAACACACGGCCATGTTACCCTTTACTCGCATGCTTGCGGGTCCAATGGACTTTACCCCGGGAATTTTTGACTTAGCGCCCAAGGGGTTGGATGCTGAAAATCGTGTGCAAACCACATTGACCAAACAGCTCGCCTTGTACGTTGTGCTCTATAGCCCAATCCAAATGGCAGCAGACTTACCGCGCAATTATGAAAAGCACTTAGATGCCTTCCAATTTATCCGCGATGTGCCCACAGATTGGTATCAAAGTGTCGCGCTGGCCGGTGAAGTCGGTGACTATGTGGTCTTTGCCCGCCAAGCGAAGGATCAAGGTGATTGGTACTTAGGCGCACTCACGGATGAAACCGCACGCAAGGTCACGGTCAAACTGGATTTCCTCTCCCCGAATAAACGTTATCAAGCACAAATTTACCGCGATGGTTCAAAGGCCGATTGGAAAACCAATCCCTATGATTATGTGATTGAAACAAAAGAGGTGATCGCTAAAGATAGCCTAAACCTCGCACTCGCCAGCAGTGGCGGCACGGCAATCAGATTCAAAGTACTTTAAGTTTAGTATTTTAAATTCAGCATGTTAACGTTAGCGCGTTAACAACGTGTTTAAGCGAGTGTGAAAATACAGAGTAAAAAAACAGAAAGTCACCAAGGATGTACCTTGTCCTTGGTGACTTTTTATTGCCAGATAGCACCTGTTTATCCCAATACAAAACGTAAAAGTTAATCCTCCTCGAAGCATCTTAGCTGATGTTGGCGTAAATTCAGTTCTTGCCTAGGCCGACAAATCAGCATGAACCGAATACACAGGCTTTAAATACCCTCGCAAACTAGCCAACACCACAGACTGTTCAATCCAGCCCAAGGCAAATGCGTACAAGCAACACAGGTGCAAAAATGCCTCAGTTAGATTAATCTGACCTTACTTTCTTCCTTATGGTGCTCAGCTTGCGATATCGGGCAAATTTATTAGAAATGCGCAGCTTTAAACGTTTCGAAACTGAACTCGCGCACTTAGGCTTTAGCCATTTTAAACCCTTAGCGCCACTTCGCCCTTGGGTGCAGCGCTATTTTCATTTGCGCGTAGCGACTGATTTACCGCAGAGCATTGAGCAGACATTTTATCCTGACGGCGGCACTAGCCTGCATTTCTATTTCCCAACGCCAACACAAACACTGACTCAAACGCTCAGCGGCGAAGAGCCTCAAGTATTGTTTCATTGTGGTCAGAGCCGACATTCCCACGCCTTTTTGCCAGGAATCGAGCTGATGACAGTTCGCTTTCACCCCGGCGGCGCGTTTCATTTACTCGGCATTGAACTGCAAGATATTCTGTCTACTTCATCAGTGACGACTATTGATGCGACGCAATTGCAGCTAACTGGATTGGAGCAACTGTTATCACAACTGGCGGAAACTAATCAGCCGGCCCAACGCATCGCCCTACTTGAGCACTGGTTGTTGCAACTCTCCCTGCGGCAATTTACTGCGGTGTTAACTCGACATAAAAGCGCTATGGTTGGCTTAGTGCAGGCGAATTTACCAAAGCTTATTCAAACCCAAACCAGTTTAGAGGATTTCTATAAGCAACTGCCCTTAAGTCGCCGCCAGTTTGAACGAAGATTTAAACAAGAAACCGGATTGTCGCCGGCGCAGTTACTGCAATTAAACAGAGTCAAAGTCGCCCGTAACCTACTCAGCCAATCACCTAACCTCAGCCTAGTGCAGGTTGCATTCGATTGCGGATTTTACGATCAAGCCCATCTACATCAACACTTTGTGCGGGTGACACAGCAAACTCCAGGGCAATACAAAAAGCGTAAAATGTCGCAAATCTCCAATCCTAGGTCGCGCTAACCGCTTAGATTGAAGCCTCAGCTTATAGGAGGCTTTTATGTCAGAACGTATACCACGCCAGCAAATTTATCAGCTACAACCCGCACTCGCCAAGGCACTGTTAAGCTTAGACAAAGCAGCCGGCGACTCCCACTTTACGCCATTACTGGTGCATTTAGTCAAGCTCAGAGCATCGCAACTCAATGGCTGCGCGTTTTGTCAGCGAATGCACGCCGAAGAAGCCAGAAGCGACGGTGAAGAACAGCTGCGTTTAGATTTACTTGCCGCTTGGCATGAGGTCGATGGAATCTTTAATGAACGGGAACGTGCAGCGCTGCTCTGGACAGAAATCTTAACCCAAGTTGCTACTGCCCCCGTGCATGACAGTCAATATGCGGCGCTTGCAGAGCATTATTCCGAGAAAGAAATTGTCGACCTCACCAGCTTAATCATTGCCATTAATGGCTGGAACCGCGTCGCGATTGCCTTCCACTTGCAACCCATCTAGCGGCACATAAATGGACAAATAAAAAGGGCACCGAATCGGGTGCCCTGCTTGTTAATATCACTATGTAGTTCTTATCACTATGCCGTTTGTATAGTTAACTTAATGCCAGCGCCACTATTTTAAGTGGATGATTGTCATCGAACGAAGGGAAATCCTCATGGGGATCGAGCCAAGTGTACGTAGTGACTGTACGGCCTTGTTTTTCAACGCAGCGCACTAAACTGTCGAACCATGCTTGGCGCTCGACTTTCGCCACATTGTTACAGCAAACGATAGTGCCACCGACTTTGGTCGCCATTAATGCGGGCTTAAACAAACCTTGATAATCATTAACCAAATCGACAATACCAAAAGCACTCTTGGCATAACGCGGCGGATCGAGGAACACCAGATCAAACTGGGTTTGCGCCAATTTGGGATAACTCGGTAATTTTTGATTGCGACGCCCTCCCACACTCAAGCCTGCCAATTGGCGCAATGCCGGAAACGCATCACTCTGCACAAACTCACATACATTCGACACCTGATTTAACGCCGCATTCGCTTTGCCCGTCGCTAAAGCAAAGGAAGAAAAATCAACATTCATCACCTGAGTCGCGCCGCCGATAGCTGCCGCAGTACCAATGCCGCAGGTGTAGGAAAACAAATTCAGCACAGTTTTATCTTGGCTGTGTGCCCGCACATATTCGCGGCCAATACGCATATCGAGGAATAACAGCGGATCTTGTCCTTCGTGGCGCAGTTTAGTGCTGAACTTGATGCCATTTTCCTGCATTACTCGCTCAGAACTCGCAATCTCTGTCAGTGCGGGAGATAAGGCATTCAATACACGGGAATGGCCTAATGAACGATCGTTATACACTATCGGCAAATCGGCCTGTTGCAACAAAACAGTGCCGACATCAACCAACTCTTCGTCGGTTAAGGTCTGATGAAAACTCTGCACTAGCCAAGTATCGCCATAACGGTCGATATTCAAGCCACTGACGCCTTCGACTGTGCCATGGAACACCCGAAAACAATCGGTTTGATCCTGTTCTGCTTGTTGTAAAAAATCATGGCGTTTCGCCAGAGCCGTCGATAACAGCGTTTGAATAGACATAAAAAGCGGGACTCGCGCAGCGGAAACCTGCGTAAGGTTTCAAGAGGGAAAACGGCATAATACCAAACTAGGTCGCAGAATATCGGAAAAGTTCGCCCCGAAAACAGCATAAACACCGACTAACACCCAAATGGGGGGAACTCTATGTCCCCCAACCCGCCAAGCCTGTTATAACCAAGTGCACGGAATAATTTTCAAACAAAGATGTAGGTTAAATCACTTCAAGCAACGGCTCTAACCCTGGCGCCGTTTTAGTCGGCACAAACTCTATCACCTCAAACTCAGCGACATCGGCAATGCAGAAAGGATCTTGCTGCAAAATAGCCTCTAGCGCCGCGCGACTTTCAGCCTTGGCGAGGATGACGCCACCGGTACGTGGCACCTTACGACCCGAGGCGACAAAAGTCCCTGCGGCATAATACTCATCAAGATAAGCAATATGGGCGGCTAAATGTAACTCCACTTCTGCAATTGGCTTTTTATAGGTAAGCGAGACAACAAACATAGGGATCCTTTAATCAACTGAAAAAATTTAAAATAATCGAACGAAAAACACTTAATCTGGCGATCATCATAAGCTAAGTACCTATCTGATCCCACCATATCTAGGCTGGCTATTATCATAGTGCAGAGTGCGCGACTTTCGAGTCAAGCTATCGGCATCCGTACTGGATATTGATTGCATGCTGACTCTGATTAAGTGCATTGAACTCGCCGTCAGTTATGCTGCGGTTGATTTTATCACTCAGTTAACATCCGCAATAACAATACCCTTTTTTCTAAAAAATAATGCAATGACTGATCATCAAGTATTCCAACAAGATTAGAGAGTTATTTGAGCATTCCAGCAAGCCTATGACTATTGATAAACCGTCTAGATGCGTTACACCTATGTTTCCATCCAGTTACTAAGCCATGATGAATACGTATGTAAGCAGTTGTGCAAAAATCTACGCCGAGGCTACTATAAATCCGCTCGTTTCACCCTCTGCTTGTGGGGTTTGAAATCTGTGAGGTCGTTTCTGATAGGGTTATATACAAGGATTGCTATCAGGCTTAAGTTCTTTCTGCTGACTGGCTTTAGGCCACTCACTTGGGCTAACCCCTTTGAATTAAGGTGTTAGCCCAAATTTGAAATGAATTTATCGGCGAATATGCTTCTGAGGGAGGAGTATATTCGCCATTTTTTCACAGAGTACACTCATTCATGGCATGCGCGAAACTACCATGAATAAGCCATGAATCTGACTCTTAGCTTTTATTGTATGCTCTTGGCTGTGATGAAATAGCTCACCACATAAAAGCAAAGTACAGTGCCAATCCATTGCTAGGCAAAACAATTAAAACAATAAGCACTCAAGGCAGAACGACTGCCGGCAACAGAAAGGAAGTTCAATGTCTTCGAATTACCAGCAAGATCCCCATCAAGCCGCAGCGCCTCAGTTGCCGCATGCATTCAAGCAACAACCTGAGTTGAGTTTCTGGCAAATTTTTAATATGTGTTTCGGTTTTTTAGGCATTCAATTTGGGTTTGCCCTGCAAAATGCCAACGTCAGCCGCATTTTTCAAACCTTAGGGGCTTCTATCGATGAAATTCCCATACTGTGGATTGCCGCACCACTGACGGGTTTATTGGTTCAACCTATTATTGGTTATTTGAGTGATAACACCTGGGGACGCCTTGGCCGTCGCCGCCCCTATTTTTTGATTGGCGCGATTTTTACTACCCTTGCCATTTTTATCATGCCGCACTCGCCTACTCTGTGGATTGCCGCAGGCATGTTATGGATTATGGATGCCTCGATCAACATCGCCATGGAGCCGTTTCGCGCCTTCGTCGGTGACAATTTACCGAAAAGCCAACGTACCCAAGGCTATGCCATGCAAAGCTTTTTCATCGGCATTGGCGCTGTGGTCGCTTCGGCCTTACCCTATATTTTGACTCACTTTTTTGATGTTGCGAATACTGCACCAGCAGGTGAAATTGCCGATTCAGTACGTTATGCCTTCTATTTTGGCGGCACAGTATTATTGCTCGCCGTCAGTTGGACTGTCGTATCGTCAAGAGAATATTCCCCTGAAGAATTAGCCAGCTTTAACGCAAAACAAGTCAATGCTGAAGATCAAACCTTAGCCCGCACTCGTACCCGCAAGGATTATCAATTTGCCTCCTTCGTGTGGATGGGTCTCGGCGCCCTGCTCACCTTCACTATTTGGGCGCAGGATTTAGATAAACAACTGTATATCTTAAGCTTAGGGATTTTCGCCTTTGGCCCATTACAACTATATTGCGCGCTGCGTTTGGGCAATTCACAACCCGCTGAACGCAATAAGCTCGGCATGGTATTTAGCGTGGTCGATGACTTGTTCCATATGCCCAAAGCCATGCATCAACTGGCGATCGTGCAGTTTTTCTCTTGGTTCGCACTGTTTGCCATGTGGATTTACACCACTGCCGCCGTGACTTCTTACCATTTTGGCAGCAGCGATGTGTTGTCCCAAGCTTATAACGACGGCGCAGATTGGGTCGGCGTACTGTTCGCCTCCTACAATGGTTTTGCCGCCATTGCCGCGATTTTTATTCCTATGCTGGCTAAGCGTATTGGCATCAAGCTGACCCACACAGTCAATATGTTCTGTGGTGGTATAGGTTTGATTAGTTTCTTTTTTATTAAAGACCCAAGCCTGTTATGGCTGCCTATGATAGGTGTCGGTATCGCGTGGGCGTCAATTTTATCTGTGCCCTACGCCATGTTGTCGGGCATGTTACCCCCGCAAAAAATGGGCGTTTACATGGGGATTTTTAACTTCTTCATCGTGATCCCGCAGCTTCTTGCCGCCAGTGTGCTGGGTTTAGTGCTCAATGGTCTGTTCGATGGTCAACCTATTTATGCACTGATCACAGGTGGCGTCTTGATGATGTGTGCAGGCATTGCCGTATTATTTGTCGACCAAGACATTGTCGAACAAAATAACTCAAATAATCAAAGTGAAGCGATGAACCGCAAGACCCACTTAATCACGAAAGCCACAAGCAAATTAACACATAAAAGTTAGCTCTTTATAACAGCGATACACATTAGGCGACATGCAGCAATGCATGTTAAGCGCGGTGAATTCGGTCATTTGGCTAATCACAGCAGCATAAAATATCTTTATCAATTTCAATCACTATAAAAATAAAACCATTATTTGGGGAGAACGAGATGGAATCGAGTCCTACGCCGCAGCAGGATCTGCACACCAACCAAAACCGTCACACACAAGCGTTAACAAAGCGCAGCCGCCTAGCGCTTGCCGTCGCCGCAAGTCTATTAGGGACAATAGGATTCACAGCCTGTTCACCCACATCGAATTCAGCAACAACTGCCACAAGTGTGAATGCAGCGCCAAGTGTGCAGCAGGTTGCGCCCGGCGCACCAGGTAAAGCGCCGACTTGGGCATTTTCGGGTAAAACTGGTATTGGGACGTCTTACGAGCCTTATACCCAAGGTCAATATCAAGATGCCAAGCAAAATCCCATTAGCCGCGTTTGGTTCTCCCTCGCCCAAGGTATTTTAACCGAAACCATGTATGGTCTTATCCATAATGCGCAGCTCAAAGAACTGCAATTTGTGGTCACAGGTAATGGCTTTGTCGATACCGAAAAAGAGAACACCATCAGCAGCATAGAATATTTAGATACCGATGCTAACGGTCGCCCGCAATCCCTTGCCTATAAAATTATCAATAAAGATGTTGAAGGTAAGTATCAGATTGAAAAGCATATCTTTACCGATCCAGACCGCGACACTTTGATGATGCGTGTCACCTTTACCGCCTTTGAAGATGGCATTACACCGCATTTGTATGTCAATCCGCATATCGACAATGCGGGCGCCAATGATATCGGCCGCATCGACACTCATACTGACAGTCATGCCAACACTCATGCTAATAATCAGGCGCTGGTGGCCTATACCGCCGCCAAAGACAGTAGCGTAATGACGGTAAAATCCGATCTGAATTTTGTGCAGGCTACGACTGGCTTTGTCGGTGTCTCCGATGGCCTAGCCGATTTGGCCGATAACGGCAAACTCGATACGCCCTATCAAACGACCAGTGCGCAAGATAAATCGACCGTTGGCAATATCGCCTTTACCGCGAGTTACCCTACGCTTATCAAAGCCAAACCCGTCACTTTTAATCTCGCCATCGGTTTTGGTAAAGATGAAACACAGAGTTTAGCCAATGCCGATGCCAGCTTAGCCGCAGGTTATGATGCTGTGCTCAGCAAATACAACACCGGCTGGCACGATTACTTAAACTCACTGTCCGCCATTGCTAACATGGCTAACAACACCACAGATAGCGGCAAGCTGCTGTATACCAGCGCTATGGTCTTGAAAGCGCAGGAAGATAAAACCTATGCGGGCGCACTTATCGCCTCGTTATCTAATCCTTGGGGCGATACGGTTTCGGCAGCCGTGCCGAGCACTGGCTATAAGGCGGTATGGCCGCGCGACTTTTACCAATGCGCCATGGCATTCCTCGCCATGGGTGACACGCAAACGCCCAAAGTGGCCTTCGAATACCTGAAAAAAGTGCAAGTGACCGAAAAGACGCCTGGCTTTACGGGTACGCCCGGTTGGTTCCTGCAAAAGACCCATGTGGATGGCCAAATTGAATGGGTCGGCGTGCAGCTCGATCAAACCGCCATGCCTATCATGCTCGGCTGGAAACTCTGGCAAGCGGGTGTACTCACCCCTGATGAGATCAGTCACTGGTATCAAGAGATGCTCAAAGGTGCAGCGGACTTCTTGATCAGTGGCGGTGAGGTCAATCTGGATTGGAATCACACCCAAATCACCCCACCTAAAACTCAGCAAGAACGTTGGGAAGAACAAGCGGGTTACTCCCCCTCGACAACGGCTGCCGTGATCGCCGGTCTTGTTGCCGCGAGTGAAATTGCCAAAGAAGCTAAAGATATTACTTCAAGCGCCCGTTATCTTACCGCCGCCAAAGACTTAAGTAATAGTTTAGAAAAACACTTAGTCACCACCCAAGGGCTATTGAAAAACAGCGCAGGCGTCAGCGCGCCCTACTATTTACGTTTAAGCCCGAATGGAGAGCCAAATACTAGCGATACACTGGCGGCAAATAACGGTAAGCAAGGTTTAGATCAACGTCAGATCCTCGATGGCGGATTTTTAGAACTAGTACGTTATGGCGTGCGCGGTACAACTGACAAGCTAATCAATCAAAGCCTTCAACTGATTGATAATACAGAGCTTGAGCACAACCTACGCCTTAAATACGAGTTTACCGCCAAAGATGGCAGCACTATCCCAGGCTTTAGACGTTATGGCAACGACGGTTACGGCGAGGATACGGTTACTGGCAAAAACTATGCGGAATCTGGCAGCAACAGCGCCGATCAACGCGGCCGAGTCTGGCCCTTCTTCACCGGCGAGCGTGGTCATTTTGAATTAGCACTCGCCCAAGCAAAAGGCGAGCTAACAGGCAATAACGCGCAGCAAACCAAGCAGCAGTTAATCAACACCTATGTGCAAGGCATGGAAACCTTTGCGAATGCGGGCATGATGTTACCCGAGCAAGCGTGGGACGGTGTCGGCGATGCCACCCGCTATCATTACCAACTCGGACAAGGCACCAACTCTGCCACACCGCTTGCCTGGACCCATGCCGAATACATCAAACTGGTGCGCTCAATGACCGATGGCCAAGTCTGGGATTATTACCCTATCGTCCCAGCGGCATTGAAATGACAAGTTGAAATAGCCAATTAAAATAGCGCATTAGCTTAACGATACTTTGATAAATTGAAGGCTAGAACAGCATCCTAGATGTTGTTCTAGCTTTTTATAGACGGTTTTATGATGCCTGATTTAGCGCCCGCTTTTCATAGGCTTATGCTGCGGGTAATCTTGCGGCGTGCAACCAAATTGCATTTTAAAGGCGGCACTGAAACTGCTGACACTCAAATAACCTAAACTATGGGCCACCATAGTCGTGCTCTCCCCTTGGCTTAAGCTCTCAAGCGAATTTAACAAACGAAATCTTTGTCGCCATTGTCGATAAGTAAGCCCAGTTTCAGCTTTGAATAGTCGCTCAATCGTTCTCACACTCGCGCCGCCCATTTCGGCTAACTCGGTCAGTGAGTAACTCACTTTTGGACGTCGGATCAGCGTTTGGATCAAGCGGCTGAGTCTTGGATCTGAGCCTGCGGGTAAATGGGCATCCAGACTGTCCAGAGTTTGGAGCTCATCGATGGCAACCAAACCCAGCCGATGCAGTTGTCCACTGTCCATAAGATGTGAACTTTCACAAAGTTTAAGCACTAATTCGCGCATCAACGCTGTCATAGTCACCATCACCACTTGCGTATCCTGTGGCCTAACGCCATAGCTAGGGTCAATATAAATATTGCGAGTATGGGCGTGGGTTTCACTGTTCACTTGATGGGGCAGATTGCAAGGGATCCAAACGGCATGGGTTGAGGGTACCACCCAGACGGCATTTTCACTGCGAACACGTAACAAACCTTTGGCGGCCCAAAGTAGCTGACCCCGCGGGTGCGAGTGAGGTTCGATGCCCGCTTCCGCCGCCATATTGCGAGTATGGGTCAGCACGGGCCGATTGGCATCTATGATAAACGCCGCATCACTGGGTGTTAACAATGTCGCTTTAGGAACATACTTTGACATATTACCTTCTTAAAACGCCAAACCAAGTCAGTTATCTTAGTAGGCATCTTTTACGTATTCAACCCAATAGGTCGGTAAACATGAAACGTTTTATTGGCGTTAAACAGCTAGCGTTTTTCAGTGCACTGTTGATCGCTACTTTACTTGCGCTTTTTCCGCTAAGTCAGCATCCCGCGGTGTTTTCCTACAGCGCAGGCGTAGTGTTAGTGACCTTGATGTTTTGGAGCACAGGTTTCTTCCCGCCCTTTATGGCGGGGTTAATCTTTTTTGCCCTTGCCACCATTTTTAAACTCATTGAGCCGAGTATACTTTTCTCCGGATTCGGCTCAACTGCGGTGTGGTTAATCATTTCAGGGTTTGTGATCGGCAGTGCAATCACTCAGTCAGGTTTAAGTCGCAGAATGGCCAGTTTGATTGCCCCAATACTGACCACAAGTTATCCACGCTTAATTGCGGGTTTGGTCTTTAGTGCCGTGCTGCTTGGCTTTGTGATGCCCTCATCCGTTGGCCGTGCAGTGGTACTGGTGCCTATTGGTATGGCGTTAGCCAAGCAAGTCGGTTTTGCTCGTGGTAGCCATGGGCGGATAGGCATTGCGACCGCCTTGGCACTGGCGTGTAACATGCCCAGTTTTGCCGTGTTGCCCGCGAATATTCCCAACATGATATTAGCGGGTTCCAGTGAGAATCTATTCAATATCCACTTTGGTTATACTGAGTATCTCTTATTGCATTTTCCAATCCTTGGTTTACTCAAATCGATATTGATTGTGGCGCTAGTTATCTTCCTATTTCCTGCAAAAATTGATAAAAATCAGCCTGAACGCGTTATTGAAAAAGAAGCTTATAACCTTGGTATGCAAAAGAAAGTTGCACTGTTACTGGCGATTACTTTGCTCTTTTGGGTGACTGACTCGCTGCACGGCATCAACCCCGCTTGGGTAGGATTAACAACGGCTATCTTGTTATTGCTCCCAAAATGGGGAGTGCTTGAGCCTAAGAGTTTTAATAGTTCAGTGGATTTGTCGACCGTCATTTTTGTCGCGGCGGCCTTAGGTCTGGGAGCATTGGTCAATCATTCCGGGCTCGGCACTGCGCTAGGTCAACTGTTCAGTGAATGGTTACCATTGCAGCAAGGGGCATCGTTCCTGAATTTTATGTCGTTATCGTTAATCGCGACGCTAACAGGATTAGTGGCAACGGTTCCAGGCGTGCCGACTGTGTTATCCCCCATGGCAGCAGACTTTGCCAATGCAACTGGCTTCTCCACCCCTGCGGTATTAATGACGCAGGTGATCGGTTTCTCAACCGTGATTTTTCCTTATCAGGTGGCTCCTTTGATTTTGGCGATGCAATTATCCCAAGAGCCATTAACTAAACTACTTCGCATCACCTTACCTCTAGCGGCAATAACTCTAGTTGCACTCATGCCACTGGATTATTTATGGTGGCTATGGCTCGGTTGGATAGCCTAAACCCTCACCATTGGCGGTATTCATGCCGCCAATGGTGGATTTTAGAGCGGTTATATCAAGAACTCACAAGGCCCACGTCCAAAGCGCGATGCTCAGGTGACTGAGTAAAACTCAATTACTTGATCTTGAGTTGGTAAACACTCGTGGTGCCACTAACTTCATTGCCTATTATTAACAAAGGATTACCGTTAGGGCTTTTATCGGCACTGACAAATTTCATCCCTTCTGGTCCCAAATCACCCGCCAATGTTGCATCACCTTTGACTGCACCTGTAGCGGTATCGACAACGAAGTCAGCTTCAAAATCACGGTTCACAACATAGTCGACAAAATGCACATCAAAAGGATTAGTCACGTCATAGATCATAAAGCCAGAGGTACGTTCTAAACCAACAAAGGCATATAGTCGTTGACCAATTTGGCCTAGGGCTAAAGCTTCTGGCTCTGGCCCCTTGTCATCACTGCGACTATCACCTTTATTTTCTTCGTTGTTATTGTTGAACTTATCCCCCAGTAGTGCGGCGGTAATACGTTCAAAATCACTGCCACTGTCAAACACTTGCTGGCCATCAGCATTCCAAATCGAGAAGGAACGAGCACCAAAGCTCACGACTTTGTCGTAGTCGCCATCCTTATCATCGTCCCCCATGCTCTTCGTTACCTTAAGACGCGCTAATTGGGTTTTATCTTTTGCGGCGGCAAATTGTGGGTGATTCGGGTCGAGCACTAAATCCCCTGCGCGGGTTTCTTCCGAAAAAGCCGCATAGTCACGGGAATCTCCTTCATTCGCAGTTACAATAAAGTCAGTGTTATTCCAACGGTAGCTAGCAAGGGTATCGGGTTGATACAGACCGTACACCCCTGTGTAGCTTTGCAGGTTAACAAGATTATCTTTGTCACTCGCATCAATTTTATTCACACCAAGCCCGTAATCTTTAAGGCCTAGCGGTAAAATCTTAGAGACTTTCGCATTGGCGATATCAATCACGGCAATAGCATTGTTCTCTTGTAAACTGACAAATGCACGGCGGTTATCTTGGCTAATGGCGATATATTCAGGTTCTAAATCCTGCGCCACACTCGCCATTGGACCATTAATTTTAATGTCAGCAGTGATTTCACTTGCACGCGCACCGCCCTGATTAAACGCACTAAAATTTATGATGGTCGCAGTAGCTGCGGGCTTACCGTCAGTAATAGCAATCAGCGCAACACTGCCTTCAGGATCTAAGGTATAAGCAGGATTAGGTTCGCCTTCATTGGCCACGAGTAAGGTTTTACCGTCGTGGGTGAACACTACATTATCGGGTAAAGCACCGACTTCGACGGCGCTGATAAACTGCGGAGCATCTGTGCCATTAAGCTGATAAAAAGCTACAAAACCATTGGCTTGAGTTTTATTGCCTGCAGCGTCACCACGCTCAATGGCAGCCGCTAACAAGTTGCCTGAAATACTCACGCTGTTAACGCTACCCATAAAGGCTTGACCCACATCCTTAGCAACATCGAGTTCTGCTAATTTGTCGAGATTATTCAATGCTAAAGGATCTGTGGCGTTTGATGAGGTCCCTAATAAGCTGCCATCTATGATGTCAACTTTGCCGCTGATCGCATTAACCACAAAAATACGGTTAGATGCACTGTGATATTCAACGATTTCGGCGGCACTTAAGCCATAAACGCCAGTCTGATGACGACCAATTAACTCAGCTTTTAAGCTTGCAGTTTGTGGCTGGCAAACATATTGGGTTTGCGCGACCGCAATTTCATTGTCATCCAATTGTCCATTATGGTTGGCATCTAATCCGGTATCGATTCGCTGACCACCGGCGGGACAATTTGCATCACCGATAGTTAATGCGGTCACTTTAACCAGTGAATTTAGGCCGTTGTCGCCTTTATCACCTGCAGCGCCATCATCACCGCTGCAAGCACCGAGTAATAAGCTCGCCATAATGGCGGCTGCAAGCGGGAGTCGTTGTGTTTTCATCGTGTCATTCCTGAATATTTTATTTTTAGTAAGGTGAAGCTAAAGCCCACTAAATTAGTCAGCATAAAAGACACCTAGATGACAAAGCAGTGACACTCAGATGACAACTAACACTTTTGAATGAAGCATATTGGAGGATAACGGCTCGAGCCGCCAAGGTTATGCCTCGATTATCGAGACTTGCTACTTAGTTACAATTTAATCGGTAAAATACGGTAAAGAAATCATCGCAAAGATTGGTTTATTTGTCCTAGCGCTTTACTATGCTATTGCTTAATGCCTTACCGTGAAAATTGATCGAAGCACAATTCACTTTTCCCCAAACACTGCCAATTAGCGCAAGATGCTGGCTAAAAATGGACGGATTAGAGTGAATTGTCCTAGTACAATTTAAACCACGCCGCATAACCCTGAGAAATACGCTTTCAATTCTTTCGCCACCCGAGGTAACAGTGGACCCACAATCACAACCTTCTGCCCATAACGGTAGACGTATACCGAATTTAGCACTGCTTATTCCCATGCTAGCGGCGATTGTCGCGATCACACCATTAGCCATCGACATGTACTTACCTGCGATGTCGACATTGGCCCTTAGTTTTCATACCGATATCACAACAGTGCAACAGTCCCTGAGTATCTACTTAGCAGGTTATGCACTGGGCATGTTGTGTTTCGGTCCCTTAGCTGACCGCATTGGCCGTCGCCCTATGGTGATAATGGGGCTGAGTGGCTTTATGCTAACCAGTTTACTGATTGGTTTTGCTGGTCAAGTCGAAGTCTTTCTTGGGCTACGCTTTTTGCAGGCCTTTATCGGCGCAGCAGCGACTGTGGTGGTACCGGGATACATCAAAGAAGTCTATGGCGATAATACCGCCAAAGGTATGTCTTACGTGAGTTTAATCATGATGTTAGCGCCATTACTGGCCCCTAGTATTGGCAGCGTGATCCTCGAGCTCGGTGATTGGCATTTAATCTTCTTCATTCAATCTGCCTATGCCGCAACCCTGTTATTACTCGTGCTGTTTGCGCTAAAAATGCCCAGCGATAAAGATATGGATACCCGCAGCCAAAAATCGTTTCTTGGTGCCTATGCGACCGTATTTTCCCGACCTGGCGTTAAGTTAAACATTGCCAGCGGCGTGTTAACGTCTTTTGCGTTTTTCTGTTATCTCACCGCATCACCCTTCGTTTATATGGAAGTCTTTGCCTTAGATAAATCCTATTTTGCCATCTTGTTTAGCACCAACGTTGGCGCCTTGATGTTGGCCAATATCATTAATACTCGCATTGTCGGCCGCTATGGTTCGCTGCGTATGTTGCACGTATCGACCTTTTTTGGCGCTATTGCGGGAGCTGGTTTATTAACCGTCAACCTACTGGATATGAGCTATCATTTTACCGTGATCATGCTTATTCCTTTGATGGGCAGCCTAGGGGTGATGTCGGTCAACGCCGATGCGATAGTGCTGATGAAGTTCAAACAAGAAACCGGAACGGCAACAGCGGTTATTGGCACCTTAAGATTTGGCTGTGGCGCGTTAGCGGGGCCGTTATTAGCGGTGTTCTATGATGGCACAGCAGTGCCCTTCTCCGCCCTCATGTTAGGCTCTATTGCGTTAGTCGGCATTTGCCAATTCAATCGTCCAAAGCATCAAATACAGCCGACGATTTAAGGATCTATTTTTAA
This sequence comes from Shewanella sp. SM68, assembly GCF_025653925.1. NCBI lineage: Bacteria > Pseudomonadati > Pseudomonadota > Gammaproteobacteria > Alteromonadales > Shewanellaceae > Shewanella > Shewanella sp. SM68. Next base: position 395,208 of record NZ_JAKKRU010000001.1, read on the forward strand.
GAAATCATGGATGCCAATGCCTCATCTACAACACATGTTTGATCGCATAAAACAGCGCATTGGCTTTCACTAATGTAGCAAATAAGTAATATTTAATCGCAACAGTTAAGTATCTGCTTATCTAACGTCCCACACCAAAACGGCACTTTTAGTGCCGTTTTTGCTTTTTAAACATCTAACAATCTGAAAAATATAAGATAAGTCCATAAATCAGCCTAGATTACTTGGCGATTCCAGCAAGTTCTCCACCCATTCAAACGTGAAATTGTTTCAAGTTGGTTACTTTTTACATAAAAGGCTTGAAATGTTGTTTTTTTTGAATATGATGAAATTCTGTTCATTGCAACAGTTGCTGCATCCTAAGGATGAATCACTTGTCTTCTACGAAGTCAGTTCAGCATTTCGGAGTCTGAATTACCCTTCAGGCTTAATTTTTAGAGCGATTACCGTCGCTGTAACAAAATACTGTTTACCGTAACGGTACTATGCAATAGGAGTTCCACATGGAGATGTTATCCGGCGCCAGCATGATAGTGCGTTCTTTGATTGATGAAGGCGTAAAGCACATTTTTGGCTATCCTGGCGGTTCAGTTTTAGATATCTACGATGCCCTGCACGTTATCCCAGGTATTGAACACATACTCGTTCGCCACGAACAAGCCGCCGTACACATGGCCGATGGCTACGCCCGCGCCACGGGTAAAGTGGGTGTGGTATTAGTCACTTCAGGACCCGGTGCCACCAACGCGATTACCGGTATTGCCACCGCCTACATGGACTCTATTCCCCTCGTCGTATTATCGGGTCAAGTACCGAGCAACCTTATCGGTAATGACGCCTTCCAAGAATGCGATATGATCGGCATCTCTCGTCCAGTGGTCAAACATAGCTTTTTAGTTAAAGATCCCACTCAAATCCCTGAAACGATAAAAAAAGCCTTTTATATTGCCTCTACCGGCCGTCCTGGGCCTGTGGTCGTCGACCTGCCAAAAGATTGCTTAAACCCAGCGCTACTGCACGAATATATTTATCCCGAAAGCGTGAAAATGCGCTCATACAACCCGACAACCTCGGGGCATAAAGGACAGATCCGTCGTGGACTACAGGCACTATTAGCGGCTAAAAAGCCTGTGCTCTATGTCGGTGGCGGCGCCATTATCTCGGGTTGTGATAAGCAAATTTTACAATTAGCTGAGAGATTAAATATTCCCGTCGTCAGCACACTTATGGGACTAGGGGCTTTTCCAAGTACCCACAAAAACAGCCTAGGCATGTTAGGGATGCACGGTCGCTACGAAGCCAACATGACAATGCATAACTGCGATTTGATCTTCGGTATTGGTGTGCGCTTCGACGATAGAACCACTAATAATGTGGAAAAATATTGCCCGAACGCGACCATTTTGCACATAGATATCGACCCCTCGTCTATTTCAAAAACTATCCACGTCGATATTCCCATCGTAGGGTCGGCCGACAGTATTTTAGACAGCATGTTGACACTGTTAGATGAATCGAACGAGCACAATGACAACGATGCCATCGCCACTTGGTGGAATGATATTGAGCAATGGCGCGGCCGCGATTGTCTGGCCTATGACAAAAACAGTGGTCGCATCAAACCACAGCAAGTGATTGAAACCTTGTATAAGCTGACCAATGGCGATGCCTATGTCGCCTCTGATGTTGGCCAGCACCAGATGTTTGCCGCCTTGTACTATCCGTTCGATAAGCCGCGCCGCTGGATCAACTCAGGGGGTCTAGGCACCATGGGGTTTGGCCTACCCGCCGCAATGGGGGTTAAAATGGCGATGCCTGATGCCACGGTTGTCTGTGTCACGGGTGATGGTTCAATCCAGATGAACATTCAAGAGCTTTCGACCGCGCTGCAATATGATACGCCGGTTAAAATTATCAACTTAAACAATCGTTTCCTTGGCATGGTTAAACAATGGCAGGACATGATTTACTCTGGCCGTCACTCACATTCCTATATGGATTCAGTACCTAATTTTGCCAAAATTGCCGAGGCCTATGGCCATGTAGGTATGACGATCAGCGATCCCGCCGAACTTGAGTCAAAAATGGCAGAAGCGCTGGCGATGAAAGACAGACTGGTCTTTATCGACATCATGGTGGATGAAACTGAGCACGTGTACCCAATGTTGATCCGTGGTGGTGCGATGAATGAAATGTGGCTGACCAAGACGGAGAAATGCTAATGCGTCGAATTATATCTGTATTATTAGAAAACCAATCCGGCGCCCTTTCTCGTGTGGTCGGTTTGTTTTCACAGCGCGGCTATAACATTGAAAGTTTAACGGTGGCGCCAACGGACGATATCACACTGTCGCGGCTTAACATCACAGTCGTTGCCGATGAAATGGTGTTAGAGCAAATAGAGAAGCAGCTACATAAACTCATCGATGTGTTAAAAGTTTCGAATATTACCGAGTCTGCTTATATTGAACGGGAATTAGCCCTTATCAAGGTCCGCGCCCAAGGCGAGTTTAGGGAAGAAGTTAAACGGATGGCGGACATTTTCCGCGGCCAAATTGTCGATGTCACCGCCAATTTATATACCATCCAAATGGTCGGCACATCAGAGAAACTCGATGCGTTTATCCATGCACTAGGTGAAGTGACTAAATTGGTCGAAGTCTCTCGCTCCGGTGTGGTGGGTTTGGCTCGCGGAGAAAAGGCCATGAAAGCGTAGCTTTCTCACGGAAATCTCGCGGACATTTTTGCGTGAACACAAAAACATCAAGGGGAGCATTATGCTCCCCTTGTTTTTAGGTGGTTACCACAGTGTCAATTATGACTGGCTGTCTAGCAAGCGCGATGAAGTGATCTCGATTTTGCGTGGTTTCAACGCTTCAGGGATTTCACGCACTAAATCAATATTGAGTAAGCCATTTTCTAAACTTGCGCCGAGCACAGTGACATAGTCTGCCAGTTGGAAAGTGCGCTCAAAACCGCGTTCCGCTATGCCTTGGTACAAGTATTTACGCTCGGTTTGGCTTTCAGCTTTGTTGCCTTTCACCAGTAATTTCTCACCCTCACTGCTGATCTCAAGTTCATTCATTGAGAATCCGGCCACGGCCATAGTAATGCGATAGCGATTTTCGCCTAATAATTCAATGTTATATGGGGGATAGCCAGTATTGCCATTATTAGCGGCGGCATGTTCTGCCAGCTGAGCTAAACGGTCAAAACCAATGGCACTACGGTACAGGGGAGCTAGATCATAATTACGCATATTCATATCCTTGTCTTAAGCAATATGGAGAATTGGCGGACGGTTTTCACGATGAAAACGCTTGTAGAGTCTGCCGAGTTAAATCTTCTGTCCTTACGGCACAGAATTCACACTAGGATCCTCATCGAGCGATCCTGAAATAGATATAAGGACGGGAGAGAAAATTTCAAGCAAGAAAATTAAAAAAATGTGCAAAATTTAAAAAGACTAATAAAAACAAACTCTAATTAAGTTTTAACACTTTGAATTGACGTGTGATTTGTATAGAGGCATTAGCTTCATTGCAACACGGAAATCTATATTCGCTAAATTGCAGCCAATAAAAAAGGAGCCTAGGCTCCTTTTTCAGTCTTAGCATCGAATTAACGAGTGCGTGGACACAATTCTTCAGCGCTGAAGAAGTAAGCAATTTCACGAGCAGCAGATTCAACAGCATCTGAACCGTGAGCCGCGTTTTCGTCAATGCTTTCTGCGAAATCAGCACGGATAGTACCAGGAGCTGCTTGAGCTGGATTAGTTGCACCTAAAATTTCACGGTGAGCTAAAACAGCGTTTTCGCCTTCTAATACTTGGACCATGATTGGACCAGAAGTCATAAATGCAACCAGAGCACCGAAGAAACCGCGCTCGCTATGCTCAGCATAGAAACCTTCAGCTTGTTCTTTGGTCAGGTGTAACATTTTAGCTGCAACGATCTTAAGACCAGCAGTTTCAAAACGATTGTAGATAGCACCGATGTGGTTTTTTGCAACAGCATCTGGCTTGATAATAGAAAATGTGCGTTCGATCGCCATAATAACTAGCTTCCTTTGTCAGCAAGTTTAAAAAATTCGCGCGGATTATACGAAATTTAAAAGCTAAATCCTATCTTTATAGCAAATTAGTCTGAGATATTGCGCACATTCGCTTTATTCGTAATCAGCTTGATCACGCAAAATACCCCGCTAGGAGGATAAATCCTTAGCAGGGTTCATTAACTCATTAAAAAATGGGATTATTTTTTGTTTTTTGCCCAAATACCAGCCCATGCAATTAAAGCGACTAAAATGACTGCGGGAGCAAGATCTAACAAGTGATGGAATAAACCAACACCGCCATGACCTGGATGAGCCCAAGCCATTGAAGGGACAAGCATACATAACAATACAAGCAAAAGTTTCATGTGAACATCCTTGCAGTTGCGATAATAAAGTTAAGCCATATAAATGCCTTAACCAATATACAACAAATTACGATATCCACTGAAAATGAACTTGACTGTGATCAAACTCTCGCCAAATATTCTCTGCGCCACTGCAAATACGTGAGATAAATCACCTTAGTTAATCTTCTGAAGGACAAGATGCCTCACATAAAAAGCCGGACTACAACTGTGCTCACTACTTTTCATCAATCCAACACTGCTGAATTGCTTCCAGTATTTTTTCATTGCAATGCTTAGGATCATCAGCAAAATCATTCAAAGCTAACACCCACTCATACAGTTGGGTGAAATGCAGTTGAGTAGGATTAACCTCTGGGTGTGCTTCGAGTAATTCCAACGCAATATCTAACGAATCTATCCAAGTTAATGTCATCGTTTTCCCCTATTCGGTTCGCTTGAATGGGTAAGCTAGTGCTTAACGCCGTTACCCATAAGGAGGTGAATCAAGTGTTGATATTCCGTAGTCAATACTCGACACCAAGGGTGCTAACCCTGTGCTTGCGTCACCTTTTTTACTTTAATCGCATTTTTTTCAACAAAATCAATAATAGCACCCGCCACATCTTTCGTGGTGGCGCCTTCAATCCCCTCAAGCCCTGGTGAGGAGTTCACTTCCATGATCACTGGACCGTGGTTTGAGCGTAACAAATCAACCCCTGCCACATTCAATCCCATCGTCTTCGCCGCACGAATAGCTACAGAGCGCTCTTCAGGAGTCAGTTTGACTAAACTCGCCGTGCCACCACGGTGCAAATTAGAGCGAAACTCACCGGGCATAGCTTGACGTTTCATGGCGGCAATCACTTTATCGCCGAGCACAAAACAGCGAATGTCTGCGCCGTTGGCTTCTTTGATATATTCCTGCACCATGATGTTGGCTTTAAGGCCCATAAAGGCTTCAATCACACTCTCAGCCGCTTTGCGGGTCTCGGCTAATACCACGCCAATGCCTTGGGTGCCTTCGAGTAATTTAATCACCAGAGGCGCGCCACCCACCATATCAATTAAGTCTGGAATATCACTCGGTTTATTGGCAAAACCGGTAATAGGCAAACCAATACCGCGGCGTGACATCAGCTGCATAGAACGCAATTTGTCCCGTGAGCGGGAAATTCCAACTGAATCATTTAAGGCATAGACGCCCATCATCTCAAATTGGCGCAACACCGCCGAACCATAAAAGGTAATCGACGCCCCAATACGGGGGATCACGGCATCAAATGCAGGTAACTCTCGCCCGCCAATGTGGATACTCGATTGCCGCATGTTGATATTCATATAACATTCAAGGGGATTGATTACGTGTACTTCATGACCACGTAATTGAGCCGCTTCAACGAGTCGCTTCGTTGAATATAACTCTGGCCCTTGCGATAAAATCGCTATTCTCATTTGGTCTCCGGCAACCATTAATTTTGAGCGCATAATACGCCTGCGCAAGGATAAATCAAACAACTAGAGGCATAGACAAGATTAGTTGCACAAATGCTCAACGCCAAAAGCAAAAAACCAGTCACGTGGACTGGTTTTAATCATTATCGAAGCAATATTAATTGCCTTCGCTAACCATGTTAACCGTGTATTTAGGGATCTCAATCACCATGTCAGTGTCGACCACTTTAGCCTGACAAGATAGACGGCTTTCGGGCTCGAGTCCCCATGCTTTGTCTAACATGTCATCTTCTAGCTCATCACTTGGCTCAAGATCATTAAAGCCTTCACGCACGATACAGTGACACGTCGTGCAAGCACAGGACTTTTCACAGGCATGCTCGATATTGATGCCATTACGCAGCGCAACATCGAGAATGGTCTCACCAACATTCGCCTCAAGCACAGCGCCATCAGGGCACAACTCGGCATGGGGAAGAAAGACTAATTGGGGCATTACATCACCTATATGTTGTCGATCGACTGGCCTTTAAATGCCACTCGAATAGAATTGTCCATACGTCTGGCAGCAAAATCTTGGGTTTGCTCATCCAGTTTTTCAATCGCGAGTTTAATCGCATCGGCATCATCGCCCGCGGCAACTTGCGCCACATTGGCCATAGTAGCATCGATCTGAGCACGCTCATCGGCATTCAGCAAATCGCCATCCTTCGCTAACGCTGCATGTAAAGACTCGAGTACCCTCGCCGCCTCCACTTGCTGCTCGGCCAGCATACGACGACCTATATCGTCTTTGGCATACTTCATCGAATCTTTCAGCATAGTGGCAATTTCAGTATCCGATAAACCAAAAGACGGCTTAACTTGAATACTAGACTGCACGCCGGTGGATTTCTCCATCGCGGTCACGCTAAGTAAACCATCGGCATCCACTTGAAAGGTCACACGAATATGCGCAGCACCAGCGGCTAACGGCGGAATACCCTTTAAGGTAAAACGCGCCAGTGAGCGGCAATCAGCGACGAGCTCACGCTCGCCCTGCACCACATGGAATGCCATGGCCGTTTGACCATCTTTAAAGGTGGTAAATTCCTGCGCCCGTGCAACCGGAATCGTGGTATTACGCGATACCACTTTTTCCACTAAGCCGCCCATGGTCTCTATGCCTAATGACAAAGGGATCACATCGAGCAATAACAAATCCGATTCGGGTTTGTTACCCACTAAAATGTCGGCTTGAATGGCCGCGCCAATGGCGACAACACGATCGGGATCGATAGACGTCAGGGGTGGTTTACCGAAGAAAGCTTCGACCTGTTCACGCACTAATGGCACGCGCGTTGAACCGCCAACCATCACAGTTTCAAGCACTTCATCCGTCGTCACGCCCGCATCACGCAGGGTACGGCGACAGCTGGCAATCGTCTTTTTCACCAATGCCGCAATCATGGCATCAAATTCAGCTTTAGTAACGATTTGCGTCAGTTCAGTACCATCGGCAAGGATCACTTTTGCTTCAGTTTCTGCTGCATCCGTTAAGGCTTCTTTGACTCGACGCGATTCAATCAACAACTGACGACTTAATTGTGAGTCGATGTCGCTAAGCTGCCACACTTGTTGCATATGTGCTTGCAGTAAATGATCGAAATCATCGCCGCCAAGCGCTGAATCACCACCAGTGGCTAACACTTCGAATACACCGCGATTCAAGCGCAAAATAGAAATATCGAAAGTACCGCCGCCTAAATCATAGATGGCAATCACGCCCTCTTGCTTAGAATCTAAACCATAGGCAATCGCAGCAGCAGTCGGTTCATTCAACAAACGTAGCACTTTAACACCCAGCAAAGCTGCGGCATCTTTTGTGCCTTGGCGCTGGGCATCATCGAAATACGCAGGCACAGTGATCACCACGCCTTGCAGTTCGCCGCCTAAGGTTTTTTCAGCGCGGGCGATCAGCGGACGTAAAATCTCCGCAGATACTTGCACGGGATTCACTTGGCCTTGGGGAGTCACAAATAAAGGTAAACCGTTTTCGCTTTCGGCAAACTCGTAGGGTAATGATTGCTCGCCAGCTTGAATATCCGCTAGGCTGCGGCCCATAAAACGCTTTACCGAAACGATCGTGTTTTGCGGATCCTGCGCCGAACTCAACGCCGCAAGTGCGCCGACTTCGACTGAATCTTGGGTATAACGCACGATAGAAGGTAATGAATGCTGTCCAAGTTCGTCCGGCAGGGTTGCCGTCTCTCCACTTCGAACGGCCGCCACCAAAGAATTGGTCGTACCTAAATCGATGCCAACGGCAAGTCTATGTTGGTGCGGCGCGGCACTTTGACCGGGCTCAGCTATCTGCAAAAGGGCCATATATATCCAACTTAGTAATGCCAACTCAAGCGTACTTGAGTCAGCAAAGTAACATAAACACGGAAAATCAATCTAACAGAGCGTCTTCGACTCTGGTCAACTCGTCGTGTAATTTTGCCATAAATTTGAGTTTGCGAACTTGATCTGCCGCTAACAATGCATCTTCAGCCTGCTCACTGGTTAACAGTTGAGTCAATTGCTGAGTGAGTTGCGCGCGGTACTGCGCAAAAGATTGATATAGCTCGTCAATACTCGCTTGAGGATCGGCACTATCGCGTATATCTTCTAACGCCTCGCGCCATTCCATTTGCTGCATCAAGAAGCCAGTATCTTTCACTGTCGTGGTTTCATGGCTTAATTCAATACCACGCAGCGATAACATATGCTCGGCGCGGCGAATGGGATCTTTTAAGGTTTGAAAACCATCATTGACTTGCGCCGTGCGCTGCACCGACAGCAATTTTTGCTGATCAGTATCATTGGCAAATTTATCGGGATGAACCGCCCGTTGCAGTTCGCGATAGCGTTCTGCAAGTAAGGCGGTATCAATATCGAAGGCAGGGGAAAATTTAAACAGCTCGAAATAATTCATGCGTCAACTTTAGCGGTTAAACAGTGAAACTCTCACCACAACCACACTCACCTTTTGCGTTAGGATTATTAAATTGGAAGCCTTCATTCAGCCCTTCTTTAACAAAATCCAGCTCGATCCCTTGAAGATAGATAAGGCTCTTGGCATCTATGATGATTTTCACATCTTCGATATCAAACACTTCATCATCATCATTTAAAGAATCAACGAACTCAAGTACATAAGCCATACCAGAACAGCCTGATGTTCTTAAGCCGAGACGCAGGCCTACACCTTTGCCTCGGTTGACTAAGAAAGATCTGACACGATCGGCTGCCGCTGGGGTCATTGTAATCGCCATCTTAACTCCAGATGTTACTTAGCTTGTTTCGATTTGTACTCGTCGATAGCAGCTTTAATGGCATCTTCAGCCAAAATTGAACAGTGGATCTTCACTGGTGGCAATGCCAATTCTTCAGCGATATCCGTGTTTTTGATCGCCGCAGCTTGTTCGATAGTCTTGCCTTTAACCCACTCAGTTACCAGTGAGCTAGACGCAATCGCGCTACCACAACCGTAGGTTTTGAACTTAGCGTCTTGAATGATGCCATCAGCACCAATTTTCAACTGAAGTTTCATCACGTCACCGCAAGCAGGTGCGCCTACCATACCGGTCACGACCGAAGGATCGTTTTTATCAAAAGAACCAACGTTACGTGGATTCTCATAATGATCTATCACTTTTTCACTGTAAGCCATGGTACTGCTCCAAAATTATCTATTGTAAAGGTCAGAATTAATGATGTGCCCACTGAACTTGGTTCAGGTCGATCCCATCTTTAAACATTTCCCACAAAGGAGACATTTCTCTTAATTTATCAATAGATTGAGTAATAACTTCGATAGCGTGATCGATTTCTTCTTCGGTTGTGAAACGGCCGATTGAGAAACGAATCGAGCTATGTGCCATTTCATCGTTTAAGCCAAGCGCACGTAATACGTAGCTAGGCTCTAGGCTGGCTGAGGTACAAGCCGAACCCGATGAAACCGCTAAATCTTTCAGTGCCATCATTAACGACTCGCCTTCAACATAGTTGAAGCTGACGTTGAGGCTACCGCTAACACGGTCAATCGCATCACCATTGATATAGGTTTCTTCAATGTGCTTGATGCCATTCCATAATTTGTCACGTAATGCACCGATACGAGCGTCATCAGAGGCCATTTCCGCTTTTGCGATTGCAGCAGCTTCACCTAAACCTACGATTTGATGCGTTGGTAACGTACCGCTACGCATACCACGCTCATGACCACCACCGTGCATTTGCGCTTCTAGGCGAATGCGTGGCTTACGACGAACATATAGTGCGCCGATACCTTTAGGGCCATACATTTTGTGGCCAGAAATCGAGATCAAATCCACTTTAGTGGCTTGCACATCGATAGGTACTTTGCCTGCACTTTGCGCCGCATCCATGTGGAAAATGATGCCTTTTGAACGGCATAGTTCACCGATTGCATCGATATCGTGGATAACACCGATTTCGTTGTTCACGTGCATGATGCTGACAAGGATAGTGTCGTCACGCATTGCCGCTTCTAAACGTTCCATCGGAATGATGCCGTTTGCAGCAGGCTCTAAATAAGTCACTTCGAAACCTTCACGCTCTAATTGGCGACAAGTATCGAGAACCGCTTTATGTTCAGTCTTACTGGTGATGATGTGCTTGCCTTTCTTGTGATAGAAATGAGCAACACCTTTTATCGCTAAGTTGTTCGATTCCGTCGCGCCAGAGGTAAACACAATTTCGCGGTGATCGGCGTTAATTAACTCGGCAACTTGGTTGCGAGCAATATCCACCGCTTCTTCGGCTTGCCAGCCGTAGCGGTGTGAACGTGAGGCCGGATTACCAAAGATGCCGTCCATTGTCATGCATTGGAACATCTTTTCCGCGACTCTAGGATCAACAGGCGTGGTGGCGGCATAATCTAAATAGATAGGAAGCTTCATAACACACTCCGTACTGAGCAGTCTCTGGTAGAGGCTACATACAACGTACAAAAATTATTTTTATATATAACAAAGTGCCGCTATAAACTGACTCTTTGTTCCTTTTGCATAGTGTCTTGCTTAAGTGAGATAAATTGCACATCTCGCTTCTGCATCAAGCCGGCAAGACTGATACCATCTAAAAAATCGGAAATTTGTTTGCTTAAATCGCCCCAAAGTGAATGGGTTAAGCAGCGAGTTCCACTCTGACAGTTGCCAAGTCCTTGGCAACGAGTCGCATCGACAGACTCGTCTACAGCATGGACAACCATGCCGACTGAAATATCATTGGCTTCTAGGCCTAAGCGATAACCACCGCCCGGTCCACGTACACTGGCAACTAAACCGTGTTTTCTTAGCTTAGCGAAGAGTTGTTCCAGATAGGAAAGCGAAATCCCTTGTCTTTCAGAGATATCCGCTAAGGGAACTGGTCCCGATGCTGAGTGGATTGCCACATCTAGCATAGCGGTTACTGCATAACGACCTTTTGATGTAAGTTTCATAACTACCATAGCTCCCGAACAGGTATGCATTATTTCAACATACCCGAGTAATTCAGTCAAGTATTAAAACCTACTAAAACACTCAAGTATATGAGTGTGCACATAACCAATACCCTTTCATCTTGGTGGGGTATTTAACCTTTTTCTAGCCTAAGATTCAATGCTAAAGCGCTAATTAATCGACATCTAGCACGATATAAACGCAGGATAAAAGTGATCTTGGTACTATGGCGCGATCAAACTCAGGTTTGATCGCAATATGCGCCTTTACAACAGGATAAGCTAAAGTAAAACACTAAATGAGACCCTTGTAAGGGTCAGCCCTTAAGCAAGTTAGACCGCTAAGTTGAACCATTTCTTGAAACTTAGATGCTCGGATCAAACTCATCTAATGCACTATGGCGTTTTTCCGCTGCCGCTTTTTCTGCATCATTAAACTCGCCCATATCAAGCTCTGGCAGTTTTTCAGTACAGACATTGCCACCCAGCCCTTGAATGGCTTGACACAACTCTTGAACTTTCGAGTCCATCAAATGCATGTGATCGAGCATCTGCCCTATTGCATTGGCCACCGGATCGGGATTATCCGGTGATACCGCGTACGCATCGAAGCCATATTTTTTTGCCATCGCGCTGCGGCGTTCAGTTTTCTCTTTCGATTGCGGTGACGGTGTAGCCACCACGCGCCCAGGAATCCCCACAACCGTGGTATCTTTGGGCACATCTTTCACCACAACAGAATTCGAACCCACACGCGCACCATCGTGCATGGTAATAGGACCGAGGATTTTTGCCCCTGCGCCCACCACCACGTTATTGGCTAACGTCGGGTGACGTTTCCCCGCCTGCCAGGTGGTTCCACCAAGCGTGACACCGTGATAAAGGGTGCAATCATCACCAATCTCAGCCGTTTCACCTATCACAACGCCCATACCGTGGTCGATAAAAAATCGATGACCTATGGTTGCCCCAGGATGGATTTCAACTCCTGTCAACCAACGGGAAAACGTCGATAAACAACGTGCCGTTAAGCGCCAATCGCGCTTCCATAGCTTATGGCTTATCCGATGCAACCAAATGGCATGCATGCCTGGATAGTTAACCAAGATCTCAAACGCGCTACGCGCCGCAGGATCACGGTGATATATAGATTCAATATCTTCTTTTAGCCTAGCTATCACGCCCATTGTTTATCCTTCGCGATTAGTGTTAATTATTAAGGTTTGGCTATTTTTCTTTAGAACCCGCCACTTTCTCAATTGACGTCAAAATACCCCTGAGGATATTCATTTCCTGACTCTCAATCCGTGCACGACTAAACAAGCGGCGAAGTTTCATCATCACTTGTCCAGGATGGTTCTTGATGATAAATCCAGTGGATAACAGTGTTGTTTCAAGGTGTGCGAAAAAACGTTCCTGATCGGCAGCCAAGGGATACTCAGTCAGCTCTTCTTCGGCAACGTCTTTTTGCGCAAGATGGGCAACGCGGGTTTCATAACAAATGATTTGTACGGCTTGCGCCAGATTAAGCGAGCTATACTCTGGATTTGCAGGGATAGCCACATGATAAGTGCACTGTTGCAGCTCTTCATTGCTTAAACCATGGTTTTCACGGCCAAACACAATCGCAACAGGGCCTTTAAGTGCCTCGGTCGCTAATTTCACCCCAGCTTGTCTTGGCTCTAACATGGGCCAATCTAAGGTGCGACTGCGCGCGCTGGTTGCAATCACTAGACTGCAATCGGCAATCGCTTCAGCAAGTGAATCCACTTTCACAAGATGTTTCAGAATATCCGATGCACCCGCGGCTAATGCTATGGAATGACCGTCGGGCTCAACCCGGGGTTCTGCAAGATACAGAGTAGACAGACCCATAGTCTTCATCGCTCTGGCAGTAGAACCAATATTGCCGGGGTGCGAAGTCCCCACTAAAACCACTCGAATATTACTTAGCATGAAACAACTTAATTTAATTCATAAAACGTTGGGGACGAATATTATCACAGCCATTGCCGAATGCTTATATGAAAATCGGTATTTGATATAACTATCAAATCGAGTATAATACCGCCCGCTATTTTAACGTTCTTTAACATCCAGGGGATTGCAATGCATCCGATGCTGACGATTGCTGTACGCGCTGCCCGCGCGGCCGGCCAAACTATTATGCGCGCCTATACTGAACTTGACCGTATCGAAGTCAGTTCAAAAGGTATCAACGATTTTGTTACCAGTGTAGACAAGGAAGCAGAAGCGACAATTACTTACCAAATTCGTAAATCTTACCCTGATCACACTATCGTGGGTGAAGAGAAAGGCGAAAACCGCGGTGAGAATAAAGACTATGTTTGGATAGTCGACCCTCTGGATGGCACTAACAACTTTGTTAGAGGCATTCCCCACTTCGCGGTTTCTATCGCTCTGCAATACAAAGGCAAGACTGAAGTTGCCGTTGTTTACGATCCTGTCCGTGAAGAACTCTTTACCGCTGTACGTGGTAAAGGCGCCAAACTCAATGATTTCCGTCTGCGTGTTACCAACGTGAATGAATTAGCGCCTACCATGATTGGTACAGGCTTCCCATTCAAGGCGCGTCAACACACTGAAACTTACATGGCTATTTTCGGCGAAGTCTTCGGCCAATGTGCTGACTTACGTCGCGCAGGTTCTGCCGCATTAGATTTAGCCTATGTTGCCGCGGGTCGTTTGGACGGTTTCTTTGAAATCGGCTTAAAGCCATGGGACATCGCTGCTGGCGATCTGATTTGCCGCGAAGCAGGCGGTACAGTGACTGATTTTACTGGCAACCATAACTATTTGGTTTCGGGTAACATAGTTGCTGGCTCACCTAAGGTGACCACAGAATTAGTTAAGATCATGCGTCCATTATTGAACGAAGGCTTAAAGCGTTAATCAAGATTAACACTTAGCTTTAAATAAACGCATAAAACAGATACAAAAAAGGCCAGTGGTAATCTCTTTAAGAGCGCCCACTGGCCTTTTTGTTTATGTGGTTTTCATTCTAAAGCCTTAAGTACTCGAGTCATCAAGTCCTCAGTCGCCACAATATCGTATTTAGAAATAGTATAGAAATAAAGCAATAGTCATTGGGAAGAAAGGAGTGTCCTGAAAACATCTGCACTGATTTCAGCCCACATCGGCTAACATGACGAACAGCCACTTATCCAGTTATCTACCCGCTAACGCTTGTGCTGGTGCAATTTGGCTCGCCTTCCAAGCGGGATACAAAGTCGCGATTAAACTCATCACAAACGCCATCACAATCACCAGTACCGCATCCGAAACATGCAATTCAGACGGTAAAAAATCGACAAAGTAAACATCGGCCGAGAGCAGTTGAATACCGAGTAATTGCTCAACTGAGCTCGCAAGCACACTTAAATTCAGCGCCACACTAATGCCGATAATGCCGCCAAGGCCACAGCCAAGCAGACCATTTAACGCGCCCTGCACCATGAAAATCCCCATCACAGCCAAACGACTCAGGCCCATGGTCATCAAAATCGCAATTTCGGACGCTTTATCCCGCACCGCCATGACTAAGGTGGAGACAATGTTAAAGCAGGCCACACCAATCACCAACACTAAAACTAAATACATCACAGTGCGAACTAACTGAATATCTTGATATAAATGCCCTTGGGTACGGGTCCAGTCACTGATATACACAGACTGCTTTTGCGCATAACCGAGTTCGCGCACTTTTACTGGTGCATCAAACACTTTATCGACACTAATACGCACACCCGTTACACCGTTATTCATGTTCAAGATCTGCGCCGCGTATTGCAATGGAATATAAGCGGTTGTCAGTTCAAGCTCGCCGCCCAGATGATAGGTGCCTGACACCACAAAACGATGGCTCTTCGCCGCACGTAAACTGCCTGCCGCGTCGGGATCGATATCCTGCACATATAAGGCCAGCGTATCACCCACCACAAGCCCCAACTTAGTCAATAAACTCTCGCCAAGGACGATATGATTCTCATCTTGGCTCAGACTCTGCCAGCTTGCATCACTCATAAACTGTGACAAAGTTGAAACCTTCGTTTCTTCTTTCGGATCAATACCCACCACGGCTAAGCCTTGAAAACCACCAGGCTTCTGCACTAAACCTTGCATGCGAATAAAGGGGGCAGCACCACGAATACCTTCAATTTGTAGCGCACCTTGCGCAACACTCTGCCAATTGACGATAGGTTCGTCCACCCCGACAATGTCCGCCTGCGGCACTACACCCAGTAATCTTTGCTCTAGCTCGCGCTCAAAACCATTCATTGCAGACAGAACTATGATCAATACCGCCACACCTAAAGCGATACCGGCAGTCGATGCAAAGGAAATAAAACTAATAAAACTGTTGGATTGGCGGGCGCGATAAAAACGCCAACCAATGGATAGGGCTAACGGTCCTTTCATACTTGGGTTTCCGCCGCTAATTGCAAGTAACCGTTTTTCATCATCAGTTGGCGGTCCATACGGGCAGCCAATTTATGATCATGGGTCACCACCACAAACGCCGTACCTAACTGATCGGCCAGCTCTCGGATCAACTCATAAACCGCATCGCCACTGTTAGCATCTAAATTACCCGTAGGTTCATCGGCCAGCACTAACTTAGGTTTATTAATCAACGCCCTTGCGATAGCGACACGCTGACGCTCGCCGCCCGATAGTTCAGCAGGAATGTGGGTCATACGATGGCCTAGCCCTACCCGCTCCAATAAGACTTTGGCATCGGCGAGCGCTTGTTTACGGTCTTTACCTTGAATAAATGCCGGCATAGCGACGTTTTCTAGCGCAGTGAATTCAGGCAATAAATGATGGAATTGATAGATAAAGCCGAGATCTTGATTGCGGATCTGCGCTTGACGCGCACTAGACACTTGGTATAAATCTTCGCCTAGCAACAAGACTTTGCCCGCGGTTGGCTCATCCAAAGTTCCCATAATATGCAGCAGTGTGCTCTTACCTGAGCCTGAGCTGCCGACAATCGCCAACTGCTCGCCCTTAAACACCTGCAAATCGACATTAGACAACACTTGCGTGGTCACGGCGCCATCATGGTAACTCTTACTGACACTCTGCACTTGCAGTAACACGTCTTGCATTGAAGTTCTCTCTTAAACATGCTTTGGCACCGATTTATTTCATTAAATCAATGCATTAAATTATTTTCATCTTGGCAAGCATCACTCACGGATGAATGCCCATGGGTGACGACTATTCGTAAAAGCTCACGGGGTTACTCGTATCTCAACGCAGTTGCAGGTTGCACACTGGCCGCACGCAGCGCGGGATATAAGGTCGCCAACAAGGTGACCAATAGTGTGCCTATCACGATCACTGACAACTGCATCAACTCCAGTTTTACTGGCAAACTCTGTCCTGCACCTAAAATCGAAATGCCTAATATCGTCATAATGCCATTCAGATTCAAAGTGATAAGTATACCTACCGCGAGCCCAAGCACTAAACCAAGTACAGCATTGAGCGAACCCTGCACCACAAAAATGCCCATCACGGCGGGCGTGGTTACGCCTTGGGTTTTTAGCACTGCCACATCCGTGGTTTTATCGACCACCATCATCACTAGCGCCGAAACAATATTGAATGCGGCCACGGCCACAATCAGGCTCAGCATCAGTGACATCATGTTCTTTTCCATTTTTACCGCACCAAACAAGTGACCATAGGTATCACGCCAATCGCTAGTTGTTACCTTAATATCTTGTTTAGCGAGAACATCCTGCACTTTAGACGCTAAAGCGGGCGCACTAAAGGGATCGGTTAAATAAAGTCTAAGCTGATCAATAGCCTCACTCGGTTGACGCATTAGACGCTTTGCATCTTGATAATGAATATATGCAACGCCAGCATCAACCTGAGAGCCCATTTCAAAAATGCCAGATACCAAGAACTTACGTTGACTCGGCACAGGGCCTAATGGGGAGTACACCACACCATCGCCACTCAATAATCGTACCGTATCACCGGGAGCGACTTTGAGTTGCCGTGCGAGCTCAGATCCTAAAATCACCTTGAAGTCGCCACTCGCCAACTGTTCAAATGCACCTGAGTAAGTGTGCTGCGCAACGGAGGATAACTTTTGCGCTAATTCGGGAAACACCCCATAAACCTGCACAGCGCGAATATTCGACGCTGATTGCACCATGGCCTGCGTCGATACGCTCGGTGTAACGCCTAACACACCCGGTAAGGCTTTAAGCGCACTCGCCTGCTTTGTCCAATCGACTAATGGCGCTTCGCTATAAAGGGTTAATTGTGGCACTGCACCTAAGATACGTTGCTTAAGTTGGCCTTCAAGGCCATTCATCACTGAGCTGACAACGATCAAGGCTGCAACGCCTAAAAAAATGCCCGAAACGGCAAATAAGGTAATGAACGACGCGAACGCGTTCGCTTTTTTGGCCCGCCAATAACGGTAACCAATATAGAAAGGGAATCCTGGATTCATTGAAAGAGGGTTGCGTCCTGTGTGCTGAACTTGCTAAATCATGAAGATGGGCACGATAATAGGGGTATTGGTCCTATAAATAAAGAGGCAAGCCTTGTTCACTGACACCAATCCGTATTTTAGTGTGCCTCACCACTTTACCGCCTACCTAAGCCAATGGCCGAGTTCCCAGCCATTACCCTCAGAAATGGCACTGAGATCAATGCAATCATTAGGCATTCAACTGCTCAGCGAAGTCAAAACACTCGAAGCTAACTGCTTGCTACAGCTGCGCCATTTAGATAACGAGGCAAAAGTTGTCGTGGATTTTTTAAAGCTGCAATCCCGCAAAGTAGATCTAGTGCTGCAACATGTATTAGAAAAAGAAACCCAAGAGGGCGAAAAATGCTTTGGTAACCAATTTGGTGGTAGTGGCCTGAGATTACTCACCCCAACAGCCTTAGACATTGGCTCCCACTATAAAATTACTCTGTTTATTCACGACGAATTAGTTGCCATTCTCTGTTTTGGCAAAGTCATCGCCACTCAAGCACAAAAAATAGCACAAGCCGAAGGCGATATGAGTCGTAATGACAGAACAGAACAACATACTCAACCTGAACATCTACAATGGCAAACCGACTTTGAATTCAGTCAAATTCTTGAATCTGACGTGGAGCAATTAGTCAAAGCTAGCCTCAATGTGCAACAGAAACAACTCAAGTTACGCAAACTCGCCAGAGACGAGCGTCAATAGCCGCTGACTTTTCTCTGGCACCTACGCCATCAAGTCTCTACAATGTCTGCAACTCTTTGTGAATGAATCAGTTTATCGCACGCCAATGACTCACATATCAGCCCTAACGCCGCCAGCCGTCAAAAATGGCACTCAAACTCAGACTCTGTCCACCGTGGGCGGCGTCTGCCAAGCCGTTACACTCGCCAATTTAGCGCGTCAACATAAGGGAACGACCTTAGTCGTCACCAGTGACACGCCAAGTGCCTTAAGCTTAGAGTTAGAGCTGAGTTATTTGCTCAGTAAAACAGGCATTAAGGTCAGATTATTCCCTGACCGCGAAACCTTGCCCTACGACAGTTTTTCGCCCCATCAGGATTTAATCTCCCAGCGACTCGAAACGCTATCGCAGTTGTCTCAGATTGAGCAAAATATCGTTATCGTGCCCGTCACCACCTTGATGATACGCCTGCCACCTAAGGCCTATTTAAGCGCCAACGTGTTTGTGCTCAAAAAGGGTGATAGCTACAAGTTACACGATGTACGCCAACATTTAACCGACACTGGCTACCATTCGGTGGAGCAAGTGTATGAACATGGCGAGTTTGCCATTCGCGGATCGATTCTGGATATCTTCCCAACGGGGATGAATATGCCACTGCGCATCGAGCTATTCGATGAAGAAGTGGAAACCATTCGCCATTTTGATCCAGAAACCCAACGCTCATTGCAACCTGTCGACTCGATTCGCCTATTGCCCGCGAAGGAATTCCCAACCGACAGTTCGGCCATAGAAGGGTTTAGGCAAAGATACCGCCGCCGTTTTGAGGTCATAGTCAAAGAGCCTGAATCGGTTTATCAGCTAGTGAGCCGTAACTTGATGCCGGCGGGGATCGAAAACTACCTGCCGCTATTTTTTGATGACACAGCCACCCTATTCGATTACTTACCCAAAGACACTCAACTCGTCACCTTAGGCGATATCGAAAAGTCGGCGCGCGCCCATCTGCAAGAAGTCGAGCATCGCTATCAAGACAGACGCGTTGATCCACTGCGGCCATTACTGGCGCCTAAAGAGCTGTATTTACTCATAGAAGAGTTATTTGCCGCCTTTAAACCGCTGCCACGTTATCAAATGCAAGTGCCAACAGATGGCACTGAAACAACGAAAGCGGTTGTTATTGCCGCCAGCACCCTGCCCGACATCAGCGCCAATCATAAATTAAAGCAACCGCTGCTAGCGCTGCAAGATTATGCCAGCAGCGCCAAACGCATGTTGTTTAGCGCTGAGTCCGAGGGTCGCCGCGAAGCACTGCTTGAATTACTCGCTAAAATTCAGTTAAAACCTGCACTGTTTAACCATTTTGATGAATTTATTCAAAGTGATACCAAGTTAGGCCTTATCGTATCACCGCTGTCACGCGGTTGTTTGCTGCAAATCAGCGCCAAAGAAAGTATCAGTATCATTTGTGAGACTGAACTCTTCGGCCATCGTATTTCCCAGCAACGTCGCCGTGAAAAACAGCGTCAGATCAGTAATGATGCCCTGATTAAAAACTTGGCCGAACTCAAAGTTGGCCAGCCCATAGTACATTTAGAACACGGCGTTGCACTTTATAGGGGCTTAGTCACCCTAGATACGGGTGGACTGGTCGCAGAATACTTGCAATTAGAATACGCTGGCGGTGACAAACTGTATGTGCCAGTGTCTTCATTGCATCTCATCAGCCGTTACAGTGTTGGCGCCGATGAAGACGCCCACTTAAATAAACTCGGCAACGAGACGTGGGCTAAAGCCAAGAAAAAGGCGATTGAAAAAATCCGCGACGTCGCGGCCGAGCTGCTCGATGTCTATGCCCGTCGACAAGCGCGTCCTGGCGAAAGCTGCGCAATTGATGAAGAAGAATACGCTCAATTCGCCCGCGGCTTCCCCTTCGAAGAAACCGTCGATCAAGAAAGCGCCATCATCGCCGTGTTAGCCGATATGCAATCGCCCACCGCAATGGACAGATTAGTCTGTGGCGATGTGGGCTTTGGTAAAACCGAAGTCGCCATGCGCGCCGCCTTTGTGGCCGTCAACGCTGGCAAACAAGTGGTCGTGCTAGTTCCGACCACACTGCTTGCCCAGCAACACTATGAAAACTTTAAAGACAGATTTGCCGACTGGCCCGTGGTCACTGAAGTGATGTCACGCTTTCGTACCGCCAAAGAGCAGACTCAAGTGCTGCAGCAATTGGAAGAAGGCAAAGTCGATATTGTTATCGGTACCCACAAGTTACTGCAATCTGAGGCCAAGTTTGAAAACTTAGGCCTGTTGATTATCGACGAAGAACACAGATTCGGTGTGCGTCAAAAAGAGAAAATCAAGGCGCTGCGCGCCAACGTGGATATCTTAACCCTGACCGCGACGCCCATTCCGCGCACCTTAAACATGGCCATGTCGGGTATGCGCGATTTATCGATTATCGCCACCCCGCCCGCCAAACGTTTAGCAGTGAAAACCTTTGTGCGGGAATCGGATCCCGCGACTGTGCGCGAGGCTATTTTGCGGGAAATTCTCCGTGGCGGCCAAGTGTATTACCTGCACAATAATGTTGAAAGTATTGAGAAATGTGCCCAAGGCATTATCGATTTATTGCCTGAAGCGCGAGTCGTCGTTGCCCACGGTCAAATGCGTGAGCGCGATCTAGAACGGGTAATGTCAGACTTTTACCATCAAAGATTCAACGTGTTAGTCTGTACCACTATTATCGAAACCGGTATCGACGTCCCAAGTGCCAACACCATTATTATTGAGCGCGCCGACACCTTTGGTCTGGCGCAGTTACACCAATTGCGTGGCCGCGTCGGGCGATCGCATCATCAGGCCTACGCTTATTTGATGACGCCGCATCCCAAACGTATGACCCCAGATGCACGCAAACGTTTAGAAGCCATTGATGCTCTTGAAGATCTCGGGGCGGGCTTTAT
Organism: Shewanella sp. SM68; assembly: GCF_025653925.1. Lineage (NCBI taxonomy): Bacteria > Pseudomonadati > Pseudomonadota > Gammaproteobacteria > Alteromonadales > Shewanellaceae > Shewanella > Shewanella sp. SM68. Next base: position 416,738 of record NZ_JAKKRU010000001.1, read on the forward strand.
GCTGGCGACCCAAGATTTAGAGATCCGCGGCGCAGGTGAACTCTTGGGCGATGAACAGAGTGGCCATATTTCGAAAATTGGTTTTAGCTTATACATGGAAATGCTCGAAGCGGCAGTAAAAGCCTTAAAACAAGGCAAAGAACCGTCACTGGCGCAAATGCTCAATCAGCAATGCGAAATTGAACTGCGTATCCCCGCCCTACTGCCTGAAGCCTATGTGAGCGACGTAAATATTCGTCTGTCGCTCTATAAACGCATCGCAGGGTGCGAAACACAGGCGGCGCTGGATGAGTTAAAAGTCGAATTGATCGACCGTTTTGGCTTATTACCTGAACCGACGCGTAACTTAATGGAAATGACCCTCTATAAACATGAGGCGACTCGCTTAGGTGCGACTAAAATAGAAGTGCACAGTAAAGGTGGCAGCATCGAATTTAGTGATGATCATGTCATAGATCCTGTGTTTATTATTGGATTACTCCAAAGCCAGCCACAAATCTATCGAATGGAAGGACCGAATAAGTTAAAGTTCAGCCTTGCAGCCGAAACCAGTAAAGACAGGCTCGCTTTAGTGAAACTCTTGCTAGAACAATTATCGCAACATCGTCTTGGAGATAAATAGTGTTACGTAAACTCGCGGTCTCTATCGCTACACTCATTGCACTATCACACAGTCAGGTCGTCCAAGCAGAAGCTTGGTTCGAGGTTGAAGTCTATGTGTTTGAACGCCAAAGCCAGTCAAGTGAACAATGGCCTGATGCGCCGAACAAGACGAAAACCGATAACGCAATAGACTTAATCTCCCCCGCTCTCGCGCAAGCAATCACGCCGATACCCAGCGCATCTGCGCCTTGCACACTGGTATTTGATGCTGATGCAAATAGCCACTGCGCTGAAACCTTAAACGGTACCTCGACGTCAGAACCTATGCCTGCTGCGCCTGCGAGTGTGGAATATCGTTACCCGCCGGTGATCCCATCAGAAATCAGCAGCGCACAGATCAGTTATCCTACAGCCAATGGCAGCCCAGTGTTGTTAACCCGCAGCCAAAGTCAGTTCGCGAGCATTATCAATAGTATTTCCCGCGAACGTGGTACGCGCAGTTTACTGCACATGGCTTGGCAACAACCTATGCGTGGTAAGAGTGGCTCAGTACCCATACGCTTATTTGCGGGTAAAGATTTCTCAGGTACTTATCACTTCGATGGCAGAAAAATCATTAAGCAAGCTCAAGCAGAGCCTATGACTAATGCCGATGGCACGCCAATGCTTGCACCTGCTGTATCACCGGTATGGGAATTAGATGGCACGCTGAATATCTATTTAAGCCATTATTTGTATATTGAAACCGCATTGCACTTGCGCAAAGAAGGCCGAAAATTAATGCCAGCCGTACCCAGTGATGCGGCCGATACCAGCGCAACACTCACGGCGCCCAAAGTCATGACACCATTTTTAATGTCTGTGCCTTTGGAACAAAACCGCCGTGTGAAGAGTGAAGAAATCCATTATTTAGATCATCCCGAAATGGGCATGGTGATCCAAATCCGCAAGATGGCGCAACCCAGTGCAATGCAAAATAATCAGAATGCCGAATCAATACAGACTGTTGGCCAATACTGAACAAACGCACAACCCGCACAATTCTTAAGTTAAAACGGTGCAGTTAAGTTAACACGGTATGTTTAAATTAAGACTGAACGATGGAGAAATCGAGGTAGATATCATCAGCCTCGATTTCTCCTACCGTTACGGTTAATCCCTCAGTGCAAGGCACACCTACTTCGCACCAAGCAATTAAAGCATTAACAGCAATGTCACTGCCTTGGGCGAGTACTTCAACACTGCCATCGCGGCAATTGGTTACATATCCTGTCACGCCCAAGGCTCTGGCCTTAGTCAAGGTCGCATGACGGCAACCCACACCTTGCACTTTTCCCGTCAAATTAATTAATACTCGCTTCATCTCACGCTCCTTTTTCACGGAACCTTGTTATAGAAATAAGCATAGCCGCAATTATCCAAAGGCTAAGTGTTAACCTATGGATTTGTAGAGCAAAAAACAAACAATATTTAAATTTAGGCAAAAAAAACAGCTAACAAGACTGCTGCTAGCTGTGTCGGGCGACATACGCAAAGGGATATCCAATAAATGGACAAATAAAACAGCAACTCTGTATCATTTTGTTACAAAATAGCAAGGGTCGCTACTTTACACAATAAATAATTATTTTCAAGAGTTTGAAAAGTAAAACTATCCATCACGAATGAATATAATGCTTTTAGCTGAAAATCAGCTCGTACACCCATCTGCATTGTTCATGTTTAAAAACATCCCCTGTGATAGCCAAAGAAGTATAAAGGCGTGTTGACGTTTAACGCTGAGATTGTGTTTGTTCTGGCAAGTTAGTAAACACGAAACGAGGGGTTGAGAAGTGAGCCCTTTAATGACAAGCGGCGCGTATGCCTGACGATAAAGCAAGGCAAGCAAACTAGATGCAAAAAAGCAAAAAACCGACCTAATTAGCCGGTTTTTGCTTAATTGTGTGGGTAGGTGATGAAGTGCTACTCGCTGATCATCTGACCATTTTGATAGCGATACTCGGATGAGGGTTCGCCATTAAAGTAATACACCGACCTGCCGTGCAGTTGATTATCAAGATACTCATCACTTTGCAGCAGGCTGCCATCTTCATTAAAACTATAGCCTTTACCTTGCAATTGACCTTTATCATCATACTGGGCCTGCCCTAATAAATGGCCATTGACGGAAAAGGCCTGCCAGTGACCCACTTCGTGTCCAGCTTTATAGTTGCCATGCCAGAGCTTAACCATGCTGTAGCTGCTTTCATCTTGCAGCAGCCATTGGCCTTCGCGCTGACCGTTAACATACTGACCTTGGGCTTGCAGTTGTTTATCAAAGCCACGCAGTAAATACGCGCCATGTAACTTAGCGTTTTTATAAAACTCTCGGCGCATTATCGTGCCATCGGCTGCGATTTCTGTTTGTTCACTACTCAGCTCACCTTGTTGGTTAAACTGCTCATTGCGCGTCGTATCCACGTTTTTTGTGACCCACTTGCCAGACTTTAACCCTAAGTGATATTGGCCGATGACAAAGCCGCCGTCCTCGGCCTTATCTTCTCGATATGCACCGTGCATTTGACCTTTGCGGTAGTTTATCCGCCTGATATAACCATTCCAGCCTGCACCGATATACAAGCCATCGTATCGCCCCTTGAGTTGTTCATCACGTTCAATCAGCTCACCTGCTGCATCAAAACGTTGACGTAAGCTCCAGTCTTTTGCAGTATCTTGCTGATATTGATAAGTTAACTTACCCGCAGAATCGAAGCGCTGTTCAGTGCTAGTCTGACCTTTAGCGAGGTATTGCGTTTCGGTTTGGGTCGCAACGTTACCGGCATTATCATAGGTAATATGTTGAATTTCACGACCATCCTTATCATACTTTTGCAGCTCTGCTAACCGCCCTTGTTCATCAAAACGCTGCTGGTTTCCCACCTGTTTATCATGTTCATAGTGTTTAATCGCTTGCAGCACATCGGCAGCTCGGTAAATCAACACTTCGCCGTGTATTTTCCCCTTAAGATAAAACTCTTTAGTGTATAACCAGCCTTCTTTTGTCCAATACAGTCGCTCGCCTTCTCTTTTTCCCGCCACCATATTAACGGTTTGCTCCGGCTGACCATTGTTATGAAAGCTTTCATATAGCCCTTCCATACCGTTAGCGCCGTAGGTTACGCGTGTTTGCAACTGGCCATTGTTAAAATAACTTTGCGATAATCCTAATTCAGCCCCATTCACACGATGCTGAAGCTCCCTTAATTGACCATTAGTATGGTAACTTTTCTGATCTCCATGCAACTGGCCATGCTGGTAGTGGTACTCTCCCGAGAGCACTCCGTCTTCCCAATAATGCAGATGTGTGCCCTGATAACGCCCTTGTGCATCGCTACTGCCCTTGCGAGACAGTTGACCATCGGGATAGAAAAACTCGAAATCACCAACGATAAAACTCTCGGCTAAATTGGGACTGTTGACGCTACCCTTAAAAACGGGTTTATCCGTCTCCAGATAAAAGAGTTGTAGCGGCCACACGCCATCTTTCTCTGTTGGTGCTTGCTCCTGATAATAAATGGCTTCACCAGGCACATCGCTAAGCTGCCATAGTTCGTCGAGTAAAATTCGCTCAGCCGACAGATTAAACGACATAAGTAGCGCAGATAATAGTAATAAGACTCTCATATTCTGCTCCTTAAGGTAACGCAGGGAATGTATTAACCCACTGTTTATTGACCGGTTCTCCGCTTATCGTCAGCTGCTCTATCTGTGCTGCGCGCCCCGCCAGTACAAACCAGCGTTCCTCACGTAATACTTGCTGCAACGGACGCTGATAAAAATCACTGCTGTCACCTTGAATAGCAGGAGCTAGCTGTAAATTTTGCGCATTTAAAAAACGATAGCGCCGCATAAAGTCGGCCACGGTTTGATGGGTATCAACATTCGGCAACTGAGTGATATCAATCAACCAGCTTTGCTCGGGTTGATACGCTAGCGCTTGCCATTTTGGCGTACCGGTACAGGCCAAAGTGCTGCTGACATTGATGTCGTAAAAATTGCGGCGGATCCCATCGGCGCTAGTCAGTTGGTACAGCACAAACTTATCCAGCCCTCCACCAAAACCCGTGTTGTTAGTGTTAGTGCTTGTGTTTGTCCATTGCAGTGTGTGCCCGTTGACCTTAGGTGCATCGACAACACTGAGCGTGCACACAGCTGCCTGCTCGGAAGTTAACAGCAAACTGACGCCGTATTTGGCCACGACTTGCGGCTCAAGTAAGGCGGGGTCTTCAGGTGCAGTAACTTGCGGCTGATTAACATAGGACGCATACATATCATCACTATAAAGCAGTTGTTGCTGCACCGGCGGATAGGCGACATTTTGCGCGTAATCTTGAGTCGGAATAAAACGAATGTTCTTAGTCAGTTCACCACTGTCAACCACAGTATTCACATAGAGTGTCAGCGTGGGCGGCGCTGCGGGAAAGGTAAACTGTGTGATCGATTCATATTGTGCCGCTGAGGCCAACGCCACCATATTTTGCTCTGCCGGGGTTAACCAATCCGGCCCAGTGGGCGGCGGTGAAAGATATTTCACCATAGCGCCTTCGGCACCGTCAAAGCGCCGGTATAACCAAGATTTGTCAGTGCTGCCTCGCGATTTCAGCAAATAACTGAATGGTTTATCTTGGATTGGCGAGAGTTCCAGCTGTATATCTTCATACTGCAAGGCCACAGTTTTGCTGGGATCGGGGGTCAGGTTAAGTTTGACTAATTTCGCGCCGCGATAATGGGCAGTCGCGCGAAACTCAGCAACCTGAGCTAAGAGGTCATTCGGCGCATTCCAACCGATAAGCAAATTCTGCTGCTCAGACTGATGGAAACCATCCTGTTCTGGATAACTGTAACTGCCTACCTTGCTCAATTGCAGCGGCAGTACTGTGCCATCCGCACTGTGTGCTGTGATATCGGTTAAGTTAAACCCGCCTTCGGGTTTAAAACCTGAAAAGTCATAATGATAAGTCAGCTTTAATAAATCATCTTGCTGGTAAAAGTAGCCCGCATCATAGGCAAATACAGCATCTTGGGTTAAGGTCTTATTGACGTTATCCAACACAACGTCAGGTTGTTTTTGATACTCAAATACTGGGAAATCATAAAAACCTAAATACTGCGTCAGATCGCCCAACTGGCGCTCCTGCGGCAACATAATAACGTTGCTGCGCACTGTGCCCTTATAGCCGTAGCGCTCAAACGGCGCTTCTGCCACTAAGGCTAACTGCGCTAACCAACCCCGCTCACGTTCTAACATCAGCTGACCGTATATTTTGGCTTGCTCGCCGTCACTTTCAACTTTAACTAACACATGCGTATCAGTGACTTGCAATACAGTAAGCTTGGCATTGGCGTGGCCTTGATAGGTAGGAAGCGCGACAACCGCCCCCGCTTTGGCGGGTATGGTGCTAAGAAAGGCCGATGAGCTAAAGAGCTTTTTCAGTTCCTGCTCAAGCTCTGCGCCGCGTTCAGCCAGCAGGGCCTGCCATACAGGTTTGTTCAATGCACTGAATTCTTTAACGCTGCCATCGTCTAGATTTAAAGAAAATTCAAATCCCTGCGAGAAAATAGCGTGCATTTCGGGATTACGATCGGCCCGCTGGCCACTACTGACGCCACTCCCTTGACCATCGCGCATGTTCATATAATCGACGTGCACTTGAAACCGACTGTTTTTGCCTGTTTCGAGGACCTTATAACGCAGCAATTGATGTGACGTGGCGTTAACCGTTTCGGTACGCTGACCATTGTCTACAGTGATGTTAGTGGTGCTATATAGCTGATACGAGCGCTCTTCCCCTTTTTCAGGTGTAAACTCAACATCAGCATCCCCAAAAGAACAGGCCGATAATAAACAGCATGCAACTACGCTAACCAAGTACTTCATGGTTATTCCTTGTATCTCAAACAAATAGTAAGCGCCGCATTATGCCCTTTCATACCCAGTAAATAAAATGCTTTGGCTATTTTGCCTGTCCAGCGCAACACCTGAGTGCGCGACAAAGACATCCTTTTTAGATAGTCACAGGTACAGCAATACCAATCTTAGGCAAGTTTTTAATGACGAATTCCGGCATCAATAACTGATGCAAAAAGCTAGCTGTGCTGCATTAATTGTCATTGTTTCCCAGTGACTCGCCGATTTTTTATTTAATAAGAAGTATCCCTATAGGCTCGACGGCGACACCCATCATGTCAACTATCACTGTAGCTGTAATGCCAATCCTAACTATCACTTTCGCAGTTCGTTTAGCTAAAAAGCTATTGCACCATTGCGTTTTAGCATTGCGATCATAGCCCTGAGCTATCATCTGAAAGTTGACCTAATTTTAGTAAAGGAGCAAAGTAGGAATTATCCAAGGAAAGCCATTGGGTAAATATTTTGTTGTGAAATAAGGTTATACATTAGGGACGTGTAATAATGGAAATTTGGGTGAATACATTGGTTGCAGTAGTTGGTGCAGTGGTTGGTGCCTTTTTAGCCGGTTTGGTTGGTTTTTATTCTGCGCGTTACATTCGAACTGATGAGATTAAATCTCATAAAAATGTCCTTTATATCGAAATGGCGGATATTGCTAAAAATTCAAAAATAGTTATGGATACGTTGTATGACGCTTATTGCTTGATCTATTGCGCCACCAAATATGAATGTTCAGACTATACAAAATGTATTCAGTTGCCTAGCCCAGTACATGGTTTTTATCTACGTGATATGAGTATTGTATGCTTTTCCCAACTAACGTTTGAGCAAAGAAATGGGCTGAAAGCATTATCATTTAATCTTGAAGAGCAAGAGCATATGATTAATGCTATGCGTTTGTGTCGACCATTCTCATCTATTAACCTCGGGGATATTCAATCGGCAATAAAGACTCTTGGGGTTATATACCATAACGCAACTCTTTTGGCTGAGCATAAAGAACGATACAAAATGGATGACTACTCTCCAGAGCAAATGACTCAGCGAACAGAACAGTCAAATAATATTGACTATTCAGATTCTCTTACTATTGCAAAAGGGAAAGATGTTTACGAGCGAGAAATTAAGCTGCTAGGCGGACTTTAGAATGCTCAAGCCAGAAAACTTGACAGAAACACCAGAGAAATCTTTGTCAGTGCCAGAGGAATTGACCAACTTCTAGTATTTTTAAAAGTGTCGACTATTTTTGAAAAAGATGCATAAAAGGAGTTGTATGAAGCGTTCTGTAGAAATAACTGATAATAGCTTTTTCTCTCTATTTTCAGATGCAGTATTACTCTATGACTTGGCTTTTAATGAACGTAACAATTACGTAAGCAGAGCTTTATCAACGTCCTCAATTCTATCTGTAAATTATGCTTTAGAAGCGGCGGCAAACTCTTTTCTTAAAACTTTAGATACAAGTTCAAAGATCAGCGCCCAGATCGATAGGTTTCCTACCTTAGATAAATTTGATTTTATTCTTCAATGGCATAAAGACTCTTCGTTACCTCGCGGAAATAAAGAAGTTCAAATAATCAAAAAGCTAATAGACCAAAGAAATAATTTAGTACATCCAAAAATTAAGGTCATAGAGCAAAGCATCGTTACATCTGAGGGGGACGCAAAAATAGCTTATTATCATAAAGCTGAACATTCAGATGTTATAGAAAAGTGTAACGTTACAAAAATGGCAGTAAATCCATTAGATTATACCGCTGAGGACGCATTAATTGCTTTAAAATCTCTAGTTAATTTTTTGAATGAATTAGTTGAAAATTGGTGGGGTATTGACACTGAAACATCAGCAATATTACTTATGAAATCATGGAATGGTTCAATACAAGCAAGCCCAGTAATGTACGATAGAAACGAACTGGAAGTAGTGTTAAAGCACAATGACGTTTTAAAAATTAGATTTGTTGGTTTGCCTGGAATAATCGAGCAGTACGCATAAAAAGCAACTTGTGTTAGAACGGCTAAACTTAGCTTGGTTCCGCTTCGCCACACTATTTTAGTAAGCTTTATCAGCACCATAGTTAGGCGTTAATCCACAGGAATTTTTATCCTAAATTCACCTGTTACAACTGATGGCCTAACACGCTTTTGTCCAAAAAATAGCTAGTGAATCAGACTTTCCTAGTCTGGTTCATAGGGTAACATCCAGTCATAGATATCAACTAATTACTCTTCAAACGGTATAAAAAACGCTACCGCAAAAAAGCAAATTCCTATAGCATCATTTATACCAATTGACACGGATGTGGCAGCGGCCAAGTCCGACAAGCGATTTATGCCCTGCAAACAGCGCAGCGCATAAATACTAAGACGTTAGCTTTTTGTAGGGATAACAATGTCAACAACAGCATCATTAAAGTGTAAGTATTGTGAAAAATATAATGAAGTCGATGCGTGTTTTTTTGATGACTTTATGACCAGCAATGAAATTAATCTTTCATTTCATTGCGGAATATGTGGTAAAGATAACATTTATAGCAATCTCACACAGTCAGAACTGGAAGAAATAATTAATCCTTCAAGTGAATTAGTAAGACAGGCGGAATTCTTAGGTATCTCTGCTGCAAAACTTAGTGCATATGTTTATCCTCCGGATGTAATGAAGGAGGCAGATTTAGATAGAAGAAAAATTCGTGGTTTGTCTATAAAAGAGTACCTAAAATCATGTCGTCAGAGCTACCCAAAAAAGGAAGGGCAGAATTGGTGGCTCGTTTATCAATTAAAGACATTAGATGCTGTTGTGCTCTTTCGTAGAGATTTTAAGTCATATAGGCTTCTAGATGGGAAAGGTATATATCTTGAATTTGGAAACATTATAGAATTAGGAGATTACGTACGTGAAAGAATCTAAAAGCACTGCGGGGGCTCGCTGTCTAGGAGCTGTTCACCGTGGTTCTAGACTGTTGCTATGATATTACCAAGTCATCTGCATTGTAGTGATCAATAATCTGTGGGTATTGACCTGCACACCAAGAACCTTGCCCAATATGTGTCCCGCATCAATATGCGCCTACAAAGTTGAGGGATGGATATACAAAAAAATTATGCCGAGGATGTTTAATAACCTCCTCGGCATTTATTATTTAAGAGATAGTGGTTTAAAATCAAGAAGGGAACTATCAAACTCCACAGACAACAATTTATCTTTGAAAGCTTCTGATATTATTATATTAAATGCACCACCCCACTCATACAAACGAAAGGCGTCTAAGTTTTCAGGTATTTTGTCCTTATAGACAACTGGTTCAATAAAAAATCGCCCACGCTTTGATTCCCAAACTTCTGGAATGTAGTCCAGAGGCCAGCGTTCAATTTTAGAACATTCCCAATCAACGCAGTCAATGTAATTAAATACATGCATCAACACATACTTTAAATTGTTATGCCTATTTATAAATGGTATTAACTGGACACCACTAACATTAATATTGTTCGCAAAAAAGACATCCTCATTAAACGCCAACAACCTGGTTCCAACCGAGACCACCGGAGGTGATTCACCTTCTTTTAAGGCATTGAAATATAAAATACCTTTGAATCCAGATTGAATCGCAGATAGTTTCACATCACTTAATTCATTTCCTTCGCTATCTATAAAAAATGAACTAGGATTCATATAACTCATCCATTTTTTACTTTCCGAATTTATACCTAATTTATAGTAATTCATTATTTGTTAACCTTCGTCAATATGTCAGTGCCAGCAGTAGTATCATTAAACTAGGATCCTATCTCTAAGCGCGGCGCCGCCTTCATTAAAGAAGGGAGATATTTATTAGACTCCTTTGTACAGCCGAATGTGTTTCCCATCGCTGTTATCAATGTCGCTTTATCCATAACTGGCAACACGATCCCTGAATCACTCGAGTTTATAAAAAATAAGGTGATAACACTAGATTCTGAAGAGCACAATTTTTCAGTGTTATTAGAAATGTCCCCGCATTTTTCTGGCATTTCTTATGGATATTTCTGGCCATTTCATGGCCAGTTAGCATCGTCTTACTTACGGGTTCTATCCTATTTGTACTCGATTCAAGAGTTACTCGCCATTCCCTCACCGATGACATTGTAGTGGAATAGAGAAAGAAGAGTTTTTCTTAGTTTATCAGCCAGTGATGTGCCGAGAAAGGTAAAGCTAAGGGAGTCGAGGCATTAGTACGTTGGCAGCACCCGCAAATGGGCTAGTGCGGCCTGATTTGTTGATTCCCATTGCCGAAGAGGACAAATTAATTGTTCCATTAACTAACTATATTTTTGAGCGGGCATTAAAAGATTTTGCCGATATGAAGGTTGACTCGGGCTTTAGGATTGCGTTTAACGTGGCGCCAGCGTATTGAAAACTTATGCCAGTTACGGATTTTAGTGGCTATCGATGACTTTGGTACTGGGCAAACAACCTTATCTTTGTTACAAACCATGCCATTGTATTACTTGAAAATCGATAAGACGTTACTCCAAGAATAGCTAATCCGAATTTGGCTAAAAAGAGCCAATTATCTAACAAGGTTTTGTCCAAAAGTGTGTTGCGTATGTCTTTTAAATCTACAGGTTACGTGAATGCACGAAAGGTGAGCCATGGTGATTTGCGAGACGACCGTCCGCCCCATGGACGGGGCGGTCGAGCATCCAAGGATGGACTGGCTGCGCGTCGGTGAGTAAATACCATGGTGAGCCTATATGCAGGGATATCAGCCAACACTAAAATTCTACTTAATCTATCCCCAATAGTCATACTCACAATGTGCGTGGTTTGAAGTATTAAAAGCCAAAACCATAAGGCGAAATAGCCGATGAGATAAATCCACTCCCCTCTTAAATATAAAAAGAGGAGTGATACTTTTATTCAATCGATATCAATCAAGCCAACTTAAAGGCTTTTATTTTGGGCAGATGGGCAGCGAGTTGGGGGAATTTGTGGGGCTGAACGTCATCCCAATCAATCGAATAATAGGCGCTTAATTCACTGGCGAGTTGCTGATTATCGAACATCTCATCATTCACCGAAAATATACACATGGCCTTGTGGGTATTCTTTTCACGAAATTGCGACACGCACTTATTAGCAATATCGGCATATTCTTCTGGGCGGTCAATCTTGCCCTGCATATTATTTTCTGGGTGCAAATTAGGGTTAATCAGCACAGATTTAAGACCATTTAAAAATCCAATCCGCTCGGCCCAATAAGCTCCGAGTCCTACGCCAACCATTAACGGCGCGGGATCGTCGCTATGCTGCATTTGCTTGGCGACTTCCTTAAGCAAGTGTTGCATGTCGTGCTTAGGGTGCAAGGTGCTGTAACTGATCAAACGCACATCAGGGTCAATAAATTGCAACTGACGCATTTTTTCGTGATTACCTGGGCTAGTCGCATCAAATCCATGAAGATAGAAAATCATATCAAGGCCTTTTAATCATTTTTGATTACAGTGAATTAACTAACCCTAGCAAAAGAGTGATCTCACACCTTGCGCTACATCAAACTTTCGCCTGTTGAGCCAAACAAATTTGCTCGGCAAGCTGCTTGGCATTTTCCCAACGGGCCGTATTATCGAGCGCAGCTGCCGTTTGCGCGGCATTGGGTTTAAGTAAACTCGCAGGATACTGTGGCGCGCTCGCAGGCCAAGTAAAGCCATCGAGTAGCGACATTACGCCCGCATTGTCATTACACACTAAAATCATGTCGCAACCTGCGGCTAAGGCGGCGCTGGCCCTTGCACGGTAATCGCCCGCAAATCCTGCGCCTTGCATGCCGAGATCGTCAGAGAAAATCACCCCGTTAAAGCCAAGTTCTTTACGCAGCACTTGTTTTAGCCAGTATTCAGAGAATCCCGCAGAGTTAGGGTCGACTTTAGGGTAAACCACGTGCGCGGGCATCACGCCTAATAACTTTTCTTTTGCGATCAATTCTTTAAACGGCAGGATATCCTTTGCAAAAATGGCCTCGGCATCACGATCATCAATGGGTTTCTCGTAGTGCGAATCCGCCACGACACTGCCGTGCCCGGGGAAATGTTTACCCACGGCGGCCATGCCAGCTGCGGCCATGCCAGCAATAAAACTTTCGGCCAGTGTAATGACCTCGGCGGGCTCTGGGCTAAAGCTGCGTTTACCTATGACTTGGCTTACACCGTTTAAGTCCAATACGGGCGCGAAACTTAAGTCGATATCGCAAGCCAGTAATTCAATCGCCATCAAGAAACCGAGCTCACAGGCCCAACGCTTGGCCAATACCATATCGCCCTTTGCTGCGGGTAAAATGTCGCCCATGGCGGGAATAATGGTAAAGCCATCGCGGAAGCGTTGTACTCGGCCACCCTCGTGATCAACGGCAATTAATATTTCTGGGCGTATTTGGCGTATCTGTTGTACCAGACGGATCAACTGATCACGGCTCGAAAAATTGCGGGAAAATAGGATTAAACCACCCACCTGTGGATGGCGTAGCATCTCAGATTCAGCCTCACTGACGTCCAACGACAGTAAATCCAACATTAAATAGCTCATACTTCTCCCTAAAAATATTCATTAATACTCAAAAAATAACCACTCAAGCCATAAGTAGTCCACGCTCACAAAAAAGCTAAAAAAAGCGAGCCACCTACCCTTGTAGCGCTATCGAAGCCTGTATTCTTGGCCATAAAATGGCCTGTAAAAAAGTCCCAATTAAGTTCAGCTTATCCGAACTATTACGAATAAAAAAAACTAATGTGAATTGTCACACTAATCTATGGGATACTGGCGTTAGAGTATCACACAAGCAGATTTCGCATGAAAGAATGCCGCCACTGACCAGAGTACACGCGCAAGATTAGCGTGCTTCAATCTACAGAGCGAGCAATCCAATGCACTCAGACTAAAATAATAAACAAGACACAACAGGACTTCTATCATGATTAGCGTATTTGACATGTTCAAGATCGGCATAGGTCCATCGAGTTCACATACCGTCGGCCCAATGAAAGCGGGCAAAATCTTTATGCAAAACCTGACTGACTCAGGACTCGTGACCCAGATTGATGAATTAAGAGCCGAACTCTTTGGCTCCCTCGGCCAAACAGGCAAAGGCCACGGCACGGGCAAAGCAGTGATTTTAGGCTTAATGGGCGAAGATCCCGAAACCGTGGACACTGACAGTATCGACGGTATTTTAGAACACGTCTCCAAGGACGAAACCTTAACGCTGCACTGTGGCAAAGTGGTTAAGTTTACCCGTGAGCAAGGCATTACCTATCACAGACGCAAAACGCTACCTGCGCATGCTAACGCCATGACCTTGTACGCTTACTGTAAAGGAGAATGCATTTTTGATCGCACTTACTACTCAGTGGGTGGCGGCTTTATTTTAGATGAAGATGAAATTAGCCAACGTAATGCATCGCCAGCCTCACAAATTGAATCGGCTCCTTTTGATTTTGTGAGTGCGGCTCATTTACTGGAATTATGCGGCGAGCAAGGTCTCAGCATTTCTTCTTTGATGATGGCGAACGAACTGAGTTTAGCCTCTGAAGAGGAAGTCAAAGCCAAGCTGTGGAATATTTGGCAGACGATGAAAACCTGTATCGAACGCGGTTATCAGAAGGAAGGCATTTTACCTGGCGGCCTAAAACTGCGTCGTCGTGCTCCTGCACTGTACCGCCGTTTGAAAGCCGAAGGCCGTAACAATGTCGATCCATTAACCGCTATGGATTGGGTCGATTTATTCGCCCTGTCGGTCAACGAGCAAAATGCGGCCGGTGATCGCGTCGTGACTGCGCCAACAAACGGTGCTGCGGGAATTATTCCTGCCGTATTATGCTATTACGATACCTTCGTACAAGAAGTGGATATCGATGTCTGCGCCCGTTATTTATTAACTGCCGCTGCAATTGGTATTTTGTACAAGAAAAATGCCTCAATTTCGGGCGCCGAAGTCGGTTGCCAAGGTGAAGTGGGCGTGGCCTGTTCTATGGCCGCTGGTGCACTGACTGAAATCATGGGCGGTACGGTTGAGCACGTTGAAAACGCGGCTGAAATCGGCATGGAACATAACTTAGGTTTAACCTGCGATCCTGTGGGCGGCCTAGTGCAAGTGCCTTGTATCGAACGTAATGCCATGGGCGCGATTAAAGCGATTAACGCCTCTCGTATGGCCCTGCGTGGCGACGGTAACCATAAGGTTTCACTGGATAAAGTGATCAAAACCATGATGGATACCGGCAGAGATATGCGCAGCAAATACAAAGAAACCGCCAAAGGCGGCCTAGCAGTCAACATTGTTGAGTGCTAAGTGCTGAGTGTTAGTTCACTCTCGTTAATCGCTTTAATCGCACCATAAAAAATGCCGCAACTCACTAAGTTGCGGCATTTTTGTTTTAGCGCATCGGCGTGACTGCTGAATCGGCTATTTAAGGCTTAAAGTACAAGCTATGGAACTTAAGGTGCTCTTCAATAAAGCTCGCGATGAAGTAGTAGCTGTGATCGTACCCCGCTTGCATCCGCACATCCAAGGGATAACCCTTGGCATGGGCGATATCCACTAACGATTGTGGCATCAATTGGGTGTCTAAAAAGCTGTCAGCTTCACCTTGGTCAATCAGTACTGGCACTTCGCTAATCGCGAGCTTAAGCAACTCACAGGCATCATACTGGCGCCAATGTTCACGATTTTCACCTAAGTACTCGCTAAAGGCTTTAATACCCCAAGGTGCATTACTCGGATTCGAAATCGGGCTAAAGGCTGAAATGGAGCTATATCTGTGTGGATTACTCAGACCAATCACCAAAGCACCATGACCGCCCATTGAATGGCCGGAGATAGCGCGCTGGGTAGTGACAGGAAAATGCGCTTCAATCAAGGTAGGCAGCTCATGGACTATGTAATCGTACATTTTGTAATGACGATTCCAAGGTGCTTTTGTCGCATTGAGGTAAAAACCCGCGCCTAAGCCTAAATCGTAAGCTTTATCCGCCGCATCGGGCACATCGTCACCGCGAGGACTGGTATCAGGGGCGACAATCGCCATCCCAAGTACCGCTGCCATGCGCTGTGCACCCGCCTTCTGCATAAAGTTTTCATCGGTACAGGTTAGACCTGAAAGCCAATACAGCACAGGCACTGGTTTATTCACCGCCTCAGGCGGCAGATAAATGGCAAAGCGCATCTCGCAGTTTAATGACTGAGATTGATGGCGATACTGCTTATGCCAACCGCCAAAACTCTTGTTACAACTGATATTTTCTATGGTCATACAAGTCCTTTTAAGCTCAATCTTTTAGCGCTATTTATAACGTTAGTCTTAGCGTTAGTCATGGCGCTTATCGTCAGCTCCGTTGGCAACACAGCAGACAGATTTGCACCTGTCTGCCCGTTAGTCACATCAAGCTGAAGCATCAACTTAGCGTGCAAAATCGCTTATTTATCAAAATGGATCACGCTGCGAATGCTCTTACCTTGGTGCATCAGCTCAAACGCTTCATTGATTTGCTCAAGCCCCATAGTATGAGTGATAAAATCATCGAGCTTAAACTCACCCGCTAAGTAACGCTCAACAATGTGTGGCAGCTCAGAACGCCCTTTCACCCCGCCAAAGGCAGAACCGCGCCATACTCGGCCAGTCACTAATTGGAATGGACGGGTTGAAATCTCTTGACCAGCACCGGCAACACCTATGATGACTGATTCACCCCAACCCTTATGGCAACACTCTAAGGCGCTGCGCATCACGTTGACGTTGCCGATACACTCGAATGAGTAATCCACGCCGCCATCGGTCATTTCAACGATCACCTCTTGGATGGGCTTATCGAGTAATTTAGGATTGATGCAATCGGTCGCGCCGAGTTTTTTGGCTAACTCGAATTTAGACTCATTAATATCAATCGCGATAATGCGACTGGCTTTGGCCATAGTAGCACCGATAATCGCCGATAAACCGATACCGCCGAGGCCAAAAATCGCCACGGTCGCACCTTCTTCCACTTTGGCCGTGTTCATCACAGCGCCCATACCTGTGGTTACGCCGCAACCTAACAGACAAATTTCTTCTAATGGCGCGCTCTTATTGACTTTAGCCAATGAGATTTCAGGTAACACGGTATATTCAGAGAAGGTCGAGCAGCCCATGTAATGGAAAATAGGCTTGCCATCGAGATAAAAACGCGTGGTGCCATCGGGCATTAAGCCTTTACCTTGGGTCGCGCGAATTTTTTGGCACAGGTTAGTTTTGCCCGATAGGCAGAACTTACACTCGCCGCACTCTGGGGTATAAAGTGGGATCACATGATCGCCCACTTGTACGCTGGTCACACCCTCGCCCACTTGCTCAACGATACCGCCGCCTTCGTGGCCAAGAATCGCCGGGAATACCCCTTCTGGATCGTCGCCGCTCAAGGTAAACGCATCCGTGTGACACACGCCTGTAGCCACAATGCGCACTAAGACTTCGCCCGCTTTAGGTAACATCACATCCACTTCTTCAATCTTAAGTGGTTGTCCTGGTCCCCAAGCAACAGCGGCCTTTGATTTAATAAACTGCGGTTTTTCGTTCGACATTGTTACGTCCCTTGAATAGGTAATAGGAGTAAGTCATTGGTGTATCATAAATTCAATTCAGGCCAAGCAAACTCTTGCGCCCATTGCACTGATGCTACTGAATAGGAGGATTGTATTTGTTTCTCAGCGAGAGACAATCTAGTATTCAAGCAATTCATTTTTACTGAGTAACAACAATGTATCTCTGGGACGGCATTTCTGAATTTGTCGCAGTGGCCGAGGCCGAAAGTTTTACCCTAGCAGCGCAGCGGCTGAATATCTCCACCGCCCATGTTAGCCGCCAAGTGAGCACCTTAGAAAACCGCCTCGGCACAAAACTCTTTTACCGCACCACCCGCAAAGTGTCGTTAACCGAAGAAGGCACGATTTACTATCGTCATTGCCGCCAATTACAAACTGGGTTAGAAGAAGCCGAGCGCGCCATCTCAAACCTAAAGGACTCACCCCAAGGCTTAGTCAAACTCACAGCGCCCGTCGCCTATGGCGAGAAATTTATCATGCCGTTACTCAATGATTTTATGGTGCAATATCCCAGTGTTGAATTTAGCGTCGACTTAACCAATCGCACCTTGGACTTGATTGAAGGCGGTTATGATCTGGCGATTCGCCTCGGAAAACTCGCCGATTCAAGCCTGATGGCCAAACCGCTCAGCAGCCGTACCCACTATGTCGCCGCCTCACCAAGCTATGTGGAAAAATACGGTCAGCCCCATACCTTATCTGAGCTTAACCAGCACAATTGTTTGATCGGTAATCATAATTACTGGCGCTTTGTCGAAAATGGCCGCGAGCGCAATATTAAAGTCCGCGGCAATCTCAATTGTAACAGTGGCTACGCATTAAGGGATGCGGCACTAAAGGGCATAGGGATAGTTCAACTGCCTGATTATTATATTGAAGAAGATATTCAAGCCGGACGGTTACTCTCCTTCCTTGACAGTCACCGCGAAGCCAAAGAAGGCATTTGGGCACTCTATCCGCAAAATCGCCACCTGTCGGCCAAGATCCGTGTATTGGTCGATTACCTTGCCGAAAAACTCGCCGAGCAGGATTAAGTACTGTTTGAGCAGATTGATTGGTAGCAGACAAAACGGCACAAACTAGCGCCAGTTTTCCCGCAAAGTGTAATACAACATGCCTAACGCCAGCGCTTGATTGCCGAACCATTCATTTAAAGGAATGCGGATATGGCGCATGGCGGCAAACAAATCAAATTCACGCAATTGCCCGTCCATAGCATTGGCCATGATCTCGGCCATAATGTGTGATGTCGCCACTCCGTGCCCAGAATATCCTTGGCAATAGAACACATTAGGCGACACTTTGCCGAGCTGCGGGATACGGTTAATCACAATTCCTGCCATTCCCGCCCACGCAAATTCGATATTAACGCCCTTTAATTGTGGAAACGTACGCTCAATCGCGGGCCGTAATTCCGCAGCCACATTTTTAGGATCGCGGCCGCTGTAGTTAGTGCCGCCGCCGAACATCAGCCGTTTATCCGCGGTCAGGCGATAGTAATCCAGTACAAAGCGGCAATCATACACGGCTAAATCCTGCGGATTGATTTGCAAAGCGACATCATCGGGCAGAATCGCAGTGGCGCAATTGCCTAAGGACGCCGGAAATAACATACCACGCAGTTTTGGACGGGCGAGTTTATGGTAAGCATTACCGGCGATCAGCACACTGTTGGCGCGCACTTTTCCCTTGGCTGTGACAACAGTCGCCACATCGCCTTCTTCAATATCAAGTACGGGTGAGTGTTCAAAGATTAACGCCCCAAGACCTGCTGCCGCGCGGGCTTCACCCAGGCATAAATTGACTGAGTGCAAATGCATGTTGCGCCGATTGACTAAGCCGCCGTGATACAAGGGCGAGCCTAAATAGGCAGGCATTTCATCGGCGGATACCAGCGTCATAAATTCACCCATGCCGCGGCGCTGCGCCTCATCATGCATAGCCCTAAGCTCGTGCATGTGCTTTGGCTGGTAAGCGGTTTGGATATGACCAAACTTTAAATCACAGTTTATGCCGTACTTGGCCACCCGATTTTTAATAATATCGTGGCCGCGCCAACGCATATTCCACACATAATCCTCAGCTTCATTGCCGATTTGACGGCGCAGCTGTTTTGTCATCGCAACATCGCCGGACAAACTGCCCGTCACCTGCCCACCGTTGCGTCCAGTCGCGCCCCACGCAATTTTATTGGCCTCAATAAGCGCCACTTTGTAGCCCTTCTCAGATAATTCCAACGCCGTTGCCACGCCAGTAAAACCGCCACCGACAATCGCCACATCGACTCGAATGTCGCCTTCAAGCGCAGGATAATCTGACTCTTGGTCAATGGTGGCATTGTAGTAGGAGGCGCAACGCTCTGCTGACATGGTCATTCCTTGATGTTGGAAGTTAACTGTTGAAAATTAACTGTTGAAAGTTGAAAGCTGAAAGTGAGTGTTAAGTCTTAGTTCTGGGCTCTCAGTTCTTCTGGACACTCAGTTTTAGGACACTCGTTTTAACGCGGCATTATACCGACGTTGTTTTATATTTTTTACAAGTGTTCAGAATTTGTGAGTATATCTGAGTTGAGATCGAGGTCAACAGTGAATTGCGATAACTATTTGCAGGACATGACAAAGGGAGTTGAGCTGGCTGCAGGCTCCTCTTGAAGAACCTGAAATGGAGGTGCTTGAGATGGAAGCTTCTGAAATGGCGGTACCTAAAATTAAGGCACTAAAATTAAGGTACCTAAGATAGAGACTCCGAATGTTAAGGCGCGGCTGATTTTATCTTTTAAGCCTTATACTTTTTGCTGGTTTAAGATAGGCTTGTGCGGCGTCATCCTCTTTTTATCTCAGCAACCTAGAGTCCATTATGCCACTAATGCCAATTACCCAGCCACTTGTCCAATTGCCGTTTTCCCAAGCGTGTGAAAACAACAAAGCGCCGATTTTAGCGGTATTAACACAAGCATTCTCACTCAACCAACATGTACTCGAAATCGGCAGTGGCACAGCGCAACATGCTGTGTATTTTGCAGCAAATCTTCCCCTTCTAATCTGGCAAACCAGCGATCAAGCTGAATATATTGAGGTAATTACCGCAAGGTGTATGCATGAAGGCAAGCTACCCAATGCAGCGGCAAACCTACGCTTACCACTTACCCTTGATGTCACTGTGCCATGGCCGATAGAGGGATTAACACCTGATATTGATGGCGTATTTACTGCGAACACTTTGCATATTATGAGCAAAAATATGGTTGAAGCGTTTTTTAGCGGTCTTGGTCTGTACCTGCCCCAACTCAAGACCCTGTGTATTTACGGCCCCTTTAACTACCAAGGCGAATTTAGCAGTGACAGCAATCGCCAGTTTGATACCTTTTTAAAACAGCGGGATCCCGCCAGCGGCATTCGTGATATTGAATGGATTTGCAGTTTAGCCAGCGAGCAAGGCTTAACACTGAAGCAAGATGTGGCTATGCCCGCCAATAATCGACTACTGCATTTTGTTAGAGACTCGTTTTTTGTTAAAAGCTAGCTTTGGTTTAGTCCGTTTTGGCCTCGGCGGTTCTGTGTCCATAGCTCAGTACTCGGGTAGCTTTCCACTGTTCGTTCTGTTTGCGCCACACAATGACAAAGTCGGCTAGGCCATCACAGCTACCTGTTTCAAAGCTGCAAAAACGATGAACGCCTTGCTCTATCGCGCCAAACTCTTTCACCGGAAACACTTTCATCGTGCCCGCAACTAACTCGCGGCGGTAATGGCCACAGGCATATTTTTCGGTATTAGCGATCATGTCCTTGCGGTTCCAAGTGACGCCACCCGTGTCGTGGTAAAACTCTACATCTTCAGTGAAAAAGTCAGCGTGTTTCTTTAGTTCAGCGGGGACGGCGCACTTATTGAAACTGTCGAACACAGCAAAATCCACCGCTGCAATTTGGGTAGATAAAGTGTCTGTAAGTGCAGTAGCGGGCTGCGCAATGTCAGTTTGTGGAGCATCAGCGGTTTTATCCGATGCTGCTTTAGCTAATGTTGGCGTATCTGTGGCAACAGCAGGTTCGGTAGTGGCGAGTGACAAAGTTAAAACAGTGACTGTGGCTAGGCTATAAAATGCTGGATTCATATTCTCTCCGTAAATATTGGCAATACATTTTGTATGGCGACGATTCACGTCACAAACATGAATGCACCACGAAACATGAAGTCACATTGCCAGCAAAGCTTATGCCAGTTAAAATATCTATATTAATCATATTGATATAGCTTCATATTACGTTACGCAATTTTGTGCGGTGATAGTTTCTGATTATTCTCACTATTTTTTAGTGATTTATCCGACGACAGTCAGACTCAGATCATCATACTCAGTGCCTTATGCTCAATGCGCTCAATCAGGATGACTATGCTAGCGAGCAACACGTCGAATATACGGGCTATCACACTGTTATTAAACACTAAAAATTTACACTGCCTTTACACAAAAGAGAGACATCCAAGCTTGAAGCTATAATTAAGAATAATTATCATTCGCCAAAATTACCGAAGGAAGAATGATATGCCCCGCTTTATCCGTCGCACTCGCCAAACCTCGCATCTATCTCATGCAACACAGACACCTATGTTGAGCCAGCTATCACGCGCTATTGGTTTATGTTTGTTATTACCTGCAGCATGGGCTAGTGCTGCAAATACGCAAGATACCACTCCAGAAATGGAACGCATGGTGATCACAGCAACACAAACTAAACACTCGGAGCTTTCGGCGCCCGCTTCGGTGTCCGTGATTAACCGCAGTGAACTTGAAGCTTTAGTCATAGACGATCTTGCTAGCGCAGTCCGTTATTTACAGGGTGTGAACATCAGCGAAGGCACGCCCTATGGTCGCAATGAAATCAGCCTGCGAGGTTTAGATTCAGATTACACTTTAATCTTGATTAATGGCCGCCGCATTAACTCCCGCGAAGCATTAACCTCTGGTTATGGCAACGATTTTGACTTGTCCTCTATTCCAATGTCTGCCATTGAACGTATCGAAGTTGTGCGTGGGCCTATGTCATCCCTCTACGGCTCAGAAGCTTTAGGCGGTGTGGTTAACGTCATACTGCGTCAACCGACTGAAGACTGGCAAACCAGTGTTGGCGTGCAATACGATGCACCTACCAGTGGCAAGGGTGGCGATAGCACTAAGTACAATTTCTACAGCAGTGGCGCGCTGATCAAAGATAAATTACTGGCAAACTTAATCGTCGACAGCAATAAACGCGATGCATGGCGCTCGGACTTAAAACCCACTATTGATGCGCTAGAAGACAGGGATGAAATCAGCGCCCTCGCCAATTTACAATGGCTGATTGATAACCAGCAAGATCTGCAATTTGACTTAAGTTACGCCAACGATGAACGCGAGTCTGATTGGAATAACTACGGCACGATTCTCACCAATAACCAACACGCGGAGCGGATAAGTTCAGGTCTGACCCATAATGGCCACTGGAACTGGGGCGACACTCGCCTGCGCTATTACTATGAAAATGTTGAGGTGACTGACGACTCAGCGTTAATCGCCGAGATAGGTAATATCACCCAAACCAACCACAATCTCGACGGTCAAACTACTGTCCTGCTTGGCGATCACATGTTAACCAGCGGTGCAGAATACCGTTGGACCCAGCTCGAAAATAGCCGCAATATTTTAGGTGATGGCACCTTAGACGACAGCCAATCGGCATTGTATCTACAAGATGAATTTAGCTTAGGCGAACTCAATATCACTTTAGGTGGGCGCATCGATCACCACGATGTGTACGGCACCGAATTTAGCCCACGCTTGTATTTGGTGTATAACTTAAGCTCTGAATGGGTCATTAAAGGTGGTGGCGGCAAAGCCTTTAAAGCACCAAATATGGCGCAATCCCAAGCCGATTATATTATCCCCGCTTGTCGTGGCGCCTGTACCGTTGCGGGAAATCCTGATCTTCAACCCGAAACCTCAGTGAACTACGAGTTATCGACCCAATATCAAACCACGGATTTTGGTGGCTCGATCACCTACTTCCATAACGATGTAGAAAATAAAATTATCACCGAAACTTGGAATAGAGTCCCAGGTACAGTATTAACTTACCAAAACGTGAACGAAGCTAAGATCACTGGTTGGGAATTACAAGCTTGGTACAATTTAACTCAAGATCTCAGCCTAAACGGTAATTACAGTAAAACCGATGCCGAAGATAAGCAAAATGGCGCGCCTTTTACCTTAACACCGGACGACAGCTATAACCTAAAACTGCAATGGCAGGCATTCGATGGTTTATCCACCTTTATCGCCTACCATTATACTGGCGAGCAGTATTTGCGAGCCAATGTCAAATCAGAGGGTTATGGCTCGCTCGATATAGGTGCGAATTATCAAATTAATCCTATGTTTAGACTGAAGCTTGGCGTGACTAACTTAACGGATTCTGAACGTGACCAAGTTGCCACCGACCTTGATTATATTCAAAAGAGTCGCAGTATTTATGCTGGGGTAACTGCAAGTTTCTAAGCTCTACAAGCCAGAAACTAATGTGTAATTGCAGCTCTGCTACTCAACATTAAACATCATAGGCGAAGCCCGTTTTGGCTTCGCCTATTGTTTTAAGACCAAAATGAATATCACAGATCAGACTAGAAAAAGTAAAATCAATATCTTTTCTAAAATATAGAATTTTTAAATAAACATCAAAAATATAAATTACATAATCCAGATTTAAATCATTAGTCTTTTACATTCCGCAATATAACCTTGATCATACTTTAACGCTAAAAAATAACTCACCCGTTAACCTTTGATAACGATCAAGGTTTTGTCATATTAAAAAACTATTATACACACGCAAGACTGCTAAAGCTTGAGGTGTAAAATTATCGATTATTAAACTTACGCACCAAGCAAAAGCGATATTATCTTTCCGTTTATATCACTAATAAAACAGCGAGAAAAATACAGTTCCAACTTCAAGTTACATATTTCATAGCTAGATATATGATTTACTCGCTTCAAAATGATGATTTAACCAACAATAAAAAAGGGAAATAACATGCTTAAAAAGATGATGCTAATGTGCGCACTGTGCTTTTCAACGAATTTAATGGCGGTATCACTTGCCGACAGTCATTCTGAAAGATCTGACTGTGAATCCTGCCATAAAGATAAAAAACCTTCAGCGGATTATGTTTTTGAAAATCAGCAATGTGTATCATGCCATGGAGAAATGAAAACACTCGCAGGCGAAGCTCATACTAAACATGATGGCGTTTTAACATGCACCAATTGCCATATCGCTCATCAAGAAAAAGCACCAGCAGATGCTTGCAAAGAATGCCATTAATTCACTAAAAATCTAAAACCAAAGGCCGAAGAATTATTTATTTTGAATGGAACCATTAGGCAGGATGCCACTTGACCCAACCTCCAAGGGTGTTTGCCATCTATTGCTCACAGGTGGCAATTTTTACCTCCATTTTTATATCCTTACAATATGTGTAACGGCTCAATACTTAGCTCAGAATCCCATGTCAGGCAAATAGGGCAAGTTTAATTGTGCTAGGTAAGCCATAGACGACTCTCAGGGGATTGTTCTCAAGAATGCCAATGCCTTTTCTAGGTCACGGGTGCGCGCCATCGGTGGCAGCGAGTTTAAAAAAGCTTGGCCATAGTAGCGATTCACAATGCGATTATCGCAAAGGATCAGCACACCACGATCTTTTTCATCACGAATAAGACGGCCAACACCTTGTTTCAGCGCAATAATCGCCTGCGGTAACGACACTTCAGTAAAAGGATCGAGTCCCTGACGACTCACATTGTCGGCTCGGGCGCGATACAGGGGCTCATCGGGCGACACAAAAGGTAATTTGTCGATAATCACGCAGCTTAACAATTTGCCGCGCACATCCACCCCTTCCCAAAAACTACTGGTACCGAGCAATACCGCATTGCCGAGTTGGCGAAATTTAGTCAGCAGACTCTGTTTACCCGCTTGGCCTTGTACCAGCAGCGGATACTGAGTGCGAGTTCGCAGTGCCAGCGCCGCTTGTTCGAGCATTTTATGGCTGGTAAATAAAATGAAAGTCCGTCCCTGTGCCGCATCTATCGCTTGCACGCACACATCCACCAACTGCTTTAACGCTTGCTGTTGATTGGTCACGCTCCCAAGTTGTCTCGGCACACAAAATACCGCTTGGCGGGGATAATCGAAGGGACTGTTGAGAATACTTTGCTGCGCATCGACGATACCCATTTCTCGGGCAAAATGAACAAGACTGCGGTTAACCTGCAAAGTTGCCGAGGTAAATATCCAGCTGGTTTCGGGCACAAATAATTGTTGGCACTCACGGGCAATATTGATTGGTGAAATTCGCAGCACCACAAAGCGACTACCAAATTCGATGCAGTAGGCCGCCAGATTATTATCGCAGTTAAAAAACACACTAAGCTTATTATTCAGCTCAGCCAACTTGATGGCGATATCATCTAACAATTCACTGCGGCCAATATGGGCCATTAATAAATTCTGCAGCGCAGTTAATTCCGCTAATAAATCCCATGACGCCCCTGCGAGCGCTTTATTGCCCAGCACTAAACGCCAATCGGATTCGCCGCAGGAATATAACTGATTATGCCAATCACTTAATTTAGCGAGGCAACGCTGGCAAAATTGGGCGAGTTGCCCAGTATCACTGAGTTCGGTCAGATAAATAGCGAGTAGCTTTTGAATGAAATCATCGATAGTACGACTCGAACATTGCTGGCCAAAATAGTTAACGCAAATATCGGGTAATAAATGCGCTTCATCGAAAATCACCACATCAGGATCGGGTAATAACTCGGCAAAGCCCGTGTCTTTCAGTACACTATCGGCGAAAAATAAATGGTGGTTAACCACAATAATTTTGGCATCCAGAGCACGGCTGCGCGCCTTGCGGGTAAAGCAGGCATCGTAAAAATCGCAGCGCTTACCAATACAGCTTTCCTTAGTGCTGACCACAAGCGGCAGCGCCGAAGAATTCTCAGGCACTGAGGTTAAGCCGCCAATATCACCATCTTTGCAGGTGCTCGCCCACTGATTGATTTTCAACAAATCATCCAACAAACGCGCATCGATATGTGTCGCCTCACTCATTTGCTTATCGAGGCGCCACTGGCACAGATAATTATTACGCCCCTTTAGTAGCGCCAGTTTAGGCTCAATTCCCAACATGGCGACCAGCGCGGGTAAGTCTTTAAAAAACAACTGCTCTTGCAAGTTTTTACTGCCAGTACTGACGATGACTTGCTTACCGCTCAATATCGCGGGGATCAAATACGCAAAGGTTTTACCTACCCCCGTACCCGCCTCAATTACTACATTCCCCTTCGCCGCTATCGCCTCACTCACTTCCTGTGCCATCTGCATCTGGCTTGTTCGCGCACTAAATCCTTGAATATGTTTAGACAATACTCCATCGGGCAAAAATGCGCGTTGCACTTCGGACGCGAGTCGACTCACCGCAGCGGCGCCTTTTAAGGCAGAAGGCTTAGCGACGGTTTCTTTAGAGAAAGCATGCTTTGATGTCGGTTGGCGGGAGCGAGTCAAAGGGAGAATCAATCCTTTATCAAGGTGTTAGGAACGTCAGTGAAAACAGTACTGCAAGTCCACACAATAAATTGCTGAGCGAGTGCATTGTGATGACTTTAATTAACCACAAGCACTGGTTAGTGCCGCAAGCCGCGGCCGTAAACAATAGCGTTAAGCTTAACAGCTCGAAGCATTATGCTGATTTGAGATAAGACTACAAGTTAGCCGCGTAATTAACGCCAATTTAAACGTCGGTATTTGCTAACATCCGCCAAAGCATGTGCGCTAGCTGTAACAGTTCGCAAACTTCTGTCGATTTCAGCCTGCCACTAACCATTTGAAATAAATAAGCTACCTCAGCAAAGCAAAACTCTATACCATTATATACGCTCGATAACAGGATGTTTCAGTGCCCAAGCATCAATACTAAGACGCAGGTAATCAGGATGAATGATGTCAAACGTTAGTCTTATCAATTTAAAAACAAGTGACACCACAACGCTACAACGTCTGCTCCAACTTTATTATTTTGATTCAACATCTTGGAGTAAAGAAGATATAGGCATTGATGGGTTATATGATGGCTCTACAGCCTCAGATCTTGAATCCTATGTTAACTCACAAGAGGCAAAAGCCTACCTCATTTGGGTAAATGAAGTATTGATAGGCTTTGTTCTACTAGAATGGATTGAAGATGAAAAAAGGCTTATCTGGGAACTGGCTGACCTCTTTATTCTTCCTAAATATCGCGGTGGTTGGATTGCGCTCGAAGTAGTCCGTCAAATATTTGAGCAGATTAGCACACCAATACTGGTCGCTACGTTCAAAGAAAATGAACTGGCTTTGCGCTTTTTTAAAGCGGTATCAAAACGATTACAGCTTAATTCAGTACGTGAGTTAATCGAGGATGAAACTACGCCGTTTTATACATTCATCATAAATGAACACATCTAACAATCGATGTTATTCAAGTTTTTCTAAGCCACCCATTGTTTGTAGTGGTACGGTTAATTTGGCCATCTAGTTAGAATTGACCTCAGCAATGTCTACGTTTTTTGACCTTCGCCATACTTACTTATCGTAATGTGAACTAGACGATTGTGAGTAATAGATCTTCCGCGCTTTTGTCCAAAAGCGTGCTGCGTGTCTCCTTAAAACCTATAGTTTATGCTAATGCTAAAAAGGTAGGCCATGGTGATTCGCGAGACGACCGTCCGCCCCATGGACGGGGCGGTCGAGCACTGAAGAATCCCCTGATGATTTACATATAAATCATCAGATTGGAGTGAACTTGCACCTTGAAGTGTGATCTGATGGAAGTGCGAACAAACATCAATCACAGGGCTTCAAGGTGCAAGTGTTAACTATCTTACATCAATCTCTCTATCAACATTGTCCAGAAATCCATCAAAAGCGACTCAATACCCTCATGGTTGCTTGCCGAGCACTTATCAACGCGGATTGCCTCACCCTAACGCATTTAGGGCGGCACATTGATGGCACCAGCACTCATACTAAGCACTCAATAAAACGCATGGATAGATTGTTGGGCAACCCGCATCTTCACCATGAAAGAATGGCTGTTTATCAGTGGCATGCAAAGTGGTTGCTAACAGCACATACGATGCCGACAATATTGGTGGATTGGTCAGATATGCGTGAAGGTCGTGAGCTTATTGCGCTACGCGCCTCTATCGCTATCAAAGGTCGCTCTATCACGCTCTACGAACGAACATTTCCGTTAGTGCTGCAAGGCACTCAAACCGCCCATAATCAGTTTTTTAATGAACTCAGAAAAGTATTATCTGACAACATCACCCCGCTGATAGTCACTGACGCGGGCTTTCGTAATCCATGGTTTCGAAAAGTCGAGCAGCTCGGTTGGTATTGGCTGGGTCGCGTTAGAGGATTGAGTGTCTATCGGCCGCATCCTTTCGGTCGCCAATTTTCACTAAAAGCGCTTTATCCCCAAGCCCGTCGTCGCGCAAAACATGTTGGGCGGGTGGCGTTATCGGTAAAGAAACCTTTGTTATGTGAGATGGTATTGTTCAAGGCCCCAAGTAAAGGCAGAAAAGGTCAGCGAAGTACGACAACAGACTGTCACCATACTGCGCAATGGACGTATGAGTTGACCGCCAAAGAGCCTTGGGCACTGGTGACTAACTTGACCATGGAAGCCATGTCGCCTCAAAAACTGGTTAATATTTACCAAAAGCGGATGCAAATAGAAGAAACCTTTAGAGATTTAAAAAGTCCCGCTTATGGCTTTGGTTTACGTCATAGCAGAACACGTTACGCGGCGAGGATGGATATACTGCTATTGATAGCATTATTGGTGCAACTGGCATTTTGGTGGGTAGGATTATATGGGGAAACACAGCAATTACAGCGGCACTTCCAAGCAAACACGATAAAGAAAAGGAATGTGCTATCAACAATCAGGATGGGCAAAGAACTGCTGCGGCGACGGCATGATTACCCCATATCAGCAGATAATTTGCTTTGTGCTGCGAAGAAACTAACTGAACTCTCATTAACTCATGGTTGTTGGGGTTATGAATTATGAGGGGATCCTACAGGGTCGAGCATCCAAGGACGGACTCGCTGCGAGTCGGTGAGTGAACACCATGGCAAGCCTGTATTAATGAATATCAGCAAATGCTCACAACTCAAGTTACAGTTCCCCTGCACTACTTCCAACACATTTCCATCTACTTTCAACATCCACCCAACAAAAATGCTCAATAACTTTATTTAACGATAACCTTCTGCCTTTCACAAAAACGCATAAATATTCTCATTTAATTCAAATTGGCTGTTGCAAAGGCTCATAAAAGCGGTTAGTTTAAATCCACTTATACGGATAGACGTCCGTAACAACGAATTCAACGCTTCACTGTATTTCGAACAGTTAAGCCAATAAAGTTAAATACCGAGAGAGTAAAATGAGCCAACTACTGAACGCTATCCACCACCATCACCACCATATGCGGTAGCCTTCGGACGCTCACTGCCGGAGGACTATATCCTTCTGGCGGACTGATTCAAGATGATCATAAACCCCTGGAAGGAATTCCGGGGGTTTTTGCATTTAGGCGTTAATTTGGGTTTTAATTTAAATAAGCAACTTTAGATATTTAATAAATTATCAATACGTTAGCTAGAACACTTAGCTAGATTTCTTAGCTAGGGCCCATTGAATGGCAAGGCGTATTAAACCGATTAAACAACACTTTTTGAATCTTTTAATTTTGATACTTTTGAGCGAGATAACACTATGACTGAATCGAACCGTTTACGCATCGCCATCCAAAAATCTGGCCGTCTTTCTACTGACTCTCAGCAACTGCTAAAAAGCTGTGGTGTTAAATTTTCCATTAATGAACAACGCCTTATCGCTCACGCTGACAATATGCCTATCGATTTACTGCGCGTTCGTGATGACGATATCCCAGGATTGGTGATGGACGGCGTGGTTGATATGGGGATCATCGGTGAAAACGTGCTCGAAGAAGAACAAATCGAGCGTCAAACTCTGAACAAACCCGCAGATTGTCTCAAACTGCGTCAGTTAGATTTCGGATCATGTCGCCTCTCGTTAGCCGTACCAACAGAATTCAGTTACGCCGATGCCTCCTCGTTAGAAGGATTACGCATCGCCACTTCTTATCCGAACCTTCTGCGCCGTTTTATGCAACAAAAAGGCATAACTTATCGCGACTGTATGTTAAAAGGCTCGGTTGAAGTCGCCCCGCGTGCCGGCCTTGCCGATGGGATTTGTGATCTCGTGTCAACGGGCGCCACCTTAGAGGCCAACGGTTTATACGAAACTGAAGTGATTTACCGCTCTATGGCCTGCATCATTCAATCGACCCAAACCCAAACACCGACTAAACAAGCACTCATCGACAAAATTCTGTCCCGCGTCAATGGCGTTATCCGCGCCCGTGAGAGCAAATATATCCTGCTGCACGCGCCAACCGAGACCTTAGATCAAATCGTCGCCCTGCTGCCCGGCGCGGAAAACCCAACCGTATTGCCATTAAATGATGATACTAACCGCGTTGCTATACACGCCGTCAGTACCGAAGATTTGTTCTGGGATACTATGGAACAGCTGACCGCACTCGGTGCCAGCTCGATTCTGGTGATGCCAATCGAAAAAATGATGGGGTAATGTATGGAAATCCTAACTTGGTCAACCTTATCAACCGCCGAGCAAAAAACGGCGCTGAAACGCTCGCCTTTAATTGGTGACAGCGGCTTAGAGCAAAGCGTTCGCGCCATTATTGATGCGGTGGCAACGCGGGGTGATGCCGCTATTGCCGAATTTAATCAAAAGTTTGATGGCTTCAATAGCGCGACTAGAGATTTAAATGGACAAGGTAGTGGTGAGCTGCGTCTGAGTGAAACCGACATTACTGCAGCAAGCGCACGAGTATCACCAGAGCTTAAAGCGGCGATCGCCAAAGCCATGGCAAACATAGATGTGTTTCACAGCGCCCAGCAATTTCGCCCGATTGATATGGAAACCGAGGCGGGAGTTCGCTGCGAGCTACGTAGCGAACCGATTGAAAAAGTGGGTTTATATATCCCCGGTGGCAGCGCACCATTAATTTCTACCGTGATGATGCTTGCCCTCCCCGCCAAGATCGCCGGCTGCGAACAAAGAGTATTGGTCAGCCCACCGCCCATCAACGATGCCATTATCTATGCAGCCAATGCCTGCGGGATCACTGAAATCTATCAAGTGGGCGGCGCACAAGCCATTGCGGCACTGGCCTTTGGCACAGAAACGATTCCGGCGGTCGATAAGATTTTTGGTCCTGGTAATCGCTACGTGACTGAAGCTAAACGCTTAGTGTCACAGGATGGCCGCTGCACTGTGTGTATCGATATGCCGGCTGGTCCTTCTGAGGTGTTGGTGATTGCCGATAGCGACGCCAATTGCGAATTTATCGCCGCCGATTTGCTTTCACAAGCTGAGCACGGCCCTGATTCACAAGTGATTTTAGTAACGGATTCGCAAGCTATCGCCGATGGCGTGAATGACGCACTGACAAGACAGCTCGCTGCTCTGCCGCGTTGTGATATAGCCACAACGGCGCTCCTCAGCAGTCGCACTTTTGTTGTTGACGATATGCAGCAAGCCGCGCAGGTTTCTAATCAATATGGGCCTGAGCACTTGATCATCCAAACGCGCTTTCCCCGTGAGGTATTGAAAAATATTCGCGCCGCGGGCTCGGTATTTTTAGGCGCTTATACACCTGAATCTGTTGGCGATTATGCCAGTGGCACCAACCACGTGCTGCCGACTTACGGTTACAGCCGCGCCGTGTCGAGCCTGTCATTAGCCGACTTTAGCCGCCGCTTTACCGTGCAGGAACTCAGTGCTAAGGGCTTAATAGGATTGGGGCAAGCAGTCATGACGTTAGCCAGTAACGAATTGCTCGATGCGCACAAAAATGCGATCGCAGTACGTTTAGCTAGCCTAGAGAAATGACCCGCCTAGATCTTAAGTGATTAGCACTTAAGTGAATAACTCTTAAGTGATTAGCCCTTAAGTTTATAAAAATAGAGCTGAGTGAAGAAAATGAGCCAAATGAGCAGCATGGAAAAGACAGCAGAACCCACAGCATTAACGGCATCAAAGTTAACACCATCAACGTTAACGCAATCGGCGCCACTAAATTTAGCCGAGCGTTTAGCGCGCCCTGAGTTACTGGATTTAACGCCCTACCAGAGTGCCCGCAGACTGGGCGGTCGTGGTGATATTTGGATCAATGCCAACGAATCGCCCTTTAATAATGTCGATACCGCAGCGCTCGATTTATCGAAATTGAATCGTTACCCAGAATGCCAACCGCCGCAGCTTATCAGTGCCTACAGCGAATATAGCGGCGTGAGCACCAGCAAGATAGTCGCCAGCCGCGGCGCCGATGAAGCGATTGAACTGTTAATTCGCGCCTTTTGTATACCAGGCGTCGACAGCATTGCCTGCTTTGGCCCGACGTACGGCATGTATGCCATCAGCGCGAACACCTTTAATGTGGGCGTTAAAGCGTTAAATCTCAGCGCGGAATATGGCTTGCCGACAAGCTATGCCGAGGACGTTCGCGGCGCAAAACTGGTGTTTATCTGCAATCCCAATAACCCGACTGGCACAGTGATCGACAAAGCCATTATCGAGCAAGCAATCAAAGCCTTGCCCGACGCGCTTGTGGTCATCGACGAAGCTTATATTGAGTTTTGCCCTGAATACAGTGTGGCGGATTTGCTGGAAAGCTATCCGAATCTAGTGGTACTGCGCACCCTGTCAAAAGCCTTCGCACTCGCCGGCGCACGCTGTGGTTTTATGCTGGCAAACGAGGCTGTAGTCGAAATCATTATGCGCGTGATTGCGCCCTATCCTGTGCCGCTACCCGTGAGTGAAGTCGCCACACAGGCTCTATCGAGCGCAGGCGTTGCGCGGATGAAAATTCAGGTAAAAGAACTCAATCAACAGGGTAAAAGACTTGCCGCGGCACTCAATCTTTACTGTGAACAATGGGGCGGCAGAGTGCTAACTCCCTATGGCAACTACGTATTGGGAGAATTTGATGATGTCGCCAAGGTCGCAGCATTACTGCAAGGCAGCGGTGTTGTCGCCCGCGCCTACAAAGACCCAAGGCTTGCTAAGGCCATCCGTTTTAGCTTTAGTTCAAAGGCAGATACCGATGTGTTAGTGAATTTATTTGAATCGCAACGCGCTGAGTTGTCATCAGAAAACGAATAATAAGTCACTGATAAAAATAATAAAAACCAATAAAAAGCGAATGCAACGCTGAAAGTTAAATCAGCTTAAGCATTAGCTAAACGAATTGAATTTGAAGGTAGAGCCATGAACCCACAATTTATCCCGAACGTTGCACAAAAAATTCTGTTTATCGACCGCGATGGCACCTTGATTGAAGAGCCCATCACCGACAAACAGGTCGATAGTCTAGCGAAACTAGTGTTCGAGCCACAGGTGATCCCCGCTTTGCTACGTCTGCAAAAGGCTGGGTTTCGTTTAGTCATGGTCAGCAATCAAGACGGCCTTGGCACACCGTCTTTCCCGCAGGAAGATTTCGACGCGCCCCACAATATGATGATGCAAATCCTCAAAAGCCAAGGGGTTAACTTTGAAGATGTGGTGATTTGCCCGCACTTTAATGATGAAAATTGCAGCTGCCGTAAACCTAAGCTTGGGCTAGTAAAAGACTATCTCACCCAAGGCTGCATCGATTTCACCCAATCGGCGGTGATTGGCGATCGCGAGACCGATGTGGAACTCGGCAATGCCATGGGCATTAAAAGCCTGAAATATCAACGCGAAACGTTGGGCTGGAACGCCATCGCCGATGCACTGCTGAATAAAGGCCGCACCGCCACGGTCGTGCGTACCACCAAAGAAACCGATATACGCGTGACAGTGGATCTCGACAGCCCTGTTAAAGGCAAAATCGACACTGGCATTGGCTTTTTCGACCACATGCTCGATCAAATTGCTACCCACGGTAATTTTAGAATGGATGTGAAAGTCGATGGCGATCTGGAAATCGACGATCACCACAGCGTCGAAGACACTGCGCTGGCCATAGGTGATGCCCTGCGCCAAGCGCTCGGCGACAAACGCGGTATTGCCCGTTTCGGCTTTAGTCTGCCGATGGACGAAGCCAAGGGTGAATGTCTGCTGGATATCTCTGGCCGCCCTTTTATCAAATTCTCGGCCGATTTTGAGCGTGAGCACGTCGGCGAAATGGCCACTGAAATGGTACCGCACTTCTTCCGCTCCTTTGCCGATGGCCTGCGCTGTACGCTGCATGTGTCGACCGAAGGCGATAACGATCACCACAAGGTTGAAGCCCTGTTTAAAGTACTCGGCCGCGCGCTACGTCAAGCAATTAAAGTCGAAGGCGATATTCTGCCATCGAGTAAAGGCGTGCTTTAAGGCATCAGCATAAATGGTTTAAGAGGTTAGAATGCAACAAGACACTCTATTAACAGCTGGCCAGCAATTAACAGCAAATGCATCATCAGATGCTGAAACCGTCATCATAGACACGGGCTGTGCCAATTTAAACTCAGTACGTTTCGCCTTCGAGCGTTTAGGCGCGAAGGTATTGGTCACAGACGATAAAGCCAAAATCAAAGCGGCAAAACGTGTGGTACTGCCGGGTGTGGGGACGGCGGGAGCAGCCATGGCGTCCTTACATGAAAAAGGCTTAGTCGAACTCATTCAAGGCCTGACTCAACCAGTGCTGGGCGTATGTCTTGGCATGCAAATGTTGGCAGCGATTTCTAAGGAGCGCGGCGGAAAAGGTCAAGATTGCGAGTGCTTAGGCATAATCCCCACCGACATTTGCGAGCTGGATACGCAATTACTCAAAGCTGAAAACTTACCTTTGCCGCACATGGGCTGGAACCAACTTAAGCTAACGACAAACTCACAAGGCGCCAAAACCCCTAGCGTTCACCCGCTATTTGCGGGCATTGAAGATGGCAGTTATGTGTATTTCGTCCACAGTTACCGCGCGCCATTGAGCGAATTCACCTTAGCCCAATGTTCCTATGGTGAAGGTTTTAGCGCCGCCATTGGCAAAGGCAACTTTATGGGCGTGCAGTTCCACCCCGAAAAAAGTGCCGCCGTGGGCGCGCAAATTCTGCGTAACTTTTTACAGATGGACGAGTTACAGATGAACAAAGCTCTGGTGAACAAAGCGCTGCGAAGCAACTCTGCTGATGGCCAAGCTGGTGTAAAGAAGGCTGACCAATGAATAAATTACTCAATAAAAAAATAAATACTAATGAACAACTTACAAATAAATCAATCGGGGATTTAAGCTTATGATTATTCCTGCGATTGATTTAATTGATGGCAATGTCGTCCGCCTTTATCAAGGCGATTACGGCCAGCAGACCACCTTTGATTTAAGTCCTTTGGCGCAGCTGCAATCCTACGAGGCACAAGGCGCTAAGTGGTTGCATATCGTTGATTTAACGGGCGCGAAAGATCCCGCGAAACGCCAAACTCGCCTTATCAGTGAATTAGTGGCGGGACTAAACGCCAATATTCAAGTGGGCGGCGGTATTCGTACTGAAGAACAAGTCACTGAATTATTAGCTATCGGTGTAAAACGTGTGGTAATTGGCTCACTGGCGGTGAAAGAACCTGAGTTAGTCAAACAATGGTTTATCAAATACGGCAGCGAAGCGATTTGCCTCGCGCTCGATGTCAATATCAACCAGCACGGTGAGAAAATGGTCGCCGTATCCGGTTGGCAAAGTGGTGGCGGTAAGAGTTTAGAATCCCTCGTAGAAACCTTTAGCGCTGTCGGCTTAAAACACGCGCTAGTGACTGACATTAGCCGTGACGGCACCTTAACGGGCGCCAATACCGCGCTTTATCAAGAAATTGCAGCAAGCTATCCCGATATCGCTTGGCAAGCCTCCGGCGGTATTGCGACCCTTGATGATGTTGCCGCCGTGCGTGATAGCGGTGCTGCGGGCATCATTATCGGTAAAGCCTTGCTTATCAATCAGTTTAACGTGGTGGAGGCAATCCAATGCTGGCCAAACGACTAGTCCCCTGTTTAGATGTGAAAGACGGTAAAGTAGTGAAAGGCGTACAGTTTCGTAACCACGAAATTGTCGGCGATATCGTGCCCTTAGCCGCGCGTTATGCCGAAGAAGGCGCCGATGAGCTGGTGTTTTATGACATTACCGCCAGCGCCCACGAACGTGTGGTCGATAAATCGTGGGTGAGCCGCGTGGCGGAGCAGATTGATATTCCCTTCTGCGTGGCAGGTGGCATTAAAACCATTAGCCAAGCCCGTGAATTATTAGCCTTTGGGGCGGATAAGATTTCGATTAACTCGCCCGCCTTAACTGATCCGAGTCTGATCTCGCGCCTGCAGGACGAGTTCGGCCGCCAATGTATCGTGATTGGTATCGACTCCTTTTTCGATGCCACCAGCAACAGCTATAAGGTAAAGCAATTTACCGGCGATGAAGCGGCAACTAAGGATACCCAGTGGTTCACCCAAGACTGGGTTGAAGAAGTACAGAAACGAGGTTGTGGTGAAATCGTGCTCAATGTGATGAACCAAGATGGCGTGCGCGGCGGCTATGATATCAAGCAGTTAAGTCTTGTTCGTGCCATCTGTGACGTACCTTTAATTGCCTCTGGCGGTGCAGGGACTATGGCGCATTTTCGCGATGTATTTATTGAAGCTAAGGTCGATGCGGCGCTGGCGGCGAGCGTATTCCACAAGGCGATTATCAACATAGGTGAATTAAAAGCCTATTTAGCGGCCGAAGGGATCGCGATTAGACGCTAGAGCGGTTCTAGGTTCTACAAACAGATTAAGAGTGAATACTATGTCAACGCAAACAAACACTAAGTCGGATTTTAGCCCTGTTCAAGTTAATGAGCTGGATTGGAATAAACAGGATGGGCTTATTCCTGCCGTTATCCAAAATCACTTATCGGGCAAGGTATTAATGCTCGGTTATATGGATAAGGCCGCGCTGGAAAAAACCTTGAGCACAGGTGATGTCACCTTTTTCAGCCGTTCAAAACAGCGCTTATGGACCAAGGGTGAAACCTCTGGCAATACGCTAAGATTGGTGGCTATCGATAAAGACTGCGATAACGATAGCCTGTTAGTGCAAGTGCTCCCCAACGGCCCAACCTGCCACAAAGGCACCGAAAGTTGCTGGTTAGATGACAATGCGCACCCCTTTTTGAACAACCTCGCCAGCTTAATCGCCTCACGTAAAGGGCAAAGTGCCGATTCCAGTTACACGGCGTCTTTGTTTGCGCGCGGCACAAAACGTATCGCCCAAAAGGTCGGAGAAGAAGGTCTTGAAACCGCCCTTGCCGCCGCGACCCACGATAAGGAAGAGCTGGTTAACGAAGCCTCAGATCTTATCTATCACTTGCTGGTATTGCTTGAAGATCAACACTTAAGCCTCAGTGACATCACAGCAAACTTGCTGGCAAGACATGAAAAAGCGCTACGGAGTAAAGCATAATCTGCTCACTGATTCTGATTTCACACTAGTCACTGACATCTAGAAATGCCGCCCGCTTAAATCAAGTCGGCGGCATTTTTTATCGCGCGATTCCCTCAAGTGCCATTGCCGCAATGTAAACAATGAATATCTTGCGCCTTAATCCTGTGACAAAAAATAATCAAAATACTGTTGTAATGGTTGACAAGTACATTTCAGTTCCCTATGGTAACCTCCGTTGCCGTTAGGTTATTAAGGCAAGGCATCAAAACACTTATCCGTTTTTACTCAACACACGCTAAGGCAAGTTTTATGTGTTTCACACCCTTTTATACTCCCTATCTGTAGCCGCAATGGATATACCCAAGCTACCTGAAGATACGAGTTTCAGAGCGCCTAGGGGGCTTCAATTCAAGGCGCATCAATGACAGAATGTCGACCACCTTTTGAATTGATGCAACACGGGAGTGGAGTACCCTAGACGCTCCGTCCCGGCGGGTTTTAACGCACTTTATGCGGTGTTGGTTATTTTTAACTTAGCCCGCTAGGTCTGCAAATAACCGCCTTGCCTAAAGTGCGTTAAACTCCCTCTGAATCCTGCATCTTCAGGTTGTTTGGGTATAAAGGCACCTCGCCTGACCTTCCATTGTGGCCATATCCTTTCGGATCCGCTGAGCGCCACTGTCTCATTTGCTTAAATCATTTTGTGCTTGAATCGCATCAAAATCCTTTAAGACGGTTGCTTTAGGATCAAGTCTTTATCTCTTTTTCTTGCGACACGCTTTTGAGATCATGTTATGACACAGAATAAAATTTTCGGCAGTTTACTGCTTATCGCCGGCACCACAATCGGCGCGGGTATGCTGGCTTTGCCTATCGCATCGGCTGGACTCGGTTTTGGCACCTCCTCCGCCATTATGCTCATCCTATGGGCGCTGATGGCCTACACGGCACTGCTTATGGTGGAAATACATCAATTCGCCCCCAGCGATGCCAGCCTTAATCACTTAGCGCAGCGCTTATTGGGTCGTAAGGGCCAGTTGATCGCCAATAGCGCCTTGATGTTTTTACTGTACGCCCTCTGCGCCGCCTACATTGCTGGCGGCGGCGAGCAAGTGAACCAAAAGCTGAGCACTTGGCTAGGACTAAATTTGCCACCGCAGGCGGGTGCAATCCTATTCACCCTGCTGGTTGGCGCCATTGTGGGCATGGGAACCCACTGTGTGGATCTCATCAATCGCGGTTTATTTGCCCTTAAGCTATTGGCATTATTGCTTATGTTGGCCTTGTTACTGCCGCAGGTTGAAAGCCCACATTTGCTCGAACTCCCGCTCAACCAAGGCCTAATTATCACGGCTATTCCGGTGATTTTTACCTCCTTTGGTTTTCACGGTTCGATTCCATCAGTGGTGCGTTACTTAGGGGTTGAGGTGAAAGCCCTGCGCAGGATCATGCTACTCGGCTCCGCTTTACCACTGGTCATTTATCTTTTGTGGCAAGTAGGTAGCCAAGGTGTACTGAGCCAAAGCCAATTGCTCGAAAATCAGAGCTTATCGAGCTTTATCAATCAACTGGCAAGCGTACTGCACAGCGAATACTTAAGCAGCGCGATCAGTTTGTTTGCCGATCTCGCTCTTGCTACTTCGTTTTTAGGGGTGAGTTTAGGCTTGTTCGATTTTATGGCCTCGACCTTAAGGCGTGAGGATGATTTTTCTGGTCGTAGCCTAACCGCTGCCATCACCTTTTTACCGCCCTTAGGTTTTGCCCTCTTCTACCCACAAGGTTTTATCACAGCCTTGGGTTACGCAGCGATTGCGCTGGTGATCCTCGCCATCTTTTTACCTGTGGCCATGGTGTGGACACAGCGCCAGACGAGGGACGCGGCCAATATGCCGACGGGATATCGGGTCGCGGGCGGCAAGTTTGCCTTAATGCTCGCCACACTTTGCGGAATTGTGGTGATCGCCGCCCAGATATTTAGCTAGCCGCAATTCACTCACCAAGAGTGAGTTAACCAAAAGTTAGCTAGCCCGAATAAAAGATGAAGTACAAGAGCCTGTAAAACCTCAACTATTGACAGCAGGCGCTTGTCTATTCAATCATCCTTTCACATTAGTCAGCTAAGCCCTTGAGTGTTAAACTGCCTCAAGTGCTCGTGCGCGATATAAAAGCTCCGAAGTAACCGAACAAAGTAAAAGTGCCAATGAAATATACACATTCGTGTATTTTTGCACTGCTAAAGCACGAGTTTGATCAGGGCTCAGTCAATAAAGGATAAATATCAAACCCAATGCCAATCCACAACAAGCCAAGCCGTGGCAATGCCTCTGATAGCAAGACACTTCAGCACGAGGCAATGCAGATATCCGCTGACCCTCGCACTGGTGCTTTAGGTTTTGGAACGGATACTCATGTTGCTGCGCAAAATCGCCGTAAATTCCCCCTAAAAAAAACCTTATTGGCGACCAGCTTAACGGGCATCTTGGCGGGCGTGGCGTTAACCGTTTGGATTGTAAATACCCAGGCTGAACAACTCATCATACGGGCGGCAAATTTTGCCCTCACAGGTATGGACAGCGAACTGATTGACATTGAATTAGGGCAAAGTCAGTTAGAACATTGGCAAATTACCTCTGCCAATCTGAGGGTGCATGATAGCCATATCAAGCTTAATGATTTGAATATTCAGCTAAAACTTGACTGGCCACAGAGTTTTGCCGAACTTAAACAGTTCAGCCAAGCCTCTTACCTCACTCAAAAAATCACCCAAATATCCACAGGTGATATTGAAGTCGAGTTAGGGCAATCACTGTTTTTACCCAATCGGAATGCCATCGATGAACAAGGCCCCGCATTGGCCTTAGATATCAAATCACTACCACTCATCGATATCGGAAAAACCAGCCTTATTCTCAACTCCCACCATCTCAACACCCATAATGATTTACCCGCCTATCGTTTGGTAATGGATAAGTTGAGCCTTAACGGCGCAGGGGAAATCAACAGCGAGTTTAGCCATGCAGGCGAAAGCATCGCCATACTTAAAGCCACACTCGAAACCAACAAATGGCAACTCATGAGTCAAATCCAGCTCGCGCCGCTGCTTGCAAGCTTGCATCAAATCAGCCTAAGGCAAGCGCAGGACAGTGTACTGAGTCCGTTAACTGAGCTTGATAAAGATTGGCAAGCGTTAGCGATTGATTTACAAGGCCAATTGATATCCAACAGCAGTATCACATTAACCTCAGGCGAGCTTATCAGTGAGCATCAGTTAATCGAGCCAAAGCTGACCTTTAATCAGTTGGCTGCGCTGCAACTTGCACCTAAACCCGAGCTTGGGTCAAAACCTAAGTTAGCATTTAAGATTGCCGGACATTTAGCCGAACTTGACCTAAGCCTTGAACCCTTGACCTTAGCCTTGACGCCAAATGCCGCGCAGCAACAGCGATTGATGCAGCTGCTCGATGAGACGCTGGCTAAACCTTCATCTCAGTCAGTATCTGAACCAGTATCTCAACCGATAGCGGAGCAAGTGCCTGATCCGCTAGCAAGTCAAATCGCTAAGCTACTATCGGGGCTCAAAAGTACAGATACACCTGTGGGGATCGCACTGACATTGCCTGAAGCCCTCCACTATCCGCTGACTCACATTCCGCAAGATGTGCACTTAGCTAATCCCCTTGCGATTAAACTTCCTCGAGTGAAGCTTAAGACCTTAGGCAGTAAGCTAGATACCCAAGTCGATTTGGCCAATGTTGAAATCACAAAATCAACCGAAGCACTGTCCTTCAAAACAGATTGGCGCCTTAGTACGAGGCAAACAGGCTCAATGCAATTATCTGAATTGTGGGCAAATCCGCCGCAGGATTTTAGCTGGAATAATAGTCAGTTAACGACAGCAGGCACATTTAACTTAGTTCAGACGCCAAGTTCAACCGATTGGCAATTTATCACTGCTGCTACCGAATCGACTGAACTGACTCAATCAGCAAAAAAAAATACTGGCAACACGCTACAGTTCGCCGTGGGTGAGCTTAAGCGTATTAGCATGCAAAATAAAAATGCGGCTAAACATGCAGAGTTTAGCCTTGGTAGTATCGCGATAAATGCCCTTGCGCCGCTGAACATAAGCTCGCTGCAAAGCACTCATACTCAGAGTTCTGGTATTCAAAACGCTAGCATTCAGAAAGTCAGTCCAGCGCAAAGCTCAGTACCCACATCTGATACCGCAAACAGGTTAACCCTTGCCATACCACCTTTAACCTTAGCACTGGAGCAACTGTATTTTTCGCAGACCAAACAGACTTTAGTGACAGATGGTGTCGTCACTGAGGCTAATGCGGATAAAAATGCTAGCACTAGCATCATAACGAAAACCGATATGAATGCGGGCCATTTCTCGATTGCATTACAAAAAGCCATGTCATTTGAGCTTAAACCCGATATCGAAGCGCTGTTCGACTCAATACTCGCTACCACTTGGCGTAATCAACTCGCATGGCAAGCAAGTCAGCTTAATATCGAAAAACAGCTCAGCAGCAAAGGCCGCAGCCGCAAAGAAACCGTACTTAAGCTGGACAAGTTAACGCTGGCACAAAGCTTAGATTGGAAAAATAATACGCTCTTTGGTGATGAGCATTGGCAAGTGGGCACTGTTGAGCTGCAAAGCCAACACAAGTTGAACCTTGCCACCGCGAACAATCCCTTAGTGTTAACGGGCCAATGGGTAGTCAACACTAGCATGACCGAGGCGCTAGCCTTGCTCAATCAAACCCAACCCTTACCATCTGAGCTTAATGTCACAGGTAATAACCAATTACAGGCGCAGTTTAATTTAACCCAACAGCGCGATCAGACCCAATTTGCCATGCAAATAACTCAATCGATGACAGAACTTGAAGGCTTTTATAAAGACATCATTTTTGAGGGGGGAAAACTGCAAGCGCAATGTGAGTTTACTTGGGGGCAATCTTATAAAAAAGAGTCTCATAACAAGTCACAGGATAAAGGCTATTTTAGCAGCCTCAGTAAGCTCAATTGCCCGCAGACGCTGATGACCTTTAACTTATTTGATCCAGGCTTCCCAC
Organism: Shewanella sp. SM68; assembly: GCF_025653925.1. Lineage (NCBI taxonomy): Bacteria > Pseudomonadati > Pseudomonadota > Gammaproteobacteria > Alteromonadales > Shewanellaceae > Shewanella > Shewanella sp. SM68. Next base: position 459,609 of record NZ_JAKKRU010000001.1, read on the forward strand.
TGACCGATATCGAAGTGGAAGCCGATATCGCCCTTGGCAAAGATGCCGAGAAATTGCCCGACAATTGGATACAACAACTCACAGGCTTAAGTGACACCGATGTTTCCATGACCGCCAAAGGCAAAGTGCTCAGCGGCCAGTTTCTGCTGCCAGAATTTAATCTTAAATTGCAGGATAAATCCCATGCCTATCTGTTACTGCAGGCCATGAGTCTAGAAGAGGTCCTGCGTATTCAACCGCAAATTGGCATCTATGCCGACGGCATATTCGATGGCGTGTTGCCCGTCGATTTAATCAACGGCAAAGTGTCGATCACTGGCGGGCAATTAGCCGCGCGCGCACCCGGCGGCCTCATCGCTATCTCAGGCAACCCCGCCGTTGAACAGATGCGCCAATCCCAACCGTATCTAGACTTTGTCTTTTCGACGTTAGAACACTTACAATACAGTCAATTATCAAGCAGCTTTGATATGGACCAAGCCGGTGATGCTAAACTACTCGTCGAAGTGAAAGGCCGCGGTGAAGGGATTGAACGCCCTATCCACTTGAATTACTCCCACGAAGAGAACATGCTGCAATTATTTAGAAGTCTGCAAATTGGTAATGACTTGCAGGACAGAATCGAAAAATCAGTGAAGTAACAAGGAAACCTCAGTGAAGATAATTCAATTACAACAAATTAGCATAGGTCCCCGAAGCGCGCTTATCGCATTGGTAGCCCTAGCCTCATTGCAGGGCTGTACGCCCACAGTAAAAATAGAACCGCCGGATAAACCTATCGTTATCAATCTCAATGTGAAAATTGAACATGAGATACGGATCAAAGTAGATAAGGAATTAGACCAACTCCTGTCAGACGATAAGCTGTTCTAATTAAATAAGAATTGAGGAATCACCATGAAATCAATCCGACTAAAAACAAAGTTATTATTGCTATTAACCCTCAGCGTCTTAAGCCTAAGCGCCTTTGCCATGTCACTTCAAGAAGCTAAATCACAGGGCTATTTAGGGGAACAAGCCAACGGCTACTTGGGATTAGTGCAAGCCAATCCCGAAGCCAAAGTCGTGATGGACGACGTAAATAACAAACGTCGCGCACACTACGAAACCATTGCCAAGAAGAACAAACTCTCCCCTGCCGACGTCGCTAAACTCGCCGGTGAAAAAGCCATAGCCGCCACAGATAAAGGCAACTATGTACAAGATGCCAAAGGCAAATGGATTAAAAAGTAGTCCGCTTTCTAAGGCTCTAGCGCGTAAAAACAAAACGAATAGATATAAACAAAACGCCTGCAGTAGCAGGCATTTTTATGGGTGGATTTGTCGATAACTGGATAGATGATTTACTTAACTAAAAGCTAACTGACGACAAAATAATTAATATTAATTTTCATTGCTTCCCCAGTCACTCGCCTTCCTATTTCTAGTAAGAAGCATCCCACATTAATACAACAATTTTTCATGCCTGTAATTTGCCCACATGACATAACCTAAAACAATACAACCTGATAGCAAAAGAAAAACTCTGGTATTTTCGGTGTCAGGGATAGCTTGAAAGACAGAGTTTAGCCATAACGGGAAAAATATTCCAATAGGGATAACAGTGACGATGAACAATGCAGAAATAAAGTAGCAAATAAGAATGTTGCCGATGCCGCGTGGTTTAGGCCATCCAAAGCGCAAATTCATAGATTTATGCAATTTAACCAAAAATGTAATCGTGGCTAGGTAGATTATGATTCCTACAATAAACAATATATCTATCATGTTCAATTTGGCTTATAACGCCGCTATCAATTGCGGCAAAAAGTGGAGTAAGTGAAGCGAACGTAACTTTTTGACGTCAATTACATAGCTTGGTTAGGCTTCCGTCACTTCTAGGATTACACTGGTCTGAATTTTTGGGTTCCAGTAAAGTCCTCCACCATATTTAAAGTGCTCCTTTACTGCACTCAGTGTTTCTGTATGAGACTCAAATATCGTGAACCTAGAGCCTAACTTTGTATAGTGCGCATGCGCGTTTACCTCATTAGACCAGTAAAAGCGCGCATGGTTAACTAACTGTAATAAAAGGAACTTATCAGCTTTTGTTTAGATATACCATCAGGAAAAACGCGCATGCGCGTTTTCCAAACCTATTATCTCAAGCTGTCAAAAAATAAGTTGTTGATAATAAATGCTATATACATCGAAAAGACCGAACACCCACAGATTTTTTGCTTTTAGCGCTGCACAGACAACACTAAAAAATCAAAGTAAAAACCGTTAAATGTAATCTCTAATCTTTCAAATCAACAGACTACGCAAATGCTAAAAGGTGCGCCATGGTGATTGGCGAGACGACCGTCCGCCCCATGGATGGGGCGGTCGAGCATCCACGGATGGACTAGCTGCGAGTCGCCGAGTAAATGCCATGGCAAACCGATCTATGTGGATCAAATGAGCTTATTATCAATAAGGAATAAATTCACTTTAAAATGCTTGCAATCCATGACGGAATATTGCGATCTGTGTTCTTTTTAGCCTTTGCCTCGTCACTCTCCTTCTATTTGATAGAAAAAGCTGAGCCGAGTTTAGAGTAATAAGACTCACAAATTATCGTTGGGTAGCATTCGATAGAAAGGTGTTGAAGAGTCACGTGACTAATTTTAGATAAAAGCTTTCTTAGCAGAAAAGAGTACGGATAGCGCACTAATGCTATGGAGATTTAAGCGAATTATCGGCTAATAATAGATATCAAAAACCAATAATGACTATTGATCTACAACTACGCTATGCCGCAACCACGTGGCGCTGCGCACGTAGGGGGTGTAAGCGATTATGCATCACTTTGATGGTTTCAAACTGCACCATAGTTTTAGCACCGGATAAAACACATTCGGGCGATAATAACATCACTAAGGCCGATTGCAGGGTGTTTTCAACCACAAGCACGAGTGCCCTTTGCTTTTGGCATTTAAGTTCAAAGACTTTACCTACATCGCTATAAACACAGACATCACTGGTATCAAAAAACCATGATTTAGGCATTTGCGGTGTCAGCATAAAATGGGCTGCGGTGGCATTGAGCGCAATTTGAACAATAGCGGCATCGGACAAAGACAGGGTTTTAGGCAATCTATCGAGTAAGTTCATATAGAATTTGGCGTGCGCAATATTAAATTCCATGCTTGATAAGGCATCTGGAATGAGTAATTTTGCTTTATAAGACGTCAGAAATTCTATCTCGGAACCTAACGATACGCCTAATACACCATACGAATCGTTATATTTCCATTGCCAATCTTTTTGCGGCATTAATAACATAACGGTGACCCAATATTTGAACACTGGGACATAATAGTAGATATTTTATCCAATATCAAAATAAAAATAATAAAATACAAATTATTTAACAGTTACTTAGTCGTTCTATTGTAAGATCTTAACAGCGATCTAAGGATCATTTTAGATCGCTGTTAAAGAATAAGATCTTATTTTAGATCGTTATATTGATCTTAAGATCATTATTTCAAGCGGTATGCATTCACTATTTCTTTAATTAACTTCGGACCTTGATAAATAAAACCTGAATAAATCTGAACCATAGTGGCGCCCGCATCAAATTTGGCTAAGGCATCTTCTGCGCTATTAATACCGCCCACACCGATGATCGGGATCTGCCCTTTCAAACAAATCGCCAATTGCTTAATCACTTTAGTAGACAGCTCAGTTAAGGGTTTGCCACTTAACCCGCCGCTTTCATTGGCGTTGGCAAGACCGCTAACACCATCACGTGTTAAAGTAGTATTGGTCGCAATTGCGCCATCAAATTTGTTTTTAATCAAAGCTTGCGCGATATTTTCAATTTCTTCGATGGTTAAATCTGGAGCAATTTTAAGCGCGATGGGCACGTATTTTTTATGCTTTTCGGCCAGCTCAAGTTGCTTGGTTTTAATTGCGCTCAATAATTCATCTAATAGATCGCCATATTGTAGCGATCGTAATCCTGGGGTATTGGGTGATGAAATATTCACCGCAATATAAGCCGCATGGAGATAAACTTTATCCATGCAGATCAAATAATCGTCTTTACCTTGTTCTACTGGCGTGTCTTTATTTTTGCCAATATTGACGCCAACCATGATATTGGTCTTTTTAGCGATCAAATTTTTGACCAGATTATCGACACCCTTATTATTAAACCCCATGCGATTAATGATGCCTTTGGCAGGCTTTAATCTAAATAGACGGGGTAAATCGTTACCAGGCTGTGGTCTTGGGGTAACTGTACCCACTTCAATATGACCAAATCCCATCGCATGAAAGGCATCAATCGATTCGCCGTCCTTGTCCATACCGGCAGCAAGTCCCACTGGGTTAGGAAAGGTCAACCCCATAAAGCTGACAGGAGCGGGTGCAATCGTTTGTCCATATAGACACGTTAACGGGCTATTGGCGGTCATTTTTAAACTGCCTATAGCAAGATGGTGAGCTCGCTCAGGATCCATCTGAAACATGACTTTCTGTGCGATTTTATAAAACATGTACTTTCCTCGACCTAAAAAAAGCCCCGGCGATCGCCAGGGCTTCTGATTGTTATAATAAGTTTACTTTTGGCCTTCGCAATGAAGGATCAGAAGGTTAAGTTCACGTAGGGCGACGGAGAACTTAGCAAACTCATGGATTTGCGACGTTTTAAAGTCAGCTAGCATATGGAACCATCTTTCCAATAAGCCTTGATTTATCTCAATCCACTGAGAAATCACACTTTCGGCATCACAGGTTGCACTGCAAGTTCTTAAGACCACTGAACTCAATGCACGTTGTTGCCAATCTAACTCTTCCCTAAAGGCGGCACGAGCCAGTGCTTGCCAATGGTTCGCTACAGGTTGAGCGCTGATCTGTTCTAAGAACCAGTGCAGCTCAACGCGGGCGCCGAGTTTGAAGTAAGTTTCAGCCACTAATGCCACTGTCTTATCTTCTGTTTGCGCAATTTGGGCAATGTCTAAGGCAGAGAACAAGGTGCTCATGTTAGCCACAATGGTTGCCACAGCTTGTGGTACGTTTTCTTTGACCAAGGCATTGATCTCAGATTGGATACCTTTAGCTTCTTCTTCGACCAGATATAAATGAACATTATCTTTAATTTGTTCAAATACCGGTTTGAAGAAAGCAACGGTTTGTTCGATGCTCCAAGAGCGGTTACGGTGACGGAGGAACCAGCGGCTAGCACGACGCATATTGCGTCGTAACTGATGCAGCATTTCACCTTGAACCACAGCCGGAACTATGCCGTTTAAGTCAGTGATCGATTTAGTTAATTCAGCTAAACCAAATACTTCGCGGGCCATAGTGTAGCAAATTGCCGCGTCGGCAACTGAGGCACCAGTCTCATCTTGCATACGTTGAACAAAATTCAAGCCCATGTCGTTGACGAGTTCATTGGCGAGTGAGGTCGCAATGATTTCGCCACGCAGTGGATGGGTTGCCATTTTGTCGCTGTATTTTTCCTGAAGTTTTTTCGGGAAATACGCGATAAGCAGTTGGCTTAACAGAGTATCTTCAGTGATTTCTGGCGTCACTAATTGCTCTTTCAGTACCATTTTCGCATAAGCAACCAATACTGATAGCTCTGGGCGCGTTAATGCACGACCACTGGCTAAACGTTCAGCTAGCTCATCGTCAGACGGTAAGAACTCTAACGCTCTGTCTAACTTGCCTTCTTTTTCCAGGTACTGGATAAAGCGGATCTGCTCTTTTAACTGCTCAGCACCGCGCACTTGAGTCACAGAGATAGTACGAGTTTGATCTTTACAGTCTTGTAGTACGATTTGGCCGACTTCTTCAGTCATTTCTTCCAGTAAACGGTTACGCTGCTTAAGCGTCAGTTCACCTTCAGTCACCATAGCGTTCAGCAAAATCTTGATGTTCACTTCGTTGTCTGAACAGTCCACACCACCAACGTTATCCACGAAGTCAGTGTTGATGCGACCGCCATTAGACGCATATTCAATACGACCTAACTGAGTACAACCTAAGTTACCGCCCTCGCCGACTATCTTAGCGCGCAGTTCGCCACCGTTGACACGTAGAGCATCGTTGGCACGATCGCCGACTTCAGCGTGGGTTTCACGTGAAGATTTCACATACGTACCGATACCGCCGTTCCAGATCAAATCCACTGGCATTTTCAACAGTTCTTTCATCAGCTCAGTTGGGGTCATAGAGGTTTTCTCTGTGGCCAACATTTGCTTCATCTCTGCCGATAATGGAATTGATTTAGATGAACGGAGGAAAATACCGCCACCTTTAGAAATCAACTTGCTGCTGTAGTCTTCCCAGCTTGAACGTGGCAGAGCGAATAAACGCGCCCGTTCATCATAACTTAATGCCGTATCCGGATTTGGATCGATAAAGATATGCATGTGGTTAAAGGCTGCAACCAGTTTAGTGTGCTTAGACAACAACATACCGTTACCGAATACGTCGCCCGCCATGTCACCTATACCTAAACAGGTAAAGTCTGTAGTTTGGCAATCAATACCGACTTCGCGGAAATGACGCTTAACCGATTCCCAGCCGCCTTTGGCCGTGATACCCATTTTCTTATGGTCATAACCGTTGCTGCCACCCGATGCGAATGCATCACCGAGCCAGAAGCGGTATTCGAGGGAAATCGAGTTCGCGATATCAGAGAAAGTCGCTGTGCCTTTATCGGCTGCTACCACTAAATAGGGGTCATCTTCATCGTGACGAACCACATCCAATGGATGGACGATTTCACCGTTCAAAATGTTATCGGTAATATCGAGCAATGCACGGATAAAGATGCGGTAACATTCTTGACCTTCGGTGAAGAAAGCTTCACGGCCGCCTTCAGTTGGCAATTGTTTACAAACAAAGCCACCTTTAGCACCCACAGGCACAATCACAGTGTTTTTCACTTGCTGTGCTTTTACCAAACCTAATACTTCGGTACGGAAATCTTCACGGCGATCTGACCAACGCAGACCACCACGAGCCACTTTACCGTAACGTAAATGCACACCTTCAACCCGTGGCGAATAAACGAATATTTCGAATTTCGGCAGTGGACGTGGCATTTCAGGGATCAGTGAAGGCATGAATTTAAACGAGATATAACTCTTAGATTCGCCTTTGGCATCCAGTTGGTAGAAGTTGGTACGCAGAGTGGCGTTAATCAAGTCTAAATAACGACGAATAATACGGTCATCATCTAAGCTAGACACTTCGTCTAAACGTAAATTGATCTGCTCCAAAAACTTGCCCAGAGTACGGGTTTTCAGTTTAGGGTTAAATTTACGGATGAACATCTTCACCAACAAATCAGCGATTTGTGGGTAACGACCGAAGGTTTCTTCAATATATGACTGACTGAAAGTTGCATCGATTTGACGCATGTATTTCGCATACGCGCGCAATACAGAGACTTCACGGCCGGTTAAACCAGATGCCAGAATAATGCGGTTGAAGCCGTCATCTTCTAACTTCTTTTGCCACACTTGTGACAGTGCAGTTTGGAATCTGTCTTGGCTATCAGCGATGTTATCTGTGTTGACGACTTTAACTGTCATCAAGAAGTCTAAGATCCAGAAGGTAGAACCGTCTGAAGTCGTGACTTCATATGGACGCTCGTTGATCACGCGCAGACCAAAGTTTTCGAGCATTGGCAGCACGTCAGAAAGATGAATAGGCTCATCTTTGTGGAATAGCTTTAAACGCACTTTGTTGTCGTTCAGCGCCGCTTCCTGCGGTTGATAGAACAACATGCCGAGCTTGTGTTCATCATCCAGTGCTTCGAGCTGTTGCATGTCGACGACGGCAGAACTTGGCAATACGTCTTCTTTATAGCTTTGCTCAAACGCATTGAAATAACGCTTAGTCAGATGAGTGCCAGCTTCTTCGCCGAGTGCACTGTTAAGCGCAGTGCTTAACTTATCTTCCCACGAACGTGCCGCTTCTATTAAGTTGTTCTCTATGGCAGCCACATCTACATCCATATTATTGTTATCAACTTTGACTATGTAGTGAGTGCGGGCTAGCGTCGACTCGGAAAAATAAGTCGTAAACTCTACATCTTCTTTGCTGTTAAAGTGCTGGGCCAGAATACGTTGAGTATCTTGGCGGAGTTTAGTGTTGTAACGATCCTTAGAAACGTACACTAAACAGGATAAGAAACGGCCAAAGCCATCTTTGCGTACAAAGAGTTTCAGCTTGTCTCTGTCTTGCATTTCTAACACGCCATGGGCCATGTGCGATAAATCATCAACATTGGCTTGAATTAGCTCGTCACGAGGTAAATTCTCAAGGATGTTTAGCAGGGCTTTATAGTCGTGTGAACGTGGGGTCAAGCCTGAACGATCTAACACACGCTGCACTTTTTCATTCAGCAGTGGGATTTCACGTGGGCTACGGTTATACAGGTTTGACGCATATAAACCGATAAATCTATCTTCGCCAATCACATTGCCTTTCTTATCGAAACGCTTAATACCAATATAATCGACATAAGCTGGGCGATGCACGCGGCTCTTAGCACTGCTCTTAGTGAGGATCAGTAAGCTGTGGTCTAAGGCTTCTTTGCGGGCACTATCGGAGAAGCTAGATAACAACAAACCTTGCTCAGGTTGCGCTTTAGTGTGCTTGTTCATCAAACCTAAACTAGAGGCGATATTAGGCACTAACTCAACGTCACCTTCGACACGTTTCAAATCGTATTGACGGTAACCTAATAGCGTAAAGTGATGATTATTCAAGTAAGTCAGGAAGTTAATCGCTTCTTCTAACTCTTGCTTATCGCCCGGGAACGGACGTTTTGGCAATTCCTTGATCATCTCAGCCAACTTGGCAGACATGGCTTCCCAGTCGTTGACTGATGAAGCGACATCGGCAAGCACAGACTGAATTTCGCGCTCTAATGCTTTGATATCAACCGTGCTGCTTTGACGGTCAATTTCAATCAAAAATACAGCGACATGCTCAGTGCTTTCAGGGCTCTGATTAAGATAAGTGACATTCGTCACACCACTTTCTGAACGCTCAATCGCCAGTGGAGTGTGCAACATCATGTGAGCAGTAATACCCATTCGCTTCAATGCCATACCAACTGAATCGACCAAGAATGGCATGTCAGGTTGGATAACTTCAATGATCGAGTGAGTAGATTGCCAGCCGTGTTTGGCTTGGCTAGGATTGAACACTCTCAGATGAGTGTTACCTTTTGGTGTTTTGTTCAGGGCGTTCCATAAACTGAGAACCGCACCGTATAAATCACTGTCATTACGCGCATTGAGATCGTCTTTCGACATGTGGGCATAAAGGCAGGTGGCGAACTGTTCAACTTGCTTGGCTTGTGAATTAGGGACTTTAGCGTGAATTAAACTGACTACATTTTCAAGTAGTACTGAAGGCATTGCATCTTTCAAGGCCATGTTGCTGTTTCCTTAAGCGTCTATGGCAGCGCTTTTTTCATTATTTGGATGCTTCGGCTTAACAATCGCAGATAAATTAATGTGATCTAGATCGTCGCGCGAAGTTTATTACTAAAACCGCTGTATTTCGAGGAAAATTTTAGTGGTACATCCTCTTGAAATCCAGTATTGGCGTAAACAAGGAATGACAAATGACCAAACAATCGATAAAGCAGACTAAGTATTCAAAAGTAAATGGGGAGCTTAGCTCCCCATTTGTAGACTCTACTTAGGCTGACGCCAGAAAATGGCGGCCAATGCAGGTAGGATAATTATGGCACCGAGCATATTTACCACAAACATGAATGTTAACAATATTCCCATATCCATTTGGAATTTAAGCGCCGAGAAGAACCAAGTACTGACACCAATCGCTAAAGTCAGGCCCGTAAAGATCACTGCACTGCCCCGTTCGACCAACGCCTCATAGTAAGCCTGTTGTACTGGCATACCATTTGATAGCTTAGATGACATAGTCGAGAGGATATAAATACCATAGTCCACACCAATACCAACCCCCAGTGCAATGACAGGTAAAGTACTGACAGCTAAGCCAATATCCAGTTGCGTCATCAAGGCTTGTGCCAGTGTCGACACGACATATAACGGAATAATGACCGCCACAGTGGCTTTAAAAGATTTAAAGCTGATTAAGCAGAGTACAAACACAGCACCATAGACGTATATCATCATAGGTAACTGCGCCTCGGCCACCGCTTCGTTAGTCGCTGCCATTACACCCACAGGACCCGACGCCAGTTTAAACTGCAACTTCTCGTTGTCCATTTTCGCGGCGACGGCTTTGACTTTAGCGACCACAGTTTCTATGGTTTCGGCCTTGTGATCTTTCATAAACAGATACACAGGCATGACAGAACAATCGCCATTTAATAAACCTGAAGTCGTCGGAATTTGGCCAATGGCCTGTACTAAGCTCGCCGTTGTACGCGGCAACACTTCCCATCTTGGATTACCTTCGTTGAAGCCTGCATTCACTTTTTTAGCGACAGACGCCAGACTTACAGTCGACTCCACCCCAGGGGTATTTCGCACTAACCACTCAAACTGATCAATTTGAGTGAGCACATCGTGGTAAGTACAGGCTTCAGGTGCTGCCTCAACAATCACAGTCATCACATCTGTGGTGATAGAGAAATGATCTGTGATGAAGAAGGTATCGAGGTTATAACGCGAATCTTGATGTAACGCTGGCGCGCCGCCCTGTAGATCACCAATCTTCATCTGATTGGCTTGTTGCAAACCCACAAAATACAACACCACAGTGGCAATAATGACTACCACAGCATATTTAGGCGTTGCAAAACGCGCCATGAAGCGCCAAATAGCCTCAGTTCGCACTTCTTCAGCGGTCGGTTCTGCGTGTTTATTGACTTTGATTTCAGTAAAAGAAATCACCAAAGGCAACAGGATAAGGTTAGTGAAAATGATCACGCCCACACCGAGCGAGGCAGAAATCGCCAGCTCGCGAATAATCCCAATATCGATAAATAACAGGGTAATAAAACCAACAGTATCGGACAGTAATGCCACACCACCCGGCACTAATAAACTACGAAATGCCGACGCCGAAGCCGCTTTTGTCGTTTGCCCGTCAAGCACTCGGCGCCGTACAGCATTGATGATCTGCACCCCGTGGCTCACACCGATGGCGAAGACTAAAAACGGTACCAGAATCGACATAGGATCGAGACCGAAACCTATCACAGTCAATAAACCAAGCTGCCAGACCACAGCCGTTAAACTGCAGACCAGTGGCAGCATGGTCAAGATGATGGATTTAGAAAAGAGGTAAACCATGATGGCGGTGACCAAAATCGCGATCACGAAGAACAGCAATACCCCCTTAGCACCATCAGCCACATCCCCCGCCATTTTGGCGAAACCTATGATGTGAATTTTAACCTTATCGGTTTCGAACTTGCCCCTAAGCTCTTTTTCTAATTGTGCAGCAAAAGCAATAGTATCAAGCGGTTTACCCGTCTGTGGATCAAAATCCATTAATTGAGCCGACACCATAGCCGCACTGTAATCGTTAGCAATTAATCGGCCGACAATCCCTGCTTTTTCAATATTATCGCGAACCGTTTCTAACCCAGACACTGAAGTTGAAAAATCCGCTGGAATAACAGGCCCGCCAGCAAAACCATCCTCAACGACTTCAGTAAAACGAGTGGAAGGCGAAAAAATTGATTTCACCTGCGCACGGTCAACCCCTGGAATAAAAAACAGCTGATCATGCACATTTTTTAAGGTATCAAAATAGTTAGCATTAAAAATATTACCGCTGGTATCCTCAACCGCCACCATGATGCTGTTGGCACCACCAAAATCTTTTTGGTGTTTCAGGTAGGTCTGCATATAACTGTGCTGCAGTGGAATATTTTTGATAAAAGCCGCATCCATTTTGAGTTGACTGGCCTGATAGCCAAAAAACAACGTCAAAAACACAAAAATGCCGACGACCCATGCGCGATTGCGAAACAAAAATGACTCAAATCCGTTGACCAGTTTTTCTAACATCTTCTCGGCCCTGTTATTTATTGTAGTTTTAAAATTTTATGGCTTAAGAATAAACAGCCCTTGGCTGCCGGATAACCACATATTCCCTTGATTATCCTTCGCAATAGACACTAAGTTTTCCCCTTGGCGACGAGTCACGATACTGCTAGTGTCGTCCTCATTTAGCTTGATCACTATCCCCGCATTTCCCACTAAATATAGCGCGTCGTCAGAAACAACCATGGCACCGTTGATTGAGGATTGCACAGGCAGTTCTATTTGATTCCATTGGCTTAAACTCACATCAGCTTTGAATATATGACCGCGAAGGCCCATCACATACACAGCATTTTTCGTTTCTACGGCGTTAAACATAGAACCATCGTAATCAAAATTGGTACGCGTAAATGTTTTACCTTGATCGCCAGAAACAGCGACTAAGCCCAGCTCGCCAACCAATAATAAACGTCCATCGGTTAAGGTTAAAATACGATTAAAGTGCGGCAATAATGAAGCGCGCGCACTCAAATAGGCCGATTGATCGCTGCCTTTTAACTCCGCCAAATAAGCCACATCTTCTTCTGCTAAGAGCTCCTCATGGAACTCCTCGCGCCACTGGGCACCGCCATCGTTGGTGCGATAAAACAAACCGTAAGCACCAATGGCAATACCATTGTTTTCGTCTAAAAACACCACATCGAGGAATGGTTTTTCAATCTCGGGCGAATGCATCTGCTGCTGCCAAGTTTGGCCACCATCCTGAGTCTGTAAAATGGTTGCATCATGACCTACAGCCCAACCGCGTTTTTCATTGAGAAAAAAGACTTTGGTCAGCTGTGAACTCACGGGCGTTGCTACTTGATGCCAACTGCCGTCATACACCAGAGCATGACCACGTTCACCCACAGCCACTAAACCAGCACCTACGTTGGCAATATCTAAAATCAAAGATGAAGCAGCAAGAGGTTGAACTTGAGAAAAAATCGGATCAGAGGGCGTTGCAGATAACGTAGAAGGAAAAAAAGCGCCACCGAAACTTAATACAGCGACACACTGAAGGATGCGAAACGACATACAAACTTCCTTAAACTAATGAGGGGCGCTAAGCGCCCCTTTGTACTTGGCCTATTAACGGATACCCTCACGACGCAATGCATCGGGGGTAAAGTTAGCTTCAGTCAGTTTGGCATCGAAGTTATACATGCCACTTTGGTTGTCTAAGCCCATGGCGAGATAACGACGGGATTGCAAATCATGGAAGACTTCCAAAGTATCCCACTGTGCAGGTACTTCGTAGTAATTCAAGCCATGTGCAACGGCCACACGATACAACTGATCACGGTTGTCGTAGAGATCGGCGATTGACACTTGCCATGAATCTTCATCAAGGTACATATCGCGCACTTTATAAATGTGGCGCATACCGTCTTTCAGCGTCGCCCTCACTTGCCATACGCGGTGTTTTTCCCAACGAACGTACTCAGGATTCACATGACCAGGTTTCAATATTTGGTCATATTTCAGCTTATCCGAATGCAGTTTGTAATCGTTGTACGGGATATAAATTTCTTTTTTGCCAACCAGTTCCCAGTTGTAACGCACTGGAGAGCCGTTAAACATATCGAAATCATCTGTCGTACGCAGACCATCTGACACTGTACCCGGTGTATCAAAAGCCACGTTCGGCGCTTTACGTACTCGACGTTGACCTGTGTTATAGGTCCAAGCTTGGCGGGGAAGCGCCTCTTGATCCATGGTTTCTTTAACCAATAAGGCTGTACCTGCTAAACGTGCAGGCTGAGTCACCACTTGCTTAAAGTAGAACAGCGTATTGCTGGCTTTAAGCTGATCTAAGGTAATTTCTGGACGAGAATATTCGAAACGAATTTCCTCAGCCGTTTCGACTAAGCTATAGCTACCATCGGCTGTCGGTGCAGCTTGGCTACGGGAAGTTTCGATATCGATACCACGAAAACGCAAAATGTGGTTCCAAATTGCTTCTAAACCATTTGCAGGGATCGGGAATGGAATACCAATAGCCGCACCAGAAATACCATTGCCCTGTGCAATCAGTTCAGCACGAGTCGCGTTAACTTTAGTCGCATCGTAAACGAACTGTGGTACAGAGGCGCTACGGCGAGTCTTATACACATTCATCTTGTAGGTATCAGGGTAAAGTTCGAACAACTTCATCTGACCCAGCGTTAAAAAATCTTTATATTGCGCTTTGTTAGCATTGGTAATAGTAAATTCAATCTTATCCTCAGGGAAAGGATCTGGGTGATGCATCCCTTTGGTATAACCCGCCACAGGCTTAGTGATACCACCATCCCACGCAGGAATAGAACCATCAGCATTACCTGCTTTTTCAGCACCTAAAGGGGTAAGTTCATTGCCAAGTTTTGCCGCATCAGCTTCTGATATCTTAGCCATAGCGACTGGCGCTGCGAACGCCAGCATGACTGCACTCGCCAATATCGTCAGTTTCTTCATTGTTTGAGTCCTTTTAGATCGAATACTTGATATTGAATGAAACATAATCACGATCTGCCATCGCATTCGTCGTACCGACACCGCCAAAGAAATTGTTATAGGAGATATCTGCACCCCAACGGTTTTGATAGTCGAAGTTAACGCCTAGCGCGACAGACTTACGTCCTTCCGTGAACAGGAACATAGGATCAGGTGTAATACCATCAACGTCATGGGAGAAAATCACCCGTGGAGACATATTGACCCCAGCAAATACGTTGTTGAAATCCGCCTTTCCAACTAAACGGTATCCCCAAGCAAAGTCGGTTGGGAACGGGTTAGTTTCAGGACCGTTGTGCAAGGCTTGAATGATGCCGGGCATATCTGGGTTGCCGCCAGAACGTGACGTACCTGGACCATTGAGACGTAGCTCATCAAAACCTGGCATATCATGGATCCACACGCCACCCACTTCGGCCAACATAGTCAAGTTATCTAAACCTAACGTTGGACCAAATAAATGGGTGAAAGTCATCTGCGCCTGAGTGGTATCAAGACGGATAAAGCCATCCACGGTTTCACCCGGCTTAACATCTTTAATCTGTGAAATACCATCGAGATCTGGACGAAGACCAGCGTTAGCTAACTGCTGTGGCATACCGGCAAACAACAATTCTACGTCATCGATTTGCAGTGGTTCATCCTGACGATGGGCAATTTCAGCCGCGACAGAGGTATCACCAACCAGGGTATTGAAACTGAAACCGTAAAGCTTGATATCTTCTGGATAAACGATTTGCGCCTTAGAGAAACTCTTCAAATTGAGCAGCAATTCACGATCAATATTACCCGAGTTTTGACCTATGGTCGCCAGATCAGATAAAAGTGCACCCGTGCTAAAATCGGCGGCAGTACCACTGATAAGAGGACGACGGCTATGATAATTCATGAAATAAAAACCAAATTCGGTTTCACCCAGTGAAGGCGCGTAATAACCCAGCTTAATACCGTATTGGCCATCATTACTTGGCTCTGCCTCATCCTGCACTAGCGTCACTTTTGTTGGGTAGGCTAAGGCCATAGAAACCAATTGCTGTGTCGGAATAGATTGGCCGCTGGCAATCATGCCCGCTAAACGCTCGTATTCTTGCATCACAAAGTCTAAATTGATGTCAGGGTTAGCATTAAACCCAAGCTGAGCGTTTTGAGCGTAACCACCGAAACCCGCAAAATCGTTAGTAGCAAAAATAGAACCCGGTGTCGGTACCCAAATAGGTTGCCAATCATATTGATAGAATGCTTCTACCGTTAATGAATCCGTCAAACCAAGGGAAGCCCACACCATACCTTGAGGTCTGAACGCTTCTTTGAGTTCAGCACCAGGCGCGTTAAGTATGTTCAAGTCAACGGCGTTGATTTCACTGATCCCATGGGCAATCAGTGTACTTTCACCCCATGACACCACTTGATTACCTACACGAATAGATAATGGATTAGCGCCATCGTTAAGATCAAAATTGCCATACACAAACGCATCGAGTAGGCGAATATCTTTACATTGAACTTCTGAAGCACGGTTATCTTCACAAGGGTCAAACTCTTTGCCCGTTATCGGATCATTAAAATCATAATTACCGTCATTGAGTTTACGATCATAGAAATACATACCACGAGCGAATAAACCGTAGTTTTTGTATTTCAATGACAATTCATGCAAACCTTTAACGATTTCGGATGTAGTATCGCCTTGAGAATAAAGTAAATTACTTAAGTCATTGTTACTGGAATACGATCCGGGCTGGGCCCAAATCTCAGCAGAAGTGTATTTAGTATTGCCAAATGCGCTGTAATTAGACCAATCGAATTGGGGTTGATTAACCTTACCAATTTGACCTTCCCAATCGCGCTCCCCTACACGCCAGCTCGCACCAGCAGTCCAAGTTGAGTCAAATGTGCCCTCAACCTCTCCCCAATTAAAAGATACTGCATTAACGCTTGGGATCATTAACAAACTCAATGCCGACGCCACCCCCAAAGCAAGCGCCGATTTGTTAAAACTATTTTTAACAATTTTCATTTTAGCTCTCCGTACCCTGCTGGATTCTTTGTTTTAGGAATTACAACCAACATCTTGTTAGCTCACAGGTAACATCATTGTTACAGCAATTAATCCCCTTGAGCAAGGCGCAGTTAGAGAAAATTTTCTAAAGAATTAAGCATGTAGGTACATTTGTACCGATAACTAAAAAGGAGAGATTTAAATTAGCGAAAAGCAGAATAGGAATGAAACATAAAAACACATTAAAAAATCATATAATTCATTAACATATTTAAAAATAAAATATCACAAAGCGAGCTTAGTAATCAGCCGACCGTTTAAAGTAATTGCTCTAAGTAAAGATAAACAAATTAAGACTAAACTCGATTTAATGAAACAAATTGTCCCTTGTCATCTAAAACCAATTTGAAATAGCCTTGAATGCCATTTTCGGTTAAAAAACGCCTAAAATGACGGCCATTAATCCACAAAATCCGCCCTTGAGTTTCACGAACCTCGACTTTATCGGCAAGCCCTTGATAATAAGGTAAGAAATCTCGATAGCTGATCGATAGTTTGAAATACAGTTCCATAATATCAGGGCAGCACAGACTGCTGCCCTCCTCCTACAAACTGCTATTTTGCCAATGCTTTAGAGACTTTTTCGTACATATCCTTAGATAAGTCAGGCAAAGCCAAAAGTTGCCCTAAACAGGCTTTTATCAAGGTTTGGCGGCCTAAGTCGAATTTATGATACTGGATCAATGGCGTCACCATACGGGCCGCAACCTGCGGATTGAGCTTATTAAGGGTCATTAAGCATTCGGTTAAGAAAGCATAACCCTTACCGTCTCTACGGTGGAATTGATAAATATTACCGGCAGCAAAACTGCCCACTAAAGCACGCACTCGGTTTGGATTGCTCATACTAAAGCACTTGTGTTGCTGCAACTGACGCAAACACTCAATCACATCATCTGCATCACGGGTCGCTTGCAACATAAACCATTTATCCATCACCAATGGCGTATCCTGCCAACGTAGCTCAAATGTCGTCATCAGTTCATCACGACAAGGTAAATTCCCAACATTGGCTGCCGTCAACGCACCAAGAGAATCCGTCATATTACTGGCGTTATCGAACTGAGAAATCACTAACCCCTCTGCCTCATCCGACACCCGAGCTAACCAAGTTAAACACTGATTTTTAAGGGCTCTTGCCTGCGTACTCTCTACTGCGACTAAAGAACGATATAGCGCAATCAATTCATCTTCACTATGTGAAGCGAGCTCTATTAATACAAATTCACGTGCTAAAGCTAACGCATCTAGATCGACACTCTCTGTTTGCTCAATCAAAGCCGAAGCCGTAGGTATCGCTAATATTTCGGCGATCAATGCCGGATCAAGCTCAGTGTCTAACAACACACCTTTAAAACTATCGCGCACACGGGGATCGAGAGCCATAGCTTGTTGCTGTTGTAAACTCGCCACATTTTGCCAAATAGCTTGGCTCACTAAGGTCACAGAAGCTTCCCAACGCGCCACTTCGCTGCTAGCAAAACGCATCAAGTGAACGAGTTGATCCACATTGAATCGATATTGTAATTTGACGGGCGCGGAAAAGTTTTGCAGTAACGAAGCGACAGGTTTATGAGTGAGTCCATCAAAGCTAAACACTTGTTCAGTTTGAGTAAAATTGAGGATTTCATTCACTAAAGAATGGCCCTTCGCATCTAAGAGCTCTAAGCTAAACGGAATATGCAGCGGTGATGCACAGTTCGCTAGACTTTGTTTAAGGGTCAATTGATAAACGCCCGTTTGCGCATCAAAGCTGTCAATCGCAGTCACAATCGGCGTACCAGCTTGGCTATACCATAAACGGAACTGGGTTAAATCCACTCCGCTGGCATCTTCCATTGCCGCCACAAAATCATCACAGGTGACAGCTTGGCCGTCGTGGCGTTTAAAATACAGTTTCATTCCCGCCTGAAACTTTTCTTCGCCGAGCAAAGTGTGCATCATGCGGATGACTTCAGCGCCCTTGTTATACACAGTCACAGTGTAGAAATTATTCATCTCAATGACAGATTCTGGACGAATAGGATGGGACATAGGGCCAGAATCTTCTGCAAATTGCTGATTCTTGATCACTTTAATTGCATGAATTCGATTCACAGCACGAGAGCCTAAATCTGAGCTAAATTCTTGATCGCGAAAAACCGTTAAGCCTTCTTTTAAACTTAATTGGAACCAATCGCGGCACGTTACGCGGTTTCCTGTCCAATTATGAAAATACTCATGGCCTACAACCGATTCAATGCCGTGATAATCCTCGTCGGTGGCCGTTAAGGTATCTGCAAGCACATATTTAGTGTTAAAGATATTTAAGCCTTTGTTTTCCATCGCCCCCATATTGAAAAAGTCGACGGCCACTATCATGTAAATATCTAAATCATACTCAAGATCAAAACGGCTCTCATCCCATGCCATGGATTTCTTAAGTGATGCCATCGCATGGTGTGCTTTATGTAAATTACCTTTATCAACGAACACTTGCAGGATCACTTTACGGCGACTGCGAGTAATGAACTCATCTTGCAATAGATCAAAATCGCCAGCGACTAAGGCAAATAAATACGCTGGTTTTGGAAATGGATCTTGCCAGCAAACATAATGGCGTCCGCCATCTAACTCACCTTGATCAATCAAATTACCGTTACTCAGTAAAAACGGGAATGCGGCTCTATCGGCTTCGATACGAACAGTGTATTTAGCTAATACATCAGGGCGATCAAGGAAATAAGTGATACGTCGAAAGCCCTCTGCCTCGCATTGCGTGCAGTAGGCACCATCGGACATATAGAGCCCTTCAAGACTCGAATTAGCTTCAGGATCGAGCTTAGTGATAATGTTCAGCTCAAACTCATCAAGCTCAGTTTCTAGAACTAATTGACCTGCACTAACATGGTAAGGCACAGCATCACCATTAACAGTCAGCGAAACAACGGTCAAATCTTCGCCATCCAACACTAAGGCTTGTGCATGTTTTGAAGTGCGTTTTATACGACTGATCGCCTGCACTTGGGTTTCATTGCCAGCCAAATTAAAAGCTAAATCGATAGTCTCTATCGTAAAAAGTGGCGCTTGATAATCTTTTAAGTATTTTGCTTGAGCTTGTGTCATTGCGATCCCTTTAACGCTGATCTAAATAAGAAAAAACGCGCCATAAGCGCGTTTTGATATCGGATAAATCGACTCGACTAGCGCCTACTTAGCACTAGTTTTAGCCATTTTTTGCACATCAGCCATATCTAAGGTGATATAAGCGGTTTCGTCTAAAAATGCATCTGGCAATTCAGCGTCGTCTTTAATGTCTTCCATTGATTTAACCGGTGCTAAACCATTGGCGACTCGACGCTCGTTTGTTCTGTCGAGGACTTTTTTCTCATCGGCTTCGCGGGAAGCAATGCGCTCACTTTCAACCAGAGAAACTGTCTTCTCTTTGTGGTGCTTTTTAAAGTCGGCAATATCTTGATTGATATAAGCAAACTCTACGCTGCTTTTGATGCGGTTAAGGTGCTTGGCCTCAAGGCTAGTCACTAACTCAGGCGTAACATCATTAAGCGTACCATATTGCGCCATAGGCACTTTATCCCAAGGTAAAGCATTTTTCTCTTCAGCTTCACCGTACTCGCCCGGCTCCAACGCACTTGGGTAAGCAATGTTGGGGGTCACACCTTTAATCTGTGTACTACCACCATTAATACGGTAGAACTTTTGAATCGTATACTGCACATGGCCAATTGGCTTCTCATACATGTCGTAGATACGGCCTAGGCTCTTATGCTGCTGTACTGTGCCTTTCCCAAAACTCGACTCACCGACAATCAGTGCACGGTCATAATCTTGCAATGCGGCAGCAAAAATTTCAGAGGCTGAAGCACTGTAACGGTCAACCATCACAGTCAATGGTCCTGCATAACTGGTTTTACCGTCGTTATCACGATGCGCAGACACTCGTCCATCGGCATCACGAATTTGCACTACAGGGCCCATATCGATAAAGAGTCCCGTCAGCAGCACGGCTTCCGTTAATGCCCCCCCACCGTTACCTCTAAGGTCGATGACTATGCCTTCTACTTTGGCGTCGTTTAACTTCACTAGCTCTTTTTCAACGTCCTGCGACAAATTCATATAGAAACCAGGAATTTGGATCACACCGACTTTGCGATTTGCGTACTCGCCGTCTTTAGGTTCAATCACCTTAGAGGTTGCAGCTCTGTCTTCAAGACGAATTTTATCGCGTACTAAGGTAACGTCGAATGGCTTAGCATTGGAACCGCCTTTCTTCGGTAAAATTTGCAAAACAACTTTACTGCCCTTAGGACCTTTGATCAGGTCGACCACGTCGTCTAAACGCCAGCCGATCACATCAACAATTTCACCGCCTTCTTGACCGACACCGACAATCTTGTCTTCCGGCGACAGTTTTTCACTGCCCGCAGCAGGGCCGCCAGTAATTAAACTTTTAATGACAGTGTAATCGTCTTCGAGTTGCAGTTGAGCACCAATGCCTTCAAGGCTCAAGTTCATTTCCATTTGGAAACGTTCAGCATTGCGTGGTGAAAGGTAACTTGTATGTGGCTCAATGCTACGGGAGAAGGCATTCATCACGCCTTGGAACACATCTTCACTGTTAGTTTGAATCAACCGTTTAATAGCGTTGTTGTAACGCTTTTGGAGGATATCAACAATCTCAGGCCATTGCTTACCTGTGAGTTTAAGATTTAGTGCATCGTATTTAACACGTTGACGCCATAACTCATTAATTTCTGTCTGGTCTTTTGGCCATGCGGCCTCATCGCGGTCGTACTCATAGGCATCACCGGGCGCAGAAAAATCCATCTCTTTATCTAATAGAGATAAAGCATAGACAAAGCCTTCATAGCGGCGCTTTTGGACGATATCAAACATTTTATAGGCAGGCTCAAGTTCACCAGAACTGAGCATGTCATCGAATTGGGTTGCATAAGGTTTAAAACTATCGACATCCGCTTGGGTTAACACATTGCGGCGATAATCCAACTGCTGCAGATAACGATCAAAAATTTGCGCAGAAAAGGCGTCATCAAGATTGAATCTATGATAGTGCGAACGAGTGTATAAGTCCGTTACCCTTTTGCTCGCAACCTTATGTTGCGCTTCCTGCTTGAGAGTGGGTAACTCGCTGATTTGAATCGTGGGTGGTACGGCCCAAGCCGAGAATCCGACAAAAACAGTGGCGATCGAGGTAGCCAAAGTGAGTTTTCGCATCAACAAGTTACTCCGTTTTAATAAATGATTACAGCAGGATATGTTCTGCTCTAACTTTAATCGTTAGGCCACTATCAAGCTGAACATGAATATCTTCCTTGTTAATGTCAGTAATCACACCGGCTACGGGTGTCATACCTAATTTAACATTGACGCGTTGTTTTTTCGTTAAATCAGTCAATTGTGCTTGAACATAATTGACGACTGGCGCTGCAGCTTTTGGCGCAGGCTTAGCAGGACGCTCAGTTTTAGCACGCTGAGGAACGGCCACCTTTTTAGGTGTTTTCTTCGCCGCAGGCTTAGGTGCAAGTGCTGCACGTTTCGCTTTGGCCTTATCCTGACTCTCTTTCAACATGGCTTGAGCATGATCAATGTGCTCTTGCTCTAACTCGCCGCAAGGTTCGCCATCCAGATTTACGCGTTGTGCGCCTGCTTTAACGCACTTTAAATAGCGCCAGCTGCTGGTGTAACGTCTCAAGGCAACTCTGAGCTGAGTTTTACTGACTTTAGAATCATCAGCCAACCTTTCAGCCAAATCTTGAAACAATCCGATTTTTAATGGCTTAGTTTCACCTTCAGCAATAAAGCACAAAGGAAATGTTTCATACAAATACGCCAAAATTGCATTGGTGTCGGTCAACTTTTCTGTTGATTCCATCATTACTTCCACAGTCAAAAAGGGACATCGATTCGAGGTGATATATATCAGCTTCTTACATGTCGTTTATCTTCGTTAAACTCAATATTGAGTCAACGTACAAATTAGCATCCTAGCCGCGTTTACTAAAGTTAAAAAATATACCTTAACAAATTTTGACAGCTCAAAACACTAAGCTTATTCATTGCATGCCAATCAAACCAGCTTAATGCGTGCAGGCGCATATTATAAGGCGCACGCCACCGATTGCGACTATGAATTATGCGTTATTGTACGCAAATTAATCAAATAGGCAGTTTTCAAAACTTTTAACCAGTAATTCCAGCCCCTTTTGGTCTTCTTCATCGAAACGATCGAAGATAGGACTGTCAATATCGAGCACGGCAACCACGTTACCTTGCGCACGAACTGGCACAACGATTTCAGAATTACTGGCAGAATCACAGGCAATATGACCATCAAATTGATGGACATCAGCCACTCGCTGAGTTTGATTAGTGAATGCTGCAGTACCACACACACCTTTTCCTAACGGAATGCGTGTACAAGCCACTTTACCTTGAAACGGGCCTAATACTAGTTGTTCGCCACGCATAACGTAGAATCCCACCCAGTTCAGCTCAGTTAAATTATCATTGAGCAAGGCTGAAAAATTCGCCATCGCCGCAACAAGGTCGTCTTCCCCTTCCAACAAGGCCAAGGCTTGACGGTTAAGTGACTCATAAAATTTCGATTTCATTACATTTCCTAACAATTTTATTCTGCTGCTTCGGTCTTTTTAGCCGCTTTTTTCGCTGCAGGCGGATTCGTTGGCGTACTATTAACCTGAACGGCGCCTTTAAGCAAGTTCGTCAGCTCATCTTTATTGTTAGCAAAATAGAATGCGAGCTTTTCACCCACACTTTCATCTATACCCAAATCAGCTTTTTGAATGAAGGGGATAAGGTTATCGGCGATATCGAGCATCTTATCGTAGGCATCAGCCTCCTTCTTAGATGTGAATGTCATCTTTTCAACCCCTTCTCTGACCACGACAAACTGTGTTATTACTGCCATGACTGCCCTCGCACTGTTTTTATATACAGTAACTAGAGTGACATAGATTGAACTTGTGATGCAAGTGTTCTGATTAATCTGATATTATTAGCGTACTTTCGTTGCCAAGATTATAAAGCGCTAGACGTGGCTTAACAGCTAACTAGCACGACACTTTGCACCGATCTCGCTGTTATGACTCCTATTAGGCTAATATATATTTTTATATGCATGAAAACGCAGCAGAAAATTCAGTAACCCTATGCCGCTCCTGCGATTTAGCAGTCCGCAAACGTGCCTTGCCTAGCGGCGTTAGAGCAATCTGTCCTCGTTGCAGCACTGCACTTTATGACACGCCATACTGCTCTGTGAATGGTATGTTAGCCCTATGTATTTCGGCATTAGTGTTTTATTTCCCTGCTAATTTTTTACCCGTACTCGAGATCCACTTTTTCGGCAGTATTCGTACTACCACGGTTTTCCAAGGGGCATTTGCAGTATTTGACCAAGGCTATTGGGTTGTAGGTGTCGCCGTACTTGCCGCAGCTGTGATAGGTCCAGGCTTATTACTGTTATCGATATTGACACAGATTTTAATTGTGAAATGGGGATTGAATAGCCTTTTTTGGCGTAACTCATTGAAGCAGTTATTAAAATTTCATGGTATCTTATCGCAGCTCACTATGCTGGAAATTTATGTGATCAGCTTCTTAGTTTCATCATTTCAGCTATCTGATTTTTCGGACATTTATTTTGGTATGGGCACATTTTGCTTCACTATGCTGTTTCTCGTGACCTTGTTTCTACAAAGAGAATACGACTTAGAACATATGTGGACGTTATTGGAAGGTCATAGCTGATATGAAACAACAAGGTAAAGATATCGGCCTATGTCTCTGTAAAGTGTGTCGCCAACTCAACAGCAGTGAACTCACGCACTGTCAGCGCTGTGAAACTGAGTTGCACGTCAGAGACTATTCCAGCCTGCAAAAAAGTTGGGCTTTGTTGATTACCGCTGCCATCTTGCTGGTGCCAGCCAACATTTACCCTATCACTATGCTGACCAACCAAGGCCAAGTGCGGCACGACACGATTTTTTCGGGCATTTTGCATTTAGTGCATTCAGATATGCTGCCTATTGCCATCATAGTGTTTACCGCCAGTATTTTAGTACCATGGATTAAAATCATCGGCTTATCCATTTATCTGTGTGCGATCAGCTTTGACATTCCGATTTCAAAAAAGAAATTGATGGTGGGTTTTCACATCATCGAATGGATTGGCCGCTGGTCAATGCTCGATTTATTTGTCATCTCAATCACAGTGGCATTAGTGAACATGGGACAATTACTCGACGCGAAACCCGCGCCTGCGGCTACCGCATTTGCCTTGGTGATTCTGTTAACTCAGTTAGCCGCAAAAGTTTTAGACACTCGTTTACTCTGGGATCGATTGGAACCTCAAGATGACACAAATTGAATCGCCGAAAGTTGTAAAGAAAAAACTCTTTTCGCCCATTTGGCTGCTTCCTATTGTCGCGTTGGCATTAGGTGCTTGGCTGGGCATTAAGAGCATTAAAGAATCGGGGGTTGAAATTCAAATTCACTTTCCGAGCGCCACTGGGATTGATGTAGGTAAAACCTTAGTCAAATACCAAGGTTTGACTGTCGGTAAAGTGAAAGACATTGGCATAGATGAAGATCTCAAAGGCGTGAACGTCAAGGTCATGATGGACTACCGTGCTAAGCCTTTCTTGAATAAAGAAACCCTCTTCTGGCTTGTCACACCTAAAGCAAGTATTACAGGTGTTGAAGGCTTAGATGCGCTGTTTTCGGGTAACTATATTGCTATCCAACCAGGGAAAGGTAATGCCTCGACCTTTTTTGAAGCAGAACGCCAACCGCCGCCGATGCAAATCGGCTCAGAAGGTGTGATGGTCGAATTGACCTCCGATAAACTCGGTTCGCTCGATGTTGGCTCGTCAATATTTTTCCGCCAAATCCCTGTGGGTAGCGTGGTCAGCTATCGTTTAGATGGCAATCAAAGAGTCATTATCAGCGCTTTCATTCAAGAGCAATACGCGCGATTAGTGAAGAAAAATTCTCACTTTTGGAATGTTTCTGGCGTCAAAATTGATGCTTCACTAACTGGAGTTAAAGTCAGTTCAGAGAGTTTGGCGTCCATTCTGGCTGGCGGCGTGAGTTTCAGCTCTGACGATAAAGCAGACATAGCTAAAAACGGTGACGTTTTTTCGCTTTATGATTCAGAAACCACCGCCCTTGGCGGCATAGAAATAAACCTAACCATGGCTGATGCTAACGGTGTCGACAAAGGTACCCGCATCGTTTATCGCGGCATGAGCATTGGCAGTATTTTAAGTAAACAACTCACGTCCAATGGTGTTACAGCCGTGGCTAAGTTTGAACCTCAATACGGTTCACTGTTAACTAACGACGGCGTGTTTTGGCTTGAAGGTGCTGATATTTCCCTCTCAGGCATTAAGAATCCAGAACGCTTACTGACAGGTAGCGTGATCAACTTCCTGCCAGGCATCAACACCAAAAGCGCGGTACCAAGCAGCTTTGCCTTACAATCAAAGGCACCTGATTTACTGCAATCGAAGAAGCGTTTCTTGACCTTAACCTCAGCCGAAAACATGGGCATTTCAGCGGGCGCTCAAGTTCGCTTCAAGCAAATCCCCATTGGTTCAGTGCTTGCGGTTAAGTTAACCAAAGATTTATCGGCGGTGGAATACCAACTCGAGCTACAACCTGAGTTTGCCAGTCTAATACGCAGCGACAGCTATTTTGTGCCTGAGTCAGCATTAACGGTAAACGCATCGTTAGACGGGGTCTCAGTCAAAGCAAGGGATTTTACAACGCTCACTCAAGGTGCAGTTAGCTTGATCCAAGGTCACAGCAACACACCTTTAGCTGCTAACAGTGCTCTGACCCTCTTTAGCTCTGTGGATGCCGCAACAGCTTTTTATGATCGTCAGCAGCAAGTGCATTTAACGTTAATCAGTCAAGATGGCGCCGATGTCAGCCAAGGCTCACCGATTTACTATAAAAAAATGCAAATTGGCACAGTTGACTCAGTGAACTGGCAAAGCAAAACCGAAGACTTCGCTATCAAGCTCGCTATCGACAAACAGTTTCAACCCTTGCTGAAAAAGCCAAAAGTATTCTGGCGTAACAGCGCCGTGGATATCAGTGCCAGTCTTGCCGGTATTGATGTCGCCGTTGCCCCGCTACAAGGGGCATTAAAGGGCAGCATCAGTCTGGGACTGCTTGATAGCAATGACAAAGTGAGCAATACAATCCCGTTAAAACTCTATGAGAGCAAGCAGTTGGCATTAAGTCAGGCGCAGGCAATTCGCCTCACATTACCCGCCTCCAGCAAGCTTACGGCCAAGGCAGCGATTCGTTATCAAGGTCATCAAGTGGGTGAAGTGTCGCAGGTAAAGCTCAATGCGGATCTTAATACACTCACAGCTAGCGCATATCTCTACGGGGAATATGCCGAACATTTCAGCCGCAGTGACTGTGAATATCATTTAGTGGATGCACAAATTTCTCTGGCGGGGATCAAAGCGCCAGAAACGCTGATCACAGGTCCTTACATAGGAGTCTTACCGGGTAAGAGTAGTCAAAAAGCGACCCAGTTTGTTGCCAACCTCGCTGCCAGCAGCTATGCCAATGTTGCCGAAGATGCGCTGAAATTCATTCTAGAAGATACTAGCCTAGGCTCAATGAAAGTCGGCACACCTATCTTCTTCCGAGGGATTAAAGTCGGTCAAATCGACGGTTATAGCCTATCGACACAGGGTAATAGTGTATTGATGCAGGCCCATATCGAGGCTCAGTACAGTCACTTAGTGAATCACAGCAGTCAGTTCTGGGATGCCTCAGGGATTAAAGTCGATGTCGGCCTCTTTTCAGGTGCCCAAATCGAAGCGGGCTCGCTGGAAACCTTACTCGCTGGCGGCATCAATGTGGCGACTAAGGACACGACTCAAGGGGATAATCGTTTAGCGACTGGGACAGTATTAAGATTGCAACACAAAGCCGAAAACGAATGGCAGCAATGGGCACCAGCCCAGTAATTCTTTTCATCAAAATACTTACACCAACGCACTAATATTAAAGCTCTTACAAATAAATCAGGCGCATAATGCGCCTGATTTATTTTTAGCTTCTCGAACTGTTATTGGCACATTCTAGGGTGCTCAAGACACTTGCCATCCTGTTAACCATAAAACCAATAGCAAACAGCAATCGCGGCGCTGATCCCCGCAAAGTCCGCGGTTAAACCGCAAGCTAAGGCGTGGCGTCCATGACGAATACCCACAGAACCAAAATACACAGCGAGAACATAGAAAGTGGTTTCAGTGCTACCCTGAAAAATCGCCGCTAATCGACCCGCAAAGGAATCTACTCCGTGGTGATCCATTGTCTCAAGCATCATGGCTCTAGCGCCTGAGCCACTAAAAGGTTTCATTAGCGCGGTCGGCATTGCATCGACAAAACGCGTATCAAAACCCAATATCCGCACACCAGTGGCAATCAAGTGCAACAGATAATCCAAGGCGCCGGATGCGCGCAGTAAACCAATCGCTAATAACATGGCGAGCAAATAAGGGATCAACTGGATAGATTGAGCAAAACCCGCCTTCGCCCCTTCAATAAACTCATCATAAACCGCCACCTTACGGATGCCCGCAACAATCACGAAGGTAAATACCAATAACAGCAAAATACCATTGCCCATTGCCGTCGACACTGTGCCAATGGCCTCAGCACTTAAGGTCATCAGATAAAAACCACTCGCCACTAACCCTGAGAGCATCAAGGCGCCATAACCGAGCACCACTGAGTTTAATAATGAAATCCGCTGCACTAACGCCACAACCAGCAAGCCCGCCAATGTCGATGCCGAAGTAGCCAGTAAAATAGGCAAGAAAATATCCGCAGGCGCAGCGGCACCTTGCTGGGCACGATAAAGGAATACCGTCACAGGCACTAAGGTCACAGAGGAAGTATTGAGTACTAAAAATAAGATTTGCGCATTAGTCGCCACGGTTTTTAGCGGATTTAAACTCTGTAAATCATGCATCGCCTTTAAACCAAGTGGTGTGGCGGCATTATCTAACCCAAAGATATTCGCTGTTAAATTCATCGTGATACTGCCAAAGGCCGGATGCCCCTTGGGCACTTCAGGCATCAAACGGCGCAGTAATGGCTCAAACACAAAGGCAATAGCGCCGACAACGCCAGCCTTTTCTCCTACCTGCATCAATCCCATCCACAGAGAAAGCACGCCAATCAGCCCAAGGGCAATTTCAGCGGCAAGCTTAGCACTCGCAAATAATGCCGCGACCGAAGCCGATAGGACTTCTATGTGCCCATTGAACAGTTGCACCGCTATTGCCAGCAATGCCGTAACAAAGAAAGCCAACCACACACGATTCAGCACGCTAATCCCCTTATTTTTATTTGTTTTTATTCTATTAGCTCATGGCTACTGAGTGCTAGCTTTATGGCGACTCATTCCAATATCGCTGAAATCGTCAGAGCATAAACATTAAATCACAATAGCAGCCTTGGCTGCTCGGGAGAAAATCTCAGACCCAATAAGGGATTATGATATACTCGCGCCAGTTGATACACAGTCTATTTTCCTATGGTTCAATGAAATCAATGGTCCAATTAAATCAAAATTTTATCGATACAATCACCCAAGAACTCCCCGCCCATTTATCCATGGACGAGTTTATTGCCGCCTGCGACAGGCCGCTTAGACGTTCAATTCGGGTCAATACCTTAAAAATCAGCAGCGACGACTTTAAGACCTTGATGCAACCTAAGGGCTGGACGTTCGATCCTATTCCTTGGTGTGAAGACGGATTTTGGATCAGTTATGACGAAGAAGAACAACTCGGCAATGCCTTAGAGCACATTCAGGGCCTATTCTATATTCAAGAAGCCAGCTCTATGTTGCCGCCGACCGCACTTTTTACACCGAATGCACATTGGCAGTGCGTTCTCGATCTTGCCTCCGCGCCGGGTTCAAAAACCACTCAAATGGCCGCATTAATGCAAAACCAAGGCTTATTGGTGGCTAATGAGTATTCGGCGAGCCGCGTGAAAGTATTGCACGCCAATGTGCTGCGCATGGGTGCGAGCCACTGCGCCCTCACTCATTTCGATGGCCGTGTATTTGGCGAATACCTGTACGAAAGTTTTGATGCCGTGCTTATCGATGCGCCCTGTGGCGGTGAAGGCACAGTGCGTAAAGACGCCGATGCGTTAAAATATTGGAGCCTTGACGATGTGTTGGCGATTAGCGAAACCCAAAAAGCCTTAATCGAATCGGCGTTTCTCGCACTGAAACCCGGCGGCAGTTTGGTCTACTCAACCTGCACCTTAAACCGCCTCGAAAACCAAGGCGTGTGCGAGTATTTAAAGCAAGTCTACGGCGATGCTGTGCAATTTGAATCCTTAAGTGATTTATTTGATGGCGCTGAGCGAGCCACGACTGCAGAAGGCTTCTTGCATGTCTGGCCGCAGATTTACGACAGTGAAGGTTTCTTTGTCGCTAAATTGACAAAAACTGCCTCTGTGCCGCGGTTACAGCCAGAGCCTAAACTGCAGAAAAACTTCCCCTTCACGCCCGCATCAGCGAAACAAGCTCAAGGGATCAAAGACTATTTTCAGCAGGATTTAGGTATCAGCTTACCGGACGAACTCATCATGGTTCGCGATGATGAATTCTGGCTATTTCCCCATGAATTCAACGCTTTTATCGGCCGTATGCGCTTTCAGCGTATTGGCATTAAACTCGCAGATAACAGTAAGCACGGTTTTAAAGTCCGCCATGAAGCGATTATTGCTTTAGCGGGAAAACAACTTAGCCCAACGGCAAAAACGGTCGATGTGAGCGATGTTGAAGCTAAAGAGTATTTAATGGGGCGAGATATTCCCTTAGCCACCGCAGGCAAAGCCCAAGGTGAAGTGATCGTCTGTTATGGCGGCGCGCCATTAGGCATGGCGAAACATTTAGGCAATAAGTTAAAAAACAACCTGCCCAGAGACTTAGTGAAAGATAAAGTGTTATTGCTACCAGAACAGACAAAATCGTTATAGTTCTGCTGTTTTTTAGCGATAAATAACCTAAAAAAGGGGAAGGTGAACGCGACTCTAGGGCAAAAGCTCGACTACACTGAGTCTATTGTAAAGCGCACTGCATGGCGCTTTCACCTGTAGCGCACGGCTCTTCAATGAGCCATTCCCCTAGGCCCAAACAGCTTTAATCGTTTTGGGCCTTTTTTTATGCCTGTACGCTAACAATCACGCAATCGCATAAAATGGGTCAAAGCACTTGCGGCTAACGGCCGACTAAACGCGCCGCATCTTTGAATAAATTAAAGAAGTTATTGCTGGTGTACTCCGCAAGATCTTCGTAACGCTCACCTCTAAGCTCTGCCACAAACTCAGCCACATCACGCACATAGGCAGGCTGATTTTCTTGTCCACGGTGTGGGATCGGCGCCAAATAAGGCGAGTCCGTTTCAACTAGCAGACGATCCTGAGGCACTTTGCGAATAACGGTTCGCAGATCACCCGCATTTTTAAAAGTGACTATGCCAGAAACCGAAATATAAAAGCCGAGATCAATCGCCGCTTTCGCCATCTCCCAGTTCTCGGTAAAGCAATGCAGCACGCCGCCAACGTTATCCGCGTTACCCTGCTTAAGCATAGTGATCGTGTCTTCACGTGCATCACGGGTATGGACAATTAGAGGTTTATTCACTTCTACCGCAAGGGCAATCTGCTGCTCAAAACATTGTTGTTGCAGCAGTTTAGTTTCGTCGGCATAAAAATAATCTAACCCCGTTTCACCAATCGCGACCACTTTAGGATCGGTGGCAAAGCGACGAATTTGCTCAACATCGAGGCCTTCTTTAACGTCTAATGGATGCACACCCGATGACAAAAATACCTGTTCGAAGGCTGCAACTTTATCTCGCATCGATTCAAATCCCTGCTGGCGTACATTCACGCACAACATATAGTCCACGCCACGGGCTTTAGCATTAGCAAGAATCTGTTCTAAGGTTTGTTGATCAGGCGCCGCTTTGAGGCGATCGAGATGGCAGTGTGAATCAATAAGCACAAGGATTTCCAAGCAGAGTAACAAAGGACGACAAGGATACCCAGCCAAGAGATCGAGGTCAAATTCAACAGAAGTAAATAGCCAGTTTAGGCAGTGAACAAACGTTTAAACCAGATCAATAATGCAGGCTAAGCTACATAGTGCAGGTTAGATCGCCGGAGGCGAGTTCGCGGGACAGTAACTTTTCGATATGGTGTTTATGGCTATCTGGCTCAGAAATAATTTTAATGCCAATCCCCACAGGGCGGCCACCCGACGCTCCTAAGGGATTAATCCACACCACAACACCACGAAATTCATTAGTGAGGGTTGCGCCGGGTAAACGATACGCAATCGTCAGCGGTTGGCCAAGATAATGACTTTCACTGGTCGCAATAAATAATCCTGCCGGCTTAATAAAAGGCATATAGGCACGATATAACTGATGTAAAGTATCAAAATTAACGACGAGATCTACCATGGCATATTACTTATTTGTTATCTCTCTATATTCTAAGACATAACTTTGACACAGGGCCAGATAATTGACGCTCGGCATTGTGCTTAAGCTATGACACATTCCCATGATCTTAGCCGCCAAATTCCCGAGCTGCGCATGAACAAACGCATCTTGATGGCTATTTTTCAGTAAAACCTGTCGTATAAGTAGGTACAAAACCTTAAGAACATCAATTATTTGTTGTTCACTTATTATTAACAAACTAGCACACAGATGACCAGACGACAAACTTTGTGCCCAATCTTTGCGAAATTGTAGCAAGGATTGATACCGACTCTGTTGGCTACCCTCAGACTGCAAACTCTCAGCCAACTTTAACGGCCCCCCCACCACACTCAAACACCAAGTCACATCCTCTTGAATACCACATCGCTGGGCAAGCCAGTTTTTGATGACCTCTCGACTCGGAACGACAAAGGGAATGCGTTGACAACGACTGCTAACCGTCGCCATCAAACGTGCAGGCGTATCCGACTGCAAAATCAGTAAGGTGTCTTTACCTGGCTCCTCAAGGGTTTTAAGGAGTGCGTTCGCGGCTGCGGAGTTAAGACGCTCGCTGTGGTGGATAATCGCTACACGCCTGCCACTTTGCTGTGCGGTGGCTGTCAGACGCGTACACAGCTCACGAATTTGATCGACTTTAATTTGATTGCCATCGGCGGCGATATGATAAAAATCAGGATGATTGCCCGCATCATAGAGCTGACAAGACTTACAAAAACCGCACGCTCCCACAGGCGTTGGCTGCAAACACATAGCCGCGCGCGCCATAAACACACTCAGCAACTCACCACCATAGGCTGAATCAATGCCCACGAGTTGTGCGTGAGGTATTTTTTGACGCGCTAATTGCGCTAAAAATGCCTGTCTTGGCCCTTCGAGCCAAGGTAATTGCTCAGCCGTAAATCCGGACTCGGCTACCATACCATCGCCTGAAGCACGGCTAAGATATCTTTGTGCACTTCAGCCATAGTTTGGCTCGCGTCTATAACCACGATACTGTCATCTTCGCTGGCAAGTTTGAGATATGTAGCGCGTGCTCGCTCAAAGAAATCAATCGCTTGTTGCTCAATTCTATCAAGCTCACCACGTTTAGCTGCACGGGTAAGCCCAAGCTTAGGATCTAAATCTAAGTACAAAGTAAGATCGGGTTTAAATCCCTTTAGTGTTGCAGTGCTCACCGCTTCCACTAACGGCATTAAACCTCTGCCACCACCTTGATAAGCTAATGACGATAGATTATGTCTATCACCCAATACCCATTGCCCTTGCGCAAGCGCGGGCTTTATGACATTAGCAACCAACTGAGCTCTGGCAGCATAAATGAGTAAACACTCGGCCTCATCACACAGGGGATCGTTCGCATCGGCAATCTTAACTAAATCACGGATACGTTCAGCCAATGGTGTACCGCCCGGTTCGCGGGTGCAAATCGGTGCTTTACCCGTATGTTTTTCAATAAAGTCGCGAATAAGGTTAATCGCACTCGACTTACCTGCGCCTTCTAAACCTTCAATAACGATAAATTTTGCAAAAACTGACATTGGATTTTCTTTCTCTGCATTTTTACTTTGGGGATTTTTCTGGCGTCGCTGGTTTTATCTTACGCTGATAGACGTCTACGGCGTGATTGTGTTCTTCAAGCGTGGTTGAAAACACATGGGTGCCATCGTTGCGCGATACAAAATAAAGGTAACTCACACTGGCGGGCTTAGACACGGCCATCAATGAGGCTTTACTCGGTGCAGCTATCGGCGTCGGCGGCAATCCAAAGATGCGATAAGTATTAAAAGGCGTCTCTTCGACTAAATCTTTGCGGGTGATATTACCCTTATAGCGATCACCCATGCCGTAAATAACGGTCGGATCGGTTTGCAGACGCATACCTAGGTTAAGACGATTAACAAATACACCGGCGATTTGCTCACGCTCATGGGCTTGGCCGGTTTCCTTTTCAACTATCGATGCCAAAATCAGCATTTCATAGGGCGATTTTAACGGCAAATTTGGCGCCCGTTCTGCCCACGCTTTGGCAAGCTCCTGCTCCATCATTTTATAGCTTTGAGTCAGCATGACTTTAGCATCCGCCTCGGCGGTATAATGATAAGTGTCGGGGAAGAATTTTCCTTCAGGCAAACCAGAATCATCGCCTTGTGCCATCAATACCGCTGCAAAAGCTTCTGGTGACATTTGTAAATGCGGAGCACTGGTAAGCTGTTGTTCCCATTCCACAATAGTTTTACCTTCAACTAAGGTCAAACTGAAGGTTTTTACTTTCCCAGCGATCAAATCATTGAGTAAATCAGTAATCGTTTGTGAAGGTGATATTTCATAAAGTCCCGTGCGAATTTTGGCAAGCTCAGGACGAAACTTAAGTAGCCACTTGAGTTTCCACGTATCTTGAATAACGCCGTCATCGGCAAGTTGCTGCGCCAGTTGATTTACACTGGTGCCGCGTTCAACCTTCAACTCTTTAGGCTCGCTGAGACTCAGCGGCGTTTGACTGTATTCGACAACCGTTTGATAGCCCCAAAAGGCACCCAAACAGACTAAGGTTAGCAAGGTCAACAGGGTTGAACTGGCGATAATAATGATTTTTTTCATAGAGTGAGTGAAAGTGTCTGTCTAAGTTGCGCGGTAATCGGAGCACGGGTGAACTTGAGCGAGTCTATCGCCAGTACATCCACAATCCCTAAAACGCTGTTAGTGATAAACGCTGAGTCAAATTCGATTAAACGCTCGGCGCCAACGGGCAAACATTCGATATTCATGTTCTGTTCAAGCAAGGCCAACATTATCTGTTCGCGCATCACACCCGCCACGCCACACAGGGCTAATGAAGGCGTGATAATGCGATTATCTTTGATAAAAAACACATTCGCCATCGAAGATTCAATCACATTCTCCTCGATATCTTTGACTAACCAGTCATCAAATCCCTGCGGTAAAGAGTGTGATTTAATCAAAACTTGTTCGAGTCGATTTAAATGCTTCATCCCTGCCAACAGAGGCTGCAAACCCAATCGTACCGACGAAGTTTTAAGGCTAATACCCTGTTGCTGCCACTGAGCATAATGACCGGGGATAGTATGAACTGAGACGATTTCGGTAGGATTAACATTTTCTGGCGGTGTATAGCCACGACCACCAACACCACGGGAAACGATTAACTTAATGCAATGATGCGGATATTCAATGGCTAAGATATTCAGTTGCTGTTGCAATGCTTCACTCATTTGCCATTGAAATCCAAGCCTTGCGGCGCTTGCGGTTAAACGGGCTTGATGGGCTTCAAAAAAAATAATCCCCTCAGCGTCCGTTCGCATCGTTGCAAACAGACCATCACCGTAGGCAAGCCCTCGATCGGAAGGGTCGACACTTGCCTGCGATGCGCCATTCACCCAGAACACGCGTGTTAGTCCTGACTGATACGGCTAGCCACCGCTTCTTGCTGATCTTTGTACTTGGCACTTTTACGGGTGTTATAAGGACGTGCAACCGCATGATTTAAACGTTCAAAGTTAAGCGCACCTATAGTCATGCGTGGGCGCAAGGCTAAAGGTAACTTGCCGCTGTTATAAAACTCGAGCACAATTTTACCTTGCCAACCCGGATCGATACGGTGCGCCGTTACGTGTACCATCAGGCCTAAACGCGCTAGAGACGAACGGCCATCAAGCCAACCGACGATATCAGCAGGTAAAGTTACGCTCTCGTAAGTCACAGCCAAAGCCAATTCTCCAGGATGCAAGAAAAATGCTTCGCCATCGGGGATTTCGATAATCTCACTCATCACCCGATCAAGCGCCGCTTGCATCTCAGCACTTGGACCACTCAAGTCGATAAAAGGCGCGGTATGATCTTTAAAGACGCGAAACTGTCCACCTAAGCGCACATCAACACTGACGCCTGAAATAGCTTCTATGCCTGGGCGAGGTTCTATTACGATAGTGCCGTTATCAAGGGCCTGTTCAATTTCGATATCGGTTAAGCGCATCTTGCCTATTACTCCTTGAGTTTTTATGTCGTTATTTTGCCAGTAAATGTTGGATACGAGTCTTTAAAATATCGGTCGCAATACGATTTTTGCCGCCACGGGGAACGATAATATCGGCGTATTGTTTCGAGGGTTCGATAAACTGTAAGAACATCGGACGCACGGTTTTCTTGTACTGTGAAATCACAGACTCCATAGTACGGCCCCGCTCGGCCACATCACGAGTTAAGCGACGTAGGAAACAAATGTCCAGCGGCGTGTCCATAAACACACTCGCGTCCATCAGGGCACGTAACTTAGGATCGGTCAGCAATAAGATACCTTCTAAAATGATCACTTTTTTCGGTGTCATCTTTAAGGTTTCTGCAGTGCGTGTATGTTCTGTATAGCTATAACAAGGGATATCAACAGCTTCGCCAGACTTGAGCAACTGTAAATGCGTGCACAGCAGTTGATGGTCCAGCGCTTTTGGATGATCGTAATTCGTTAATACCCGTTCATCCATGGATAAATGACTCTGATCGCGATAGTACGCGTCTTCATTAATTACCCCAATTTGATCTGTGCCTAAATCGCGGCGCAATTCGTCAAAAATCGTTTTGGCAATTAAACTTTTGCCCGATGCTGACGCGCCAGCAATTGCAATAATGACACACTGCTGAGAATTCATACCCTTAAACCTTACTCGTCATCTGAAACACTAATAGAAACTGTTTTCTGGCTTTGCTTTAAAGCCAGTTCTGCGCCCACTTTACGGGCAATTTCCCGATAAAGAGCTGCGACTTCACTGTCAGGTTCGGCAACGACGGTCGGCGCACCATTATCCATGGCTTCACGGATATTAATGTGCAGCGGCAAAGCGCCTAACAGTGGAACTTGATAGCGTTCAGCGATTTTACTGCCGCCGTGAGTTCCAAATGGATGTTCTTTATGACCACACTCAGGACATAAATGGAAACTCATGTTCTCGACAATACCCAGCACAGGAATGTTCACTTTCTGGAACATATTGATGCCCTTCTTGGCATCGGCCAGCGCGATATCCTGCGGTGTAGTCACGATAACAGCGCCGCTCACAGGGACTTTTTGCGATAACGTGAGCTGAATATCCCCTGTGCCTGGTGGCATATCAACGACTAAATAATCCAGTTCTGGCCATTGGGTTTCATTCAGTAACTGGGCCAACGCGCCCGCGGCCATTGGGCCACGCCACACGGCAGCTTCATCACCACTGAGCATAAAACCAATCGACTGCGCGGCAATACCATGGGCACTGGCGGCTGTCATATGTTTGCCATCGGGGGAAAGCGGTCTGAAATTAGGGATACCTAACATCATAGGCACTGACGGGCCGTAAATATCGGCATCGAGAATACCCACCTGCGCACCTTCGGCCGCTAATGCCAAAGCTAAGTTCACCGCTGTGGTTGACTTACCCACGCCGCCCTTACCTGAGGCTACGGCAATCACTTGCTTCACATTGGCAATCGGCGCAATAGAAGATAACGCTGAGTAGGCTTTAGGTTGAAAATCGATTTCACACTCGACTTCATCAATAGCATCGAGCACCGCTAACTTATTCGTCAGCGCCATGACAGTGTCGCGATACTGAGTCATACAAGGGTATGGATAGACTAAGCCAAGCTGCAAACGCTTACCTTCCAATGCCAGCTTATTTACGCATCCTGCGCTCACTAACCCTTTCGCGAGATACGGGTCAACAAATGAATCGAGAATAGCCAGAACTGGCCCGAGAAGATCGTCATTCAGACGATAATCAGTTTGAGTTGAAGACAAAAGAATTACCCCCACCAATAAATTTGCCCAAGTGTACCAGATAATGCAGAAAACATTAGCGCAGATTTAGCTCAATTGGCTCAGGTTTTGATGAAAATCATCCTGTAATCGGTTAGTATCTCTACCAATATTTTTGGCCCACCACGATATTTGAGACAAGATGGCAACTTCACAACGTAAAATTCTCGTGACCAGCGCACTTCCCTATGCAAACGGACCGATACATTTAGGTCACATGCTGGAATACATACAGACAGATATCTGGTCGCGTTATCAAAAGCTTCGTGGACATGAGTGCCACTATATTTGTGCCGATGACGCCCATGGCACGCCAATCATGCTTAAAGCACAGCAATTAGGCATAGCACCAGAAGACATGATTGCACAAGTGAACAAAGAACATCAGCAGGATTTTGCCGATTTCAATATCGCCTTCGATAACTATCACAGCACCCACAGCGATGAAAACCGCGTACTGGCGAGTGATATTTATCTCAAGCTACGTGCGAATGGCTATATCAAGAGCAAGAGTATTTCTCAGCTGTTCGATCCTGAGAAATCCATGTTCCTGCCAGACCGCTTCGTAAAAGGCACTTGTCCTAAGTGTAAGTCACTGGATCAATACGGCGATAACTGTGATGCCTGCGGCGCGACTTACAGCCCAACTGAGCTCATCAATCCA
Organism: Shewanella sp. SM68; assembly: GCF_025653925.1. NCBI lineage: Bacteria > Pseudomonadati > Pseudomonadota > Gammaproteobacteria > Alteromonadales > Shewanellaceae > Shewanella > Shewanella sp. SM68. The sequence continues at coordinate 498,271 of NZ_JAKKRU010000001.1, forward strand.
AAATCAGCGGTATCGGGTGCGACACCAGTGATGAAAGACACTGAGCACTTTTTCTTCGACCTGCCCGCCTTCGAAGGCATGCTAAAAGAGTGGACTCGCTCTGGTGCCCTGCAAGTCGAAATGGCCAATAAACTCGACGAATGGTTCGAGCAAGGTCTGCAGCAATGGGATATCACCCGTGATGCACCGTATTTTGGTTTCGAAATTCCCGATGCGCCAGGTAAGTATTTCTACGTTTGGCTAGATGCGCCTATCGGTTATATGGGTTCGTTCAAAAACCTCTGTGACAAACGCCCTGAGCTGAGCTTTGAGGAATTCTGGGGCAAAGATTCAACCGCCGAGGTTTATCACTTCATCGGTAAAGACATAGTCTACTTCCACAGTCTGTTTTGGCCAGCCATGTTACACGGCTCAGGTTACCGCCAGCCAAACAGCGTCTATGCCCACGGCTATGTGACGGTCAACGGCGCTAAGATGTCAAAATCCAAAGGCACTTTCATCAAGGCGCGAACTTATTTAGATCATTTAGATCCTGAATATTTACGTTACTACTACGCCGCCAAACTCAGCAGCCGTATCGACGATTTAGATTTAAATCTCGAAGATTTCGCCCAGCGCGTGAATTCAGACTTAGTCGGTAAGCTAGTGAACTTAGCCTCGCGCACCGCAGGTTTTATCACTAAACGTTTCGATGGCAAGCTAGCGAAAATTAACGACACCAAACTGACTGAGGCGTTTCTAGCCAAGCAAGAGGTGATTGCCGAATTTTACGAAGGCCGCGAATACGGCAAAGCAATGCGCGAAATCATGGCACTGGCGGATATTGCTAACGGTTTTGTAGCCGATGCAGCACCTTGGCAAATGGTGAAACACGATGATCAACAGGAAGCGGCCCATCAAGTGTGTTCAAATGCCTTGAATCTGTTCCGTATTCTCGTGACGTATCTAAAACCTGTATTGCCACGTTTAGCCCAAGATGTGGAAGCCTTCTTCCAACTACCGCTCACTTGGAATGCATTGAACCAAGATTTAGCGGGTCATGAAATCGCGCCATTCAAAGCCATGATGCAACGTGTTGAGCTCGATAAAGTCAATGCTATGGTTGCCGACTCTAAGGATAACCTGCAAGTCACGGCCGATGCACCAAAGACGGCTGCGCCTGAAAAAACAGCTAAAGTTTCATCGGTTAGTAGTGAGCCACTGATTGACGATCCTATCAGTGAGACCATCAACTTTGATGATTTTGCGAAAATCGACCTGCGTATCGCTCGTATCGTGAAAGCCGAGCATGTTGCTGACGCCGACAAGTTACTGAAGTTACAACTCGACATCGGTGGCGAAACACGCCAAGTGTTTGCAGGGATCAAATCGGCCTATTCGCCAGAAGACCTTGAAGGCAAACTAACTGTGATGGTGGCTAACTTAGCACCACGTAAGATGCGTTTTGGTATGTCAGAAGGCATGGTTTTGGCCGCTGGCCCTGGTGGCAGCGACCTGTGGATTTTAGAACCCCATGAAGGCGCACAGCCTGGCATGCGGGTTAAGTAATCTGCGCTAGATAACGCTCGAAAAATCAATAAGGCCGCATTTTATGTGGCCTTATTTGTTGGTTTTGACTGCTAGTCAATTCGTGGTGCCGAGTATCACTTCGTCTTTTAAAAGACTGAGTTTAAGCCATTTAATTTTAACTGAGTGGTTTAAGAGACCGAGTTAAAACTCGTATTTCTATCGACAAGATATTCACGGCAATGTGACATTCATATCAGTGACAAGTCTAAAATCGACGCAGTGCTAACTGAATAACTCGAGGAGTCGTTATGGGAAATATCGTTGAGCAGTTGCTGTTTTCGGCCTCGATTACGGGCCCAATCTGTTTGATGTTAGCGCTCGGTGTGATCCTAAAACGCACCCAAGTCATCAATGAAAACTTTATTGATGTTGCATCAAGATTAGTCTTTAACGTGACGCTGCCAGCATTGCTGTTCCTTAGCATCATTAGTTCCAATCACGATCTCGCCTCCAGCGCGCCCTTAATTGGCTATGGTTTAGCAGCCAATTTCCTGTTTTTTCTACTCTCCACCTATGCAACTGGGCGGCTATTTCCCAAGCACAAAGACCAAGGAGTGATTATTCAAGGGGGTTTTAGGGCCAATACCGCCATTATCGGCTTAGCTTACGTTTCCAACGCCTATGGGAGTTCTGGTGTTGCCTTAGCCGCAGTCTATGTTGCCTCGATGACGCTGCTGTATAACATTCAAGCGGTTATTTGCCTAAGCCCTAAAGGTGAAGAATCCAGCCAACGTGCATTTGGCGTGATCATCAAGACCATCACCAAAAATCCGTTGATCATTGCCATTATGGCCGGCATCTTTTTCTATTTGCTTGCTATTCCAGTACCGAAAATGGTGCTCGATGCGGGACAATACTTTGCCAATATGACCCTGCCATTAGCGCTACTGTGTACCGGCGGCTCGCTCGATATTGGTTCACTCAAACATGAAAAGCATACAACTTGGTTCTCGACCGCATTGAAACTGATCTTTGCCCCGCTTTTTATCACTATTGGGGCCTTGCTGTTGGGTTATCGAGGGATTGAGTTAGCAATGGTCTTTTTAATGAGTTCTGCACCCACCGCAGCCGCAAGCTATGTGATGGCGCGCGCCATGGGTGGCAATGCGCCCCTTGCGGCCAATATTATTGCGCTAACCACAGTCTGCTCGCTGATCACGTGCACCTTAGGCATCTTTGTATTGTCCACTTTTGGGCTGATCTAGCAGCTAAAGGCTAAGAGCTGATTGCACAAACGCTAGAGAAACGGATTTGAGTGACTATAAGTAATAATAAACCACAATAAAAAAGGCGAGCCATGCTCGCCTTTCGTTTAGGAATAAAACAGTTAGATGGTCATCATAAGCCGCTTTATGAATGGATTAGACCGGATTGGTGATATCCACAAAATGGTGCACGAGATCAAACTCGCGGGCGAGGTGACGGCCTAAGGCTTGAATGCCAAAACGTTCTGTCGCATGGTGCCCCGCCGCAAAATAATGTATGCCCTGCTCTACCGCACTATGGAACGTTCGCTCGGACACTTCACCACTGATAAACGCATCCACACCTAAACTCGCCGCAACATCGATATAATCCTGTGCGCCACCAGTACACCAAGCTACATGTTGGATCTTAGCATCGCGATCACCAATGTGCAGTGGGGCTCTGCCTAACGCATTCTCAAGAGTGTGAGAAAATTCGCTAGCACTGACTGCAAGATCAAGTTTTCCACGCCACAGTAGCCCCTGAGCCACCTCTTCGATGGCTTCTGCGTCGACGATCCCAAGCTGTCTCCCCAAAGTCGCGTTATTACCGAGCATTGGGTGGGCATCTAAGGGTAAATGATACCCAAACAAGCTAATATCATGCTTGAGCAGCGCCTTAATTCGGCGTTGTTTCATGCCTGTGATCACTTCAGGCTCATTCTTCCAAAAAAAGCCGTGATGAACCAATATCGCATCGGCGTTTAATCGAATCGCTTCATCGATCAAGGCCTGACACGCTGTCACGCCCGTGACTAAGGTGCGGATCTCATCCTTGCCTTCTACCTGCAGCCCATTGGGTGCGTAATCCTTAAAGGCCGACACATGTAAAAAATCGGCTAAATATTGGCTTAGTTCTGTCCGTGTCATTGCATTACCGTCCGTTACTCTAGATGACCATTTACTGAAGATGAGCACTTATTCAAGATGAGACAATCGCTTACATCGCGATATCAACACGCACGCCACCTTGCAGGTACACCACTCGAACTCTGTCACCCGCGTTAAACGTCATGCCAGCATCGTAATCTTGGATCACCATGACCTGAGTGCCATCTTCTTGATTGATCATCAGTTCCACCAGCTTAAACGATTGCACGCTAGTACCGCTGCCATAACGGTTACCGATCCCCCCACCAATCAAGGCACCTAAAATCGTCGCCACATCTCGACCCGAACCGCCACCAAACTGATTACCAATCACCCCACCCGCTAAGGCGCCGCCGAAGGTTTTCCAACCTTGATTACGGTCTTCAATTAACTGGGTTTCGGTGATATTACGTACCGAAGTGATATCGCCATAGAGTACTTTCTCAACTGGCACGGCTTGATTGCGATCATAGCCAGCATTAGCGGGGCTGATGATAAAAGCAAAAATAAACATAAAGCTTGCTAGAGTAGGTTTCCACATATCTGAATTTCCGCTAACTTAATAATAAGGTCTATAACTAAATCATACTCAATTGTGAAGTCACTGTCTTTCCTGAATCACGAATTTGACGCTTTTCCTTCGCCCGAGCTCGCCTTGACCGATCCTAATGGTTTATTGGCTATCGGCGGCGACTTACGTCCTGAACGTTTACTCTCTGCTTACTACAACGGTATTTTTCCTTGGTTTAATTCTGACGATCCCATCCTATGGTGGTCACCGGATCCCCGCGCCGTGTTTATTCCAGGTGAAATTCACATCAGCACCAGCCTGCGTAAATACTTAAAAAAACAACCTTGGCGGATCACAATCAATCACGCTTTCACCGATGTGATGGCGGGATGTGCGCAGCCAAGAGAAAAACAGAGCGGCACTTGGATCACCCAAGAAATTCAAATGGCCTATCGCGAATTGCATCACACAGGTCATGCCCACTCCATTGAAGTGTGGGAAGGTGAACGTTTAATCGGTGGGCTTTACGGCTTAGCGATCGGCCAAGTATTTTGTGGCGAATCCATGTTTCACCGAAAAACCAATGCGTCCAAGGCCGCCGTTGCAGCACTGCAACAACATTTACTCAAGATGGGATTCAAACTCATCGACGCACAAGTGATGAATCCCCACCTAGAAAGTTTGGGAGCTAAAGCTATTAAACGCATTGATTTTATAACGTTACTGAGCGAACTGAGAAACAATCCCGTGGACCCAAATACTTGGGCCACTAAAGAGGTCATCCTTGAACTCGAGTAAAGCATCGATCGCTATCGGTATCAGTCAAATATTTCCCTGCAGCTACCTTGATGGCCAGCAGGAGCAGCTACTCGTCATCCAAGAAGATACGCTCGATCCCATTTTATTTGAGCGTTTGCTCGCAGTGGGTTTTCGCCGCAGTGGTAGCTCTATCTACAAACCACGTTGCCCTAGATGCAGTGCATGCCAACCAATCCGTGTACCAACGCATGAATTTGTCCCATCGAAACGCCAAAAACGCACTTTAGCAAAAAACCAAGATCTGACTTGGCGTATAACATCGGAGCAAACCGCCGAGCAATATACGCTATATGAACATTACATTCGTGGGCGACATTTTGACGGCCCCATGTTTCCCCCGAGTGAAGATCAATATAATCACTTTCTTTTTTGCCATTGGTTACCGCCAACGTTTATCGAAGTCTATGATGGAAATAAATTATTGGCAGTTGCGGTCACTGATAGTTTGCCCAATAGTCTTTCGGCAATTTACAGCTATTTTGACCCCGACGAAGAACATCGCTCCCTCGGCGCACTGTTAATTTTAATTCAGTGTCGACTAGCGAAACTCATGAATAAAGAATTTGTTTATCTCGGATATCAAATAGATGAAAACCGTAAGATGTCTTACAAGCGTTTGTATCGCCCTTATCAAATTCTGACACCGACGGGCTGGGAGTATTACCAAGTTTGCTAAGTACTTCCCCTTTACAGCGGGGGGAATTTGGGGCATGATACGCCCGTTTTTTATATTCGAAGGCTAATGGGATAATTAATTAATGGCGAAAGAAGACAACATTGAAATGCAAGGCACTATCCTTGAAACCTTGCCAAACACAATGTTTCGTGTAGAGCTTGAAAATGGTCATGTGGTGATAGCCCACATTTCAGGCAAAATGCGTAAAAACTACATCCGGATCCTCACTGGCGATAAAGTTACCGTCCAGCTGACTCCTTATGATCTGACCAAAGGTCGCATTGTCTTCCGCGCACGCTGATATAGCCTCTTAGATTTAAAAACCCGGCAAGGCCGGGTTTTTTTGTTTGCGAAAGATGAAAAAAATGGCTGCAATTGCAGCCATTTTTATGTCTAAAACTAATGGATAATCAAGCGTTAAGCTTTTGTTGTCGCTTTTTCGTGACGTTCGGTACGAATGACAATCTCGCCCTCCTTCACATCCACATACGCAACACCGCCTGACTCTAAGACACCAAATAAGATCTCGTCTGCCAATGGACGTTTGATCAATTCGGTCACGACCCGAGCCATTGGACGTGCGCCCATGTTCTTATCGTAGCCTTTCTCGGCCAACAAGGTTCTGGCTTCGTCGCTGACTTCCAAAGTAACGTGTTTTGCATCCAACTGAGCCTGCAATTCCACCAAGAATTTATCGACCACTTTGGCGATAATCGTCATATCCAAATGATTGAACCAAATGATGGAATCGAGACGATTTCGAAATTCTGGCGAAAATACTCGATTAATTTCAGATAATGCATCTTGGGTGTGATCTTGCTGGGTAAAGCCAATCGACTTACGAATAGTCTCCTGTACACCCGCGTTAGTGGTCATCACCAAAGTCACATGTCTGAAGTCCGCCTTACGACCATTGTTATCGGTCAAAGTACCGTGATCCATCACCTGCAACAGCAGGTTATAGACATCACGGTGGGCCTTCTCAATTTCATCCAATAGCACGACACAGTGCGGATTTTTAATCACTGCATCCGTGAGCAAGCCACCTTGGTCATAACCCACATAACCAGGAGGCGCACCAATCAGGCGTGACACTGTATGGCTTTCCATGTACTCAGACATGTCAAAGCGCACCAGTTTCATCCCCAAGCAGTTGGCCAGTTGGTTAGTGACTTCGGTTTTACCCACACCGGTGGGACCGGCGAATAAGAAGCTCCCCACAGGTTTTCGGTCAGCACCTAAGCCACTGCGCGATAAGCGAATGGCCGAACTCAGACTCTCAATGGCCTTATCTTGGCCAAAGACCACCATCTTAAGGTTGCGCTCAAGGTTACGCAGTAAGTCCTTATCAGTAGCGGATACCGACTTCTCAGGGATACGTGCCATTTTCGCCACAATCGACTCAATCTCGGCTTGGCCTATGGTCTTTTTACGTTTACTCATAGGCAGCATCACCATACGCGCACCCGCTTCATCAATCACATCGATGGCTTTATCGGGTAAATGCCTGTCGTTGATGTGCTTGGCCGACAATACTGCAGCGCTGCTGATCGCGGCCTGAGTATAACGAACCCCATGATATTCTTCGTATTTAGACTTAAGCCCCATCAAAATCTTAGTGGTTTCTTCCACTGAAGGCTCATTGATATCCACCTTTTGGAAACGACGTGCAAGTGCGCGATCTTTCTCAAAAATACTTTGATATTCTTGGAAAGTAGTAGAGCCCATGCAACGTAAATTGCCGCTAGATAGCAAAGGTTTCAGCAGATTAGAGGCATCCATTACGCCGCCAGAGGCCGCGCCCGCACCGATAATGGTGTGGATCTCATCGATGAATAGGATGGCATGCTTATCCGCCGCCAGTTCTTTTAACAGGTTCTTAAAGCGTTTTTCAAAGTCACCGCGATACTTAGTTCCCGCCAGCAGTGAACCTAAATCTAAGGAATACACTGTCGCTTCAAGTATTACATCGGGCACTTGTTTATTGACGATACGATATGCCAACCCTTCAGCAATCGCTGTTTTACCTACACCCGCCTCACCCACTAACAGTGGATTATTTTTACGGCGACGGCACAGGGTTTGAATCGCGCGCTCAATTTCTTGGTCGCGACCAATCAAAGGGTCGATGATCCCTTGCTTAGCAAGCTGGTTTAAATTGGACGCAAATTGCGACAACATACTACGCTCTTCGCTGCCTTCGCCCTGATCTTCGACACGTTCTTGATCTTGATGTGACTCAGCATCATCATTTTTGGCGAAACCATGGGAAATAAAATTCACTACATCGAGGCGACTAATGTCGCAGCGGCGCAGTAAATACACGGCTTGGGATTCTTGCTCACTGAAAATGGCAACTAACACGTTAGCGCCGTTCACTTCATTGCGACCCGATGACTGCACATGGAATACTGCCCGTTGCAGCACTCGCTGGAACCCAAGCGTCGGCTGAGTTTCTTTGTCATCATCAATATCGGCAATGATTGGGGTTGTTTGTTGGATAAAGCTTGCCACTTCATCTCTGAGTTTATCTAGATTCGCTCCACAGGCGATTAACGCTTCTTGAGCCGCAGGATTGTCGATCAGAGCTAATAACAGATGTTCCACTGTCATATACTCGTGACGCGCATCTCTGGCTTGCTGAAACGCCAGATTTAAGGTGACTTCCAGATCTTTGTTCAGCATAAGCACCCCCAAAATTAACAACAGACTACAGAGTAAAGCGGTTTTATGCTTTCTCTAACGAACACAGTAACGGATGTTGGTTTTGTCTTGCAAATTGATTTACTTGTATCACCTTAGTTTCTGCAATCCCAAACGGGAAAATACCGCAAATCCCTTTTCCTTGGTGATGGATCGTCAACATGATATCGGTCGCTTCCTGCTCGTTCTTGCGAAAGAAAACCTGCAAAACTTCAATCACAAAATCCATTGGGGTGTAATCATCATTATTGAGTACCACCTTATACATCGAAGGCGGCATTAACTCTGATTCGACACGTTCTTCAACGTGTTCAATATTTCCTATCTTTGCCATTTTTTAATACTAGCCTCTCGTGTTGGCCTCTTCCAATTGATCCGTTCAAATTAATCAGTTGTTACCCCTTTGTTAATTTTAGCTTGACTTCCGCATTTACTCCTTACATTCTGTTGTGCAGACGGTGAACGAATACCCGTCTATACAGGTTTTACTATCTTACTGGTAAGTAGACAACAGAAGGAAGTGGAAGTATGGCAAGCGGAACTGTTAAATGGTTCAACAACGCCAAAGGATTCGGGTTTATTTGCCCTGATCAAGGTGGTGAGGACGTTTTTGCACACTATTCTACCATTGAAATGGAAGGCTATCGAACTCTAAAAGCAGGCCAACCCGTTCAATTTGAAGTAGAAGCCGGTCCAAAAGGGATGCACGCTTCAGCCATTTCACCAACAAAATAACGTTTGGTGAGGCCAATGATCTAAAAGGCAGGGACTTGTCCCTGCCTTTTTATTGCTGCGTGTTTCATCAATTCTCACCACTTAATACTGCATCGCTCATCATCATTTCGCATGAATTTAATTCAAGTTCAATCGCCGCACATCACCCATTGCATCCCAGCAAAAAGATTTTATCATCGGTCTCGACAGCAAATTTAAGGTATAAAAAAGGATCTGCAATGCAGACCCTTTTTTAAAATCAGTCTAATGACTTACAACTTTACATCAACTTAGATGGCCAACACTGACGCGCACGCCATCTAAAAGTGATAACGAGCGGGATTAAGCAATCAACAGCTTGTTCAACGTCTCGCTTGGGCGCATGGCTTTTTCAGCCTTAGCCGCATCTAAACGGTAGTAACCACCTAAATCGACTGGTGCACCTTGTGCCGTCGCTAATTCAGCCACAATCACTTGCTCATTCGCCGCGAGCGCATGCGCTAACGGAATAAAGTGTGCTTGTAACTGCTCATCGCTGGTTTGCGCTGCTAAGGCTTGTGCCCAGTACATGGCTAAGTAGAAATGGCTACCACGGTTATCCAGCTCACCGACTCTTCTTGATGGCGATTTATTGCTATCTAAGAATTGGCCAATGGCTTGATCTAAAGTATCGGCTAATACTTGGGCTTTTGGATTGCCCACTGTTTGGCTTAAATGCTCAAGAGACGCCGCCAGAGCCAAGAATTCACCGAGCGAATCCCAACGTAAGTGACCTTCTTTCTCAAGCTGTTGCACGTGCTTAGGCGCACTACCACCCGCACCTGTTTCAAATAGACCGCCGCCGTTCATTAATGGAACGATTGACAGCATTTTAGCACTGGTGCCTAGCTCGAGGATAGGGAACAAGTCAGTCAGGTAGTCACGTAGAACGTTACCCGTAACTGAAATGGTATCTTTGCCTTCTTTGATGCGAGCCAAAGACAAACGCGTCGCGTCTTCTGGAGACATAATGCTGATATCTAAGCCATCAGTGTCATGTTCTGGCAGGTACTGCTGCACTTTTGCAATGATTTGCGCATCGTGGGCACGTTTGCTATCTAACCAGAATACCGCAGGGGTATTGCTTAAACGGGCACGGCGCACGGCCAGTTTTACCCAATCACGGATAGGTGCGTCTTTAACTTGGCACATTCTCCAGATATCGCCCGCTTCCACGTTATGGCTCATCAATACCTTACCGCTGGCATCGACAACGTTAACCACACCGTCAGCAGGAATTTCAAAGGTCTTATCGTGGCTGCCGTACTCTTCGGCTTTTTGCGCCATCAAGCCCACGTTTGGCACGCTGCCCATGGTTTTAGGATCAAAAGCGCCGTGCTCTTTACAAAAAGCAATCGTTTCTTGGTAAATACCGGCATAGCAACGATCAGGGATCATGGCTTTAGTGTCATGCAGTTGACCGTCTGGTCCCCACATTTGGCCAGATGAACGAATCGCAGCAGGCATAGACGCATCGATAATGATGTCGCTTGGTACGTGTAAGTTGGTGATACCTTTGTCAGAATCAACCATAGCCAATGCGGGACGCGCAGCGTAAACGGCGGCGATATCGGCTTCGACTTCGGCGCGGCTATCAGCAGGTAATGTCGCTATTTTGGCATAAACATCACCAAAACCGTTGTTAACATCAACGCCTAATTCAGCGAAAAGCGCCGCATGTTTGTCAAATACTGGCTTGAAGAAGACCTTCACAGCGTGACCAAACATAATAGGATCAGACACTTTCATCATAGTGGCTTTCAGATGCAGCGATAACAGCACATCTTCAGCTTTGGCGTTTTCGATTTCACGCTCATAGAAGCTCACTAAGGCTTTTTTACTCAACACCGCAGCATCGATAATTTCGCCAGCCAGCAGCTTAAGACCCGATTTGAGCACCACTTCTTGACCATCTTTTTGGGTCAGCACGATATTCACGCTGCCCGCATCAGATAAAGTCACAGACTGCTCGCTACCGTAGAAATCACCGTCAGTCATGTGGGCAACGTGTGACTTGGAATCTTTGGCCCATTTCCCCATGGAATGCGGGTTTTTCTTGGCGAAGTTTTTCACCGATAATGGGGCACGGCGATCTGAGTTACCTTCACGCAGTACTGGGTTTACCGCACTGCCTTTAATCTTGTCGTAACGTGTTTTAATTGACTTTTCAGCGTCGGTTTTTGGCTCATCCGGATAATTAGGGATGTCGTAACCTTTTTGCTGCAGTTCAAGGATACAGGCTTTTAATTGTGGGATCGAAGCACTGATATTTGGTAACTTGATGATGTTCGCTTCTGGCTGATTCGCTAACTCGCCAAGCTCTGTCAGATGGTCGCCAATCTTTTGTGCTTCAGTCAGTTGCTCAGGGAAACTGGCAATAATACGGCCCGATAACGAGATATCACGGGTTTCAACCGCAACGCCCGCGGCGTCGGTAAACGTTCTGATAATAGGTAAGAGTGAGAGGGTGGCCAGTGCTGGCGCTTCGTCTGTTTCAGTGTAAATAATTGTTGATGAGTTATCTTTCATGTTACATCCTACATTATTGTAAAATTTAATATTTTTTATAATAATTTTATAGCATGGCGAACAAATCTGAGCACAGGAAAAATATCAATCAAGGCAATCGACCACGCCCTCATCTTTCAAATTCTCAATGCCCTTCTGTCTTTGCGCGCAAGCTAAAATTTGTTACAACGACTCATTAAAACCTAATAAACATTTAGGCACAGATCACATTTTCTGGCCGACATCATAGAGCATTCGCAATAATATTCAAATTCCACTAACGGCGAATGCCAAGTACACTATGACCACATTAACGACTCAATCAAGTCAGGTAAGCGTGTCTCAACCTCCTGTTAGCAAAAGTATGAACAAAAACAAGTTTCAACCTAAAGGTGCCAATGCCAGCGCAAGTTCCCCAGCCAAGAGCCCGATTAAACCCGCTAAACCCGCCAGCAGAGGCCCTGCCAACCGCGCTACCGCCGTAGATAGCAAAGTGGCGCCAGCACGAAATGCCAATGGCAGTTTAAAGAAAGAACCCTTTAAAAATCCTAATCGACGCGCAATTGCGGCGGCAAAACCGGTGCAGAGTCAAACGCTCGCACCAATTATCGTGCTGTTTAATAAGCCTTTTGATGTACTTTGCCAGTTTACCGATGAACAAGGTCGTAAAACCCTAAAAGACTACATTCCCATTGCTGACGTGTATGCCGCAGGCCGCTTAGACAGAGACAGTGAGGGCTTGTTGTTGCTGACTAATGACGGTCAATTACAGGCAAGGCTGACAGAGCCAAAAAAGAAAACCTTTAAAACCTATTGGGTGCAAGTAGAAGGCGTTCCGACGGAAGATGTACTGACAAAACTGCGCCAAGGTGTTGAATTAAATGATGGTATGACGCTGCCTGCTAAAGTCAAAATCATGGATTCACCCGACATTTGGCCACGTAATCCACCGGTGAGAGAGCGCAAAAATATCCCAACAACTTGGCTAGAAATCCAAATTCATGAAGGCCGCAACCGCCAAGTCAGACGCATGACAGCGCATATCGGTTTTCCGACCTTAAGATTAATCCGTTATAAAATAGGCCAATGGAGTCTAGATAATTTGCCATCGGGTGAGCACAAATGTATCCGTCTCGGTGATGAAGTCTAAATTTCAGCCTACTTTCTTCATTCAAATCCACTCAAAGGAGGCTCCATGAGTCAAAGATATAAACCCCATGTGACCGTCGCTTGTATTGTTCATGCAGCTTCACAGGACAAATATCTGATGGTAGAAGAGTGGATTGAAGGCGAGCAACGCTTTAATCAACCCGCGGGTCACTTAGAAGCGAATGAAAGCTTGATCCAAGCCTGTGAGCGCGAAGTGTTTGAAGAAACGGGGTTATCACTCAAAGCCCAAGGACTCGTCGGCATTTATCAACTTAGCGCCAGTGAAGACTTAGCCTTTGTGCGCTTTACTTTTTTCGTGCAGTTAGATGATATGCCCTCACCTGCGCCGCAGGATAAAGCGATCCATAGTGCGCATTGGTTAAGTCTTGCGCAGATAGAAGCCATGCCATCTTTACTGCGCAGCCCCTTAGTACTCGATTGCTTAAAAGACTATCTCAATCAGGCACAAAATGGCCAAACTTATCCCCTTAGCTTACTCAATAGTGACCGCCTCACGATAGCCCAAGCGAGCAAGGCGTGATAGAATACCGCCCCGCATAAACGGCTGGCTAAGCTTAATGCATGTGCTACTGCAGAGGCCTTGTACAGCAAATAAATAGTTGGCCGTAAATGCGAGGTTTACTGACAGTTTGCGGACTCATTTTATTTGATAGCGCTGGAAAAGTTTGATTTAGCAATCAGCAGCACAGCACCTAGATGTAAAGTGAGCTTGGATTTAAAGTGAGCTTGGATTTTTAGTTAGCCCATATTTTTAGTTAGGTTAGGTATTTTTGTTACGCGCTCAATGTCGCGGCTTAAATTCATCCACCTAGCCAACACACATACTCAATGGTTTTTAGGATTTATGACATCAATCGAACCCACTCATACAGGAAAAAAAGTCATTGTCGGCATGTCCGGCGGTGTAGATTCATCTGTTTCAGCCTATTTGCTTATGCAGCAAGGCTATCAGGTTGAAGGCCTTTTCATGAAGAACTGGGAAGAAGATGACAATAACGAGTACTGCGCGGCCGCAGAAGATTTAAAAGACGCCCAAGCCGTGTGCGACAAGCTTGGGATCAAGCTACATACAGTCAACTTTGCTGCCGAATATTGGGACAATGTATTTGAGTATTTCCTCGCCGAATACAAAGCGGGCCGCACGCCAAATCCCGATATCATGTGCAACAAAGAAATCAAATTTAAGGCATTTTTAGAATTTGCCGACGAAATCCTCGACGCCGATTACATCGCAATGGGCCACTATGTTCGCCGTCGCGATAACAGCGACGGCAGTACGCAAATGCTCCGTGGCGTTGATGGCAATAAAGATCAAAGTTATTTCCTCTACACCTTAAGCCACGAGCAAGTAGCCCGAAGCCTGTTCCCTGTCGGTGAGCTCGAAAAACATCAAGTTCGTGAAATTGCGAAAGAAATGGGCTTAATCACTCATGACAAAAAAGACAGTACTGGCATCTGCTTTATCGGTGAGCGCAAGTTCACTGAATTTCTAGGGACTTATTTACCGGCGCAGCCTGGCAATATTGAAACCCCAGAAGGTGAAGTCATAGGCACGCACCAAGGACTCATGTACCACACCTTAGGCCAACGTAAAGGCTTAGGCATTGGCGGCATGAAAAACAGCAATGACGATCCTTGGTATGTGGTCGATAAAGATCTTGAGCGTAACGTATTGATCGTGGGTCAAGGCGGACACCATCCCCGTTTGATGTCGACCGGCATGACAGTTAACCAACTGCATTGGGTAGATAGAACTGGGCCTGTCGATGGTTGTCATATCGCAGTGAAAACCCGTTATCGCCAACAAGATGTGCCTTGTACATTAACCTACACAGATGAACACACCTTGCGCGTGGTCTTCGATGAACCTGTTGCGGCGGTGACGCCTGGACAGTCTGCGGTATTTTATGATGGTGAGGTCTGCCTAGGTGGCGGCATCATAGATCAATTAATCCGAGGGTAAAGCGTGAACGAGCAACTCATTAATCGGACGATGGCGTTTGCAGGCATACTGCAAGCCATTGCCCAAGTTCAACATTTAGCGCGCCATGGCGAATTGGATAATGCCGAGCTCGCAGCGAGCTTAAACACCATTCTCGTCACCAATCCTGACAATACGCCCGATGTCTACCAAGATAAAATCGTATTGCAAAAAGGCTATAAGCTGATCCTGAACCAGCTCGGTGACAGCAGCCAAAAAGATGTTGAAATCACCCGCTATTTAGTGGGCGTGCTTGCCCTAGAGCGTAAACTCGTGCGCTCTAACAGTGGCTTAGGCATGTTGGCTGAACGTATTAATCAAGTGAATCGCCAGCTACATCATTTTGCCATCACAGATGAGCAAGTTGTTGCCAATCTTGCCAGCATTTACAGTGACATCATCAGTAATTTAGGGCCAAAAATCCAAATATCGGGTAATCCTGTGTGTTTGCAGCGCCCTATTGTACAACATAAAATTCGTGCTCTGCTGCTTGCCGCTATACGCAGCGCAGTACTGTGGCGTCAGTTGGGCGGTAAACGTCGACACTTAGTCTTCGCCCGCAAAGCCATAGTCGATACAGCCAAGAAAAGTCTTACCCTATAATAAAATTAGCGTTCATCAAGGAGCTACACATGGATCTTTCCGCACTAACTGCTATCTCTCCGGTAGACGGTCGTTATGGTAGTAAAACCGCGTCATTGAGAGGGATTTTCAGCGAGTTCGGTCTTACCAAGTACCGTGTTCAGGTTGAAATCAATTGGCTAAAACTGTTAGCCGACTGTCTAGACATTAGCGAAGTGCCAACATTGAGCGCGTCAGCTATCGCCGTACTAGATGGCATTAAAGACAATTTCAACGAACAAGATGCGCTGCGTGTTAAGGCTATCGAAAGCACCACTAACCACGATGTAAAAGCGGTTGAATACTTCATTAAAGAAAAAATCGCAGGCAATAGCGAATTAGCCGCAGTGGGTGAGTTTGTTCACTTTGCTTGTACTTCTGAAGATATCAACAACTTAAGCCACGGTTTAATGCTGACTGAAGCCCGTGAGCATGTTTTACTGCCCTACTGCAATGAGTTGCTGACGGCAATTAAAAAGCTGGCGATTGAATATCGCTCTGTGCCATTAATGTCACGTACCCATGGCCAACCCGCGTCACCTTCGACGCTCGGTAAAGAAATGGCGAACGTCGCAGTGCGCCTTGAACGTCAAATCAAACAAATCGCCAATGTTGAAATCATGGGTAAACTGAATGGTGCCGTTGGTAACTACAATGCTCACTTGTCAGCCTATCCTGAAGTTAATTGGCATGAGCTGTCTGAGCGTTTTGTGACTAGCCTTGGCTTGCACTGGAATGCCTACACGACGCAAATCGAGCCACACGATTACATTGCCGAATTGTTTGATGCGGTTGCCCGTTTCAACACTGTGCTGATTGACTTTGACCGTGATATTTGGGGTTACATCGCCCTAGGTCACTTCAAACAACGCACTATCGCCGGTGAAATCGGTTCATCGACTATGCCGCACAAAGTTAACCCCATCGATTTTGAAAACTCTGAAGGTAACTTAGGTATCGCTAACGCACTGATGCAACATTTAGCGTCTAAACTACCGTTATCAAGATGGCAACGTGACTTAACTGACTCGACTGTACTGCGTAACTTAGGTGTGGGTATTGCCCATGCGTTGATCGCGTATCAAGCGACCTTAAAAGGCATCAGCAAGTTAGAAGTTAACGAAGCGCATCTGCGTGATGAGTTAGATCACAACTGGGAAGTGTTAGCAGAACCCGTACAAACGGTAATGCGTCGTTATGGTATTGAAAAGCCATACGAAAAATTAAAAGAACTGACGCGCGGTAAACGTATCGACGCGCAGCAACTGTCAGTGTTTATTGACGGACTTGAATTACCAGACTCAGTGAAAACTGAACTGAAGAAAATGACGCCAGCCAACTACATTGGTCGTGCCGAAACGTTTGTCGACGAACTGAAGTAAGTTATTAATTAAAATTGGCGATTAACTAATATTAAGCTATTGACTGAAATTAGTTATTAACTGAAGTTGGCGACGGACAATACTCTTTCTTAAACAGAAATAAGGATTAAGGCGACCCACATCACCGTGATGTGGTCGCCTTTTTTAACACTATGTATACACTCAATCTCGATATCGCCCAGTTTCTTAGTGAATACTGGCAAAAGAAACCCCTGTTGATCAAAAAAGCATTTCCGCAATTTGAAGATCCTATCAGCGCCGATGAATTAGCAGGCCTTGCCTGTGAAGAAGAAATCTCTTCACGCATCGTCGTCACCAAAGACAATGATTGGGAAGTAGTGCAAGGTCCGTTTGAAGATTACGACAGCTATGGCGAAACCCATTGGCAATTATTAGTGCAAGCCGTCAACCATTGGTACCCAGATTCGCAACCATTAGTTGAAGCGCTGCGTTTTTTACCTGACTGGCGCTTCGATGACTTGATGGCATCATTTGCAACCCCAAGTGGCGGTGTCGGCCCACACGTCGATAACTACGATGTGTTTATCATTCAAGGCGAAGGTGAACGTCGCTGGACTGTGGGTGACAATACCCCGCAACAACGCCGTGGCGGCAATCCAAACTCGCCGCTGGTTGAAGACTTCACACCCATTATCGATGTAGTGTTAGAAAAAGGCGACATGCTTTATATTCCACCTGGTTTCCCACACTGCGGCGAAACCCTAACTGTGGCAATGAGTTACTCTATCGGTTTCCGTGCACCAAGCCAGCAAGAATTAGTCAGTGAAGTCGCCGATTATTTGCTCGACAATAACTTAGGTCAGCAGCGTTTCACATCGCAAACTGAACCGAGTTCAGCGGGTATTGTCAGCCAAGATCATCAAGTGGGCATCATGTCACTCTTGAGTCAGCTGAGCCAAGATCCCAATAGCTACCAAATCGTGTTAGGTAAACTGCTCAGTCAAAACCGTTTCGAACTTGATTTGTGTGAAGGCGAAGAAGCTTACAGCATTGAAGATTTGCAAGATGCCTTCGCCCAAGGTGCTGGCGTCAGCCGTATCGGCGGTTTGAAAGTATTGCGCCTTGAAAATGACGCCACGCCGCGATTATTCATCAATGGTGATGTACACGAACTGCCCCAAACACCGGCAGACGTAATCGCACAGTTGAGCGATAACGTCAGCTTAAACGCCGATGAAGCGACTGAAATATGTCAGCATGAAGAAGTCCAAGCCTTACTGTTGAAACTCATCAATCAAGGTTTCTACTACTTGAGCGACAGCGAAGAATAAGCCCTATCGACTTTGTTCGATGACCTTGTTCTTAACATAGGAAATCAACATAAAAGTCAGTATAAAAAAGGCACTCAACTGAGTGCCTTATTGTTATTTCAATTATCAGTATCAATCGACACAAGTGACTGTATTAACTCAATACTATCTAAATACAATCCTCAACTCATTTGAGTTTAAGCATTCCACAGTTTATCGTCGTTGTGCATACGATATAAACTCTCGGCACGCGATACTAATAGTTGAGCAAATTTAGCCTGAGTGGCATCACGGGTTGCACCCGAACGCACTAAGTTTTCCGCCTGCATTTGCCACATCATAGAGAAATGACGCACGGCATCACGGGCCGTCGTCGCCACTTTCACATCGACAAAATCCGACGGTAAATCACCTGACATCACCCAATAGGTTTTGTTGCTTGGACGCTTTGATTCCATCTTCCAAATCGCCATATAAGGCGCAAGATAACGGCTTTCATCGGCGAGGACTTTGCTTGGTATCACGCCTTTTTCAGCGAGAAAACGATTGGCTTTTTGAAATTGAGTTCTGACCCACTCTTGACGCAGCTTTTCTATTTCTTCAGCTGATAAATTTTGTTGAGTTTGGTCGACAGCTTGTTCAGTCATACTTCCGTCCTATCTTATTGTTATAACGCGAGCCTAATTCTTGGGATCAGTACGCGATTCATTCTATTCGTTACGTTAAATTCAGTACAATCCATTCTTAATCGTAAAACTTACGTTTACGTAAAGTGGAAAGCTAAATTGCCACAAATAATGTATTTATTCGGTCATTATGCATGGTTGAGAGTATCGCTAAATGCTATGGTTCTGCAATAAATATAACAAGCAGTCGATAGAGGCTCACCTCGTCGGCTTTTTCATTGTGTATAGCGGAGAAATTCACGTGGCTGTATTTAATCATGTATCCTTTGACGAACATGAACAGGTTGTATTCTGTCATGATAAAAAAAGTGGCTTAAAGGCCATTGTCGCCATCCATAACACTAACCTTGGTCCTGCCGTGGGTGGATGTAGGATGTGGAACTACCAATCGGATGATGAAGCCCTGACTGACGTATTACGCCTTTCTCGTGGCATGACTTATAAAAATGCCCTAGCAGGTTTAACCATGGGCGGTGGTAAATCCGTGATCATTGCCGATCCGAAAAGACAAGATCGCGAAGCCCTATTCCGCGCCTTTGGCCGTTTGATTAACAGCCTAGGTGGCCGCTACTATTCAGCGGAAGATGTTGGCACTACTACGGCTGATATTATGATCGCCCATGAAGAAACCCCTTATATGGCGGGTCTTGAAGGCAAAAGTGGCGATCCATCACCGTTCACAGCCCTTGGCACTTATTTAGGCATCAAAGCTGCGGTTAAACATAGACTTGGTTTAGACAGCCTTAAAGGCCTTAAAATCGCCGTTCAAGGCGTCGGTCACGTTGGCTATTACCTGTGCAAACACTTGCATAACGAAGGCGCTGAACTGATTGTTACCGACATTCATCAAGCCTCATTAGACAAAGTCGCTACCGACTTTGGTGCCATTGTTGTCGCGCCTCAAGACATCTACGCGCAAGATGTGGATGTGTATGCCCCTTGTGCCCTTGGCGCAACCTTAAACGATGCGACCTTACCGCAACTGAAAGCCAAAATTGTTGCTGGCTGTGCCAATAACCAATTAGCCGAAGTACGCCACGGTGAACAACTGAAAGAAATGGGCATACTTTACGCGCCAGACTATGTGATCAACGCAGGCGGCATTATCAACGTGTCGTTCGAAAAAGATTACGACGCAGCAAAATCGACGGCTAAAGTAGAGGAAATTTACAACACGCTACTGAAAATATTCAGCCAAGCCGATGCGCAGAACCGTACAACCGGCGCCGTGGCTGATGAAATGGCGAAAGCCATTATCGAAGCCGCTAAGCAGTAATTTTTCTACGCGTTTATTATTTTTTATGCCCGTCAAATATTGAAAAAAGCGACCTCTGGTCGCTTTTTTGTTATCTAAAATTTAATCTATCACTAAGCTCATGGTTTAGCCGCGCTTTTAATTTCGACACAGAATATTCATTTAATCACGCTGGAAAACGTCATATTTGTCTGCTTGAATTAGCCTATCAGGTCCCAGCACAGGATAGCGCTATGATCCGTTTCAAATATGATCTCAACCAAGATGTCGTAGAACTGCAAGCCAGCAATTGGAGTGGTTTAGAGCGGGTCTTCGTTAATGGCCAGATGGTGTCGCACAAGCTTAACTTTAAGCCTCAAAGCGAGCATACCATTCAGCTTAAAGACGGCGCACCTTGCAAGTTTGAACTGCTTATCGATCCTCAAACCGATGAACTCATGTGCCGAATTTATAAGCAACATAGACTCGTCGCTAGCCTAAAACAAGGCAAAGAAAATTTATTAGCCAGCCGTCGTTATTTACAGCACTCAGTGATAGCCGTCAGTCTGCTTTGCGTCTTTGCACTTTACTTGAATTAATCAAACCAGTTTAATCCCGCAGAGTGAGGCATAGTGGGTGGGATTAAACTGGGAAAATGATTTAGATAACCACATACAGATAGAAGTAAAAACGGCTAAACCACAGTTTTCCTCCATACCCATTAGATTCAACATTTCAAGCCAAACGGTTGATTTTATTTAATAGTAAAATGAATGTCTGTTGTTCATCTTCACTTAAATTTGACAGAAATTTTTCATTGACCCGCTCAGCTTCGCAGATAAGATCTTGCTCTAATGCTTTGGCTTCATCGGTCAAAAAGATTTGGAAAGCACGCCGATTATCGACTTCTTGATGACGAGTAATAAGACCTTGCACCTGCAACTGATCGAGTAAGCGCGTCATAGTGTAATTTGCCACATCGCAACGCTTAGACAATTCAGTTTGGCTTATGCCCTCTTCTTGCCACAAAGCAAACAGCACAGGCCACAGTTTTATATCGAGTTGATATCGCTTAAGATGCAGATCAAGCTCATTTTGCAGCTCGATATTTAAGTGGGATACAAGATAGCCTAAGCTTTCATGACGATTCAAACAGCACCTCCTACAGCAAAGGTTTAACGCGTTTTCACTTACTCTGCACGCCATCATAGGAACCCAGAGTTAGTTTTAATACTACCACTTAACCCATAATAAACTAGCTTAGACCACAGCAAATTATGCGATTAACCTACGAGCTCATTCCTCATCTAGATCAGATAAATTGAATTCATTCACAAAATTATAGTAACAGGCCCGACCTAATTTGCCCCATAAACCGCGCTCAAGCGGCAAATAAACACTGTCATCGGTGAGCTTCATCTGTTTTATATCGACTTTATGATGCTGTGTTTCAATACTGGTTCTTACATTGAGCAGCGAATGGGGTTGCGCTCGCTCGAAATCGACAATCAGTAAGGGAGCATCTTCAACCCGCACTCGCACCTTCTCCACTGGGGTAATTAAGAAATACTCATCATCGATGCAATGTAAAATACTGGCGAACAACTTAGCAAACTTTGCTGGCAGCGATGTGCCTAGATATGTCCAATCACCCAAGGCGTTAATGTCAAACAATGGGGCTTCACTGCACAATGGCACAACCGAGGTTAGCCTACTATCGGCGGCGAATTGTTTAAGCGTGTGTTGAATACTGTCAGTCATCTTTTCCATCTAGGCCTCCATCATCCATAAAAAAACCAGCCTTGCGGCTGGCTTTAGTGTGACATTCAACACTGGGATATACCAGTGAGGATAATTACGATCTGACTAACGCAATCAAAACGACATAAACACCACTAGATATTTACTAACTCGAGTAAGGCCTCAAGTGGATGCTTTGGCTTGTATCCGGCAAAACGTTTTACCTGACTACGGCACGAATAACCAGACACTAACACTTGCGGCTGCTCAATTTTCGCTAGCGTTTGCTGCCAAGACATATCAAACAAGGCCTTAGAGCGCTCGAGGTTTTCCGCCTCATGGCCGTAGGTTCCCGCCATACCACAACAACCTAAATTGACTGCGGTTAACTTAGCGCCAAAATGGGCAAAGATTTTAGTCCACTCATTGGCGGTATTTGGCTTGGCCGTCGATTCGGTACAATGACTAAACCAAGTATATTGCTTATCTTGCGCAGCTTTTGCAGGTAAATCTTTGATGACATTCAGTAGCCATTCGTTGGCTAACTTGACCTCAAAATTACCGCGATTAGCCCCTAAGACTTCACGGTATTCATCGCGATAACACAAGACTAAAGCAGGATCTATGCCTACCATGGGCATGCCCAGTTTATGAACTTGGTTCAAAAAGTCTGCACTCGACTGCGCCGTTTTAGCAAACTTATCTAAAAATCCCTTGATATGTGTTGGCTTACCATTGGGTTTGTAGGGCAATAACACCGGCTTTAAGCCGAGCTTTTCAATCAATTGGATAAAGCGCAGCACAAGACCTGAATCATAGAAACTGTTAAAGGGATCTTGTACCACCAACACAAACTGCGAGCGCTTCTCTTCTGGAATCGCTTGCAACGCAGCTAAGTCGTAACCGCGGCTTGCATGACCATCGAGTCTTTGCTTCAAAGTCGGCACAGATAACGCAGGCGCATCCACATAACCAATCGCCTGTTTAATCACCCATTGGCTCAATGGATTTTGTGCAACAAAGTTAGTGAGACGCGGTGCCGCAGCCATCAGTGGTAAGCTATCTTCAATCCCTGCAACGAGATAGTCTTTCGCGGGTCTTAAATAGCGTTGATAGTAAATATTGAAGAACTGCGCCCTAAACTTAGGCACATCCACTTTGACCGGACATTGTCCAGAGCAGGCTTTACAGGCTAAACAGCCCTTAAGCGATTCCATCACTTCGTGGGAGTAATCATAATCACGTTTGGCATTAATGGTATTTTGTATGCGCTGCAATATACCAAAAGGTTTCGCTTTTGCGAGGGCATTAACATCAACCCCTTCAGCCTCAAGTAGCCTTAGCCACTCTCTCATGAGCCCTGCACGCCCCTTAGGTGACTGCACTCTGTCACCCGTCACCTTAAACGATGGGCACATGGGCGAATAGCTACTGTAATTAAAACACAGGCCATTACCGTTACAATTCATCACATCGGGGAACGCATCACGCACATCAACGGGGATTTGTCGATCAAACTTACCGCGCTTAGCACTGTCAACATCGTAATAGAGGGCGCCAGTATGCTTAGGCGCCACCAGCTTGCCGGGGTTTAGTCGGTTATCGGGGTCAAACAAACCTTTGATATCTTGCAACACACCGAAAAGTTCATCACCAAAGACAGCTGGACCGTATTCACCGCGCACGCCTTTACCGTGTTCACCCCACATTAGGCCGCCGTATTTAAGCGTCAGTGCCGCGACTTGATCAGAAATGACTCGTAGTAATTTTTCATCTTCAACATCGCACATATCGAGCGCTGGACGAACATGCAACACGCCCGCATCCACATGGCCGAACATACCGTATTGCAGATTATGACCGTCGAGTAACGCGCGAAACTCCATAATGTAATCGGCGAGTTTTTCGGGCGGTACCGCGGTATCTTCTGCAAAGGCGATGGGCTTACGGCGACCTTTAGTGGCGCCGAGTAAACCAACGGCTTTTTTGCGCATGCCATAAATTTTTTCGATACTCGGCTTATCTTGTGTCACTTGGTAACCCAATACACCGCACTCGCCTTTGCTGATCTGCTCAGTTAACACAGCTTCCAAATTCGCGAGCTTTTGCTCAACTTCGACCGTGTCACCTGCAAATTCGACCATATTGAGGCCATCAATAACTTTACCAGGCACTTCTTGGATAAGATCAGCCACCGAATGCCAGACAATATCTTCACGGGCTAAGTTAAGCACTTTTGAATCGACGGTTTCAACCACAGTCGCCCGCGCGGCAACTAAGGATGGCGCATGACGCAATGCCGATTGGAACGAATCGTACTTAATGTTTACCATAGCGCGCTCAGTCGGCAGCGGGGTGAGATTAAGTTTGGCTTCGGTTATCACCGCAAGCGTGCCCTCTGAGCCCGTCAGAATTCGTGATAAATCGAATTGCGTCAGGTTGTCGTTCCACACGTGTTTTAAGTCATAGCCAGTGAGGAAACGATTGAGCTTAGGAAATTGGTTTTCAATCTGAGTACGCTTTTCACGGCAGACCGCCGCCACAGCAGAAATCAATTTCTGCCCCAGCGGATTATCACTGACATTATCGGGGTTACACAGTAGTCCCGCATCTAGGGGATGCGTATCCAGCACACTGCCATCGATCAGCACACTGCGCAGCGCCAGCACGTGATCTGACGTCTTACCATAGACCAGTGAGCCCGCACCCGAGGCATCGGTATTGATCATGCCGCCAATCGTGGCGCGGTTTGAAGTGGATAAATCGGGACTAAAAAAGAATCCATGGGGACGCAATGCATCGTTAAGCGCATCTTTAATCACGCCAGCTTCGACTCGAACCCAACCTTGCTCAGCATTCACTTCGAGCACACGGTTCATGTAACGCGACACATCCAAAATCAAACCATGGGTCAGTGATTGTCCGTTGGTGCCCGTACCACCGCCCCGCGCACTGAAGGTCACGCTGCGAAATGCGTCCGTGGCAGCCAGCGTCAATACAATTTGGATATCCTGCTGATTTTTAGGATATAACACAGCTTGAGGCAAAAATTGATATACAGAGTTGTCCGTTGCTTGCACTAAACGGGCGCTGTAACGTTTGTCTATATCACCGGAATACTCACTTTGCTCCAGTGCATCAAGGTATGCCAAATACACTGGCTCTAATGTTTGTTGATGTGATAGCAGGGGTAGCATAGATGGCTTCTGTCAATTATCGTTATGGCGCCATTATAAACAAAAAAAAGCCGCTAAAAAGCGGCTTTTTTAACAAGTTTATAAAATTACTATCTAGATCAACCGTGCGCTTCGGCTAAATACAACCAAGTATCAATCACAGTATCAGGGTTTAATGACACTGTATCTATGCCTTGTTCTACCAACCAAGCTGCAAAATCAGCGTGATCTGAAGGACCTTGACCACAAATACCTATGTAAGCGCCCTTCGCTTTAGCCGCTTTAATGGCTAATGAAAGTAGCATTTTAACGGCTTCATCACGCTCATCGAATAAATGGCTAATGATACCTGAGTCACGGTCAAGCCCAAGTGTCAGCTGAGTTAAATCGTTTGAGCCGATAGAGAAGCCATCGAAATGCTCAAGGAATTGGTCTGCTAACAGGGCGTTTGAAGGCACTTCACACATCATGATGACACGTAAACCGTCTTTACCACGCTCTAAACCTTGCTCTTTGAGCAAGCCGACCACTTGCTCAGCTTCTTTCACTGTGCGAACGAATGGGATCATGACTTCAACGTTTTTCAGACCCATGTCATTACGAACGCGTTTAATCGCTTCACACTCAAGGGCAAAACAGTCACGGAAGGATTCAGAGATATAACGGCTCGCACCGCGGAAGCCCAGCATTGGGTTCTCTTCTTCTGGCTCGTATCGGTCACCACCAACCAAGTTTGCGTATTCGTTAGACTTAAAGTCTGACATACGTACGATCACTTTCTTCGGATAGAAAGCTGAACCGATAGTCGCAATACCTTCAACCAGACGGGCAATGTAGAACTCAACGGGTGATTCGTAACCAGCAATCATTTCGTTGATTTCAGTTTGCAGCGCTGCATCCTGTTGATTGAATTCGAGCAGTGCCTTTGGATGGATGCCGATCATACGGTTGATGATGAATTCTAAACGCGCTAGACCCACACCTTCGTTTGGCAAACGGGCAAAATCAAATGCACGATCAGGGTTACCCACGTTCATCATGATTTTCATTGGCAATGCAGGCAGAGAGTCAACACGGTTTGAAATCACTTCAAACTCTTGTTTACCTTCGTAGATAAAGCCAGTGTCACCTTCGGCGCAAGAAACAGTCACGATTTGACCATTCTTGATACGGTCAGTCACGTCACCACAACCCACCACCGCTGGCACACCTAATTCGCGGGCGATAATCGCCGCATGACAGGTACGACCGCCACGGTTTGTGACGATAGCACTTGCGCGCTTCATGATAGGTTCCCAATCAGGATCTGTCATGTCTGTCACTAACACATCACCAGGTTGGATTTGATCCATATCGGCGATTGACGTTAATACTTTGGCTACGCCAGTACCCACTTTATGGCCAATAGCGCGACCTTCACAGATCACAGCGCCACGGCTCTTTAAGTGATAACGTTCAATCAATTGCACATCTTCACGGCTACGAACCGTTTCTGGACGCGCTTGAACGATATACAATTTGCCATCGTTGCCGTCTTTTGCCCATTCGATGTCCATTGGACGACCGTAATGTTTTTCGATCACCATGGCTTGTTTGGCTAATTCTTCGACTTCAGCGTCATTGATAGAGAATTGACGACGTTTGTCAGCAGTCACGTCTTCAATTTTGACTTGTTTGCCGTGAGCAGCATCATCTGAATACACCATTTGGATGAGCTTGCTACCGATATTACGGCGCACAACAGCCTTGTGACCTAAGGCTAAAATAGGTTTATGAACATAAAATTCATCTGGGTTTACCGCGCCTTGAACAACCATTTCACCCAGACCAAAAGATGAAGTGATAAACACCACATCGTTATTGCCAGATTCAGTGTCCATAGTGAACATCACACCTGAAGCCGCTTTATCTGAACGAACCATGCGTTGTACGCCAGCAGACAAGGCAACACCGTGGTGCTCATAACCTTGATGCACACGGTAGGAAATAGCGCGATCGTTAAAGAGTGAAGCGTACACATGCTTGATCGCTGTCAGTACGGATTCAAATCCTTTCACGTTTAAGAAGGTTTCTTGCTGACCCGCAAAAGAGGCATCTGGCATATCTTCAGCTGTTGCAGAAGAACGTACCGCGAATGACGCTTCGCTAGTTTCAGCGGCAAGTTTATCGTAAGCTTCACGAATCGCTTGCTCTAATGCTGGTTGAAATGGAGTGTCGATAACCCACTGTCTGATCTGTGCACCTACTTTAGCCAGCGCATTGACATCATCTACATCCAGTGTGGCTAGAATGTCATAAATCTTCTGGTTAACTCCGCTTTGTTCAAGGAACTCGTTGAACGCATGGGAAGTTGTCGCAAATCCGCCAGGTACTTGAACACCGGCATTGGCCAGATTGCTGATCATCTCGCCTAGAGAAGCATTTTTACCGCCAACCAAGTTGACGTCACCCATGCCTAATTCTTGATACCAGAGTACGTATTGCTGCACAGTTCTATCTCCGCAAGTTTATTTCAGTGGCCCCTTCACACGAGGGCAGCGGCATTTTACACTCCTGTCGAACACGCGTAAATCTATAATTTTATTTGTAATTTTATTACTACAAGAGGTCAGTATGGCACCAAAAGTATTCTATATCTCCGACGGGACAGCGATCACAGCTGAAGTTTTTGGTCATGCGGTTCTCTCGCAATTTCCATTAGAATTTGAGTCACTTACGATTCCATTTGTCGAAACTCTGACGAAAGCGGAGCAAGTTAAGCGACAAATTAATGATTGTTTTATTACAACAGGTGAGCGGCCGTTAGTATTCCATTCCATCGTAAAAGCCGAGATCCGCGACATCATCTACTCGAGTGAAGGGGTTGATTATGATTTTTTGAATACTTTTGTGGCCCCACTCGAACAACATTTAGGTGTTTCTGCCTCTCCAGTTGTACATAGAACCCATGGAAAAGCGAATCACGGCTATGAAGCGCGTATTGATGCCATTAATTTCGCCATGGATAACGATGATGGCCAGACCATGAAACATATGGATCAAGCCGATCTGGTTTTACTTGGGGTCTCTCGCTGTGGCAAAACGCCATCGAGCCTGTATTTATCAATGCAGTTCGGTATAAAAGCGGCAAACTACCCTTTCACCGAAGATGATATGGATAACCTTAAGTTACCTGAAGCGCTGAAACGCAATAAGAAAAAACTGTTTGGTTTAACGATTGATCCCGTGCGTTTACATGAAATCCGTCAGAGTCGAATGGAGAATAGCCGCTATTCATCGCTCAAACAGTGCCGCTTAGAAGTCAAAGAAGTGGAAATGCTGTTTAAACGCGAACGCATTCCTTACATAGACACCACTAATCATTCCGTGGAAGAAATTGCCACTAAAATATTAGATGTCACGGGCCTAGAACGGCATATGTTCTAAGCCTAATAAGCCAAAATCAGCAAAAGAAACCGAGTGAATTTAGTCTAAAAGAAACTAACTTAAATCAAATTCATTGCACAGTTGCCGACAATTAACGCAATTGGCACTGTGCAACTCGGTTCGATTCGTTATAATCCGAAGCAATCTGGCGAAAAGCGCCGCACGCAAGCTCGGTATTTTGAATGACCATAAAAACAGACGAACTACGCACTTCCTTATTAGCAAAAGTCATCTCACCTGCGCAACTGGCATCTGAGTTCCCATTAACTCAAGATGCAGCCGATTATCTGGTTCAGCAACGTCGTGAAGTCGAAGCCATCATTATGGGTGAAGACCAACGTCTATTAGTGATCATAGGCCCATGTTCAATCCACGATACTAAAGCGGCATTAGATTATGCTCAACGCTTAGCCGCGTTACACCAGGAATTGAAAGATGACTTGTGTATCTTAATGCGCGTCTATTTTGAAAAACCCCGCACAATTGTCGGTTGGAAAGGATTAATTTCAGATCCCGATCTCGATGGCAGTTTCGAACCAAACAAAGGTTTACGCATTGCCCGCGAGTTGCTGCAACAAATCACTGAATTAAAATTGCCTATCGCCACCGAATTTTTAGATATGGTGAACGGTCAGTACATAGCGGATCTCATTACTTGGGGTGCGATTGGTGCGCGTACTACGGAAAGCCAAGTCCACCGTGAAATGGCTTCAGCACTGTCCTGCCCGGTTGGTTTTAAAAATGGTACTGATGGGAACATCAATATTGCCGTTGATGCAGTGCGTGCCGCACAAGTGCCACATGTTTTCTATTCACCAGATAAAGATGGCGCTATGGCGGTCTATCGCACCCACGGTAACCCGTTTGGCCATATCATCCTACGTGGTGGTAAAAAACCTAATTATCACGCACAAGATATCGAAGAAGCGCGTCAACAGCTTGCATCTGTTGGGGTAACTCAACGTATGGTTATCGATTTCAGCCACGGAAACAGTGAGAAGAACCATCTCAAACAACTGATGGTCGCCGATGAAATTATGACTCAAATGCGTGCTGGCAGCACTGCCATCGCAGGTATAATGGCTGAAAGCTTCTTACAAGAAGGTAATCAAAAAGTCGTTGAAGGCCAGCCACTCTGTTATGGCCAAAGTATCACAGACGCCTGCTTACATTGGGACGACTCTGAAATTCTGCTACGTAAGCTCGCAGCGGCTTCCCGCGAAAGAAAAGCACTGTTAACCAAATAAATCTGAAGTAAAATAAATCGTCCAATAAAAAACCGATCTCATTTCGGTTTTTTTATTGGAAGCATGACATTATCCTCAGTCATATGCCTACTGCACCTTAAAGCCTGTAGTTTTCTATCTTTAACCACCATAAATCTTTATAATTCGAGCTTATTTTGCTGCATTACCTTAGGTTGCTGTATGTCGCTTACCCCCATGTCCACAAACACCGAAAATACCTCACGAATCGAAGCCGCTGAAACACCCTTTCCTGACGCGATTCAAACTCGAATTGATTCCTCAGAAGCGCGCGTGATTAAAGCAGTATTCCCCTCAATCACCAACCATCACAATACGTTATTTGGTGGCGAAGCTTTAGCGTGGATGGATGAAACAGCCTTTATTGCGGCAACTCGTTTCTGCCGTAAAACCTTAGTCACAGTGAGTTCCGATAGAATTGATTTTAAAAAGCCTATCCCAGCTGGCACACTAGCCGAACTCATCGCTCGTGTGATCCATGTAGGTAATACGTCATTAAAAGTTGAAGTCAACATCTATGTCGAAGACATGTATCAAGACCATCGAGAGCATGCCATACGTGGTGTGTTCACCTTTGTTGCGGTTGACGAACAACGAAATCCTACAAAAGTGTGGACATATGGGTAGTTTTTAGACGATTTTAAAGTATAGGTTAGCCCGTACTTTCGGGCTTTCAATTGAAACTATACTGTCCATCTTTTTCCCTGTAAAACACCGACCAAAGTCTAACAACCAGAAACATATCAAAATTTTGTCCTTATTCCTGAATAAAGCAATAGGATCCTTGATTACTTTTCTGTTACATTGAGTTCAATCTTCACGCGCACCGAACATAATCATAAAAGCCATGAAGCTAGAAAACTTAAATATTATTATCGCAGACGATCATCCATTGTTCAGAAATGCACTACGTCAAGCGCTGACCAGCGCTTTCGAGCATGCACAGTGGTTTGAAGCCGACAGTGCTGACGCACTGCAATCTGTATTGGATGTTCGAAGCATCGATTACGATCTTGTACTGTTAGATCTGCAGATGCCGGGGTCCCACGGCTACTCCACACTTATCCACCTACGCTCACATTATCCTGAGTTACCCGTTGTGGTGATTTCAGCCCACGAGGATATCAATACCATTAGCCGTGCGATTCATTATGGCAGCAGTGGTTTTATTCCTAAATCAGCTTCAATGGAAACCCTAAAAGAGGCGCTAAGTGCGGTGTTATTCGGTGATATTTGGTTGCCTAAAGGCACTGAGATTATTGCTATCAATGACGATGCCATTGATAAAATGGCCAGCAAGTTATCCGATCTCACGCCGCAACAATATAAAGTGTTGCAGATGTTTGCCGAAGGGTTATTAAATAAACAAATAGCCTACGATCTTGGCGTGTCTGAGGCGACCATCAAGGCGCACGCTACCGCCATATTTAGAAAACTTGGCGTTCGCAACCGCACTCAAGCAGTTATTGCCCTTGCGCAACTCGAGATGGATAAAGTCGATTTATCTTAATCGCTAAACCCATAAAAAATGCCGCTTATATTAGCGGCATTTTTTATATCAGTAAATCATTGCCAATTAACGCATTGGCAGATTTTTATCGGCAAACATTTCATCTATGAGCTGTTGATCCCGTAAAGCTACGGCTTTCTCCACCACATCACGGGTTAAATGCGGCGCAAAGTGCTGAATAAAATCATACATATAACTGCGCAAGAAACTGCCCTTCCTAAAACCAATTTTAGTCGTACTGTGGGCAAACAAATGACCAGCATCAATAGCGACTAAATCTTTATCAACATTTGGATCAATGGCCATAGACGCGATGACACCCACGCCTAATCCTAAACGAACATAGGTTTTAAGCACATCGGCACTGGTCGCACTAAAGACAACACGCGGCTCTAAATTTGCCCGATTGAACGCTTTCTCAATTTCAGAAGCACGATCAAAACCAAAGACATAGGTCACTAAGGGGAAACGGGCTAAATCTTCGATACTAATCAAGCTGCCTTGATTGCGGGTCGCAAGAGGATGGTCTTTGGGCACAACGATAGAGCGGTTCCAGTGGTAACAAGGCAACATGATCAGATCTGAATATAAATGCATTGCTTCGGTCGCAATGGCAAAATCTGCATCACCGCGAGCCGCCTGTTCGCTGATCTGCGACGGTGTCCCTTGGTGCATATGCAAGTTCACTTTAGGATAGCGATCAATAAACTGACGAATTATCGTCGGTAATGCATAGCGTGCCTGAGTATCTGTTGTGGAAATATTTAACTCACCTTGATCTGGCTTAGTATATTCTTCAGACACTTTTTTGATACTTTCAACTTTACCTAAAATATCATTGGCAATGCTGATCACTTGCAAACCCGCAGGTGTGACATGGGTTAAATGCTTACCGCTACGACCAAATATTTGGATCCCCAACTCATCTTCAAGCATACGAACTTGTTTACTGATCCCAGGTTGAGAGGTATACAAGTTTTCAGCTGTCGCCGATACATTGAGGTTATGTTTTACGACCTCAGCAATATACCTGAGTTGTTGCAGTTTCATCTTATTTCCTTGTCTCAAACACGCAAAATGCCATTAACAACTGAGCCCTCAAAGCACTCTCAGCTATAATCAATCGTTATAGTATATAGTAAAAATTAAATCAAATAGGAATATAGAGCACAAGTCTACAGATTCATACGACAGAAATGATAACCTAGGCTAAGATAACTATGCTAGTTTATTGATTTATTGTAGCATTAGCTCAATTGGATAAATAATGGAACATCTATGTCATTCACCTTGGTTCTGATCCTCATCGGTGCGCTTTTACTGCTTGTTATCGGAATTAACGTATTACAGCAACAAAAAGAACGTGTAGAGGCTGAGCGTCGCATTGAATTTGCCCGTCAAAGAGCAATTATCGATGAAACTGAAACTGTGTTATCAAACACAGGAATGATGCCTTGTAGCACGAATATAGTATTGGTTTTGTACCGGCGTGTACAAGATGCCTTGCAGTCTGCAACAGCGATCAGTAATGGCCAACAACAGTCTGACTACCAACGTCGCTTAGCCGATATTAATAATCAAATAACAAGCTTACAGTCTGGACAACCTCAAACTCCTCCAATTGAGAATTTCAGACTACCCGATAATGACAAACAAATTTTAGCGCTTGTTCAAACCTTAAAAAAATTAAAGGCGATACTCAGAGCCGAGCATAATAAAGGTAAAGTCGATCCGAGCATTTTTGCTCAAGAAGAAAGCCGCATCGACAGTTTACAGCTCAGAATTAATGTCGATTCTATGCTTTCTCGTGCCCGCGCGGCCAGTTTTATGAAGCAATATGGCTCATCAAAACAAATGGTAACCAAAGCCCTATCAACATTACACGCCATTAAGGCACAAACGCCTAATGATCCCTTCATTGGGCGTAAAGTCGATGAGGCTAAACAATTACTTGATGAGATTATGGGTGCACAGAAACAATCTGAGCCCAGTGCGCCTAGACCTAAAAATGAAGAAGATGATATCGATATGCTGTTTCAACCTAAAAAGAAATGGTGATCAGTCTCTATTTGCTTACCGTTAAGTTGAATTAGCGACACATTTGCCACTCATGCTACCGCGTCATTGTGAGTCAGTTTGTATCTGTACGTGTAAAGTACTTAACATGTTTGAATTATTATCTATAGCAACAAATTAATATCTATAGCAACAAATTAATATCGAAAAAACACAAACAAAAAAGCCAAGTCATATTTGACTTGGCTTTTTGTTGTTCTCTTAGCGTTAAGCTAGCTTAATCCGTCGCTATGCGCCTTTCTTGGCCTTCTTGGTAGATTCACTCACCCACTTACCATTGACGTAATGCGCAGACCAACCCGTGGCTTTACCATCGACTTCAGTCGCAACGTATTGCTCTTTCGTCTTACGGCTAAACTTCACCGCAGCCTTATTGCCTTCATCATCAGTGACTGGCGCATCCGCTAAATACTGATACTTAGGCCATAGCAGGTCACGGTATTGAACCAGCTCCTCAACCAGAGGTGCACGGGTTTCACGTGATTTAGGGAAAGTACTGGCCGCTAAGAAGATACCCGCTGCACCATCACGTAATACGAAATGGGCATCCGATTTACTGCATTTCAGTTCGGGTAAATAAATAGGATCTTCTTTTGGCGGCGCCGCCTCACCATTTTTCAACAGTTTACGAGTATTTTTACATTCCTCGTTAGTACAACCGAAATACTTACCAAAACGACCATTTTTCAGTTCCATATCGTGACCACAGCGATCACACTCAATCAGTGGACCTTCATAGCCTTTGATCTTGAATTGGCCTTCTTCGACTTCATAGCCTTCACAGATTGGATTGTTACCGCAGACGTGTAACTTACGCTTCTCATCGATCAGGTAACTGTCCATTGCCGTGCCACAAATACTACAACGGTGCTTCGCACGCAGTGCATCTGTTTCGGCATCTTCACTGTTTTCGCTAATCGCCTCAACGCCAGGCGTGAGGTTCATCGTCGTCTTACAGCGTTCTTTAGGGGGCAATTCATAACCAGAGCAACCAAGGAAAACCCCAGTCGTTCCAGTGCGGATCCCCATAGGACGACCACAAGTTGGGCACTTGATATCCGTCATCACCATTTGGTTAAGACGCATGCCACCTTCTTCAGGATCCAGCTCCGCTTTTTCTAATTGCTTGGTAAAGTCAGCATAGAAACCATCGAGTACTTTTTTCCAGTCTAACTCACCCCGAGCCACATCATCTAATGTTTGCTCCATGCTGGCGGTAAAGTCATAGCTCATCAAATCAGCAAAACTGCTCACCAATCGTTCGCTGACAATTTCACCCATTTTTTCGGCATAGAAACGACGATTTTCGACTTTTACATAACCACGATCTTGAATCGTTGAAATGATGGTTGCGTAGGTTGATGGGCGGCCAATACCGCGTTTTTCTAATTCTTTTACTAAAGAAGCTTCGCTGTATCGTGCTGGCGGCTTAGTAAAATGTTGTTTAGGCTGCAATTCTTTTAATGCTAATACATCGCCCTGTGCCACGAATGGTAACGTATTGTCTTCTTCGTTTTTCTTCTTAAGCGCTGTTTGTACGCGAGTCCAACCATCAAAACGTAAGGTACGTCCCGTGGCTTTGAGCTCATAATCACCCGCTTTTACGGTCAACTTAGTGGCATCATATTGTGCAGGTGTCATTTGACATGAGACAAACTGGCGCCAAATAAGCTCATATAAGCGCTGAGCGTCACGCTCCATGTCAGATAAAGTCGCTGCTTGCACTTGAACGTTTGATGGGCGAATCGCTTCGTGAGCTTCTTGTGCGCCTTCTTTTGATCCGTATCGAATCGGTTCGGCGGGTAGATACTTATCACCAAATTCTTTGGCAATCATATCGCGCAAGTTTTCAACGGCTTCTTGACTCAAATTGGTCGAGTCAGTACGCATATAAGTGATATGACCGGCTTCGTAAAGTCGCTGAGCCATCATCATGGTCTTCTTCACACCAAAACCTAAGCGTGTACTCGCGGCCTGTTGCAATGTCGACGTAATAAAGGGAGCAGATGGTTTACTTTGAGTCGCTTTATCTTCGCGGGCCAGCACAGTAAAACTTGCCGCAGATAACGCTTGAACCGCAGCCATCGCTTGCTGTTCATTGATAGGATTAAAAGCAGCATCTAGATGCTTAACCACTTCCATCCGCAAAGCTTCTTGAGCGGGCGTATTGAGTTCTGCGTGTACATCCCAAAATTCTTCAGGCACAAAGGTTTTGATTTCGCTTTCGCGTTCGACCACTAAACGCACGGCAACCGACTGCACTCGCCCAGCGGATAAACCGCGAGCAACTTTTTTCCACAGCAGAGGCGACACCATAAAACCGACAACTCTATCTAAGAAGCGGCGGGCTTGTTGGGCATTCACCATGTTAGTGTCGAGTGTCGACGGTTTACTAAAAGCATCTTGAATCGCAGACTTAGTAATTTCGTTGAAAACAACACGTTGATACCGTGAAGGATCACCACCAATCACCTCTTGCAAATGCCAGGCGATAGCTTCTCCCTCACGGTCTAAGTCGGTTGCGAGATAGATTTGGTCAGCAGAATCGGCAAGTGCCTGTAACTCTTTAACGACTTTTTCTTTACCCGGCAAAATTTGGTACTTAGCCGCCCAGCCCTTTTCAGGGTTTACGCCCATACGAGACACTAGCGCTTGCTGATCTTTCACCTTTTTATATTGAGCTTTTTCTTCTGGCGACATCTTCTTAACTTCGGCAGCGGATTTAACCTTTTCATTGCCTTCTGAAGTCGATGATGTCGGCAGATCACGGATGTGACCTACGCTCGATTTAACGATGAATTCTTTGCCAAGATATTTATTAATAGTCTTAGCTTTGGCCGGTGATTCGACAATAACTAGCGATTTACCCATAGTTTAATTTGCGCCAAAAAATCTCAAGAAGGTGGAAATTGGCACCATATATAGAGGGTTGTACTGATAGTTTCAAGTTAATCCCTCTTTTATATGTACCAGCGAGTCACTTTTTAATCAAAGTTGAAAAAATGTAAAAATATAATATGCGTAATTAAAAACTAATATTTCATTATTTGCCAGCAAGCAAGAAATAGTTATGCATTTATCGTGAAAAAGTCGCTTTGAGCACAAAACCGTCCGCTTGTGCACTCGAAAAGCTTCAGTATACTGGGTTCCCTCAGGGACCATATGAACAAATAATAACTTTCCCTATCACAAGGATAAGCAATGAAGCACTTTGAAGCGAATTTTGATGGACTCGTTGGACCAACACACAATTACGCAGGGTTGTCTTTTGGCAATGTCGCCTCACTTAGCAATGCCGCCTTAGTTTCCAACCCCAAAGCTGCTGCAAAACAAGGACTCCAAAAAGCCAAAGCACTAGCCGATATGGGCATGGTTCAAGGAATATTAGCTCCTCAAGAGCGCCCAGACCTCTATACATTGCGCCGAATTGGATTTTCTGGCTCTGATGCTAATGTATTAAAACAAGCGGCAAAAGAAGCGCCCATATTACTTAATGCCTGTTGCAGTGCTTCCAGTATGTGGACAGCCAATGCCGCTACAGTCTCACCAAGTGCAGATACACGTGACGGCAAACTGCATTTTACCCCAGCAAATTTAGTCGATAAACTTCATCGCAGCATCGAACCTTTGACAACGGGGCGCATATTAACAGCAACTTTCAGTGATCCCCACTATTTTCATCACCATAGTCACTTACCTGAGCATAATAGCTTCGGTGATGAAGGTGCCGCAAACCACACTCGTCTCTGCAATGAATACGGCCATGCTGGTGTTGAGCTGTTTGTTTATGGACAAGAAGCCACCAATCCCAACGCACCTAAACCGCAAAAATATCCAGCAAGACAAACCTTAGAAGCGTCGATGGCAGTCGCACGCTTACATCAACTGGAAGACGATAATTGCGTCTTTATCCAACAGAATCCTGATGTGATTGATCAAGGTGTATTCCATAACGATGTTATCGCAGTAGGTAATCAAAATGTCCTGTTCTACCACGAACAAGCCTTCTTAAATACCCAGAATAAGATCGATGAAATTAAACGTAAACTCGACACTGAGCTGTATTTCATTGAAGTGCCAACCGCGAAAGTAGCAATTAACGACGCAGTCAAAAGCTATTTATTCAATACTCAAATTATTACGTTGCCATCCGGTGAAATGGCAATTATTGCCCCAACAGATTGCCAAGAAAATCCCGCGGTATTTGCCTATTTGAACGAATTACTCACGTTAAACACACCGATTAAGCAAGTGCTTTATTTCGACGTAAAACAAAGCATGCAAAACGGTGGCGGCCCTGCCTGTCTTCGTTTACGTGTCGCCATGAATGAAGTGGAAGTCGCAGCGGTAAATCAACACACTCTGATGAATGATGCTTTATTTACTCGTTTAAACCTTTGGGTAGACAAACATTACCGTGACAGATTAACCACCCAAGATCTTGCAGACCCTCAGCTAATCATCGAATCTCGAACAGCTCTGGATGAACTGACACAGATTATGAAACTAGGCAGCGTGTATCAGTTCCAGCGTTAATGAATAAATATAATTCCAAAGACTAGACACTAAAAAGCGCACAATTAAGTGCGCTTTTTATTTATATTGTGACCCGTCCTAAATAGCGTTGACACTGGCTAATATTTTTACTTCATACACATCATGGCTAGTGAATAACAACTGGGATCGTTGCAATCTGCGTCAAAACACCTTTTTTAGTCAGTGCTTCAATCACTAATGATCCTGCATCTGGTTGGTCAGCACCTTTTATAAGAACGCTATACTTTCCTGCCCCGTTATCATTTGAAGATGCGACAGTGAAAGAGCCTTTACTTGCTAAGCTACCAGCTGAGGGGGTAAACGTAATAACTGTTCCTGAAGGTAATGGCTGATTATGTAAATCACCAATAATGATAGTAACTCCCCCAGTTGATTTACCTATAATATCAATTGTATTGTTATCGTTGAGGCCATCACATACATCAGCTTTAGTTTTATCATCTACACAACTATCCGTAATAAGAGGAATTGAAGCCATCGCATCACTACCAGACATAACCAAAACTAATGAAGCACGTACATTCAGCGAAGTGTTACCCGCTGCACAGCCTGCATGTTTACTGCCATTAGCATCTAATTGGCACAAACTACCATTGTATAAACCATCTGCTTGGTCATAAACGCCATTACTATTAAAATCAGTAAACACTTCAGCATCCCCTCCCTCTTCACCACCTGCTACACTTGGGTTAAAAATACGGTCTTCATTATGGTCGACAAACGCTTCACTTAAGTCATACGGATTACCCGATACATCCTTTTTACTTAAAAAATTAGCTACTTCAGATGCGTCAAAACGTCCATTACTATTAGTATCGGGGAAAGATTCTTCACCGATAGCCGTCGCTAAAATCGTCACGCGCCCGCCATAAGGTTGACCCAATTCCGCATCTAACGAAGGTTCTTTACCTTGCATGGCTAACGTATCACCAGTAGGGCGAGGATTTTGACTTGTCCATTTGACCGAACAAGCACCATTAATTGTCTGACACGAAGACGCTATCACACCGCCTTCTGTGGTAAAGGAAACAGCTGTGCCATCGGGTACAGGGTTGTTGAATGCATCAGCCAATCGTGCCGTCACATCAACCTCAATGCCATCGTAGTCCCAACCTTCAGGGCTTAGGTTTGATGCCGATAAAGAAAAGCTATCTTGGTCAGGTAAACCTGTCGAAATAACTAATTGATTCGATTGACTCGATATTGCTGGCGTACTGCCAGCAACCACTGCAGTAACCCTTACACTTGTTGATACTGAGCCCGAATTAACTACCGTTTGAACAACTCCCTGACCATTTGTAGTAGCAAACTCAGGATCAAGAGTGATATTGCCAACTTCAGTATTGAGCGAAAAATTCACACGTTGATTACTAACCGGAATACCATTTTTATCCATTACTTTAAATTTCACGGTTGAGGCTTCTGCCCCACCAGTTCCCTTAAGCCTAATGACTTCAGGTACTGCCTCTAGGAAAAAGATACTGCCGACACTTGCAGGTAAGACATTTACCGTCGCCTTGGCGGTTAGAGATTTTCCACCAACATTTGCGCTTATATTTATAGCATCGTCCCCCACACAACCTTTTGCTAAGTAGGTGCTGGTTGCAATACCATTAACCGCAACTACTGGCGTGCTTAATTCGGCTTCAGCATTCGCCTTCAAAGCACAAACAGAGGTGAATTGTACTTCAACTGGATCTGCAAATGGATTTCCAGCGTCATCCTGAATAGCTACAGAGACACTTGAAGTCCCACCCGCTGAAACAACCGAAGGCTCAACAGATGCAACACCATTTTGAAATGGAGAACCACTCCCCATAAATACATTAGTCGCACCGATACTAAACACTAGTGGTTCCGATTTTTCTCCCGTTAGTAACGTTGCTGTCGCACTACCTGCACCTGGCTGGGTACCTGCTAAAATTTGAACATAAGCAACACCTTGTTCTGTAACAGCGGTATCAATGGGTAATTCACCGCGCGTACTGGAAAATTGCACAATTGTTTGCTTGGAAATACCTGTAACATTAGCAATAAGATAACCAGGTGAAAGAGATGTTATTGTTGATATAGGTGTTTTTGACTC
Source organism: Shewanella sp. SM68 (assembly GCF_025653925.1). Taxonomy (NCBI): domain Bacteria; kingdom Pseudomonadati; phylum Pseudomonadota; class Gammaproteobacteria; order Alteromonadales; family Shewanellaceae; genus Shewanella; species Shewanella sp. SM68. The sequence continues at coordinate 538,105 of NZ_JAKKRU010000001.1, forward strand.
AAGATCACTCACCATTACTAAAGCCACCTGTGCACCTCCAGTTGATGCACCACCATCACCTTTGGTATTGAAAGAAATATCAGCAGTAACTGTGCTTCCACTTGCAGATGTGTAAGTGGCGGTAATTTTACCTGAACCTAATTTGTTTCCAGGTAAGACATTAATAAACACTTTACCATCTGCATTAGTGACACCACTATCTGGAGTTAGAGCTCCTTGTCCATCTATACTGAAGACTATTCGCGCACCAGCAAGAGCACTCGCATTCTTAGTTAAAGTCGCATTCAACTTTCCAGGGATAGCATTCGAAATTTCTGTTATTGCCTGTCCATCTGAATTAACTAATTCTAATTTAACAACAAATTTATCAGATGGCGGAGTACCGGAACCATCATCAGAGATACTGCCTCCACCACCACATGCTAATAATAAAAGCGAACACAATCCTGCGAGAAAAACCTTATACGCTGACTTCATTGTCAGGCTCCCTGTTACTCTGATGATAATACCTAAGCGAGACGCTTATTACTTATAGGCTAACATTACACAATTTTCACGAAACTTTCCCATAACTATCTTATTTTATTTCGCAAATCTGATAAATACTTTAACATTAATTGTCATTTCATCTTCACGATTTTCTTGCTAGTCTTGTGAGCGCCAAAAAATAGAATGTATAAAAAACACACAGGACTCTCTATGGCAATTTCTATAAAAAATAAACTAGGCCTTACAAGTAAAATTCTGATCGGTATGGGAACAGGTATTGCTTTAGGCCTCATTCTCCGCAATGCCTTTCCAGAAAGCGATATAGTAAAAGATTATATTACTGAAGGTTTCTTGCATGTTATCGGTACTATCTTCATCTCCAGCTTAAAAATGTTAGTCGTTCCTTTAGTCTTTATTTCATTAGTTTGCGGAACTTGCTCACTGAGTGAACCTTCAAAATTAGGCCGCTTAGGGGGGAAAACCCTCGCCTTCTATTTATTCACAACCGCCATTGCCTTAGTGATTGCGATTGTCAGCGCAGTCCTTATACATCCTGGGAACGCCTCACTGGCGTCAGAAAAAATGGAGTACGTCGCAAAAGAAGCCCCAAGTCTTGCTGATGTGCTGATAAACATAGTGCCCACCAATCCGATGCAGGCACTGAGCGAAGGTAATATGCTGCAAATTATTATTTTTGCGGTGATTTTTGGCTTTGCTATTGCCCATATTGGTGAGCGCGGCAAACGTATTGCGGCGTTGTTTGAAGATTTAAATGAAGTCATCATGCGTGTCGTGACACTGATCATGCAACTCGCGCCCTATGGTGTATTTGCGCTGATGGCAAAACTTGCATTAACACTCGGTTTAGAGACCTTTGGTAGTGTGGTTCAATATTTCTTCGTGGTCTTAGGTGTATTATTGATCCATGCGTTTGTTGTTTACCCTACACTTCTAAAACTTTTCTCAGGCCTCAATCCCTTAATATTTATTCGTAAAATGCGCGATGTGCAGTTGTTTGCTTTTTCAACCGCCAGTTCAAATGCCACTTTACCCATTACCATAGAAGCGTCTGAACATAGATTAGGTGTCGATAATAAAATCGCCGCTTTTACGCTACCGTTAGGCGCTACCATTAATATGGATGGCACAGCAATCATGCAAGGCGTTGCCACTGTGTTTATTGCGCAGGTTTTTGGCATTGAGCTCTCACTAACCGATTATGCCGTTGTTGTTGTGACTGCCACGTTAGCATCAATTGGTACAGCGGGTGTTCCAGGTGTCGGACTTATCATGCTGGCAATGGTGTTAAATCAAGTTGGCTTGCCAGTGGAAGGGATTGCCCTGATTATCGGTGTCGATCGCTTACTCGACATGGTACGTACTGCTGTAAACGTCACAGGTGATTGCGTAGCAACTGTAATTATTGCTAAATCAGAGGGCGAATTTAACGAGCAAGTGTTTAACAACACTCAAGCGGGTAAAGTTGCTAGAAGTTTTGATGAGCAAGTTCATCATTTAGATAAATCGAACTAAACCTCACAAAGACCAAAATGACGCCCAGCTTCAGTGTTGGGCGTTTTTGTTTGAACGCAATACAGTTAACATGTCTATCATTAGCAAAATGTGAACGCACCAATAGTACGGAAGTTTGTTTTTAGATACATTATGTTTACTATTTTAATACGTTTAATGGGAGGGGTATAAATGTGGTGGAGAAGTCTTTGGATCCTGATTGCATGCTGGTTATTGAGTGCCCACTTCGTACGTTACGAACAAATTAACTTTGCTATTCCTTTTGCACTTGCGCCTTTGGTCTTATTTTTTAACTCAGTTTACTTACTTCGTTTATTACAAATTTTATTATTTATAAGTGTCTTTGCCGTATGGGGCGTCACAACCATTGAAGCGGTACATCTGCGATTAGCGCAAGAAATGCCTTGGTTGAGATTGTCTTTTATCATGATGGCGGTGATGTTATTTACCTTAGGCGCGATTATGTGTGGCAACGGCATTTTGCGGATCAGAAAACAAAAATCGCCTTGGGGAAATTCCCCGATACGCTAACACTTTAACGGCAAAACCTTCTTATTCAACAATTAATTAGTACTTATTTTGACCACAAGTTCAACTCGGTCAGCAAAGGTTAAGTTCAACTAAGATATGCTGATCCTCTATTTGGTTATCAGTGTGATTTTGCGTAGACTAGTTTACTAAAGCTTAGCTCATACACTTTAAGGCATTATATTATGAGAATTTTGGTTGTTGAAGACGATCCTATTTTATCCCACCACTTAAAAGTGCAATTAAGCGATCTCGGCAATCAAGTTCAAGTGGCACTGACTGCCAAAGAAGGTTTTTATCAAGCCACTAATTATCCCATCGATGTCGCCATTGTCGATTTAGGGCTACCCGATCAAGATGGTATTAGCTTAATTCAACAGCTCCGTGAAGCGGGTCTTAAAGCACCAATATTAATTCTCACGGCACGAGTTAATTGGCAGGATAAAGTTGAAGGCCTAAACGCCGGAGCCGATGACTATTTAGTGAAACCCTTTCAAAAAGAAGAGCTTGTCGCAAGGCTTGATGCCTTAGTGCGACGTAGCGCAGGTTTTGTTAAACCCGTGATTTGCAGTGGAGAATTGAAACTCGATCTCGCCGCCAAACAAGTCACTCTGGGTGACGAAGTCATGGAGGTCACTGCCTTTGAATATTTAATCCTCGAATATTTGATGCGCCATTGTCATGAGGTTGTCGCCAAGCAACGTTTACTCGATGTGATTTATGGTGATAAAGAAGGCGATCCCAATACGATTGAAGTCATGGTCAGCCGCCTGCGTAAAAAACTGACCCGCGATGGTATCGATAACCCCATAGTGACCATCCGCGGCCAAGGATATAAATTTAACCTACCATGCAATTAAGATTAAAATTCAAGAAACGTCTGCTGACACGGATGTTTCTCACCTCACTATCAATTATTACCTTAGTGGGTTTTGGTCTCGCATGGATGGTTAATATTCTGCATGCGCAAAATAGTTATAACGAAGAAACTGCCCAACTCATTGCCGAAATCCCCCAAGTCGCCGCCGAATTACGGGAACACGATCTTATCCCCGATACCAGTGCTTGGTTAGAAGAAAATAATAAACAAGAGCGCTATGTAATAGCGAGTTGCGATGACAAATTTAAGCAGGTTTGGACCTCATCCCTCGCAGTAGATCGTGGATTATTTGATACCTGTGAGCGTTTTAACGAAATCCGTAACGACTCCCCGCCCTACTACCTCACCATGGCTGACGACAGAGGTTATTTCGTCTATTTGCTCGCGGTAGAAATTGCCAGTGTGCATTACAACCTCCTTGTCATGAAAGATGCCGCCAAACTGGAGCAAGAATACAGTAAGTTCAGTAAACGTACTTATATTCGTTTAGCCATGGTGTTGGCCTTAGCCTTAATTCTATTGGTCAGCGCCGCCTATTGGGGCATGCGTCCCTTGGTACGGATGCAAAACGAACTGCAATCAATTAACCAAGGTAAGAGTAAATCACTTTCTGAGGGCTATCCTGTTGAACTTGAAGGCGTAACGCAAGCACTCAACCAGATGTTGCAACAATCGAGTGCCCAACAACAGCGCTATCAAAATGCTATGAATGACTTGGCACACAGTCTTAAAACCCGCTTAGCCGCCGTGCATGCCATTACAGATGACGCCAGTTTGAGTAAACAATCTGCGAGCGAAAAGATCATGGAACAAGTCAGCCAGATGGATCAGCTGGTCAAATACCAATTAAAACGGGCCATGTTAGGCCGCCAAGGCCTGAAGCAAGAACAAACTGTTATTGCGCCCTTAGTCGATCAATTAGCACAAATGTTGTTTAAAATTTATCGAGAAAAACAAGTGCAGTTCTCGGCCAACATCTCCCCTTCCTTGATGTTCCCCGGCAACAAGGGTGACTTAATGGAGCTGTGTGGCAACCTTATGGAAAATGCTTTCCGCCTGTGTATCAGCCAAGTGCATGTATCGGCTAAAATTAACTCACAAGGTGAGTTTGAACTTATTGTCGAAGATGATGGCCCAGGTGTTGAAGAAAGCTTAAGACAGAAGATTATCCAACGTGGCGTGCGTGCCGATACTCAGTCCCCAGGGCAAGGGATCGGATTAGCTGTCTGTGATGAAATCGTTCACAGCTACGGTGGCAGCTTAAAAATTGAAGAAAGTCGCTTAGAAGGTGCGCTCTTTAGGATCCGTATCCCAGTGTAAGAAACTGGGATACTATCAGGCAATCACCGCATATAGCTGTTCGGCTCGATTAAACATGATCCAAGAAGTGGCAATATATTTGTCACCACTCACAGGTTTATTTCCCCGATGTGAATGAGTAAATCCCGCAGGCGCTATCACCATAGTGCCTTTTTTAGGGGAGATTTTACGCTGTTGATAATAAAATTCGGTTTCGCCGCCCTCTTCCACATCATTTAAATAAAACATATAGAGCACGACGCGATGCAGAGCTTCATTGTGGCCATTCTGCGGGAATTGTTCCGAATGCCAATGGGGATAACCGCCTTTATTTTGCTGATACTTTTGAATATTAATACTGCCACTGCGATACAAATACTTCACTAAGCCATCGGCCCTAGGCGCACCCAGCGTCGCAAAATTAGTCGGAGTTAGCGTTACAGGTTGGCCCTGCTCATCACTCACTGACACAGCAACCGCACCCATTAATGCCATTGAATATTTTGTAAAATAATCTACCGCGCCCTTTAAGGTATAACCTAAGAGTTCGTTTCTGATGGGCTGCAGGTCGATGAAACTATCTAAGGTCAAATCGCGGCTGATCTTCTTCTCCAAATCGACGCCATTGCCCGTGTGTCCATCAACAACGCCAGCATGTTGCTCAAATGCCAGAATGAGACGGTCACACAAGTCATTCGGCAACGCATTAGGGTATACTTCAATAAAGTCCATACTTCCTCAATGGAGTGGCTACTTTCTAGGCTTACTATGCTGACATGTTAGTTAAGTAATTGTAAAGCAGCATCATTGAGATAAAATAACCCACATTACGCTTCACGATAACAAGAATATGAAAAAAAGCTGTAAAGTTTCAGTCCATCAACTTCAAGTCGGCAACTTTGTGCGTTTGCCCGTGGCTTGGAAAGATCATCCCTTTTTATTCAGTAGCTTTCATATTAAACAAGCTGCGCAAATCGAGTTGATTAAAAATCTGGGCATCGAACATGTCATCGTCGATTTAGAACGCAGCGACGTCGCCCCGATACATGCTGATGCAGTCAACCCTATCAAATTGCCGCCAAGTGCTGAAATCAATGTGCTTAAAAACGACATGGATCAATACAAGGCTGAGCAAATCGAAGTACAAAAAAAATTACGCCGTGACATTAATAAAACTGAGCAAAATTTTACCCGCTCAGTAGCCATGATGCGCAGCCTCATCTCTAAGCTACGTAATCGCCCCTTAAATGCGGTCGATGACGCCAAAGATTTGGTACACACCATAGTCGAACAGCTGCTCAACTCAGATAACTTAGTGCTGCATTTGATGAGTGATGCTAAGCAGGATGAAAGCATTTACTACCACTCCTTGAATGTTGCGATCCTCTCTATGCTGATCGCCAAAGAAATGGAATGGGATAGAAGTGAAATCGAAACGGTCGGTCTCAGTGCCCTGTTCCACGATGTGGGTAAATTAAAAATCCCACCACAAATTCTAAAAAAATCGACACCTTGGTCAGCACCAGAGCTTAATTTTATCAAACAGCATCCATTACTTGGGATTGAACTGCTCAAATTAGCCGATAATTTTCCCCAAGCAGCCTTACCTGCAATCACCAATCACCACGAGTTTCTCGATGGCAGTGGTTATCCCAAAGGCCTAAAGGAAGAGGCTCTCGATAAGGTATCGCAACTGATTGCGGTAGTGAACGAATATGACTCCTTGTGTTACCCAAGCCAACAGGGCAAAGCCAGAATGCCCTACGCCGCACTGGGGCATTTGTATAAGCAATACAAAACTAAGCTAAATCAAGAGTATATTGGCAAGATGATCAAGATGCTGGGCATTTATCCCCCCGGCAGTGTGGTGGAATTATCCAGCGGTCAATATGCCATGGTGATGTCGGTTAACTTAACTAAACTGCTATGTCCAAAAATATTGGTTTACGATGCCTTAGTTCCTAAAGACCAAGCGCCTATCGTTGATTTAGAGATTGAAGGGATCAGTATAGTGCGCTGCTTACCACCTGCGGCGCTTCCTGAAAAAGTCCACGAATATTTGAATCCGCGCGAGCGAGTGAGTTACTACTTTGGCGGCGATAGTCGTAAGTAGTTGATTAAGAAACTGGCTTAACGATTATGTCTAACGAGCTTCACTCATTTAAGCAAAGTCATCGAGTCTCACTCATTGAATAAAAGTCATTGAATGAACATGATTAAATAAAAGTGATAAAAATAAGGGTCGAATATTGCATTCGACCCTTATTTTTAATTCGAGAAATCAACACAGCTAGCGGCTGACTTATAACCAATGCTTACGTTTAAAGAAGAAGTAAGTACCTGCGGCACTGGCTAACATCATCACAATCGCCATAGGGTAACCGTATTGCCACTCAAGCTCAGGCATGCTGGTAAAGTTCATCCCATAACTACTGGCAATTAAGGTCGGTGGTAGAAACACCACAGCGGCAACCGAGAAGATTTTGATGATTTTGTTCTGCTGCAGACCACTGAAACCCATGGCCGCATCGAGCAGAAAGTTTAACTTATCGAAAATAAACTGACTGTGGGGCATCAGCGACTCGATATCCGACAACATTTCCCGCAAGTCCTTTAAATGTTCATCGGATAACTGGCCACGATAATAACGCTGCATATAACGCAGTGAGCGCTGAGTATCGAGCAAACTTAATCGGATTTTACCATTAGAGTCTTCTTGCAGAGTGATGAGTTTAAATACATCGTCAAGTTCGTCGTTATCAAATACTTGCTCACCGACATTTTCAAGTACAGTGTAAACGTCTTCAATTAAGTCAGATAGATAATCCACTTTCAGATTAAATAACTCGAGAAACAATTCCTGCGGTGTCGATACTTCTAACCGCCCTAAACGCAAGTAGTTACGCAGTAAACGGATAAGACCTACGTCTTCTTCACGAATTGTCAGTAAAAAATTGCTACGAAGGTTAAAGGAAACGTTAACGCCGCGCACATCTTGGCCGACACGCTGTGGGAATAACGAATTAATATGCAAGCCGTCACTGTTTTGATAAAAACGTGCTGAGGCCTCAATTTCATTGATATCTTCTTCGTCAGGCACTTCTTCAACAGAAAAATGACTTAACCACTCTCGCTCCTCATCATCGGGTTTATACAGATCTAACCAAATGGTCGACGCGGGAATACTGTCCAGTATGCCGAGCTCTGTCACAGTAAGGTGACGATTATCATAGACATAAGCAGTAATCATTTGTCCTCCTGAAAAAAAACTTAAGTTAACGATTCCACTTAAGTGCAGGCTAAAAAATTGTCGCTAGTTTACCGCATAAGTTGGCAATGAAAAGGCGTGCAAGGTAATTTAGTAAAATAAATATGCCTTAGTCGGTTTCGATAATTGCCAACCGTTCTTGGGTCGAAAAGCGAATATGGATGCCATCGATAGTGACCATTTTCGAGTCTGAGATATCCCCTTTTCGCACACGATACTCGCCGTTATTGTCGGCATTCGGTGACACAATTCTCACAGTGACAATTCTATGCTGATCGCGCCAATACCAAACACTGTAACTCAGCAGGCTAAATCCAATCACTACAAACACACCCGTCAACAGGTATCGACGCCACAGCGGTTCACTAAAACGCTTTGAACTGAGATTAACAACCTGAGGTTCAATCTGACGCTTGCGTTTCACCAGCAAAAACCAAGCGCCAGCAATAACTAAGACTGTTAGTAAAATTTTAATGAGCATGGCTCTTTCCTCTGATAAACGTCCGCTTGTGCTCAATGGTCTCGATCAAGTCAGCAGCAATCTTGCATTAGCCCTTCAATGCCACACAAGTTAGCGCATTATACGCAGACTTATGTGGATAAACTGTCTTTGGGATCAAGCTTAAAGTGCACAGTCAAATAGATAAGGCGAATGTAAGAGCCACACACATGCACATAGACATAGACAAAGCAAAACGTTAAACAGAGTACAACAGACTTATGACAGGGCGAAAACACTGCGGGACCCATGCCTAAAATTGATAGCTACAGATCACAATACTCAACATAAGTAAGTACCTGACATTAAAAATCTTCAAATCCCTTCGCCATCCGCTGAATTTGTGCCAAAGGAACGCCGTGGCGATTACGTTTGGCGCATTCCTGCTGATGAGCCAGACTGTTTGGTTCACCCACAAGCACAATTCTAACTTGATAACCTAAGGCTTTTGCCGCCGCTTCATAGGCCATGTATTCCCAGTGGCACAGATTGGTATTATCACAAATCACCACAGGCTCGCTTGAAGAAAGTGCCTGAATAAACCCCGTCAAATTACATTGATGAAACTCAGGTAATTTCTTGGCATCGAAACGGTATTCATCTTCATGGTAGAAAAAACTATCGGTCGAAAATACGCCACGTTGCCGCACGCCAATGGCTTTTTCTAAAGGAAGGGAAAGAATGTAAGTTTCAACCCAATGTGATTTACCACTGCCCGGTAAGCCACGCATTATAATCGCAACTTTTTCGCTCATGCGTTCGACTCACTGCCAATCACTCGACCCGCTAAAATGGTATCAACCAACTGAGGCACTAACTCCCCCGCTTTTCCTGTGAGGTGATATTGAAACTGACTGTGTCTATCGGGTGCCATCATATTCACTTCGACTGTTTGAGCCCCATGATGGTTAGCAGTATCCACAAAGCCCGCGGCAGGATACACAGTGCCAGAGGTGCCAATGGCAATAAACAAGTCACAGTTATCGAGCGCATCGTGAATTCGATCCATCCCTAAGGGCATTTCACCAAACCACACCACATGGGGGCGTAATCGCTGAGCCGGAATACAACAAGTACAGCAATTATCGGCACCAAAGGGCTCACGTAAAATAAAGGTCTGACGTGAGCGCGGACAACGGCCTTTGGATAATTCACCGTGCATATGCAATAGACGGCGCGAGCCCGCACGCTCATGCAGGTCATCAATATTTTGTGTGATGATAAGTAATTGACCTTTAAAGTCCGCTTCCAACTTTGCCAAGGCCACATGCGCTGCATTAGGCTCAACCGTGCCACTGTGCAGTTGCAACCAACGACTATTGTAAAATCGCTCTACCAATTCAGCATCACGTTCATACCCTTCTGGTGTAGCAACGTCTTCAATATGATGTTCTTCCCATAGACCATCTTGATCGCGAAAGGTGCGTAAACCCGACTCAGCAGAGATCCCTGCGCCGGTTAACACCACAATTTGCTGGTACATGCCGATTCCTTATTATTTTATTTATTTGAATTATTCTCACTGACTTTGGCAGCCGTGAATATTATTCCTTGGTATAACCATACAAAAACTATGCTTGAATTGCCGCAAAATATTGTGATTTAACGCCTATTGACACAATTTATCTGCATATCGCCCTAGAAAGCCAGAACAAAGGTTTAAGTTTTCAACCTGAGCACCTATAATGGCAAACACTATCCACGGATGAACCTATTGGTTCTGCAATCAAGAGATTAGCAATGACAGATGGAAATCAAGCGCTAAAAAAAGCGGGTTTGAAAATTACCCTGCCACGAGTCAAGATCCTAGAACTGATGCAAGGACCTGAAAACCAACATATCAGTGCAGAAGATTTGTACAAGAAGCTGCTCGATATCGGTGAAGAAATTGGTCTAGCCACCGTCTACCGTGTGTTAAACCAATTTGATGATGCAGGTATTGTCAGTCGCCATCATTTTGAGAGCGGTAAAGCCGTTTTCGAACTATCGACTCAGCATCATCATGATCACTTAGTTTGCCTATCGTGTGGCAAAGTGATTGAGTTTTCAGATGAAGTCATCGAACGTCGTCAAGATGAAATTGCCATGAAACACAACATTAAGCTGACTAATCACAGCTTATATTTGTACGGCACTTGCACCAACGATACCTGTGAGCATAACGACGCCTAAGTCGGCCATTGCGTTTATAAAGCATTAAGCAAAAAACCAGCCTAAGGCTGGTTTTTTATTGGATGATGTTTACGGGTAAACCGCTATAACACCTTGGCGTAGATATTCACTTTATGGCCCATAAACTCATTTTGCTCACGCCAATGCATGCCCACACGCTTAGCCACACCTTCAGAACCGAGATTCCCTGCTAAGATAAGTGCAATCGTCTGGTCAATGCCAAAACGTTTAAATTCAGCTAATGCAGCAAATGCGGCCTCAGTACCAATTCCAGTTCCCCAATACTCAGGGAAATAACGATAACCCAGTTCGACTTCGCTGAATTCTGGAATAAATTTCGGACCGCAAAAACCAATCACCCGCTTATCGGCTTTATGCTCTACCGCCCAACGGCCAAAACCATGTTGCTGATAATCGACTGTGATCACCTTGTGAAACAACTCAACCGCCTGCTCGCGAGCTGTAAATGCCGCGGTGGGAATGTATTTCAGCATCGCGGGATTACTGTTCATCAAATAAAGCGCTTCACAATCTTGCTCAGTAAATGGTCGAATAATTAACCGTTCAGTTTGGGTTATCATCTTTGCTCCTTCAAAAATGGCACTTAAAAATCAACCAATGGTTCGCTTAAAGTGCACTGGCGTAACGTCAACGACACTACGCCAATACCTCAAGCTTAACGGTGGAAATCACCACTGCGTTCAGGCTGATACAGGATTTCCTCAATACGCACTTTTACCATAGAACCACCCGGACCTGGCCATTCAATTTCATCACCTTGAGAGAGCCCTAATAATGCGCTGCCCACCGGCGCCAAAATAGAAATCGTGCCCGCGCCGTTCACGTCTTTTGGATACACTAAACGTAAACAGAAAGTCTCATTACTGGATGAAACGCTAAACTTCACTTCTGAATTCATGGTCACCACATTCGCGGGCACCTGTGATGCAGGCACAATATCGGCTCTGTCTAATTCAGCCTCCAATGCCGCTTTGCCCGGAAACGCATTTGCCGGCAGTGACTCCAATAATCGCTCTAGTCTTTCTAAGTCAATTTCCGAAATAATGATTTTAGGTGTTTTCACAGTTTTTCCCTCGTAAAAAATGTGATGTTTAAGCCGTTACTGTGGCTAACATCGACTCTGTTGCTTACCCTCCCCCAATGCGATAAGCCCCATAAAACAAATACGCTCGCAACGATAGACTGCAACCGTGTTAAATAAATTTGAGTTCAAGATTTTTTGCAGAACAGCACTGAAGCCATAAGCACTTAGCTCATGGTTAATGGCTCTACTCACATTATCCTCGCCAATGACGCAGACGAGCGCGTAGTAGAGAAGCATCAATCTAACCCGTAGAAGAAAAAATATCTAGTCTTCATGGTGTTAGCTCAATCCCATTCCTGTCATTTACTGCGATTCGCTGCCGAAATTACAGCCAATAAAAAAGGCGCCTTAGGCGCCTTTTTTATTCGAAAGGTTAGCTTACCAACCTGTACGAATACGCAGCGCTTTGCCGATATCAGCAAGCGAGCGGACAGTTGTCACGCCCGCTGCTTCTAATGCAGCAAATTTGTCTTCTGCAGTACCTTTACCGCCAGCGATAATCGCGCCAGCATGGCCCATACGCTTACCAGCAGGTGCAGTGACACCCGCAATATAAGACACAACAGGCTTAGTCACGTGTGCTTTAATGAAAGCCGCCGCATCTTCCTCAGCGTTACCACCGATTTCACCGATCATAACGATCGCTTCAGTCTGTGGATCGTTTTGGAACATTTCCAGTACATCAATGAAGCTAGTACCTGGAATTGGGTCACCACCAATACCTACACAAGTAGATTGGCCGAAACCTTCATCCGTCGTTTGCTTAACCGCTTCATAAGTCAGAGTACCTGAACGAGAAACGATACCCACTTTGCCTTTTAAGTGGATGTGACCAGGCATGATGCCGATCTTACATTCACCTGGGGTGATAACACCTGGGCAGTTAGGGCCGATCATGCGAACGCCAGTTTCTTCAAGCTTCACTTTAACTTGCAGCATGTCCAGTGTAGGAATGCCTTCAGTGATACAAACGATAAGCTCGATGCCACCGTCGATAGCTTCAAGAATGGCATCCTTACAGAACGGAGCCGGTACATAGATCACAGAAGCAGTTGCGCCAGTCGCAGCCACAGCGTCTTTCACAGTGTTGAACACTGGCAGACCTAAGTGAGTTTGACCACCTTTACCAGGAGACACACCACCCACCATTTGCGTACCGTAATCGATAGCTTGTTGTGAGTGGAATGTACCTTGACCGCCAGTGAAACCTTGGCAAATTACCTTGGTATCTTTATTGATTAAGACAGACATTATTTGCCCTCCGCAGCTTTAACTACTTGCTCAGCCGCGTCAGTTAGACTGGTAGCTGCAATGATATCTAGACCTGATTTAGCTAATACTTCACGGCCAAGTTCAGCGTTAGTACCTTCTAAACGAACCACAACAGGTACTTTAACGCCCACTTCTTTAACAGCGCCGATAATACCTTCTGCGATCATGTCACAACGTACGATACCGCCGAAAATGTTAACCAGAACCGCTTTCACATTGCTGTCAGACAGAATGATTTTGAATGCTTCAGCTACACGTTCTTTCGTCGCGCCGCCGCCTACGTCTAAGAAGTTCGCTGGCTTGCCACCGTGCAAGTTAACGATATCCATAGTACCCATCGCAAGACCAGCACCGTTCACCATACAGCCAACGTTACCGTCTAATGCAACGTAGTTCAGCTCGAACTTAGCAGCGTGAGCTTCGCGGGCATCATCCTGTGATGGATCGTGCATGCCTTTGATTTTTGGTTGACGATAAAGTGCGTTACCGTCGATACCGATTTTACCGTCTAGGCAGTGTAGGTTGCCTTCAGTGGTAATAACCAGTGGGTTGATTTCAAGCAATGCGAAATCATGATCAACGAACATAGTCGCCAGACCCATGAAAATCTTAGTGAACTGCTTCATTTGAGTTGGGTTTAAACCTAACTTGAAGCCAAGATCACGTGCTTGATAACCTTGTGGGCCAGTCAAAGGATCGATGATTGCAGTGTGGATGAGTTCTGGCGTTTCTTCTGCCACTTTCTCAATTTCAACACCACCTTCAGTCGACGCCATGAACACAACACGACGAGTCGCGCGGTCAACAACGGCACCTAAGTACAGTTCGTTAGCGATGTCGGTACAGCTTTCTACTAAAATTTTAGCAACTGGCTGGCCTTTCTCATCAGTTTGATAAGTCACCAGATTTTTGCCTAACCAGTGTTCGGCAAAGGCTCTGATTTCTTCTTTATCGCCAGTGACTTTAACGCCACCTGCTTTACCGCGGCCGCCTGCGTGTACTTGACACTTAACAACCCATAAATTTCCGCCAATATGGCCTGCCGCTTCTACAGCTTCTTGGGCTGTATCACATGCAAAACCTTCTGACACTGGTAAACCATATTCGGCAAATAAGGATTTTGCCTGATACTCATGCAAATTCATGATGATCTATCCGTATACTTCTAATCAAATCCAACTGGCCCGTTTGGGCCAGTCACGAGGGTATGTCTGGCTATTTCTTTAAGCGCAATCTCTTATCGAGTTGTGTTACAGATCAAGCAGCAGACGAGTTGGGTCTTCTAGGAAGTCTTTAATCGCAACCAAGAAACCAACAGACTCACGGCCATCAACAATACGATGGTCATATGAGAGTGCTAGGTACATCATGGGCAGGATTTCAACCTGACCATTGACTGCCATTGGGCGATCTTTAATGGCATGCATGCCTAAAATCGCACTTTGTGGCAGGTTAAGGATCGGTGTAGACATCAGTGAACCGAAAACACCACCGTTAGTCACAGTGAAGTTACCGCCAGTCATGTCAGCCACAGTCAGCTTACCGTCACGGCCTTTAAGGGCTAAGTCACGAACTGCTTTTTCGATTTCAGCTAAGTTCATGGTATCTGTGTCACGTAACACTGGTGTTACCAGACCACGTGGTGTTGATACTGCGATGCTGATGTCGAAGTAGTTGTGATAGACGATATCATCGCCATCAATAGACGCGTTGACTTCTGGGAAACGTTTCAGCGCTTCAGTCACGGCTTTGATGTAGAAAGACATAAAGCCTAAACGGATACCGTGGCGCTTTTCAAAGATATCTTGGTATTGCTTACGGATATCCATGATGGGCTTCATGTTCACTTCGTTAAACGTCGTGAGCATAGCGGTAGAGTTTTTCGCTTCTAACAAACGGTTTGCGATTGTCTTACGCAGACGTGTCATTGGTACGCGCTTCTCGCTACGGCCAGCCGCTAACGGAGCTACAGCAGGTGCTGCTGGCGCCGCAGCTTTAGGGGCAGACTTAACGAAGGCTTCTACGTCTTCTTTAGTAATACGACCACCCACACCAGTGCCTTTTACTTTGCTGGCATCAACATTGTGCTCAGCCAGTAAACGGCGTACAGATGGGCTTAACGCATCACTGCTTTCATCGCTGGTTTCAGCTGCTGGCGTTGCCGCTTCAGCTTGCGCTTTAGTGACTTCTTTGCCCGATACAGCACCGGCGATGAATTTAGCGATCACTTGTTCACCTAGAACAGTGGCGCCTTCTTCAAACAAAAACTCGCCAATGTGGCCATCTTCTGGCGCAACCACTTCAAGAACCACTTTATCGGTTTCAATATCAACCAGGTTTTGATCACGAGAAACTTGCTCGCCC
The DNA here is from genome assembly GCF_025653925.1 of Shewanella sp. SM68. Lineage (NCBI taxonomy): Bacteria > Pseudomonadati > Pseudomonadota > Gammaproteobacteria > Alteromonadales > Shewanellaceae > Shewanella > Shewanella sp. SM68. The sequence continues at coordinate 553,514 of NZ_JAKKRU010000001.1, forward strand.
ACTTTCACATGCCAAGTGGCAATCGTGGCATCGGCAACAGATTCTGGTAGTACGGGTACCTTGATTTCGATACTCATGAAAAACTATCCTTTTATAAAATGTCTATTACTACAGTGTGATTGTAAGTTTCAGGGCACTGTTCACTAAAGATTCTTGCTGATGTGTGTGCAACTCAGGGTAACCACACGCTGGTGCAGCTGACGCTTCACGACCAGCATAAGTTAACTGTGCACCTGCAGGAACCGCGGCCCAGAAATGGTGTTGACTAGAGTACCAAGCACCTTGGTTCTGTGGCTCTTCCTGACACCAAACAAAATCTTTCACATGTTGGTAATCAGCCAAAGCAACGATCATTTCATCATGTGGGAACGGATATAACTGTTCGACACGGATTAACGCTACGTTAGTGATATTTTCTTTACGACGTTTTTCCAGCAGTTCGAAGTAAACCTTACCACTGCAGAAGACAACTCGGTCAACCTTGCTTGCTTCCAACGTATCGATTTCACCGATCACATTTTGGAAACTGCCATTGGCTAATTCTTCCAAGCTTGAAACCGCTAATGGATGACGTAGTAATGACTTAGGCGACATAACGATAAGTGGTCGACGCATAGGACGCACCACTTGGCGGCGCAACATATGGTAGACCTGTGCAGGTGTTGAAGGCACACACACTTGCATATTGTGGTTAGCACACATCTGCAAGAAACGCTCTAAACGGGCGCTTGAATGCTCAGGGCCTTGACCTTCATAGCCATGGGGTAACAACATAGTCAGACCACATAAACGGCCCCACTTCTGCTCACCCGATGACAAGAACTGATCGATTACCACTTGGGCACAGTTAGCAAAGTCACCAAACTGCGCTTCCCAAATAGTCAATCCACCGGGTTCTGCTGTGGCATAACCATACTCAAACGCCAGTACTGAGGCTTCAGATAATACTGAGTCAGTAATATCAATTGGGCCTTGTTCATCAGCAATATTGCGCAGTGGCATGTAAGTCGTGCCATCGTTTTGATTGTGCAATACAGCATGACGATGGAAGAAAGTACCGCGGCCAGAATCCTGACCTGTAATACGTACACGCTTGTTGTCTTCCAGAATTGAGGCATAAGCCAGCGTTTCTGCAAAACCCCAATCGAGTGGCTTCTCGCCTTTTGCCATCGCTAAACGGTCGCTATAAATCTTAGCAACCCGTGATTGCAATGGATGACTTTCAGGTACATAGCTCAGTTTGTCAGCCAGACTTTGTAAACGCTCAGCCGACATAGAGGCTTGATACGCTTCGTCCCACTCACGACCGATATACGGAGTCCAGTCAACAGAATGCAGCGTCATTGGGCGCCATTCTTTAACTACACAATCACCCTGATCTAATGCATCACGGTAATTATTGATAAGACCAGTCACATCATCAGCAGCCATCACGTTTTCAGCAATTAGCTTGTCTGCATAAATCTTACGTGGCGTTGGGTGTTTCTTGATCTTGGCATACATCAGCGGCTGAGTTGCACTTGGCTCATCGGCTTCGTTATGGCCATGACGGCGATAACACACCAATTCAACCACCACATCACGTTTGAACTCGTTACGATAATCAACGGCTAACTGCGACACAAAAGCAACGGCTTCGGGATCATCAGAGTTAACGTGGAAAATCGGTGCCTGAACCATCTTAGCGATGTCAGTACAGTATTCAGTCGAACGAGTATCCGCATGGTTAGAAGTCGTGAAGCCCACTTGGTTGTTCACTACAATGCGAATACTGCCGCCGACTTTAAAGCCACGGGTTTGAGACATGTTGAATGTCTCTTGTACTATCCCTTGACCCGCAATTGCAGAGTCACCGTGAATAGTAATAGGCATGACTTGTAAGCCATCCTTACAACCGCGACGGTCTTGACGGGCACGTACAGAACCAATGACCACAGGGTTAACGATTTCAAGGTGCGATGGGTTGAAGGCCAGTGCTAAGTGCACATTGCCGCCCGGCGTTTCAAAATCAGAGGAAAAACCTTGGTGGTACTTAACGTCACCAGAACCGTGGGTATCAGCATGCTTACCCGCGAACTCGTCAAACAGTTCAGCTGGACGCTTACCTAATACGTTCACTAACACGTTCAGACGACCACGGTGAGCCATACCGACGACGATTTCTTTAGTACCGGCTTCACCTGCACGATAAATAATTTCGCGCATCATAGGCACTAACGCATCACCGCCTTCTAACGAGAAACGTTTCGCACCAGGGAATTTAGCACCTAAGTATTTTTCAATACCTTCTGCGGCGTTAAGGCCTTCAAGAATGCGCGTCTTAACACTTTTATCGTAGTTAGCTTTACCTAAGGAAGGTTCGAGACGTTGTTGGATCCAGCGTTTCTCATCGGTATCGGTAATGTGCATATATTCAGCACCGATAGAACCACAGTAGGTGGCTTTCAGCGCTTTTACCAAATCCGCGAGCTTCATGGTTTCGCCACCATGAGCAAAAGAACCTGTATTAAACTCACGTTCCATGTCTTCTTTAGTCAAGCCGTGGAAGGCAGGATCTAAATCAGCTACTGGTTCACGTTTCCACAGTTCGAGGGGATCAAGATTAGCACCTTGGTGACCACGGAAACGATGGGCGTTAATTAATTGCAGGACTTTAACTTGTTTAGCATCCATTTCAGGATCCGTCACACGAGCAGAGCTCTTATGGCGACCTTCTAACGCTAAACTGCGAAAATAATCACGTACTTTTGAGTGAGCAGCTTCAGGCGCATCAACAGAGGCACCGTTCACAGGAGGGAGATTATCAAATACCGCACGCCAATCATCAGCGACTGACTGTGGGTCTTCTTGATAGGCTTCATACATCTCTTCTACGTAGGTCGAATTTGCACCACTTAAGTGAGATGATTCGAGCCAGGCTTTCATGATGCCTTGGTGCATTTCTATTCCTTTCAAACTTTATACACGTGCTTAGCCATAGTATTAAATATGCAGTCTGTAGAGATTACCTTCGACGCATAATTTCTGCCGCCCCTAGATGTCCAGATATACGGCGCGTTGTCTTCCATTACATACGCAAAAGAGTCACCTTCTGCTACCAGAAAGTGACTCTTCAAGAGCTATATTATTATTGGTTTCAGCTCGGGTTCTCGCATTACACTGCTCGCTTCAACAGCATGGACTTAATATGACCAATTGCTTTAGTCGGATTAAGACCTTTTGGACAAACGTCAACGCAGTTCATGATGCCATGGCAACGGAACACGCTATAGGCGTCGTCCAGCTCAGATAAACGTTCTTCTGTAGCTGTATCGCGACTGTCGATCAAGAAACGATATGCGTGAAGCAGACCGCTTGGACCGATAAACTTATCAGGATTCCACCAGAATGATGGGCAAGCCGTAGAACAACAGGCACACATGATACATTCGTACAAACCATCTAAATGAGCACGCTCTTCAGGGGATTGTAAGTGTTCACGAGCAGGTTGTTTCTCATCATTGATGAGGTAAGGCTTGATCTTCTCATACTGCTTATAGAACTGAGTTAAATCAACAACTAAGTCACGAACAACTGGCATACCTGGTAATGGACGTATTTCTAATTTCTTACCTTTAAAGGTTGAAATTGGGGTAATACACGCCAGACCATTCTTACCATTCATGTTCACGCCGTCTGAACCACACACGCCTTCACGGCATGAGCGACGGAATGACAAAGTCGGATCTTGCTCTTTCAACTTGATCAGTGCATCGAGCACCATCATGTCAGAGCCTTCAGCCACTTCTAAGCTGTAATCCTGCATATACGGTTTAGTATCTACGTCAGGATTGTAGCGATAAACTGCAAATGTCAATTTCATCTTTGCAACTCCTAGTAGGTACGTTTCTTCGGCGGGAATGCTTCACGTAACTTAGGTGCCATGTTCACTGCACGACGATCCATCGTTTCAGTGATTGGGTCAAATAAGCTGTGGCATAACCAGTTCTCATCATCACGCTCTAAATAATCTTCACGTGAGTGAGCACCGCGACTTTCGGTACGGAAGTTAGCCGCATAAGCCGTGGCGATTGCCGTTGCCATCAAGTTATCTAACTCTAAACATTCAATACGTTGAGTATTGAATTCACGAGAGTTATCAGACAATTTAGCATTTGCAAGACGTTCACGAATCACTTTCAACTGCTCTAACCCTTCAGCCATAGCATCGCCACGGCGGAATACAGAGAAGTTTAATTGCATACACAGTTGCAGATCCTTACGGATTTGCGCTGGGTCTTCGCCATCTTTGTTGCTTTCCCAACGATTCAGACGCGCCAGAGAGGCTTGAATATCCGCATCGCTAGCGTCTTTTGGATCGTCAGTCTCATCCAAAGCTTTACCTAAATGCTGACCCGCTGCGCGGCCAAAAACCACTAAGTCAAGCAGTGAGTTACCACCTAAACGGTTTGCACCATGTACAGATACACAGGCAATCTCACCCACAGCGAACAGACCAATAACATCTTGTTCAGTGCCGTCTTCATTCTTACGAATAACTTGACCACTGACCTTAGTTGGTAGACCGCCCATCATATAGTGACACGTTGGTAGTACTGGAATTGGACCATCGGCTGGATCGATATGGGCAAAAGTACGAGACAATTCACACACGCCTGGTAAACGTGCTTCTAATGTTTCTTTACCTAAGTGATCAAGCTTCAGTAAACAGTGTGGGCCTAATGGACCGTCTAAACCACGACCTTCGCGGATTTCAGTCATCATTGAACGTGCTACCACGTCACGTGATGCCAAATCTTTCGCGTTAGGGGCATAACGCTCCATGAAACGCTCGCCGTCTTTGTTCAGCAGATAACCGCCTTCACCACGACAACCTTCAGTCACAAGTACACCCGCGCCGGCGATGCCAGTTGGGTGGAATTGCCACATTTCCATGTCTTGCATTTGCACGCCAGCACGCATTGCCATACCTACGCCGTCACCGGTGTTGATATGCGCGTTAGTCGTCGAAGCGTAAATACGCCCTGCACCACCCGTCGCAAGAATCGTTGCTTTAGCTTTGAAATAAACGATATCGCCCGTTTCAATTTCAATCGCAGTACAACCCACAACGGCGCCATCATCGTTTTTAACGAGATCTAATGCATACCATTCTGAGAAGACTTGCGTCTTATGCTTAACGTTTTGTTGATATAAACAGTGAAGCAAAGCATGACCAGTACGGTCGGCAGCTGCCGCAGTACGCGCAGCCTGCTCGCCACCAAAGTTCTTAGATTGACCACCAAATGGACGTTGGTAAATCGTACCATTTTCGAAACGAGAGAAAGGCAAACCCATTTGCTCAAGTTCAATCACGGCTTCAGGACCGGTTTTACACATGAACTCGATCGCTTCTTGGTCACCGATAAAATCGGAACCTTTCACGGTATCGTACATGTGTTGTTCCCAATGATCTTCATGGGCGTTACCTAACGCAACAGTGATACCACCCTGCGCAGATACGGTATGAGAACGGGTTGGGAATACTTTTGATAAAAGCGCGCAGCTTTTACCTTCTTTGGAAATCTGCAGCGCTGCACGCATACCAGCGCCACCGGCACCGATCACTACAGCATCAAATTCGCGTACTGGAATACTCACTTAGACACCCCACACAATAACAATGCCGGCCGCTAAATAACAAAATACGGTAACGACAAAGGTGAACTGTAAAACACCACGTAACGACGTGCACTTAACGTAATCTGTCAGCACTTGCCATACACCAATCCAAGCATGTACTAATAAGGCTACCAGCGTCAGAAGTGTAAACACTTTCATTGGCAGAGCACTAAATAGGCCATGCCAGACGTCGTAGGTGAGAGGGGAACTACATGCAATAAAGCCAACCAAGAAAATGGTGTAACAGGCGAGGATCACTGCACTAGCGCGTAGTAGAATATAGTCATGAACACCACTGCGTCCAAAACTTGCTGCATTGGTTACCATACCCAGATCCCCGCTATGATTGAAAAGGCTACCGTTAAGGCAAATACAGCTTTCGCTGATGCGGCACCCGATGACAATTCTTCCCAACGACCGGTATCCATTACTAAGTGGCGCAGGCCACCAAACAAGTGATACGCCAGTGCAGTCATAATGCCCCACAGGATAAACTTCATCACGAAGTTATCGAATAGAGACTGTACGCCAGCGAAACTTTCAGCTGATGCTAAAGATGAATTTAGCAACCAAATGAGAATGCCAACTGCGAACAGCATGATGACACCGGAAACACGGTGAAGAATTGACACAATCGCTGTTGCAGGAAAGCGAATGGTCTGCAGATCTAAATGGACAGGTCTTTGCTTTTTCACGTTCTGCTCACTCAGCTCCATTGAGCATTTTTTTTGTTATGTGAACCGCTTTTGTACAAACTTTAAACAGGAGGTTGATCACTGCAAAAGTAAACACAAAAGCAAAGTTTAAACAAACAGTTAACTATCTGAGCACGCACTCATTTAACATGTAAACAAAGGGTGCTTTATAATCGTTGTTTGCGGCCCTTATTGGGCGAGGCAAGTATACTCGCGGCAAATGTCAAATACAAACATCACAGAATGCAAATTATGTTTTTTTGACTATTTTTTACTGTAAGTGCCAGTTACAAATAGAAAAGTAAAGGCTTTTATACCATGGTCTAACAAATTTAAACGCTTATTTAAATTGAAATGTGATCTAGAATGGCTGTAAAGTAATGGCGGTTTGACATGCCGCACTCACAGATAAGAACTAAGTAAGGAGAACGGGGTATGGCTGATTTAAAAGCCAAATTAGAATTACCAGGGAACGACTCGATAGAATTGCCAGTAAAGCAGGGAACCGCTGGTTTTGACGTAATCGATATCAGTAAACTTGGCAGCAAAGGTTACTTTACTTTTGATCCAGGTTTTCTTGCGACTGCCTCCTGTGAATCTGCAATTACCTATATTGATGGTGATCTGGGTATATTGTTACACCGTGGCTATCCAATCGATCAACTTGCCGTTGACTCCGATTACCTAGACCTGTGTTATTTGCTGCTTTACGGTGAACTACCGACCAAAGCGCAATATACTGAGTTTGTACATACAGTTAAAACCCACACTATGGTTCACGAGCAGCTAGCCTTCTTCTTTAGAGGTTTCCGTCGTGATGCTCATCCTATGGCCATGTTATGTGGTGTGACGGGTGCATTATCTGCATTTTACCAAGACTCTCTGGATGTTAACGATCCACGTCACCGCGAAATCGCCGCTTATCGCTTAGTCTCAAAAATGCCTACGATAGCAGCCATGTGCTACAAGTATTCTTCAGGCCAGCCATTCGTGTACCCACGTAATGACTTAAGCTATGCAGGCAACTTCTTAAGCATGATGTTTGCTGTACCGTGCGAAGAATACGTCGTGAACCCTATTGTTGAACGTGCAATGGACAGGATCTTCATTTTACATGCAGATCATGAGCAAAATGCATCGACTTCAACAGTACGTTTAGCCGGTTCTTCAGGTGCAAACCCATTTGCGTGTATCGCAGCGGGTATCGCATCTCTTTGGGGCCCTGCACACGGCGGCGCTAACGAAGCCTGTTTGCAAATGTTAGAAGAAATCGGTTCAGTAGACCGTATTCCTGAATTCATTGAACGCGCTAAAGATAAAAATGATCCTTTCCGTCTGATGGGCTTTGGACACCGTGTTTACAAAAACTTTGACCCACGAGCCAAAGTGATGCGTGAAACTTGTCATGAAGTGCTGAAAGAACTGAAAGTACAAGATCCACTCTTGGATGTGGCAATGGAGCTTGAGCGCATTGCACTTGAAGACGAATACTTCATTTCTAAAAAGCTGTATCCAAACGTCGACTTCTACTCTGGCATCATTATGAAAGCCATTGGTATTCCAACCAGTATGTTCACTGTGCTGTTCGCACTGGCACGTACTGTAGGCTGGATTGCTCACTGGAAAGAAATGTTAGATCAACCAGGCCACAAAATCAGCCGTCCACGTCAGTTATATACTGGTGAAACTGCGCGTGATTTCGTCGCACAAGACAAACGCTAAGTCCCACGACTTACGCATTAAAAAGCGCCTAAGGGCGCTTTTTTCATTTCAAATAATCCTCTTTTAGACTTCCTTCTCCTGACAAAATACATTGTTGCAATTGCGCACTTGTGTAATCTTAATTAACCGCGTTTAGTTATTCTCATCACTTTTTAAACCTTTTGGCTACATTTGGTAAGAATCACAAATCACACTTAGCCAAAAATACGACTAATAGACTGAAATTAAACAAATTTAAACATTGGCATGGTTTCTGCTATCAACTGGCATCACAATAAAGACAACAGGTAACATTCTTATGGAAAAGTCAAAAATTGCTCAATTCACCCTGCCACTGCTAATGATTTCGATGCTAGCAGCCTGTGGTGAGGAAGAAGTGGTCAAAAAAGAAGAAAAATATGCCATTCCCGTCGAAACCACTACAGTGATGCAAGGAAACGTTTCATCTTTTTACAGTACAACTGCCACCTTAGAAGCGCCACAGGAAGCCAATGTAGTGAGTCGTATATCAGGGCTCATTGAATCTCTCGCTGTTGAAGAAGGTGACCGCGTTCAAAAGGGACAAGTGCTGGCTGTTATTGATGCCAAGAGGCAGCAATATGATTTAGACCGCTCAGAAGCCGAAGTCAAAATCATCGAGCAAGAATTAAATCGTCTGAAGAAAATGAGCAACAGAGAATTTATCAGCGCGGATTCAATGGCCAAACTTGAATATAACTTGCAAGCCGCTATCGCTAAAAAAGATCTCGCTGAACTGCAAGTAAAAGAAAGCCGCGTACTGTCCCCTATCAGCGGTGTAGTTGCTAAACGCTATGTGAAAGCTGGCAATATGGCGAAGGAATTTGGCGACTTGTTTTATATAGTCAACCAAGATGAACTTCACGGTATAGTTCATTTGCCAGAGCAACAGCTTGCGAGCTTAAAACTCGGCCAAGAAGCACAAGTGTTTAGTAATCAACATAGCAAGAATGCTATCCACGCCAAAGTGTTGCGCATAAGCCCGATTGTGGACCCACAAAGTGGCACCTTTAAGGTGACACTTGCTGTGCCGAATCAAGAGGCGCGCCTTAAAGCTGGCATGTTTACCCGAGTTGAGCTCAAATACGACACCCACGAGAACGTGATTACCGTTCCCTACAGCGCCTTGATTAACCAAGACAACAAACAAGCGCTTTATGTTATTGATGGTACCAATGCGAACCGTCGTGAAGTCGAAATTGGCTACCGTGAAGGTGATTCGGTAGAAGTGATTACAGGTATTAATCCCGGTGAACAAGTCGTGACCCGTGGCCAGCAAAACTTGAAAGACCAATCCTTAGTCGAAGTGATCACCCCACTCGATCTTGCTTCCGCTAAGAACTGATAGGAGCCTTTCATGTCAATTATCAGCACTTCTGTTAAACGGCCAGTCACGGTATGGATGTTCATGCTGGCGGTGATTTTATTCGGTATGGTGGGATTTTCCCGCCTAGCGGTGAAGTTACTGCCAGACTTAAGCTATCCCACGTTAACCATTCGCACTATGTATGACGGTGCGGCGCCAGTAGAAGTTGAACAGCTCGTCTCTAAACCAATTGAAGAAGCCGTTGGCGTGGTCAAAGGCTTACGTAAAATCAGTTCTATTTCGCGCTCCGGCATGTCAGATGTGGTGCTTGAGTTTGAATGGGGCACAACAATGGATATGGCGAGTTTAGATGTACGTGAAAAGCTCGACACTATCGCTCTGCCACTTGATGTTAAAAAGCCCTTATTACTGCGTTTTAACCCCAATCTCGACCCCATTATGCGTCTTGCGCTGTCTGTGCCCAATGCCTCAGAAGCCGATCTCAAACAAATGCGCACCTATGCAGAGGAAGAGCTTAAGCGTCGTTTAGAGGCGCTATCTGGGGTCGCCGCCGTGCGTTTATCTGGCGGCCTAGAGCAAGAAGTTCATATTCAGCTCAATCAAGAAAAACTGTCGCAGCTCAATCTCAATGCCGATGATATTAAACGTCGTATTAATGAGGAAAACATCAACCTCTCTGCGGGTAAAGTGATCCAAGGTGATCGCGAATACTTAGTACGAACGCTAAACCAATTCAACTCATTAGATGAACTCGGCCAAGTGATCGTCTATCGCGATGAGCAAGCTTTAGTCCGTTTATTCGAAGTTGCTACCATCACAGATGCCTACAAGGAGCGTAGTGATATCACCCGCATCGGCAGTCAAGAATCGATTGAACTGGCCATTTATAAAGAAGGTGATGCAAATACTGTCGCTGTCGCCAAAAAACTGCGCGATGAACTCGTCAAAATCAATCAAGACCCTAAGCAAAATAAGCTCGAAGTGATTTACGATCAGTCTGAGTTTATCGAAAGTGCGGTCAGCGAAGTCACCTCTTCTGCGCTGATGGGCAGCTTGTTATCTATGCTAGTGATTTACCTGTTCTTGCGTAATATCATCCCGACACTGATTATTTCTATCTCGATTCCCTTCTCAGTCATCGCCACCTTTAACATGATGTATTTTGCCGATATCAGCTTAAATATTATGTCATTAGGTGGTATCGCCCTTGCCATAGGTCTCTTGGTCGATAACGCCATTGTGGTATTAGAGAACATTGACCGCTGCCGTAGCGAAGGAATGAGTAAATTAGAAGCCGCTGTGACGGGGACTAAAGAAGTGGCAGGCGCAATTTTTGCCTCAACACTCACCACTCTTGCGGTGTTTGTGCCGCTAGTATTTGTGGATGGGATTGCCGGCGCCCTCTTCTCAGACCAAGCGCTAACGGTCACTTTTGCACTGTTAGCATCGCTATTAGTCGCGTTAACGTCCATTCCAATGCTGGCATCACGTGAAGGCTTTAAAACCTTACCCGCGCTGATAAAAACGACACCTAAGGATAAACCCACCACTAAAATGGGCAAGCTTAAACACTATAGCGCGACTGTGTTTTCCTTTCCTATTCTATTAATTGTTAGTTACTTACCCAGTGCACTACTGACCTTAGTGTTGATTTTAGGCCGCTTTTTCTCATGGCTTATTGGTCTAGTGATGCGCCCGTTAAGCTCAGCATTTAACTTTGTCTACCACAGTATTGAGAAGGTTTATTACAAGCTTCTGGCCTCGGCGCTGCGCCAACAGAAAGCAACACTGTTACTCACGATTGCGATAACAGGCGCTTGTATTAGCTTGTTACCGCGACTTGGTATGGAGCTTATTCCGCCAATGAATCAGGGCGAGTTTTACGTGGAGATCTTACTGCCGCCGGGTACGGCTGTGAGCGAAACCGACAAGATATTACAGCAACTTGCACTGTCAATTAAAGACAGAGCCGAAGTTAAACATGCTTATAGCCAAGCTGGTAGCGGCGGTTTAATGACTTCGGATACTGCCCGCGGGGGTGAAAACTGGGGTCGCTTGCAAGTGGTGCTTAACGACCACAGTGCCTATAACGCAGTCACTCAAGTATTACGTGATACTGCGCGCCGCATTCCTGAACTTGAAGCGAAAATTGAGCAACCTGAGTTATTCAGCTTTAAAACGCCACTGGAAATTGAACTCACAGGTTACGATTTAAACTTGCTCAAACGCAGCGCAGATAGTCTCGTCAAAGCATTATCCGCATCGGAGCGTTTTGCCGACGTGAACACCAGTCTACGTGATGGTCAACCTGAGCTAAGTATCCGTTTCGATCATGCAAGGTTAGCGGCTCTAGGAATGGATGCGCCAACGGTTGCGAACCGTATCGCCCAACGTGTTGGTGGTACTGTTGCCAGTCAATACACAGTGCGTGACCGTAAGATTGATATTCTGGTGCGCAGTGAACTCGCGGAGCGGGATCAAATCAGCGATATCGATGCCTTAATCATCAATCCGAATAGCAGTCAGCCTATTGCATTAAGCGCAGTTGCAGAAGTTTCATTGCAATTAGGCCCATCTGCGATTAACCGCATCAGCCAACAACGTGTGGCTCTCGTATCAGCTAACCTCGCCTATGGTGATTTAAGCGATGCGGTTGCACAGGCGCAGCAGATACTATCGCAACAAGTGTTACCCGCATCGGTTCAGGCCCGTTTTGGTGGTCAAAATGAGGAAATGGAGCACTCATTCCAATCACTCAAAATTGCCCTTATCTTAGCGATTTTCTTAGTATATTTAGTCATGGCGAGTCAGTTTGAATCACTATTACATCCCTTGCTTATCCTCTTTGCCGTACCTATGGCATTAGGTGGCAGTGTACTTGGGCTTTATATCACCCAAACTAACTTGAGTGTGGTGGTATTTATTGGCCTTATCATGTTGGCGGGGATCGTCGTGAACAACGCGATTGTGCTTGTGGATCGGATCAATCAACTGCGTAGCGAAGGTGCTCAAAAACTTGATGCCATTCGCGATGCAGCTAAATCGCGCCTACGCCCGATTATGATGACAACCCTCACCACGACCTTAGGCTTATTGCCGATGGCGCTAGGTCTAGGTGATGGCTCAGAGGTGCGCGCACCGATGGCGATTACGGTGATCTTTGGTCTGAGTTTATCAACACTACTGACCTTAATTGTGCTCCCAGTGCTCTATGCCCTGTTTGATCGAAAAGAATACGCAGCAACAGGCTCACATGTAAACGTAGAGGAGGCTCGCCCATGAACCTCACCCGTTTAGCCATTAAGCGCCCCGTAACCACCAGCATGTTCTTCTTTGCTATCTTGCTGTTTGGTCTCGCCTCGAGTCGCCTATTACCGCTGGAAATGTTCCCCGGTATTGATATCCCACAGATAGTGGTGGAAGTGCCTTACAAAGGCTCGACCCCTGCTGAAGTGGAACGCGATATAACCAAAGTGCTGGAGGAATCCCTCGCGACTATGGGGGGGATTGATGAGCTTGAATCAGAATCCTCCCAAGAAGGCGCCGAAATCGAAATCAACATGAAGTGGGGGGAAAACGTTGCCACTAAGAGCTTAGAAGCGCGGGAAAAAATCGATGCAGTGCGGCATTTACTGCCCAAGGATGTGGAGCGGGTCTTTATCCGCCAATTCTCCACCGCCGACATGCCTGTGCTCACCATACGCATCTCAAGTGATCGTGAGCTTTCAGGTGCATTCGATCTACTCGATAAACAGCTCAAGCGTCCGCTTGAACGTGTTGAAGGTGTCTCTAAGGTCAGCCTGTACGGCGTTGAGCAAAAGCAAATTGAGGTACGCATCAATGCCGATCGCCTTGCCGCCAGTGGATTTTCAGCCACAGATTTGCAACAACGTCTCAGCAGAGAGAACTTTGTGCTGAGCGCTGGCACACTCAGGGCCAGTAATATCGTTTATCAAGTTTCACCTAAGGGTGAGTTTAGAAACCTTGAAGATATCAAAGCACTAGTACTGATCCCCGGATTGACCTTAGGCGATATCGCCGATGTGCAATTTGCCCTACCTGAACGTATCGAAGGTCGACATTTAGATAAGCACTATGCCGTGGGTTTGGATGTGTTTAAGGAATCTGGCGCTAACTTAGTCGAAGTGTCAGACCGTGTCATGAAGGTGATTGAGCTTGCGAAGCAGGACCAACAGTTCCAAGGTATTCGCCTATTTATCATGGAAGATCAAGCCTCTGGAGTAAAATCTTCACTAATGGATTTGCTGCTTTCAGGGTTAATCGGTGCACTGCTGTCCTTTGTCGTGCTGTACTTATTCCTGCGTAATTTTAAAATGACTTTAGTGGTTGTGTCATCCGTGCCTATTTCAATCGGTATGACGCTCGCCGCTATGTATCTACTCGGTTACAGCTTGAATATTCTGTCTATGATGGGACTCCTGCTCGCCGTCGGTATGCTTATTGATAACGCTGTGGTTGTCACTGAGAGCGTACTGCAGGAAAAACAAGGTAAACACCCTAAAGACAATGAAGAGTCTGTCATGACGGGGGTCGATAAAGTGTCTCTGGCAGTATTGGCAGGCACAATGACAACCGCCATTGTATTTTTACCTAATATTTTTGGCGTAAAAGTCGAGATCACCATTTTTCTAGAGCATGTTGCTATTGCGATTTGTATTTCACTCGCCGCGTCGCTATTGGTCGCAAAAACCTTAATCCCTTTGATGTTGACTAAGTTTCACTTCGACATCGCACCCGAAAAGGATGCAGGTAAATTACAACGTTTTTACAATAATACCCTAGATTGGGTATTGCTCAGACCTTGGCGTTCAGGCGTGATTGCTGTAGCGATCCTCGCATCCACCGCCCTGCCGCTATCTATGGTTAAACAGGACCAAGAAGACAGCGAGAGCAATGAGCGAATCTACATTAACTATCAAGTAGAAGGTCGACATAATCTCAATGTCACTGAGGCAATGATCAACCAAATGGAAGAGTATCTTTATAACAATAAAGAGGAATTCCATATTGATTCTGTCTACAGCTATTATGCCTCTGACGATGGCTCATCGGTGATCCTCCTAAAGAAAGATTTGCCTATGTCAGTGGATGAGTTAAAAAAGAAAATCCGCAGTGGCTTCCCTAAGTATTCCATCGCCAAACCGCAATTTGGCTGGGGCAATGACAACTCTGGCGTGCGAGTCACACTGACAGGGCGTTCAACCTCTGAGCTGATTAATTTGAGCGAGCAAGTTATTCCTTTGTTGCAAAACATCAAAGGATTGCAAGATGTTCGCTCCGAGCTTAATGGCGCTCAGCAAGAAGTGATTATCCGCATTGATAGACAAATGGCGGCGCGGTTAGATTTAAAACTCAATGAAATTGCCTCAAGTATCTCCATGGCACTGCGCGGTTCACCGCTACGATCCTTCCGCCACGATCCTAATGGCGAGCTGCGCATCGAAATGGCCTACGAGAAAGAGTGGCAAAAGTCACTTGAGAAACTCAAGCAGTTACCCATAGTACGCCTCGACCAAAGAGTGTACACCTTAGATAATCTGGCGAAGATTGAGATCCAACCCCGCTTCGATACTATCAAACACTTCAATCGCCAAACCTCGCTGTCGATTGGGGCTAACTTAGAAAACCTCACCACAGAAGAGGCGCAAACTAAGATCAAGCAAGTGATGGAAAATATCCGTTTCCCCGATGGTTACGACTATTCACTCCGTGGTGGCTTCGAGCGCCAAGATGAAGATCAGAACGTGATGGTGACTAATATGCTCTTGGCTGTCGCGATGATTTATATTGTTATGGCGGCGTTGTTTGAATCTCTACTGTTACCAACGGCGATTATTACCTCAATCCTATTTTCCATCACAGGTGTATTCTGGGCGCTGTTTATCACAGGCACCCCTATTTCTGTGATGGCAATGATAGGTATCTTGATTTTAATGGGGATAGTGGTGAACAACGGTATCGTTCTGGTGGATCAAATCAATCAGATGACACCGGATCTCGACAAATTGTCTGACACCATTCGGGAGGTGTGTATCACCCGTTTGCGGCCAGTGTTAATGACAGTAGGTACAACAGTACTGGGATTAGTCCCACTGGCGATGGGTGATACCCAAATCGGTGGCGGCGGCCCGCCATATTACCCCATGGCAATCGCCATTATCGGTGGCTTATCGTTCTCGACAGTGACTAGCTTGTACTTAGTCCCCCTGTGCTATCAAGCATTTTATCGGATGCGTCATCGCGCAGCGATTCGCTTAGGCCAAGCCGATCACTTTACAAAAAAACTGTTACCTTGGACGGTTTAGTTGTCTTGGATAGCTGATGTTATTGAACAGTTCAGCAATCTTTGACAACTTAATATGCCATTGAATTTGTAATAAAAAGGCTGCTGTGCGGCCTTTTTTATTTTACGAATTACGCTCTATACTTTTACTGCGGTAAAACCCTAAACTGGATCATAAACAATTGCTCAAGACCGGGATAAATTTCTGCAATCACATCACGTAACTGCGGCAACGTCATATTCTCTTGCTTAGCATGAATGTCTGAGAGCTCAGTTAAGGTCACTGGCACGACATCAATAATATGGATATCACAAAACCAGCGGTCGGTTTCGAAGGTTGAAACGGGAAGTGTTTGACCTGCAATCATATGGGATTCCGTTTCATCACGCAATGTAATGGTTTTAGTGCCACTTAATATATCGTGCTCAAAGCGCTCAAAAAAAGTGATTTTAGTTAATAACACACATCTTCCTCGGCTCAGGATATGAGCAATAAAATAACAGTAGAGTCAATTTTTCAAACTCATAATGCTAGGCAATATAATGGCTTTTGATCCACACTGACAGCATACACCGCAGAATTTGCAGCATTTGTCGTGTGAAATACTAACAGCACCGTTTGAGTCAAATTGTTATGCTAACGCCATATAGCAAAACTAGTTCCCAAAGAGTGGCCGTTGTTTTCGACAAAATTCAGCAAAACATGGTCAGTTTGCTCAGATTGAGTTAGAATCCCGCCTCAATTGAGCCCTTGGCCTCATATTCCTGCGCGTAGCGGGTGCGAAACGAAATTAGAGACATCATGAACAAGAAACAAAAGATCATCAAGAAAATAGCTAAACGCGCTAAGGCCAGACTGAATAAAGTCGACCCAGTGACTATCGGCTCACCTGCAAAATCAGGTTACATCTCTAAGGCTGATCGCGCAAAAATGGCGGCATCAGAAGCCGCGACTGAACAAGTCGAAGGCCAACAAGACACGCCAAGTATTGAAGAATAAGCAGTAACGAAGAATAAGAAGTTCAGCAGAATAGTCTTTTAGCGGCGTATTTGGGCATTGTTAACTTAATTAAATGAAGTGCAAACGCCGTTTCAAACAAAATGCCACAAGCAATCTTGTGGCATTTTGTTTTTCAGCATTCCTATCATTAGCAGCTTTCTGACTTCTCCTCATTATTAAGAGCTCATCTTTATCTGCGTTCTTGCCCACAGCTTCTACACGGCGCAGCTAAGCCACATAACGTCAATTAGGCTTTTTACCCTCGTCTAAATAGGGTAATACTGGCTCATTCTCTTGCTCCTCCGTTAATTGCGCCATCTGCACGCACGAGGATGAAAGCGGATTGGTCGCACTCGGTAAGTTCTGTGCAACACAATTAGCGATTTCCTCTTCCTCACTCAGTACGACATTACGGGGGATAGCATTCGCAGCATCAAGATTAGGCGCGGCTGAAAACTGTGCCTGCGCCGCCACTTTATCCACTAAACGATAGGCAACCCACACACCTAATGTACCAAACAAAATAGACCCTAAAATTTGCCCAATCAATACACCGTAAACACCACCCCAAAGCGCACCAAAATACACAAAGGGCACTGTACCTAAAGTGGCTTTACCTACGTTAAACAGTGTGGAATATTTGGCCTTGCCAAGGTTATTAAAGGACGCATTCGCCACGAATAAAATCCCCGAAAAGATAAAGAATACTGCGATATAACTGCAGAAAAAGTGAATAAGATCAGCGCTGTCGCCCTTCATATCAAACACACTGACCAAATGTGACTTAAGCATAAACAGCAGCAAAGACATTACCAGCACATACACAGTACAAAACTGAATCGCCCGCGTTAAACTCTCACGTACTCGGTCAAACTGACCTGCGCCAAAGTTTTGCCCAACAATAGGTCCAATCGCGCCGGACAGTGCAAAGATCATCCCAAAGGCCACAGGGATTAAACGTCCTAATACTGCCCAACCTGCCACATAAGCGTCACCGAAATCGGCGATCGCTCGGGTCACAAAGGCATTTCCGATGGGAGTTGCCACATTGGTTAACATCGCAGGGCCTGCAATGGCAAAGATGGGCTTAAGATCGGCGATAAAATGTGCCTTATCGAAATGGCCTAACAATTTATGCTTAACCACCACACCGCGAGCTGCAATCACAAATACCGCCACCCGCGCCAAAACGGATGCCAATGCAGCGCCTTCAATCCCCATGGCGAACATGAAGATAAAAATCGGATCGAGTACCGCATTAACGCCGCCCCCCGCTAAGGTCGACATCATAGATAACTTTGCATCACCCACGGCGCGCAAAGCCCCGCCGAGCGCCATTGCAAGACAGATAAAAGGCAAGGAAGGCACGAGAATATACAAATAGCTCGCAGCAAGCTCTGCCGTATGACCACTCGCGCCCACTAAGGCAACTAGCTCAGGAATGAAGATGGTGACCACAGCCGCCACCAGCACACTGATCAGTGTCGTCACAACCGCGCTATTGAGTAATAAACGCTTTGCCCACACCACCTCTTTTGCGCCAATCGAGCGAGACACTAAAGCCCCTAATGCAATCGATAAACCAATTCCAATCGATGTGGTAAAAAACGAAATACTTCCCGCATAGCCCACAGCCGCGGCGAGTTCATGCTCTCCCAATAGGCTCAGGAAAAAGATATCCAGTAAATCCACGACAAATAAGGCAGAAATCCCTACCGCGGCGGTCGAACTCATCACTAAGATATGTCGTAATATGGGGCCTTCAACAAACTTGGCTTGCGTCATACGTGTCTTTTACCTACAAAAATAAAAAGTGTTCGCCGAAGTCATCAGGAAACGCCTTTATCGACGGGCACATCTAGGCTATCTAACTCACATCCACAACGACTACAATACATGGCATCAATATCATGACCTGTCTTATGGCATTGATTACACGAGCGTAAATCTCGATGACGCCCCACTTCTTGGGATATCTCGGCGGTTAAAATCCCCGTTGGGATTGCAATAATCGAGTAACCAATCAGCATAGTAAAAGCCGCAATCGCCTGACCTAATCCGGTTTTCGGGGTAATGTCGCCGTAACCGACTGTAGTAATAGTCACAATTGTCCAGTACACAGATTTAGGGATTGAACTGAAACCATTATCAGGCCCTTCAACCACATACATTACTGAACTCAGTACCATAACGATCAAACTGACCGAGAAGAAAAACAAAAAAACCTTACGACTCGACTGCATCATCGCCCTAAGTAGAACATTTCCTTCACTCAAATAACGCAGTAATTTGAGTACGCGGAAAATCCTAAACAGCCTAAGTATCCGGATAACTAAGGTAAAGTTAGCGCCAGGGATCAGCAACGCCAGATAACTTGGCAATACCGATAACAAATCCACTAAACCATAAAAGCTGCGAGCATATAACACAGGATGAGTCGCGCAGTACAAACGTAGGCCATATTCAATCGTAAAAATAATGGTGAATACCCATTCCAACACAGAAATAAGCTGGCCGTATTCACGATGGAATATCTCTACTGTGTCGAGGAACACTAAGCCGACACTCAACACAATACACACCATGAGGGCGATATCAAAATAGCGGCCAGCGGGAGTATCAGTGCCAAAAATAATGGTACGTAATTGACGTTTTAACGGGCTTTCGGATTCGATATTCTCAGACATACAAACTTTTACTTCCTTGCAACAAACTGACTAACACAGGGATTACAGCATAAATATGCCACGAGTCTGCCATGCAATTGCACCTAGCTCAAAATTATCTACTCACAGTAGGATAAAATTGCGGTATGATGCCGAAAAAAGCCAACAACCTGTGTTTATTTTCGAGGACTTCATGCGCGCCACCCTACTTTCCACATTGACATCTCTCACTGTGACTATCGCGGCTCTCGTTTCACCCGAATTACATGCCTCTGGCATGGGTAAAGTGGATCTGGTGGTGATCACTAAATCCGAATCCAGTATGGCTTTATTGCGCGATGGCAAAGTGCTCAAACAATATCGTATCGCCATGGGTGACCTACCCGCTGGACACAAATTAAAGGAAGGCGATCAACGCACACCACAGGGGCGTTATACCCTAGATTATAAAAAGCCAGATAGTGCTTATTATAAATCGATCCATATTTCCTATCCTAATGAAGAGGATAAACTCAGAGCCAAAGCCTTAGGCATTAGACCCGGAGGCATGATCATGATCCACGGCCAAAACCCTAAGTCGTCACTGCCGCCAGAACAAGCACAGCAATACAACTGGACTGACGGCTGTATCGCGATTACCAACGCCGAAATGGATGAAGTGTGGAAAGTGGTCGATGAAGGAACACCAATTGAGATTTGGCCGTAACCTTAGCCAATATCCAGATGGCAAAATGCCAAATAGATAATTGAACGATATCAAACACGCCCAGCTTAATGGGCGTTTTTATTTAACCATTAAAAGCATGATGTTAGTTGTAATATTCTCAGTCATTTACTTAAGGGATAAAAACTAACGCCAATAGAAATGCCTTGGAGTATTTATGCCTAAATTCAACGAGCCTGTTCCGCCGCACAGTGCAAACCTCAGCTATGAGCAATTAATCCAAGGCTGGCCAGCCTTTGAAGCACAAATTGTCGCTTTCCTTAAGACCTTAGATTTAACAGATAAAGCACTGTTTTGCGATCACGTGGCATTACGCGTTAACTCTATCGCCAGTGCCAATGCACTCAAAGACGCCTTTAGCCGCATAGGTAAAATCATTTCAGACAACATTATCAATGGCCGTACGATTCTGATCATCGAGCTAGACACGCCACTCACACTCGGTCAATTTAGCATTGCCTGCGTCGAGCTTCCCTATCCTAGTGATAAAGTTTATCCACAGGAAGGCTGGGAGCACATAGAATTAGTTATTGATTCTAAAGCCAAAGATTACAATACCTTGAGCCAAGATTTACTGGTCTTATGTCCAACACTCCGCCCTTTACTCAACCAAGGACTGAGTCCATTGCCGCAATCTGAGCAGACAGCTGAATCAGAGCAGTCAAGATTACCAGACTTGCCATCCCAAGCTGAGATTAAGGTCAAGATGAGCTCGCCCAAAGGCGATAAAGAACGTTTAGCCAATCCAACTATCGCCTTTAAACGCGGCAATGTGTGCATTAAAGTACATCCCCATGGCATAAAAGCGGTCATCGCGAGCGAACAAGTATATGAATGTTAAGTCAGACTTAAACTCAGGCAGATAAAACTGAGCTTAGATTTTCATCGGCACTTGCCTTAGCTAAAACCTACGACAGTACCTGAGTTAACATCTGAGTTGATGACAATTTAATCAGATTCAATATTCTCGTTATTTTTAGGTCAGTTTTTTGGTAGTTTTGTCAAAAATCGCCAAAATTAAATCTAAAAAACAGCATATTTAGCGTAACTTAGGACATATAACTTGCAGATGCCATCAGGCACAAATTATCGTGTCCAGTAGATGGATGCTATGTGCAAACAGAGGATCGCCAATGAAGCCACACAAGAACGAAGCACAAATATTGAAGTTCGCCATGGAAATCGGCGTGGGCTATGCCAAAAAACGCGGATATGCAGACTTCGACAAAGGCATCTCACCCAAAGACAAAGTGGAATGCATTTATCGTTTATTAGTCACTGACAACTTGATTCAGCCACTGGCCAAAGATAAAGAAGATGGGCCAAACATGAAACACAAACTGATTTTATGGATCACCCGCCAACTGCCTGCTGATCATCCACTGTTGAAGTAATCTTTTTAGACGACTCGGTTAAAAATGATTATTGGCAAGCAGACATTTGAAGCTAGCCTAAAAAGAAGCCAACCCACTAAGTGTTCACGATAAGGATCACCATTAAATGGCGCATCATTGCGCCATTTAAGTGAGCCAGAGTTGAATATCGAACCTAGCCCTTTTTGGCCGCTTTATTGGCCTTCTCATTCGCTAGCACTGTTGCCATTGGCGGCACTATGGTCGTAGGGTCGAGACGCATTTGATACCAGTTCACTCGCCAATCTAAGTGTGGACCATTTGCACGGCCTGTTGCGCCCACCTCTGCAACAGCTTGGCCTTGCTTAACCGCTTCACCCGCGTTGACGTACAGCTTACTCAAGTGCAAAAAACTCGAACTCACGCCATAACCATGGTCGATCACCATAGTCCCGCCCGAATAAAACATGTCAGGCACAGAAAGACTAATAACACCATCGGCGGGTGCTACCACGACAGTGCCGGTTTTCGCCGCCACATCCACCCCAAAGTGTGGATTACCGGGTACATCGTTATAAATACGTTGGCTACCATAAACCCCGGAAATACGCCCCGTCAGCGGCCAAATAAACGCCTGTAAAAATGCAGTTTGCTCACTAAATGTTGCCCGTGCCGCTTTCACCTGCGCCGTGTCTTTCGCCGCTCTTTCCTGCGCGACAGGATCGGGCTTCATAATCTTCGAGCTAATGCCCTTTACACTTTGAATATCGTACTCTCGCTTGGTTAAGGTTAAAGGCTTAACCTCAGTCAAACCATCGGGATAAACCAAGGTTAGCTGCTGGCTCAATTCACCGTCGCGATCAAAACCAAAGGCAAAATGACCGTCAGGCGTGACCTTGATGGCTTCACCATTTAAGCTAATCTGAGTGCCCGCTGGCGCTTGACCCCGCATTAATGCGCCTTGCTCTAACTTACCCTGTAAACTCACCTCAGCTTGTACCTGAGGCGCAATGAGCACTAGGCCCAAAGTGAATAATGCCGATAAGCAGCGCATTGGATTTGAACTTAGGGGGGCTCCACCGTGAGATAAAAATTGCGATACTTTATTTCTCAACATCTTATTATTTTCCAGCATCTTAGTTTCCAATATCCTAGTTTCCAACATCTTCAAAAAATCCTTATCGATGGGCAATAGGGATCAAGACCCACTAAATACATTCATCGCGACACAAAACGCAGCCGAATTCAATCAATGCCACGTTAACCTAACGCACCATAAAAATCGATTCTGCAAACCCACATCCCTGTCGTAATCTCAGTTCAGCCTATCCTCAAAACAAACAAAAAAGCCCCGATAATCTACCGAGGCCTATTAAATCCGTGATTAAAAGGTGAATAGTTTAAGTCCATTCACTTATATCAGCTCGTAGTGCCTATCCCTTAACGACGATCGCGCCCTTGCCAACACCTTCAAACGCCACCACTTTAAACTGACTTCCTGGCACTTTAGCGACTAATGTCGTGGCAATATAATCGGCTAACAACTCAACCGTCGTGTCGTGGGGAATTAAATCACAGCATTCCTTTGGCATTGCCAATTGGAAATCCCCTTGGGGGGCTTGGTAATGAAAGCCATAGTGGCTGTCATCGGTTATCCGCGTTTGCGGCGAAAGATTAAGGGTCTTAACTGAAACCAAGTCCTCTTCACTGCCTAAATAAATATCGTGCCAACGTTTGGCCCAATACTCATCCCACTTAGGTGCTGGACTGCCATTTTCATAAACGTGAATAGGACTACGATGCCCATGGGCGATACGCTGACAATTACCATCGTGTTTACGTAAACCATGGCTGTAATGGTAATAAGGCGTATCGAGTATTTCGTGTCTTAAGGTGAGCGTGATCCCTTCGACATTCTTAGGTAAAGCTTCGCGCAATGCTTTCTGTAAAAAGGCATTCACGCTGGGAATATCAATCTCTTCGGTCGGCACTAAGGCAAAGGCTTGTGAAGGACAGGCCAAATGAATTTCACCTAACTGACTATCAAAATCCATCCATACTCTATCGCCCTGCTGTTGCCATCGCACACTACTGCAGGCCGTAGGCACTAATAAACGATGATCGGCCACCGCATCTATGGTTTGCTTGATCGTGCGTTTGACTTTAGCAAAATCGAGTACCATGTTTTGCTCGTCTAATCCGCCCTCTAGCAGAACATCAACAATCCAACTCTCCCCCACCATGCCGCGCTTTGGGCACAAATAGGAAAAATCGATCACAGTTAAATCTTTGACAAACAATTGCATTAACGCTCCTCGGCAGAAAAACAGTCCACCTATATAATTTTATAGCACCGCTTGGCGATGGCCGAGCATGCTAACTTGAGGCACTCAACACGAGTTAACTCAACATGAATGGAGATTCTAATCAATTCCGTCTGTTGTCGCGACAAATGAATCCACTCGGCCCAATATTTTGTATCAGGTTTTCTAAAATCCAGCAATGCAACTCATTGCAACCATCAGGTACCGATAGGCAGAAAGCAACAATGCATCGACCTTGTCGATTAACAGATAAAGCCTTAACAGAAATACCACTCAACCTAGCAAAATAACAACGTAAAAACAGCGAATTAGATCGCAAAAGCTTAATCCGCAACAGCGATAGACCCAATCGAAACAAAGCATTATCACTCAGCATCATTAACAGCTAGCATCCCTGTTAAACCATACAAAAACCAAGGTTATACAGGGAGAAATAAGATGACCAAACTTACATCTATCGCCATTTTCATCGCAGGTATATTAGCCAGTACCCATGCTATCAGTGCAGAACCCATCGAAGTCATTACAGCAGCCAAGATCACTGAGCCTGAAAAAGTTGAATTAGGTAAAATGCTGTTCTTCGAACCCAGACTGTCTAAATCTGGCTTTATCTCTTGTAACTCTTGCCATAATTTATCCACTGGTGGTGTCGATGCTCTGCCAACGTCCATTGGTCATCATTGGCAGGAAGGCCCAATTAACTCACCCACAGTGCTTAATGCCGACTTTATGCTGGCTCAATTTTGGGATGGTCGCGCCAGTGATTTGAAAGAACAAGCCGCGGGCCCTATCGCCAACCCGAAAGAGATGGGCTTTACCCATGAACTCGCAACTGAAACTATCGCCTCTATGCCTGCCTACCGAGCGCACTTCGCCAAGGTCTATGGCGATGAAAAAGTCACAATTGACCGTTTAACCGATGCGATTGCCACCTTTGAAAAAACCTTAGTTACCCCTAATAGCCCCTTCGATCAATTTCTTCTGGGCAAGCAAGAGGCCATAAGCGCGAATGCCAAAGCGGGTTACCAACTCTTCAAGGATAAAGGTTGCGTGAGTTGCCATAACGGCCCCGCTGTCGGTGGAACTATGTATATGAAAATGGGACTCATCAAACCGTTCCACACCAATAACCCAGCAGAAGGTCGTAAGGGCGTCACTGGTAAAGAAGCTGATAAATATGTGTTTAAAGTGCCGACACTACGCAATATTGAACTCACCTATCCCTACTTCCATGATGGCAGCGTCTGGACCTTGGAAGAAGCGGTGAATACCATGGCAGACATTCAATTAGGGCAAAAACTCTCTGACCAAGAAGTGAAAGAAATGGTCGCCTTCCTTGAGTCCTTAACAGGCGAACAGCCGCAAATCACGCTACCTATTTTGCCACCATCGAATAAAGATACGCCACGTCCTGTGCCATTTAGCTCCAATAACTAACATAGGCAACGAGTCACTGACTAAGAAGTACTCACTTAGCTGTACTCACTTAGCATAGACACTAAGTCAGCGCGACTTAGTTAGCAAAAAGGCCGAGAGTAAAAACTCTCGGCCTTTGGTTATTCTTTCGCTTAAAAACGATGGATTAATTAAGTGCTATTCGCCTTTAAGACGACGATCAAGCTGATCTTTTAAGTTTGCTGGCACACCTTTGATTAAAATCGTGTCAGAGATGGGATCGTAAATCACCCGTTGGCCTAAGTGGCCGCCATCAAAACTTAACGTTACGCCGCCACCTGTACCAGAAAACTTCTTTAATTGGCGCAGGGTTGATTTGTCGGCCGGAAACTCTTCATCAAGATCATAACTGCCGCCACGGGCAAAATCATAGAAGGAGTCCATACCTTGATCGGCTAACTCATCGGCCAAGTCTTTGATCTCAATGTCAGCGCCTTCATCGAAACGCTCACTGCAATATTCAAACACTTTATTACGGCACTGCTGACGCTCGTCTTTCGTCAACTCACTACTGGCAACAAAATCTTCAACCGCATTCATTAAGGTTTTGTTTTGCGCCTTAGTGTTGACGCCTTCTACACAGCCCATAAAGTCGAGGAAAAAGTCGGCGACTTTACGTCCCGCGCGGCCACGGATAAAGGAGATATACTTGCGAGAATCCTTATCGGCTTGCCACTCGGTTAAATCGATACGTGCCGCGAGTTGGATGTTATTTAAATCCAAGTGGTTATTTTGCGACAGTTCCATATCGTCTAATACTGTCATTGACGACTTCGCACTTAATAAAGCCACAAACAAATAATCGCTGGTGATGCTGGTATAGCAAGACATCAACAGGAAACCGCCTTGACTGAAGTCGTACTTTGACAATTCTTCTTGCAGCAATTTACTGGCTTGACCGGAAAACTCCACAAACCCTAAATCGCCGCCACGGTATTGAGTTAGCGCATTGGCAAAAGCAGGATTCGCCTCACCGTCGTCGCCGTGAATACCAAAATAGCCAAAACCTTTACCGGCCTTTCCCGTATATGTCTGATGCAACTCGTCGAGCATCACCTCGACCGCCTGACCGTTCAGCAGAGGTTGAGGACGCAAACGGCAGCGTAATTGCCCCTGACTGTCCTGAGAAATCTCGTGAATAATTGCGTGTTCGATGTTAATACTCATAAGCCCTGATAGTGATACTGGGATAAATCCGCTATTATATGCCGCTAATCCATTCCAAAGTGAAACATTTTTTGATTATGGCAATCCAATCGAAATACTCAAACACCCAAGTTGAATCATTAATCGCCGAAATATTGGCTGTGTTAGAAAAGCATAAAGCACCGACTGACCTGAGCCTGATGGCATTGGGTAACTGCGTGACTAACCTGCTAGAACGTAAAGTGCCCAGCGAATCGCGCCAAGCCGTGGCCGAACAATTTGCAAAAGCACTCGCACAATCGGTTAAATCCCAGTAAGTTAACTGGGTAATAATCATCAAAAGAATATAAGATACAAGGCCTTTTAGGAATAAGCGGATCACTATGGTCGAGCGAAAAAAGCAAATGAGCCGCGATCGGGTTTCCCGGCTCATCAACTGGGGGCATTGGTTCGCCTTCTTCAATGGCTTATTAGCCATGATAGTCGGAAGCCGATACCTTGGCAGCGTGGGTTATCCAGAAACTTGGTATGGCTGGTTTTATCTGAGCGTCAGCACTATTGGTCAGTTTAGCTTTCTCGCCTTTATCGCCTATTTGATCTGCCTATTTCCACTAACCTTGATATTGCCCTATTCAAAGATATTAAGAGGTGTCGCGGCGGTGATCGCGACCCTAAGTCTTTGTATCTTATTGTACGATACCATTGTTTACGCCGATTACGGCATGCACTTGAGCCCCTTCGCCTTCGATTTAGCTTGGGCGGATCTCAATGCCCTGCTCCGTGGTACTTCTTATATCGTCACCCCGTTGGCCATCATCGCCATTGAACTGACCATGGCCAATTTTTTGTGGAAACGCATAGAGAAAATCCAAAAACTCAATTTAGGCAATAAAGTTATCACCTTAGTGTGTATCTGTTTTATCAGCAGCCACTTGATCCACATTTGGGCCGATGCCGCCGATATCACAGAAATTACCCGTTTCGACGATACTTATCCTTTATCTTATCCCGCGACTGCTCGCTCCTTTATGGAAAGTCACGGTATCGATGGTTCATACCAAGGCGATGACGTCAATCACAACACCAGTGTACTCAGCTATCCAGAGCAGCCACTCACCTGCCAGGCCGACACGAAAATCAACGTGTTGATGATTACCATCGACAGTTTGCGGGCGGATATGGTCGATGGCAAAAGCATGCCATTCCTACACCAATACACTGAAAATAATCAATCTTTTACCCAGCATTTCAGCGGCGGCAACCAATTTAGAACGGGCATGTTTTCACTACTCTATGGCCTGCAAGGCAGTTATGGCGATGCGCGAATTTTTAATAGCACCAGTCCTTTACTGACCAGAAGTTTTCAACAAGCAGGCTATGAATTGGGGCTTTTCCTCCCTGAAACCAATCTCAATTTGCGTTCATCACAGGCGATGTTTAATGACTTTAATCCTGTCATAGCCAAAGAAACCAATGGCAGTGCCGATGCCGATTTGCACACAGTGGCCAGTTTTAACGAGTGGCACAGCATCCAACATAAGCCTTGGTTGGCGCTCGTTAACTTAAAAGCGCCAGAAAATTTTGATACTCCCGTGGGTTTTCTGGGTATCGAAACTGTGAAAGCCGATACCGACCTTATGCCAGCGCAAAAAGTATTGTTTAATCAATATCGCCAATCTCTGTATTTTGTCGATCAACAACTCAAGGCGATGCTGGCCAATGTGTCCAACGACACCTTAGTGATTATCACTGGGGTCAATGGCAAAATGTTCACCAGCAACAGTGATGAAGCTAATCGCAACCTGTCACCACAGAGTGTCAAAGTGCCATTAGTGATCCACTGGCCGAATACGGGTGCTTCTAAGGTCAAATACCGCACCAGCCATTACGGCATTGCGCCGACTTTAATGACCCACGTGCTAGGTTGCACCAATAACACGACAGATTACAGCGCTGGCCGCAGCCTATTACAACCTGACAAAGAAACGTGGATCTATATAGGTGATAGCCGTATTTTTGCTATCTATCAAGAAGCAGAAGTGACAGTGATTGACCGCCACGGTAAATATCGTATTTACGATGAAAACTATGAACATAGGCTCAATAAAAAAATGAGCGCGCCTGAATTAATTGAAGTGATGCGTGAAGGTCGACGTTTCTATAACCACTGAGCTTCATCATCTTAGTTAAGAAAGCCCCATTCCTAAAGGATTGGGGCTTTTTTTATTCCCTAGTGACTGGATGAATACAAAATGCACGAAGCTTGGATTTAACTGCGTGGGTTGAAGGCTGCGTGGCCAGTATCTTGAATCTAGTCTCTTGTAGCTAGTCTCTTATGATGGACCTTACCTGCCACTAAAGCCAAAAGCCGCTATCTTTAGATAACGGCTTTTTAAGGCTTAGGCTTAAATCAACTCACTCTACAATCAATCGGCTTTAACCGTAGAGTAGCGTGCTAACCAATGGGCGTAGGAAGCGGGTAATACCCAAGATGGGCGCGCAATTTTCAAGGTTTGCGCCGCTTGATATGGCCAATGTGGATTCGCTAAAAACGCTTTACCTATCATCACTAAATCCATTTGTTCATCTTCAATGGCCGCATTGGCTTGATGTGGATCATCCATACCCCAAGAAGTCGCAACGGGGAACCCCACTTCTTGACGAACCCGCGCTGCAATAGGCGCCAAAAATGCAGGACTCCAGGGAATATTTGCCGTTGGGGTCGAGAAGCAAATGCTGACGTTTAACATATCGAGCCCCGCTTGCTTAAATTGCTTCACCAAGGTTATCGATTCCGTCAGTGTTTCTTCATCTTTATGGTCGAATTCAATCACGCCAAATCGCGCCGTTAAGGGTAAATGCGATGGCCAAACATCTCTTACCGCGGCAATGGTTTCTAACAAAAAGCGCCCCCGCCCTTCGGCACTGCCACCATATTGGTCGGTGCGTTGATTGGCATAGGTTGAAAAGAAGCTTTGGGCTAAATAACCGTGGGCGAAATGCAGTTCTAACCATTCAAATCCTGCGGCTAAAGCACGCTTTGCTGCCGCCACAAAGTCGGCTTTAACCCGCTCAATGTCCTCAATCGTCATAGCGGTAGGCACTTTAGGTAAGTTTGCCCCAAAGGCAACGGCTGATGGTGCAATCGGTTGCCAACCTCGCGCGTCATCATCGGCAATATGGTCATCCCCTTCCCACGGAATATTCGCGCTCGCTTTACGGCCCGCATGACCAATTTGAATCCCCGCCACTGCGCCGGCATTTTTAATCGCGCTGGCCACCTTAGCTAGGCCTTGGGCTTGCTCGTCATTCCATAGTCCGAGGCATTTTGGGGTAATACGTCCTTCAGGAGAAACCGCAGTGGCTTCAACCACAACAAGACCCGCTCCGCCACGGGCAAGGCTAGTGTAATGCACCTGATGCCAGTCGTTGATGAGTCCATCTGTGGCTTGGTATTGGCACATGGGTGCAACGGCAATACGGTTTTTGAGGGTGATGTCTTTAAGTTTGAAGGATGAAAATAGATCGGCCATGGTGTTTCCTGTGTCTATTAAGATCAAAAGGTATTTGAATACTGAATGACGACAGACTAGCCTTATCGTGCCATAATTAAAAGCACATACAGATTATATATTTGATAAATTTTACTTATGATAAATCCACAGTGGTTACACACCTTTAGCGTTCTAGTCGAGAAAGGGAATTTCACCCGCACCGCCGAAGCTATAGGTATCACCCAAGCGGCTGTGAGCCAGCATATCAGTCGCTTAGAAGAAACCTACGGCACACTGTTTTTACGCCGCACCCGCCAGCTTGAAATCACTCCCATAGGGGAAAACCTGCTGACCTACGTTAAAGAAGTTGAATGCGCGCAGAAACGCCTACAACAGAAACTTATCCATGATGACGCCAATGCCGGTGATATTAGCCTTATCACTCCAGGTAGCATTGGTTTAACGCTTTTTCCATTATTAATCGAATTACAACAAGCCTTTCCGGCGTTAAGCATTCGCCACCGTTTTGCCCCTGACAGTGAGATAGTGGCCTCAGTGTTGGCCAATGAACATGAAATCGGCATGGTAACCTTAAAACCTTCCGATCCTCGTATTCACAGCACACATTTTACCGAAGAGCCGCTTGAACTTGTGGTACCTGCGAGCCATAAACAACATGAATGGGCTGATTTACAACGGCTAGGGTTTATCTCCCATCCCGATGGTGAGGCCATGGCGACTCGGCTGCTTAGCCGTAAATATCCAGCTCACCCCGGCATTCAAGAGATCCCTTGCAAGGGATTTACCAACCAAATCAGCCTCATTCTCGAACCTGTCGCAAAAGGGCTAGGATTTACGGTTATACCGCAATACGCCCGCAAAGCCTTTGAACGACAAGAAGATATCTATGTTGTGGAATGTGGCAGCCAAGTTGTAGACACCATTTGGCTTATCCACCGCGCGGAATGGCCCTTGTCACGCAGAGCCCAAAAAGCGATCACATTTTTAAAGGAGAAAATATAAAACCCCATTTAAAAATGGGGTTCGGCACACAAGTTGCCGCACAGGAATAGTCAGCGTTAGCAACGGATACATAAGACTCAGAGGCTATTGATTGATATCCAATTCATTATGGATCAATACCACACACTGGGAAGCAAACAGCATCTTAGGCCCTAGGCTGATCTTTTGCGCGCCGAGTCGTTTCAAGGTATTAAAACTTTTCTTCGGCATAGGAATATGATCGGTCAGTAAAAAGCACGGATTACCCACAAATTCTTGCTCACGGATTGATGTACCCTTCTTATCCATCATAAACAATTGATAATCCACCGCGAGGTCCTGTACCAGCTTTTCAAAACTGATGGTACTGACACTGATGCCCTCGTCAACAACACGGGTTTGCTCCTTCGTCATGCCCCGAGAAATATCTAAGGCTTTGGCAATTTTAGTGAGCAAAGCTTGCTCGTGAAAACCACCAATATGGCAAATATTTCGAGTATCGAAGCAGATAGTGCGGGAAAAATCATGGGTACTTTCTAGCACCAAATAAACGACAACATCGTTTCGATGGGACTGAGCCACAAAGATAGTGTTCATCAGGGTATGAGCTAAAATCTCGGTATGCGCCTCTTGGCCGACAGAAGCCAAAAACAACTGACTGTCAGTAGGTGCTGATCTTGCTCGTAAAACAAACGCGCGCATAGGTAAATGTCCTACTCAATAATGTCTTAAATGCTAAATGGCGGATACATATAATTTGTGAAATTGACGATTTCGCCTTGAAAATTTTTGCCTTTTGCTGTGCCAAAGCCAGCCTAATCACTCGAACTTGAGCCTTAGTCGCAAGCAGCGTTAATCATATGGGCAGCGAAAAGGTATAAAAAACAAAACCCGTATAGCAATGCTAACACGGGGTTTTGTTTTACTTAACTGCTGGTTATTTTAATGATTAAAACAAACTAACAAAAAGCATCTAATTTGGTCGGTATGAGAGGATTCGAGCCTCCACTCCCTGATACTCTATAACAGTGAACCGCTTAATCATAACCTGCTAAATTTAAACATAAATAATGTAATTTTGCACGTTTTAATTACCTCAACAATTTATGTACACTTACACGCAAATGCGATATCAAGACTACAAGTACAACAAATTGAGCGTATTCAAACAAAATAACATCCCATTAGTTGTAATCAATATCGGATAACAACCAAAGGGATCTAGGGAATACCTACAATCCCTGCATTTTCCCGATTCAGCAATGTGCTCTGACGCGGTGGCCATACGTGCAGGAATCACTCAGCATGTCACCTTTCCTATAGATAATTCCAACATCAGGACAAATTAAGGGGCTCTAAACTTGCCTTAACAGGCCAAGACAGAACGAATATTGTTCCTCCATGGCCCAATGGCTGGCAGACCACATGGCCGCCGTGAGCTTCAACAATTGTTTTAACCACTGCGAGACCGAGCCCACTGCCGCCACTTTTTCGAGAGCGAGACGGATCTACTCGGCGAAATGCTTCGAATACGTAGCTTGCTGCCTCATCAGGGATACCAGGGCCTTCATCTTCGACGCAGAGATAACAGCTTGCCCCCGAGCGGTAAAATCGTACAGTCAAAGTGCCAAGATCAGCATGCTGGCGTGCATTTTGAACTCGGTCAAAGTCAGATCCAGTGCCTGCTACTGACCGTTACAGATTACGCTAGCCTCGTGACTGTCTAAGTCGATTTGGAACGGGCCGACGCGCAACATTTGGGTATTTATGGGCGTGTTAGTGCGATCGCGTCGCAGTACCGCCGGCACCCTAGCCACCACCTCGGCCTATCGGCAAAAACACTATCCTCATCGTCGAGTTCGCCCGCCAATTGCATGCCGAGGGCCATACGCTGATAGATGCTGCAATGACCGCTGCACGCTTGCGTCTGCGTCCAATACTGATGACCTCATTGGCATTTACTCTCGGAGTGGTGCCCTTAATACTTGCGAGCGGTGCCAGCGCCGAAACTCAGCATGCAATCGGTACTGGCGTATTCGGTGGCATGCTCAGTGGTACCTTGCTGGCAATATTCTTCGTACCGGCGTTTTTTGTCTTTGTCATCGGCACACAAGAGCGCTTGAGTGCCTGGCTTGCGCGGCATAATACTGCCAAATAGCCTCACCCGCTTTGATGCTCTCTAGGAAAGAGAGCCAACACAATCCTATTGAGCATTAAAGCTGATCAATATATGTGTAATAATTTTAAACGCGGAAATGTAGGTTCAGTGATAGGAATCGTTACTGCGTATCCGGCTTAAGGTTCAGACGTTCAAATCTGTAATTGGTTCTCTAAGAAGTGGTGCGATGCTGGACTCGCCTACAGTGTATTATTCGATTCATGGAAAGAGTAAGTACATTTCGCCAATATTCCCGCGCTATCTAAAAAGATGAAGCCATCGAAAAGTGAGCAAAATCCATCGAATCTAATGCTGCCGACAAATAAAAAAGAGAGGCTACATTAGCCTCTCAAAAATAGCAGGGGAGCACTTTAACTCAAGCAATAATTTTATTGCTAATATTTACGATGAATAAAACTTGAGATGTTGTGAGAGACAATAACGAGTCTCTCACTGATTTAGCATTACTTTGTATTTAGAGCATGTTTGGCAGCATTTGTCCCTGCGATTTTACCGAAAATCACAGTATCAGCGACAGCGTTACCACCCAGTCGATTATACCCATGAACACCACCAGTCACCTCTCCCGCCGCAAATAAACCTTTGAGCGGTTGGCTTTGTATATCGAGTACTTCAGCTTTAGTGTCAATGGCAACTCCCCCCATAGTATGATGGATGCCAGGAGCAACTTTTACGGCATAATAAGGAGATTTTTCTATTGATAGCGGCATCTGCTCACGGTTAAATGCCTCATCTTTACCCTGTTTGAAATAATGGTTGTAGTTTGTGATAGTTTTGTCTAAAACACTTTGGGTCATTCCTGTTATTTTTGCAAGCTCTGCAACAGTATTGGCCTTTTCAAGCATTTCTAAATGATCATACCCCTGAACCATTTTAGCTTTTTTATATAATTCATTATCAAATACTAGCCAAGCATATTGTTCAGGTTGTTTTAGAATGGCATCGGAGGCTTTATCTCGAGTCGTTAATTCATTGATAAAGCGATTGCCTTCTTTATTAACCATTATGGCCCCGACACCTCGAACCGTTTCTGAAATTAATATACGGCTATCTTTTCCTACTGTTGGATGTGTCTGGATCCAATCAATATCAGTCATACTTGCACCGACTGCTTTAGCAAGTTCAATACCATCCCCAGTTGAAGTGATATTATTTGAACTTATCATGCCTTTAAATGTAGGGCGATAAAAAGCAATCATTTCTTTGTTAAACCCATAACCACCTGTGGCTAAAACAACCGACTTAGCTGCAACCATATAGTGACCAGAGTGTTTACCGTGGATGACAACACCCACAATTTTTTGTTCATCATCAACAACCAATTTAACAACTTTGGAGTTGAGTCTTGTATCAACCCCTTCTTTATCCGATGCTTTTCTTAGTACATCAATAATATGTGGACCAACACTTAAACCACCAGATGGACGATGTGTTCTATCGACTCTAGCGCCGCCAGAGCGTTTTAAATCATCCATATTGGCGCCCAAAGATTCTAACCATTTAATGCCATCAGCCGATTGCTCCGCTAATATTTGTACCAATTTAGGGTCGTTAGCATATCGACCGCCTTTCATTGTATCTTCGACATACCATTCGATTTTATCATCGACTTTATGATCTTTTTGCTGAACTGTACCCACAGCATTATACCCGCCAGCGGCGAGCATAGAGTTACCACCACTAAATGGTGCTTTATCAAGCAATATAACGTTAGCCCCCGCCTTTTTAGCTGCAATCGCAGCATTAAATCCAGCACTACCAGCTCCAACAACAATCACATCCGTTGTTTCTTTAGGACCTGCAGCTATCGCTTTATTTATTGCTTCATTATCCCAACCTTTGTCCCACGGTTCTTTAGATTTGGCTTTACTAAAAGGCATGTCGAGCCCTTTAAATGAATGACATTCATTACAATATAACTTTGGTTGTTCATGTCCTTTATGACAAGACGTACAATTAATATCACCTAAGTGTGAAGAATGTGGGTCAATTTCTAGTTTGGGATTTGCTAGTTTTCCATAATCACCATGGCAGGATTTACATTGTTTATTTTCAAATGTCTCGCTATCGCTCACTTTATTGGGTGCTGTATGGCAGGTTTTACAACCATTAACATCTTTATGGAATGATGCTAAATCATTTTTATTATCAGCAGCCCATGATGACGCCGTTAAAATCGAACAGACAATAATACTCAAGTATTTTATCCTCATGCAATTCTCCAGTTTTTATTTTGGTAAGATTTGGCGTGATGATAGTTTCTTAATTTTTTTAAATAGTGACATTGAGCAATAAATTGAAATTATTAAATATAACTTAACACACTTTAAGTTATGCTTAACTCGATATTTTTGTTGATTAGATGTGATCTAAAACGGAGATGTGTTTGCTTAAATCTCTAATATGGCATTGCTTTTACATTCTAAAAAGGTGATGTCGATGAAAAACACTAAATATATTGGTTTTAGTTTAATTTTAATTTGTTCAACTCCAGCTTTATCTGAGCCACTAGATTTTTATGGAAGACTGTGGCTTGGTGTGGCCAACTCAAGTAATGGTCTTTCTGGTAACGAAAAAGTTGATGGATTTTCCCTTGAAAATTATGCATCATATTTAGGCGTTAAAGGTGAGTATAGTGTATATGATAATTTTAGCTTGTTATATAAATTTGAAGCAGGGATAGAAAGCTTT
Organism: Shewanella sp. SM68; assembly: GCF_025653925.1. NCBI lineage: Bacteria > Pseudomonadati > Pseudomonadota > Gammaproteobacteria > Alteromonadales > Shewanellaceae > Shewanella > Shewanella sp. SM68. The sequence continues at coordinate 589,274 of NZ_JAKKRU010000001.1, forward strand.
GATAACGATGATTCTAATATTTTCAAACCGAGAAACTCATACTTAGGTTTTAAAACTAACTATGGTTCAGCTGTTTTCGGAAGAAATGATACCGTTTTTAAAAGTGCTGAAGGTAAAGTGGATTTATTTAATATTACCTCAAGCGATATGAATATGATCATTGCAGGTAACGATAGATTAGGCGATTCGGTAACATTAAATAGCGCTAAGGTCGCAGGTGTTACTATGGGTATTAGTTATGTTTTTGAAAAGGATTTTAATCAAAAAAATCCAGAACTTTCTGATAAACAAAACAATTATGCAATTAGTTTTTCCCTAGGCGATGCTGCATTTAAAAAGAATAGTCACTATATTTCAATAGCCTATGCTGATGGATTGAACCAGTTAGAGGCAACAAGACTGGTGGGTGGTGTTGCTATTTCATCCGTAAAATTGGGGGCTATGTACCAGCGCTCTGAGTCAAGTATTTATGATAATATTAAAGGTAACTCCTACCTGTTAAGTATGGTTGTTCCTATTAATAAATATGATATAAAATTTCAATATTTAAAAGATGATGCTGGGCTGGGTAAAGTGACAAAAAATGCCGGAGCAGATCTAAAAACACTAAGAGAGAGTGATGCAAGTCAATATTCAGTAGGCGTTGATTTTAAGGCTCAAAAGGATTTGACTTTTGGGGTAGGTATTTCCTATTTTGATGGTGACTATACTGACGTCAAAGGACATACTGAGTTTGATGACACTCTCATTTTTGTATCTACAAGATATCTATTTTAACCTCTATAGATAAAGCGGCTAAATAGCCGCTTTATAAAAATCAGATATTTATCATGTTAATTATTTATCGTTTTAAACTATTATACTGTTAGTATAACTGATTTCCCCCTCGCGGAGCATTTGATGCGGATAACATTAAGACAATTGATGATCTTTAAAGCCATACATTCTGAGAGGCAGATCTCAAAAGCGGCAAAAGTACTTCATATGTCAACGCCTGCTGTAAGTATGGCACTTAAAGAATTAGAAAGTTCTTTAGGCTGCAGATTATTTGAGCGAGTGGCGGGAGGTTTGGTTGTAAATGCGCATGGAGAAATAATATTACCTTATGCTAATGAAATGCTATCCAAGGGAAAAGAGTTAGAAAATATATTTTCATTCCCTGAACATGGCATTAAGGGGACGTTAACCATTGGGAGCAGTAAGACTGCTGGTAACTATGTATTATCTAAAAAAATTCCATTATTTAAGAACCAATATCCCGATGTAAAAATAAAACTAGTCATTGATAATAGTTTAGTTATTGAAAAAATGGTTTCAGAAAAAGAACTAGACTTAGGCTTTATTGATGCTAAACCCGCGAGTAAAAATCTCATTTGTGAGCATTGGTTACAAGATAATCTTTGCATTGTGAGTGGCGTAACTCATCCTGCTGCAAATGGTTTAAATACAAAATCTTGGCTTAGTGAACAATTGTGGATATTCGACCATGAATCATCGTTCTCTCGAATTCGTGCAATTCAGTTATTAAAAAGCTTAAATATCCACGTTCGTGATGAAATCTGCATGTCAACCATTGGCTCTATTAAAAGGGCAATTGGAACAGGTATAGGTTTGAGTGTATTACCCCTATTAGCGATTGACGCTGAATTAGCAAGAAAAGACCTTATTTTATTACCTGTGGATGGGTGGGATTATAAACGAACTTATTGGTCAATTCAGCGTGAAGGAGAAGAATTATCTGCATTAAGCATGAGTTTCCTAGCCTTTAGTAAGCTACTGTAAAATAATGTATACCAGCTATTCTTACTAGGTGAATTTAATTGATATCATCAGATCTTGGAATAGGATTTTTTTTAGTCTTTTTACTATGTGGTTTATTTTATACACACACATCCTCTATTACACTTTTTAAGCAATTTTATCGTATTTTTCCACTGATGCTAATGTGCTACACCTTACCTGCCATCTTTAGCTCGCTAAATATTATTGATGCAAGTCATAGTCAACTTAGCGAAATGGCAAAAACACACTTAATGCCCGGTTGTTTATTTTTGCTGATTTTAGGTACCGATTTCTTTGCTCTCAGTTTAGTGGGAAAAAAACTTCTCGGTATGTACGTGCTAGGTGCTGTGAGCATCTGTATTGGCGGTCCATTAAGCCTATGGTTAGGCTCTATATTTTTTCCGAACGAACTCGTCTGGCAGGGAGATAATGCTGCCTGGAAAGGCATGTCAACACTGATGGCAAACTGGCTTGGCGGAACCGCCAATCAATTGGCTGTAAAAGAAATCCACAGTGTCGGTGATGCCGTATTTGCGGTAATGATGGCTATTAATATTCTTTTTTCCGGTATATGGATGGTTATATTACTTTTCATTGCAGAACGCCAAGATAAAATCGATGATTTCCTGAAAGCTGATAAAAGCTATAGACCGATATTTTGCACTGACATCAAACGTAAAGTGATAGGAAAACAAACAAGCTATTATTGGATTCTGATATTGAGCTTGACTTTTTTCATTGTAATTCTCTTTAGTGAAAAATTATCATCCTTCCTTGCAACAAGAATCGCTAATAGTTTCCCACACTTATTTAAATACAATCTTACTTCTGATTTTTTTGGTCAGTATTAATTGCAACTTTTTTAGGATTATTCTTTTCATTAACAAATGCAAGACATGTGTTAGTCAAGGAAACTCAGCAAATAGCTCTTTTTTTAATCTATATCATGATAATGTTGATGGGGTTGAACTTTGATATTAGCGCATTGCGCGCCGCGCCCTATTATGTTTGTATCGCTCTTATTTGGTTCTCTATACACATTATTATCTTATTTATTTTTACTGTATTTTTTCGATTACCTATCATGTACTTCGCGATCGCGAGTCAGTGTAATATTGGTGGTGCGGCTTCTGCACCAGTTATCGCCAGCGCTTTTCACCCAAGGCTGGCTTCCGCTGCTTTATTGATGGCAGTTTGGGGTTATACTTGGGCTTCTTTGTTGGCGTGGTATTTTGGTTTTTTAATGCAGTTTATTCAACCATAAGACGGGAACAAAAAGTGTGTCCAACTAATTTTTTGCTCCCAATAAATGCCACTCCTGAATCTTCAAAGCATTACCCAAAGCTTTCAGAAAATTTCTATTTAACTATACAACTTATCCATTCCCCCCCCAATCAATCAAACCTCGGGGTGATTCAACACTGGGATAAAGTCGCAGCTACGCGCAACCTGCCCATATTTGTTATGTTTTTCATGATTCAAACTGGGACACTTTACCATTACATATACCTAAGTCTTTTGGCATGCTTAAAAAGAACTTTAAAATCGCATAAAAATAAAAAAGCCCGCAACTGATTAAGATTGCAGGCTTTTTTGTTTATGAATTTGGTCGGTATGAGAGGATTCGAACCTCCGACCCCTGACACCCCATGACAGTGCGCTACCGGGCTGCGCTACATACCGAATTTTTAAGTATATTGCATACCTGTGCTGACTTAGCTAAATATAGTTTAGCGATAATCTTTACGGCTTTTGCTTAATTACTTATCACCTAAGATACTGTTTATGGGGTTTATCTTAAGCGAGCCAGAACTGTAGCAATTGCCTCGCAACTGCGCAAGGGCTTCATTACATCTCTTTGATCAACTGCTTAGTTTATGTTCTGAATGACACAATTTTCGTCGATAATGATTGCTCGATACTGATTACGACCATACTCAAACAAGATTTAGCTGCAGAACAGACATAATGACACCTGTTTACTAAATCATCATTCAATGCGAGTGCATATGGGCGAGTCGGTACTCATCCATGCGCTCGAGTAGATACGGGAAAAAGGGATTCCATTTCTGTCGTAACATTTCAGACGCTGACACGCTATACAAGCCGCGCTCTCCGCGCGAAGCTGAGGCTCCGATTTGGATCCTATGTAAATCAGGCTGGATCACGGCGCCATAAAGCCCATCATCTATGCCAAAAGGTAGCGCAACATGGGATAAAGAATACACGCCTGCAGGCCAATATAAATCTAATATCCGCACGTTTTCACTGACCTGAGTGAGCACTTTACCCTGTGTGTCTATATCCTGTGTATCTAAATTTTGTTCATCTAAACCCAGTTCATCTAAACCAAAGTATCGCGCCTGAACCTGCGTGGTTTCATTACTGATATTTTCCACCACAGTGCCGCGATAATGTAACTCAGGGTTATTAATGTTCGCCAACAAGCCCGCAAGCGGATCATTGGACACCATCTTGGCATTTACATCGAGTCGGTTCATATCAAACAGCACTAGCTCATGACCTTTTTCAGGCAACGTTTGATACAGATTATTCACCACCGCCGCAGTTGAAACCGTTGCGTCCACCACTGACTGAAAGGTGAGTATCGACGGAACTTGCACCCGTTGCTTCGGCGTTAATCCTGCCAATAAACCTTGGTTACGCAGGGCTAATTGATAAACTACATCGCCCGCATTAACCGCAAAAGAGGTGTATTTAAAGGGATCGTACTCTACTTGAATACTGTTCCATTGCAGTTTATCCAGCTCCAACAATCGTCCTATCCAACTCTGCCAGCGTGCAGCCGCCGCAGATGGCGCTAGCCCTATCGCGGGAGAGATAAAAATCATTCCATCATAATCAGGGGTTTTATTATGGCTTATACGTTCTAACTCATGGTTCAGCGCGACGGCGGCACCCGTCGAAAAAGCCACCACAAATAATGGTTTATCTTTCAGAGTTTGCCGCATATGCGCTGTGGCTAAATTCACCGCTGCGGCCAGATCTTGCCAATAAAGCTCAGTCAATCCACTTGGAATCGTGCCATGTCCTGGCAGTCTTAAACCGAGCACATGGGCTTTACCTTTAAAGTGCACTGCCACATTGGATAGAGCATAGGGCGAATCCGACATACCGTGGAGCAGTAATACTCCAAATTCGGCATTAGCCACAGGCCATTCATAACTGCGATTCCAGTTTTGTGGCCAATGGGCAGGATCAGATAAGCTATTTTTGACATAGCGGTTCACTGGAGAAAATTCATTGGCGGGAATCTTTTTGACAACTTTACGCTCAACTTCGGCGAATAAGCGGTCTTCTAGCGCTAAGTACTCATTAAAATTGGCAAGTTTGGTATTGTAATGGAACTCATTTTTTAGCTCGACCGTATGCCAAAGTGACAGCTCAGGGCGCGCATTAAGAAAATAGATCCCTGTCGCGAGTAACGCCACCACTATGCCAGTACTTGCATACACTGCAGCTAAAAATAGGTGTTTTGTCGAACCTATGATGATAGCCTTCATCGCTGTTCCTACATGAAGATAAAATGTGCAACTAGATTATACGGGTAGATAAAAACATCCTTCAAACGTTTTACCGCGATAAAAACCACTTAAGCAGTACAATTTAATCACTCCAATTTAGTCACTTCAATTTAGTCACCCCAATTTACTCATCTCGCAATTTTATTAGCCGCATAGGCCTTAATCGGGTTAGGATCGAAAATAGTCTTATTCCAACGAAACTTATACGCTCTCGATGATAATTGGTAATCCACACGCTAGGTTCGCTTACTATCTTCCTACAGCGCCGCTGGTACCTGAGAGCTGGCATTACACTCAGCCAGATGCTGTCGCGACTCTTATAGCTCTCAATGGCAATCATTGGCGTAAGATCTTCACTATTATGGCAAAAGTCAGCGCGGTTGGAGAAGATTGGCGCAGCTATCGTGACCAAGTGTTACTCAAGCAAAATGAACTGCTCTGCATAGGCGGCACTGAATTGATGGCAAACGCTAAGATTCATCTCATTGCGGGGCAAGTGGCCGCAAATGCTTTAGGGCTCACCATGTCCGTGAACGATTCCGGTGCGCAGCATTTAACTGCCCAAAATAAATCCATAACCGTACTTAAGCTGCCATCTTCGCTAGGACAGCATTGTTTACTCACGCCCTATTTGGATTATCGCCAATACCCAAACCAACTGATCGCCCTGACACGCCAACACTTAGCAACGCCAGAGCCCCACCACAGTGAATAATCCCATTATGATTGTGGTAACGGCTGTCACCACAGCATTAGTCACCAAATAACAAAGGCATAAAAAAGCACTCGTGAACAGAGTTCAAACGAGTGCATATTCAAGGACGATTCAGGGTTAGTCGTAAATAGTTGGAATAGGCTGACGTTTATGCTGCGTCGCCTTATAAATACCAATTAACTTGTCTTCAACCGCCTTGCCAACGTCTTTTCCCTCAAGGAAATCATCGATTTGCGCATAGGTTAGGCCAAGCGCGACTTCATCTTCGAGTAACGGTTTATTATCTTCTAAATCCGCGGTCGGCGCTTTATAGACTAACGATTCTGGCGCGCCAAGATACGCGGCGAGTTGGCGAACTTGGCGTTTGTTAAGACCAAATAATGGCGCTAAATCGCAGGCACCATCGCCCCATTTAGTGTAAAAACCTGTGATATTTTCGGCGCTGTGATCTGTCCCCACCACAAGCCCGCCTACGAGTCCGGCGAGTTCATACTGGGCGATCATCCGCATACGGGCTTTAACGTTACCCTTCACAAAATCCACTTTCGCCACATCGGGCAAAGGCAATCCGGCTTCGGCTAACGCGGCAACGGTAGCGCTGTGCACGCCATCAACGCCTTGATGCACATTCACAGTGACCAACTTAGAGGGCTGAATAAACTGACAGGCTAATTGCGCCTCATGCTCATCTTTTTGGATCTGATAAGGTAACCGCACAGCGATAAACTGGTAACCGCCTTGGCTATTTTCTTTATTTAAACTGTCCACCGCTAACTGACACAAACGCCCAGCGGTAGAAGAATCCACCCCACCGCTGATCCCTAATACCAATGCCTTGCTGCGTGCTTCTTTTAGTTTGGTTTTAATAAACGCGACACGACGTTGCACTTCGAACTCTGGCTCTATGGCCGTGAGTACCTTCATTTCTCTTAAGATTTGCGCTTTCACCGAAAATTCCACCTTAAATCATCGCTGTATTTGGACTACCTGAACCCGACTAACGTTAACATTTATTCGCAACTGCCTGTAGTTAAAATTAATGCTTAGTTAATTGATTATTGATAAACGCCATAAAAATAAGGGCAACAACGGTTTGCCGTTATTGCCCTAGCGTAAATCAGTCAGCTTAATCCCAATACAGCTACCGACTTATCTTTCCCAGTAGGATTCTTCTAAGCTGTCTTCGCGCTCAGGTAAACCGCGGGATAAACGCGGGCTATGCTGAGCTAAGACTTCATAGGCGACGCGGTTAGCGTACTTACACACTTGAGAAAACGAGGAATAACATAGGCCATCACGCTTATGTTTACTTGAGCCTGGCACGTTAGTCTTGTGGAAAGTATTGGCCGCCAGATCGTGCAATAACGCCGATAACGCGCCATCGCCAGCGCCATTGGTGTTACCGATTTTTTCTGGGCCGCCCATATAAGGTGAAATGTGGGCAAACACTTTGATTGGTGTTTCACAGTCACTTTTAAGCTTTGGACGGGAAAATTCATAACGATTAAATTCAGGGATCGCGCCCGGCAACAAGGTGTGCGTCGTTTCGCGTTTTTCAGAATCTTCAGTATAACCCGCAGTATAAAGCCCGATAGGCCCCGCCGTGGTTAATACCATGTCGCACCATTCCAAGGCTTTTTCACTGGCAAGCAGAGGATCCCTTGAACCCGTTAAGGCTTCACCTTCGTCTTCATTCATCGCCAAAATGGTGACATGTTCTTTGATGAAGTTTTGCCACCATTGCGGGTCTTCTTCAATCAAGAAACGCGTGCCTAAGGTTAATACCACGGGAACTTCGGCGGCTTTTGCATATTCGATAGCGCACATGGCCGCATCGGTAATACGGTCGCCATCACTGGCGCGCATCAAATACGCGGTCAACACTAAGGCTGAACTGCCCTGCACCACGTCTTTATCGATAAATTCAGGTGTGAGTTTATCCATAGCGCCTTTGCTGATCGCAAATGTTCGCTCGCCGCACTCAGAAATCAGGGTAAAACAGCGACCGATAGGACCATCTACAGGTTGTAGAAAGTTAAGGTCGACTTTAGAAGAGGTATTACATAAATAGCGGTAGGCATAACTGCCCACTTCGATATTCTGACTCATTACCCCAAACAGCACTGAACGGTCATCGGCCAGAATAGAATAATTGTGCACTGTGTTGCCAATCGTGCCACCAGCAAATTCATCGCTAATCAAACCATGAATTTTTAACTCAGTGTAGAGTCTGTGGGCCTGTTCATCATTGATCAAGGTAGAATTGCCTTTGGGCAAGCCATAACGGCTCAGCAATTCGTCTTCCACTTTCGCTTCGATATCCACTAAGGTTTGATCAATACCGCTGATATAGGTCGCAAACGGCTGAGGCTGTTGAGTCAGCTGTTCAAGCAGCGGATCTCGGGTTTTAACCGGAAAATAATGTTTAGATTTACGCTGACCGGGAAACTTCATAGTGGCTCTCTTTTCCTGGCATCCATGCTAATTGGCGTCTGCCGAGGCGGTCAAGCCAAGCAGCATCCTAAAAATATTGAGTCTAGGCTAGCGAGACAAAAAAACCACCCCTTAGCCGGAAGGGCGCAGATTCTATCACAAAATCAGTTCGAAGCCAGTGCTCCAATACCCAAACAACCTGAAGATGCAGGATTCAGCGGGAATTTAACGCACTTTAGGCAAGGCGGCTATTTGCAGACCTAGTGGGCTAAGTTAAAAATAGTCAACACAGTATAAAGTGCGTTAAAAAACGCCGGGACGGAGCGCCTAGGGCACTTCACTTCCGTGTTGCATCAATTCAAAAGGTGGCCGACATTCTGTCATTGATGCGCCTTGAATTGAATCACCCTAGGCGCTCTGAAACTCGTATCTTCAGGTGGCTTGGGTATGGGCCCAAGATACCGCTTGTTCTTGGATTAATTGCCGTAATAATTCAATGTGTAACTCATCGTCGTTCAAACAAGGGATAAACCGATAGTCGCTGCCACCCGCATGCAAAAAGGTTTCCTTAGCGCCAATGGAGATTTCTTCTAAGGTTTCGAGGCAATCGGTCGCAAACGCAGGGCAAATCACATCGACACTTTTGATCCCTTGCGCAGGTAACTCGGCCAGTAATTTATCGGCGTAGGGCGTTAACCATTCTTCGCGGCCAAAGCGCGATTGGAAGCACACTTGCCATTGCGACTCGCTCAGCTCAAGTTTTTGCGCCAACAGTTTAGCCGTGACAAAACACTGCTCGCGGTAAGGGTCGCCCTCTTTCACATAACGCAGTGGAATACCGTGAAATGACAAGAGCAACTTGTCGGCCTGCCCATGGGTTTTCCAGTGGCGCGTCACACTGTGTGCCAGCGCAGCAATATAAGCGCTATGGTCAAAATAGTCTTTATTAAAGCGAACCTGCGGCATGTCACGCACAGTTTTAAGATAACGGGCAACGGCATCGAACACACTTGCCACCGTCGAGCAGGAATATTGGGGATACAAAGGCAGCACAATAATACGCTCTGCTCCTTGATCTTTCAGGCGTTCAAATCCCGCATCGATGGAGGGATTGCCGTAACTCATACCCAGTTCAACCGGAATGGTCTGGTTAAAGGTTGCACTTAAGTCCACCGCCAACTTTTGTGCTTGGCGTGCACTTATCACCATCAAGGGCGAGCCTTCCTGCGTCCACACGCTTTGGTAGAGTTTGGCGACTTTCGCCGGACGGGTGTTGAGAATAATGCCGTTCAGCAGCGGTTGCCAAATCCACGGCGATAAATCGACGACACGGGGATCACTTAAAAACTGCCTTAAAAAGCGTTTAACGGCCTTAGGACTAGGTTGATCAGGCGTGCCGAGGTTAACCAATAACACACCAAAAGCAGGGGAAGGATTCAACGTTAGGCTCATGGTTAATGAAGTTCACTTGGAGGCTAACATTGCGATACCCATAAAAAAAGCCTGCATCGGCAGGCTTTTTCTTAATATGAGAACTTGTTCTCGTAAATTAACCTTTATTCGGTTATTTCAACACTCTAGCTAACTGCTCACTCACGGCCGCAACCGATTGAGTACCGTCAAACTTGTTGTATTGAGTTTGGCCAGCGGCAGCCACTTTACCGTAGTATTCAACGAGCGGCTTAGTTTGCTCGTGATAAATCGCGAGGCGTTTACGCACTGTGCTTTCTTCGTCATCTGGACGAATAGCTAAATCTTCGCCCGTCACGTCGTCTTTACCTTCCACTTTAGGTGGATTGAAAACCACATGGTAAACACGGCCAGAACCTGGGTGAACACGGCGACCGCTCATGCGCTTAACGATTTCTTCGTCTGGCACGTCGATTTCAATCACGTGATCAATGCTAATACCGTTTGCCGCCATCGCATCCGCCTGTGGGATAGTACGTGGGAAACCGTCTAACAAGAAACCTTTAACACAGTCTTCCTGTGCGATACGCTCTTTAACCAGACCGATGATCAGATCATCAGAAACCAGTTGACCAGCATCCATCACTTTTTTCGCTTCCAAACCCAGTGGAGTACCAGCTTTTACCGCGGCACGTAACATATCACCAGTGGAAATTTGTGGGATACCATACTGTTCCATAATGAACTGGGCCTGGGTACCTTTACCGGCACCTGGGGCGCCCAATAGGATAATGCGCATCTCAAGAGTCCTCTTTTCGCATTGATATTCTTCTTAGGGCGGCGATCTTCGCACATCTGGCCGCCATTGAGAAGGGTTTTAGCTTCGACTTTAGCCTCAGAAACCGCAAATAAACTGCGGTTACTAAGCGATTTTTTTCATTAATAGAGCAAAGTATAGAGCTTACGGCGGTATTGATTGGCTATGGGATTACCTTGGCCAAGTGCCGTTAATACTTCCATAAACACTTGTTTTACTGTGCCATTTTCAGCACCTAAATCTTTACTTAGCACACCGAATAACAGTTCTAATGCTTCATCATCGCGGTGGGCAGCATGCAATGCCTTACTCAGCTCGAGTAATAACACTAAATCTGTTGGATTTTGCTCAAACTTTTGCTGCAAATCGCGAATTTCAGGGGTATCCGCCGCATCTAAGGCAAGTGCGAGCTTAGCTTTTAAACTCTGGTAGTAACCATCTTGGTCAGCAAGCCCTACCTTCTCAAGCATGGCTTGTGCTAACACTAATTCGCCCTGCATCAGATACACATCGGCAAGCACTAGACTCACCTCACCCGCTTGATTTGACCCTGTATGTGCTTCTTTAAGCAACACAGCTGCAGTAGCAAGATCTTCTGCACTTACTTGACTCAAGGCGAGCAATGCTTTGGCCTGTACTAACTGTAACTGCCACATAGGCGGCAAATGTTTATCCAGCATAGCCGTGACTTGCGCCGCATCTTGCAGGCCAGCAAAACCATCGACAGGCTGACCTTTATCTAATACTAACGTGGTCGGTAGACTTTGAATGCGAAAGTAATTGGCAATTTCTAATTCGGCTTCACAGTCAACTTTTGCGAGCACGAATCGACCCGCATTTTGCGCGGCAATTTTCTCTAAGGTGTGCAGCATAGCCACACTTTGTTCCTGCGGCTGAGCCCAAAATGCTAACACCACGATCTGTTGCATCGAGGCGTCAACCACTTGCTGAATATTGTCTTTAGTCAGACTGAGGATATTGTCCATAGTATTCCCTTAACATTTAAGGCCTCTATCATGGGAGGCCTTATTCTTTTAAAACTAAGCGTTAGAACCAAGTCTTAAAATCGAGTCTTACCGCTAACGGATTGAGTGACAGGCTAGGCGCAAACCACTCTTCCTGCACTAGAAACAATATCGGGGCCGTTCAAAGAAGGGCCCCGATAGTCATTTACTTCATGTTAGCCAGTAACATTTGGTTCATCAGCTTGATAAAGGCCGATGGGTCCGCAAGGCTACCTTTTTCAGATAATTGCGCCTGTTGCAGCAGCAGATTTGACCAATCCGCGAAGGCGGCTTCATCTTGAAGATCATTTAAGCGCGATACTAATGGGTGCGCTGGGTTGATCTCAAATGTCGGCTTCACTTCTGGCACAGGTTGACCCGCAGCTTGCATCAGCTTGATCATCTGAGTCGACATTTCGCCTTCACCCGCCACCACACAGGCTGGGGTGTCAGTTAAGCGTGACGTGACTTTCACATCCGCAACGGTTGAGCCTAATGCCGCTTTAATGCGTTCAACTAAAGCTACCGATTCTTGCTCAAGCTTTTCTTGCGCTTCTTTTTCAGATGCATCTTCCAGCTCGCCAAGTTCTAAATCACCACGGGTCACTGAGTGCAATTGTTTCTCTTTGTACTCAGTTAAGTGGTTGATTAGCCACTCGTCGATACGCTCTGACATCAGTAAGACTTCAATGCCTTTCTTACGTAGCAACTCTAAATGTGGGCTGTTAGCTGCGGCTTCATGGCTGTCGGCAACAATGTAATAAATCTTAGTTTGGCCTTCTTTCATGCGGCTGATGTAGTCATCAAGTGACACAGTCGGCGCCGCACTGCCCGTGTGGGTCGAGGCAAAACGCAATAAGCCAGCAATACGCTCACGGTTAGCGAAATCTTCCGCAGGCCCTTCTTTCAGCACTTGACCAAATTCAGCCCAGAACTGTTGATATTTTTCCGCATCGTCTTTCGCCAGTTTTTCCAGCATGCCAAGCACACGTTTGGTGATACCAGTACGCATCGCTTTGGTCACGTGGTTATCCTGCAGAATTTCGCGGGATACGTTCAGCGGCAGATCGTTTGAGTCAATTAAGCCCTGCACGAAGCGCAGATAAGATGGCATAAATTGCTCAGCGTCATCCATGATGAACACACGTTGCACAAACAGTTTTAGGCCGTGTTTACGGTCGCGATTCCACATATCCCAAGGCGCTTTTGCAGGAATATACAATAGGTTAGTGTATTCTTGCTTACCTTCTACCCGATTATGACTCCACAGTAGTGCATCGGTATAATCGTGGGAAATGTGTTTGTAAAACTCTTGATACTCTTCATCACTGATGTCAGCTTTATTGCGCATCCACAAAGCCGTGGCTTTGTTCATGACTTTCCATTGACCTTCGGTCGCAGGAATTTTTTCGCCATCAGGACCATCACGCTCTGGCGAGCCTTCTTGCCACATTTCGACTGGCACAGAGATATGATCTGAGTATTTAGTGATGATCGAACGCAGGCGCCAATCATCGGCAAATTCTTTTTCTTCGTCACGCAGGTGCAGCGTAATTTCAGTACCACGGCTCGCCTTAGTGATGGTATCAACGGTGAAGTTACCCTCGCCTTCTGATTCCCACAATACGGCTTCATCGGCCTTATGACCGGCAGCACGGGTGCGAACGGTGACTTTTTTCGCCACGATAAAAGCCGAATAGAAACCGACACCGAACTGACCGATTAGCTGGGAATCCTTTGAGGATTCGCCCGATAGATTCTTAAAGAAATCAGCGGTGCCTGATTTTGCGATTGTGCCTAAATGCTCAATCACGCCGTCGCGGGTCATACCCACGCCGTTGTCTTCGATGGTCACAGTGCCTTTTTCTTTATCGGCACTGATACGGACTCGCAGTTCACCGTCGCCTTCATAGAGTGCGTCATTGGTCAACGCCAGATAACGCAGCTTGTCCGCCGCATCCGCAGCGTTGGAGACCAGTTCACGCAAGAAAATTTCTTTGTTGGAATACAAAGAATGGATCATCAAATGCAACAGCTGTTTGACTTCTGTTTGAAAACCATGAGTTTCTTGTTGTGACATGAAATTTTCCTTTATTTGTTACGCAATTTGGTAAAAGTAACGCTTAGTGTTTACTAAATGGGGCTCCAAATTTGCTTTTCAAGGGCAAGGGCTAAAACGAGGTTCGAATGGCGAAAAATAAGGCGCTTGATGAATACCAAGCGCCTATATGTATGCTTTCAACATCAACCTGCACGAGGCGTTAGTCTTGGGCTAATTCTTTTTCTAACTGTTGGGCGATAGCTTCGGGCGATCCGCTGTTGCGGGCAAAGAGTCCATAAGCGGCGGGGATCACGAAGATAGTGAATAGGGTTGCCAGTAAAATCCCCGATAGCACAACCACACCAATCACAAAACGAGTTTCAGCACCCGCGCCTACCGCCAATACCAATGGCACGGCACCAGCAGCAGTGGTGATCCCTGTCATTAAGATAGGTCGTAACCGCTGCGCTGACGCTTGGATAATGGCCTTATCAAAATCAACACCTTTATCCCGTAATTGGTTAGCAAACTCGACAATCAAGATGCCATTTTTCGCGGCTAACCCGACCAGCATAATAATGCCTATCTGACTGTAAATATTAAGACTCTGCCCCGTAAGCCACAAACCAATTAATGCACCGACGGTAGCCAGCGGCACAGTAAGCATGATCACCACAGGGTGGATATAACTCTCAAACTGCGCCGCGAGCACGAGGAATACAATCCCCAGTGCGAGGATGAATACGAAGTACATAGAGCTACCCGACTCTTGATAATCGAGGGATTGGCCCTTGTAGCTAATCACCGCTTCCGCTGGCAAATAGGTACGCGCCAATTGATTCATATAATCAAGGGCTTCACCTAGACTATAACCATCTTCCAAACTGGCTTCTATGGTGATCGCGCGCATGCGATTATAGCGATTAAGCGAACTGGCGTCGGCAAACTCCTCCACAGTCACTAAGTTCGACAGCGGAATAAGCTCCTGACTGCGCTCGGAACGAACATAGATATTTTGCAGATCCGCCGCCGTATTTTGATTATCGCGCTCGCCTTCAACGATCACATCGTATTCTTCACCGTCACGCATAAACGTCGTCACTAAGCGTGAGCCCAACATGGATTCCAACGTACGGCCAATATTTGAAATCGACACTCCAAGGCTCGCCGCTCTGTCTCTGTCGATGACGACACGAAGTTGAGGCTTAGTCTCTTTATAATCATGATCTAATCCCAATAATTTGGGATTCTGTGCCGCCTTTTGCATCATGATATCGCGCCAGCGGGCAAGCTCTTCGTAGCTAGGTCCACCAACCACAAATTGCACAGGTTTACCTACGCCGCGACCAAAGGCTTGGCGCATTACAGGGAACGCTTGCACCCCGGCGAGATTGGCAAGACGCTTATTAATGTCGACGATAACTTCCTTTACTGGACGACGTTTGCCCCAATCTTCCAGTACTATGATTGCCATACCGTTAGAGAAATCCGCCGCGCGGCCAAAGCCACGGGGGGCACGAATGAGCAGACGTTTGATATCACCCGTTTCGACCAATGGCATCAAGCGGTTTTCCACTTCATTCATATAGGATTCTATGTATTCGTAACTCGCGCCCTGTGGCCCATTGACCATCAAGAATAACGAACCACGGTCTTCCTGTGGTGCAAATTCTTGCGGTACTTTTTGGACTAAATAGACACTAGAACCTAATGCGACTAACACCAGAATCGACACCAATATCGGGTGGGCCATGGCGGATTTTAAGGACAATTGGTATCGGTTGGACACTTTTGTCATTATGCCGTCGACCTTACGCACCAACCAAGAATCCTGCGAGCTCGGCTTAAGCAACTTAGAGCACATCATGGGCGTGAGTGTGAGCGCTACTAGGCTAGAGAACAGGACCGCCGCACTCATGGTCACGGCAAACTCTTTAAAGAGTTTACCTAAGTCACCTTCAAGGAAAGTGATTGGCATAAAGACCGCGACCAACACGAGTGTAGTCGCGATAACAGCAAAAGCCACTTCACGCGCACCGAGAAAAGCAGCTTTGAGTGGTGAATCTCCTTCCTCGATACGTCTATGGATGTTTTCCAGCATCACAATCGCATCATCCACCACCATACCAATGGCGAGGATCATTGCCAATAAGGTCAAGAGGTTAATGGTATAACCTAGTGCATACAGCACAATAAAGGTGCCGAGCAGAGACACTGGCACAGTGATCGCGGGGATCAACATAGCGCGCACGCTGCCAAGGAACAGATAAATCACGATAATCACTAAAATCATCGCTGTGAACAGGGTTTGATACACTTCTTTAATCGAGGCTTCGATAAACACTGAGCTATCGTAGCTGCGTTTAATCGACATCCCCGCTGGCAAGGTCGGGTTGATTTTGTCAACCAGCGCATTCACTGCGCGCGCCACTTCTAACGTATTGGCGGTTGACTGTTTAGACACGCCTAAACCTATCATTGCCTCTTTGTTGCCACGAAACATAATCCGCTCTTCATCAGAGCCAATTTCCACCCGTGCGACATCACTCAGTTTGACTAAATAACCGTCTTCCCCTTGGGTGATCACTAAGTTTGCGAAATCTTCGGCAGTGCGATAACCCCGCTCCAGTCGCACTGTAAAGTGCCGCTCCTTCGACTCTATCGAACCTGCAGGTAACTCGACGTTCTCAGCTCTGAGCGCGGCCTCAACATCGGCAACCGTTAAACTGCGAGAGGCCAAGGCTTGTCTGTCAAGCCAAACGCGCATGGCGTAAACCTTACCGCCACCAATACGCATCCGCGCAACACCATCGACCACCGAAAAGCGGTCCGACAAATAGCGGTTGGTGTAATCGGTCAATTCGAGGGTGGTCATTTGATCCGACACGAGATTGAGCCACATGATCACTTCATCACTGCCATTGGCCTTTTGTACTTCTGGGGGATCTGCTTCATCGGGTAAATTGTCGAGTAAACCTGAGATCCTGTCGCGCACATCGTTAGCTGCATCTTCAATATTACGGCTAATATCAAACTCTAAGGTAACCGATGAGCGGCCATCACTGCTCGATGAACTCACGTGACGAATACCTTCGACGCCACTGATCCTGTCTTCAATCAATTGGGTAATGCGGCTTTCCACCACGGCAGCACTGGCACCGCGGTAATTCGTGTCGATAGATACCACTGGTGGATCTATATTCGGGTATTCGCGTAGGGGCAATTTATCAAAGGAGACAAGCCCGAAAGCGACCAGCAGCAAGCTGATCACTGAGGCAAATACGGGACGTTTGACCGAGAGATCAGTAAGGATCATACACTTGGCTCCGCGTTCGTATCGGCAAGATAACTAAACTTTTCCGCGAACTCAGTTTGCACTTTATCCCCAGGATGAACTTTCAGTAAGCCGCGGATGACCACGTTTTCGCCCAAGGCTAAACCATCTAAGATCTCCACCCAGCCACGGGTGCGAATACCAATAGTGACTTGTTTACGTTCAATCACCTTGTCGGCATTGACGCTGTAAACATAATGGCTGTTTTGGATCGGGATAATAGCAGATTCAGGCAACATCAAGGCCTCGCGGCTACGCTTGATGAGTTTAACCTTCATCAACATGCCCGGTAATAAACGCAGTTCAGGATTGGGGATTTCGGCGCGAACAATCACTGTGCGCGTGGTTGGATTCACACGGCTATCAATCGATGTCACCACACCTTTGAAAGTCACATCAGGGAAAGCGACCGCTTTGGCTTCCACCTTTTTACCTGGCTCTAAATCTTGAATAAAGCGCTCTGGCACTGAAAAATCGAGCTTAATGGTAGAAATATCATCCAATGTCGTAATTACAGTGCCGGGTGACACTAAGCTGCCCACACTGATTTGACGTAAACCTAAACGGCCATTAAAAGGCGCCAGAATACTGCGATCATTGAGTGATGATTGCGCCTGTTCGAGCTCGGCACGGGTGGTATCAATAAGGGTTTGTAATCTGTCGCGTTCTAACTCGGCCACAGTGCGGCTAGTCACCAACGAACTGATCCGAGCTAATTCACGTTGATTATCACTGACTTTGACTTGCGCGGCTTTAACCTTAGCGATCTGCTCAGCATTTTGCAGTTGGACTAATAACTCGCCCTTTTTAACGATATCACCGTCGTCAAATTTAAGCGCTATCACCATGTCGGTGACTTTAGGCGTTATCGTTACAGATTCTGCGGCTTTATTGCTACCAATAGCTTCAACTTCATCGCGAATGGGCGCCATAGCGGCAGTGGCAATCACCACATTAGGTATGAGTTTAATCTGGGCTGCAGCAATCTCTTGCGGTTGCATGGCTTGGTATCCAAACCATGCCGCGGCCAATATGGCGATTATTAGAATAATTTTTTTCATCGGGCTTCCAAGGAATGACTCGCATTAATGACGGCTAGTTTACTCACTCACATCATCGCATCAATACGTTTTACTTTTTCTTACAAATTACGCTGATAGCGCAAAATATGTATGATTAAGTGTCTTTGGCGATATCAATGGTTGAGTTGCCAGAATGCAGTACGATAACAAGGTTGTTAAGTGATTAATTTTACTTATTGCCACTAAATCAACATTTATCACTAAAACCATTTGAAAAAGATTGGTATATAGATAATTTAATTCTGCAACACAGATCGCCTAGATAATCGACAATCCCCTGCTTAAAACTCAAATTGCAGTCAATAAAAAAGGGCGATAATTCGCCCTTTTCTAGTCAACTGCTGAAATTAACGTATTTGACGTTCTTCTTTCATCAGGTTTGACAGTGACTGGTACACATTGCTAACTACTTCATCGCTTAATGGCTGATCTTCGTTATCGCGAAGGAAGATTTTCGTTTCTTCTGGAGTATCACCATCTTCAAGCAGTAAACGGTAGCTACCTTCTTTCAGTGCTAACTTATCTTCGCCCCACAATGAACTCCAGAAACCAGAGTTATCGTCAAACTTGATAAAGTACAATCCTTTAGCACTATCCATATCGGCAATTTCAAAGCCCATTTCTGGTAGCACTATGCGTAGACGATCCCACACTTGCTTATAAGAGGCTTTAGCAGACCAGTAAGCTTTACCTTCTTCAGGCGTCACGAGATCAACATTAATACCTAAGGTTTGCTTCAAACGATTCGATTGGATCGCTTGGTCACGCTTAACGCTGATATACGCAATGGCGCTGTTCAGCATATCAATAGTGTATCTTTGCTTATCTTCACCGCTTAATAAAACTTGTTGCGCTTTATCGTCGTAGAACTCTTCGTGTTCAACTAAGTGAATAACGATATTTGCAGTACGACCATGTGGACGCGTTTCCACGTCAAAACGATAGCGTTGGCGCAACAGATAAACTTTATCCGCACCCCACATGCTCGATTCAATCACTTCACGGCTTTCAATCCAATCGGTTTCTACGTTGCCTTTGTCAAAATCACGGCTACGAACAGCAATACCTTTTTGGGCAAAGAAACCATCTAAGTTTGTGAAGATTTCTTGTTTCAAATCCACAGCATTGTCGATGGATTCAACCACGATTTTAATGTTGTCACTGCCCTCTTCCACATGAGTACCTTCCGCCATTGGCAGTACTTGCAGTGGCGGACGAATATCTAAGTTTTTGCCATACAGCGAAGCATTCACTTTAGAACCCAGTGCTGGTAAATCGAATTCTTTATTGTAGGGTGGCGTTTTTAATCCCGCGGGGATCTTAAGCAAAGGCGCTTGCTCGGCCTGAACATAGTCGTCGTTACCGTTCGCTTGGCGGCGATCAAGTGGCGAACTACAGGCTGCAACTGCAGCAACTAAGATCAGTGGAGTGACTTTCTTTAACATTAATTATTTAACCTCTATCTGGGCACGAGTCATTGCTTCTATCAACAGACCATGACATTGCTCAGAAAGTTCAGTCAAAGGTAAACGAATATGGCCACATTCAATCAAACCCATACGATGGGCAGCCCATTTTACTGGGATAGGGTTGGCTTCACAAAACAGTGTGCTATACAAACCGCGCAGCGGGGTATCTATGCTCTGAGCCAACTCGCCATTGCCCGCGAGCGCCGCATCACACATAGCTTTAAAAGCCTTTGGTACTATGTTGTTAGCCACAGAAATTACGCCATTTCCACCTAAGAGTAAAAACTCTCTGGCAGTGGCATCATCACCGCTATACAAGAGGAAATCGTCGCCGCACAGTTCGCGCAGACGTTTTACACGGGATAAGTCACCGGTCGCCTCTTTTACACCAATAATGTTGCTCACGCTAACAAGCTCGGCAACAGTTTCTGGCAGCATATCAACGGCAGTACGGCCTGGAACATTATAAAGAATTTGTGGAATATCTGTGCTAGCGGCCACAGCTTTATAATGCGCAATCAATCCCTTAGGCGTTGGCTTATTATAATATGGCGTTACGCCAAGCATAGCGGCAACACCCACCTTAGATAAGGACTTGGTGAGCTCAACGGCTTCAGATGTGGCATTGGCGCCATTGCCACCAATGACAGGAACACGTCCCGCAGCAAATTTAACGGTTTGTGAAACGACCGCTACATGCTCAGGCATAGGCAGAGTCGCTGACTCGCCAGTAGTACCAACGGCCACAATGGCATCTGTGCCTTGGTCAATATGGAATTCGACTAACCTTTCAAGACTTGCAAAATCTACTGAGCCATCACTGTTCATTGGCGTGATTAAGGCTACGATGCTTCCGTTTATCATCTGACTTTCCCCAAGATTTCAGGATTCGCTATGGTACTGATGCCAACCACTAATGACAAGCATTAACGGGGCTCTCAAATTGAATTAGTTATGGTAGCATTACATCCCGCACAAAAACTCAGCTTTAACCCTGAGTTTTCGCTCTATGATATCGAAAAAGTGAGGAAAATTCATGACCAATTTCCTGGTCGTAACAGCGATGGGTCTCGACCGTCCTGGACTTGTAAGTAAACTAGCTCGACTTGCCAGTGACTGTGACTGCGATATCGTCGACAGCCGTATGGCATTATTTGGTAACGAATTTACCCTGATCATGATGTTGTCTGGCTCGTGGGCATCAATAACGAAAATTGAAAGTATGTTCCCCAGTCTCAGCGTTGAGTTAGAACTGCTGACGGTGATGAAACGCACCTCTAAACACACACCACAAAACTACCTTTCTCGCCTCGAAGTACGCTTTACGGGTAAAGACCAACGCGGCACCATTAAACGTATTACCCAGTTCCTTGCTGACAGGTCATTAGATCTTGCCGCAGTACGTTCATTTTCTGAGGAACTCCCCGGTGGTGAACAAACGCAAAATGTGTCGCTAACCATTAATATTCCTGAAAAAGTTGAACTAGAAAAGCTCGAACAGAGTATCTATCAGCTCGCCCAAGATATGACCTTAGATTGTACTATTCGTCGTATGGAAGGCACTGCCATCTTAGAGGACAGAGGATAATAGATGAATACCTTAACGGCTGGGGCAAAAGCGCCTCACTTTACACTGCAAGATCAACATGGCAACTCAGTATCGCTGGCAGACAGCCTTAAGCAAGGCCCTGTTTTAGTGTATTTTTACCCGAAAGCATCAACGCCGGGTTGCACAGTTCAAGCCTGCGGCCTACGTGACAGTAAAGCCGAGCTCGATAGTCATAATGTCACTGTATTTGGCATTAGCCCAGATCCTGTGGCTAAACTGGCTAAATTTGCAGAGAAACAAGCACTCAACTTCACTTTGCTGAGCGATGAAGACCACAGTGTCGCCGACGCTTTTGGGGTCTGGGGTGAAAAGAAATTCATGGGAAAAACCTATGATGGCATCCACAGATTAAGCTTCCTTATCAATACCGACGGCACCATCGCCCACGTATTCGATAAGTTTAAAACCAAAGATCACCATGAAGTCGTACTCGCGCAAATCGCGGGTTAATGACTAATATGACGACGAATACAAGGCTTCAAGCTGCTGCTTTAATCGGCACAAAAGTGTAAACGTTGTCAGTTGATCTTGGTAGCCTGAATAAATAATCGGCAATCGATAGCGAAAAGGTCCTGAAATCAGGACCTTTTTCATGAAAAATTTTCACTTTCATATCACAAGATACGTTCTAACCGAGCAAAAAAACCGCAAAAGTATTCAGCTATGCCCGTATTCTATGGCATCCCAACACCGGTTATCCTGCCACATAGGGCCAAATAATCGCAGCGGCAATGCTCCACATGGTTAACCAAATAAAACGGTCAAGATAACGCCATGCCGCTGGGCGAGTAAAAATGGGCGCTAACAAACGCGCACCAAAACTTAAGCCAAAAAACCAAATAAATGATGCCAGTATGGCACCCGCGCCAAACCAAGGCCGATCGAAATCATCAAATTGAGTGCTAATGCTGCCGAGCAACACCACAGTATCAAGATACAAATGCGGATTAAGTAAACTGATCCCAAGCGTCGTCAGTACGGCTTTCTTAAATGTGTCCGCATTATCGGCCTGATCCATCTCAATGCCCTTAGCCACAAACGACGCCTTTAGCGCATTCGCACCATACCAAAGTAGAAACGCGGCGCCACCGAAACTCGCCACATGCTTAATAGTGGGAAACGACTCAATAATATGTCCTAGCCCCGCGACACCCGCAGTGATCATCAGCGCATCGATGATAGAGCAGAGCAAGGCAATCGGTAATGTGTACGAGCGCTTAATGCCTTGCTTGAGCACAAAGGCATTTTGCGCGCCCACAGCAATAATCAAACTGCCACCAATTCCCATACCCTGTATAAATGCCGCTTGCATAACCACCTCTCATGTTCGAAGAAGGCGCTAGAATAGTCAAAACAACAAAATTAATATAACTAATGTTTTTTATGTATCATAAGTAAAATTAATAACGGTCCAAACACACTCATTTGAGGATGACTATGCTGGAATACGCCAATCTCAAAGCGCTCGCCGTTGTGGTCTCGGAAGGCGGTTTCGATCGCGCCGCTAAAGTGCTGCACATTACTCAGTCAGCTGTATCACAGCGCATTCGACAACTTGAAGAAAAAGTCGGTCAGTCACTGCTTATTCGCTCCAATCCTGTGGTCGCAACGCCCACAGGTAAGCGCCTGTTGCGCCACTATTCACAGGTACAATTACTCGAGAGTGAATTAAGAGCCGAGATGGACGCCGACGATCCCAACCATCCAACCACAGTGCGCATCGCTGTGAATGCCGACAGTTTGGCCACGTGGTTTTTACCTGCGCTAGCAGGCATGTTCAGTCGCCACGCTTGGTTATTGGAATTAATTGTCGATGATGAGTCTTACACCCATCATCTATTGAAAAATGGTGAAGCGGTCGGATGTGTCACCACAACCGAAGTGCCGATGGCGGGTTGCAGCAGTGAGTTTTTAGGCACCATGGAATACCTATGTGTGGCTACGCCCGAATTTGCCGCGCGCTATTTTAGCGATCTGAGCGATACTCCATCATTTAGTGACACCTCGTCATTCAACGCCATCAACCAAGCTCAGTTAGCAAAGGCGCCAGCAGTAGTGTTCTCCACCAAAGATAAGCTGCACGAGAAGTTTCTCGCCCAGTATTTCAATATGACCCCAGGGCAATGGTGGCAACATACAATCCCCTCCTCAGAAAGCTTTTTAGAAGCGATTAACTTGAGTTTAGGTTATGGACTTGTTGGGCACTTACAAGCTAAACCATTAATCGATAAAGGGATACTGATTGAGATCACCCCTGAACGGCGCATGCGGGTGCCGCTGTTTTGGCAGCATTGGAATATCAAAGCAAAACAAACGACACTGGTTTACCGTGCCCTTGCGGCAACCGCGCAGCATAATTTGCTGCAGGCATAAAAAATCGGGCTCAAACCAAAGTTTGAGCCCGATGTTAAAAGTCTTAAATCTAATATCAAGTGAGTCTTAAGCACTCACATTTAAGAGTTAAGAGTTAAGAGTTAACTCACTCTTTTATTAGCTCGCTCTTAACGCAGCAATACGTTTCTCTAATGGAGGATGACTCATCATCATTTCCGCCATTGAACGTTTGCCGTTAATACCGAAGGCTGACATTTGTGCAGGCATTGCCGTACTTTCAGGGCCTTGGCGTAAACGCTCAAGCGCAGCAATCATCTTACCTTTACCCGCTAAACGTGCCGCACCTTCATCGGCTTTGTACTCACGAATACGTGAGAAGTAAGCGACGATAATTGAAGCCAAGATACCGAATAGCATATCCAGTACGAAAACAACGGCCATGTAAGCAAACATACCTAAACCTTCGCCTTCTTCATCATTGCTCGATACAAAGTTGTTGATAATGCCAGCAACCACACGTGCCGCGAAGATCACGAACGTGTTTACCACACCTTGGATCAGTGTCAAGGTCACCATGTCACCGTTAGCAACGTGGCTCACTTCGTGGGCTAATACGCCTTCAATTTCATCTTGGCTCATGCCATATAACAGACCCGTACTGACAGCCACTAATGAATTGTCTTTACTTGGACCAGTAGCGAACGCATTCATGTCAGGCGATTGATAAATAGCCACTTCTGGCATTTTAATCCCCGCTTGCTTAGCTTGACGGGCAACCGTCTCCACTAACCAACGTTCGGTACTGTCACGTGGGGTAGTGATGACTTCACAACCCATGGTCTTTTTCGCCATCCATTTTGAAATGGCTAAGCTGATAAAGGCCCCACCGAATCCAAAAATGGCAGCGAACACCAGCAGTCCACCCATAGTAGACGTGTTCACGCCTAGAATAGACATCACAATTGAGGCTACTAGCAACACAGCTAGGTTAGTCGCAATCAATAGAAATATACGCTTCATTTCAGCTCCTTTAGGGCAAGAATAGGCCATTTAACTTTGTTCAAAGACATAATATGTCCAAATCATCGAAATTCAAGTGGTAAAAGAAAAGAGTTTTTAAAATAGATTATCTTTCTCGTATATAGACACTGCCTTTCATGGCCGAGAGTCTAGGGACAGTATATTAATCGAAACTTAAACTTATGCCCAAGCAACCTCAAGAGACGAGTTTCATCGCGTTCTGAGAGCTTTAATTCAAGGCGCATCAATCACTGACTTTTGCATTGATGCAATACAGAAGTAGAATGCCCCGAACGCTCCATCTTGGTGGGGATAAGTATCTTGAAAAACACCGCCGCTAGCCGTGCTAGAGCGCAATTCTGCTTTAACTCTCTATGTTTATCGGAATTAATCTTTGTTAACATACCAATACACTCCGAGATTTCAGGATACAAAATGACAATCAACGCCCTACTACTGAGCAGCTCTCGTGTCGGTGATACGCCTTATCTTGCCCACGCGATCCCTTTTATTAAACCGCTCACCGCCAACGCACAAAAATGGATTTTTATCCCCTATGCAGGGGTTAGCATGAGTTATGACACTTATTTAGCGTCTGTCGTGACTGGGCTAGCTGAGCTTGAACTCGATATCAGTGGTATTCATCAGCATCCAGACCCTAAACAAGCAATAAAAGATGCCGATG
This sequence comes from Shewanella sp. SM68, assembly GCF_025653925.1. Lineage (NCBI taxonomy): Bacteria > Pseudomonadati > Pseudomonadota > Gammaproteobacteria > Alteromonadales > Shewanellaceae > Shewanella > Shewanella sp. SM68. The sequence continues at coordinate 614,554 of NZ_JAKKRU010000001.1, forward strand.
GAATTTTAATCGGTGGGGGTAACACCTTTCACCTGTTACACCAACTATATCATTATGATCTGGTCGCGCTTATTCGTGAGCAAGTCGCCCTTGGTAAACCTTATATCGGCTGGAGCGCGGGTTCAAACGTATCGGGACTGAGTATTCGCACCACTAATGATATGCCGATCATCGAACCGCCTTCGTTCAACGCATTAAACTTAGTGCCGTTCCAGCTCAATCCACACTATTCCAATTACCAAGCACCGGGCCACAATGGTGAAACCCGTGCCCAGCGGTTATTAGAATTCACTAAAGTCGACCCATTAACCCCAGTGATCGGCATAGTTGAAGGCTCAGCTTTGTGGCGACAAGGAGACACACTATCACTCTTAGGTGACAAACCTGCGTATTTATTCAGTGGTGAGCAGCAAGAGATCCCAATCCCTGTGGGCAGTGACCTATCGCACTTACTCAAGTCCTAATATCCACGTTAGCATATCTAAATGGGCTCACAGTTAACACCGTGAGCCTGAAACACTCATTAGCAATAGTCAACATTAACCATTTGATATTGTAAGTTTTTAATTAACACTCTCGATTCAACTGCGCCAATTTTGTGTAAAAACGCCACTGAATTCAATGAAAACAGTGTTAGCTCAGCCAAGACAGTTTTTACTGCAGTACCAATTGCGATTACTTATCGTAAAATCACACCGCAAAATATTGAGAACGGCACCTAAAATAGCGCCAAGCATAATTTATGTTACAAATCTCTAGCTACGCAGGTAAAATTATCCCTCACCTCAGCTACTCGAATCCCACGACTGAGGATTTTATAGCAGACAAGTTATTAATATTTAGGGATTAGATAGACTGAAGCATATATTGTGCCTATGAATCAGCGTCATTTTAGTAAGGAGTTTCCATTTTGCGAATGAATCTTATGATGAATTACCCTACCGGTTATCCGGCATTACTCAAAAAACTACCTTTTGTCATCTTGACCGCCATCGTCTATGTCGTCGGCATAAACAACGTCAATGCCGCAGCGGCAGAGACAACACCAACGCCTGCACCAGAGAAGAAATCTAAAAAATTCTCCCAAGACACAGTTATTGAACTCGCTCAACAACTGTCGCAAAAGCCATTTAAAGAAGCGAAAAAAGCACCTAAAGAACTGGTTGATCTCGATTTCGCTACCTATGGCAAAATCAATTACCAAGAAAATGCCGCGATTTGGGGCGGAACACCGACCAAATTTTCGGTACAACTTTTTGCTCCAGGCTTTCTCTATAAAAACCTTGTCGATATCGACGTGGTCGAAAACAGCAAAGCTATTCCAATTGAGCTAACAGAAGCTTCGTTCGATGTCCCTAACGACACCATTGAAAAACTCATCACCCAAGTGGGCCAATATGCGGGTGTGCGTTTACATTACCCTATCAATGATGATGAAATAAAAGATGAATTCATCATGTTTCAAGGTGCGAGCTATTTTCGCGTGCTCTCTAAAGGGCAAACCTATGGCTTGTCTAATCGTGGTCTAGCGATTGATGTCGCTCAGCCAAAAGGTGAAGAATATCCCCTGTTTAAGCGTTTCTGGGTCGAGCGCCCATCTAAATATCAGACGGCAATTGTGGTTCATGCTCTGCTAGATAGCCAAAGTGTCACTGGCGCCTATCGTTTTGGTATTTATCCCGGTGCACCATCACGTGTCGAAGTGGATGTAACCTTATTCCCACGTAAAGATATCCAGCATGTGGGTCTTGCACCGCTGACCTCTATGTTCCTCTTTGGCGGACTCGATAACTCAGATAAACCCGATTACCGCCCACAAGTACATAACTCCGACGGCCTACAAATCGATCGCGGTAATGGCGAGCGCCTATGGCGCCCATTAAATAATCCTAACAAACTGCAGATCAGTGCTTTTGGCGATGAAGATATAAAGGGGTTTGGTCTTATCCAGCGCCATCGTAAATTTGAAGACTATCAAGATCTGAGTGCAAACTATCAACTTCGACCTTCAGCATGGATTGAACCCCTCAATGATTGGGGCAAAGGCCAACTGGTGTTGCTTGAAATTCCCTCTAATGCTGAAACCAACGACAACATAGTTGCCTATTGGGAGCCGCAAGGCGGACTGAAAAAGGATCAGCCCTATAAATACTCCTATCGCATAACAGCCTCAAACGACAGCCCTTCTACGGCGTCAAAAGCACGTGTTGTCCGCAGTACTAAGGGGCAAGTGTTAGCAAAAGGCAAAGAATTACTTATCGATTTCAGTAACATCAAGCCGCAAGATATTGATAAAATTATCATCGATGCCAGCATCAGCAAAGGTAAAATCCTGTCGTCTCGGATTGTCGCCCACCCAGACATCAATGGCGCTCGAGTATTTATCAGCTTCGAACCAGAAAGTACCAATGTAGCCGAACTGAGAATACAGCTTAAGAAAGACGATAAACCACTTGCAGCGACTTGGCTGTACCGCTGGAATAGCGATGATTGGCAATAAGCTGATATTCACTAGTATCACTGTCTAACAAGCATAAACTGACCGAGTAAATGAATAAAAGCGCCAGTTTTTACTGGCGCTTTTTTATACCTAGGGTTTTATTTATAGGCTTACTATTTATAGGTTTTATCTCTAGCATAAATAGAACAAGCCAAGGCTAAAAACTCATGACCTGCTTTTCAGCAAACATAATCCCACACTTTATCGTTCGACTTCTGCCAGCATAACTACAGGCTTACTTCAAAATGACACTATCAGCTTAAAACGTAGCACTATTGTGTGATTTTAGGGTTATTAGCCTCTCCTGATGTGCGTCGCCGCAAGGACCTCTGCGAACTAAAGTAAGCAGTACGTTAAGTGTGTCAGTCAAGTTTGACCTTAAACCCCTCACGAAGAATGCCGACTAAAAGTAGAAATCTAAATACAAAAAAGCCTCGATATAAATATCGAGGCTTTTTCTTTTTTGGTACCCGAGGCCAGACTTGAACTGGCACGCTGTTACCAGCGAGGGATTTTAAATCCCTTGTGTCTACCGATTCCACCACTCGGGCAAACGCTGAATATTAATGACGGGAATCATGTCAAAAATATTATTAACTCTACATCATTAACGCTTAACACTAATAAATCTATTTAATAAAGCCTATTGAAGATTCGGACTTTATTTTTACCATCACGACCAAAATAATGGTACCCGAGGCCAGACTTGAACTGGCACGCTGTTACCAGCGAGGGATTTTAAATCCCTTGTGTCTACCGATTCCACCACTCGGGCAAACTCTTGATATTAACGACGGGAATCGTGTCATTAATATTTTATATCTATGGAGGCGCGACCCGGAGTCGAACCGAGATCGACGGATTTGCAATCCGCAGCATAGCCATTCTGCCATCGCGCCATAGTTGCTAACTCATGTTGAGTAGAATTAGACTTTAAAAATATTGGAGCGACATATCGGGTTCGAACCGATGACCTATACCTTGGCAAGGTATCGCTCTACCAACTGAGCTAATGTCGCATCTTGTTTTACTATTCACTCAGATAAACAAAGCATTTCACTTTATTACCTAGCTAATATCAAACATCAATATTTGGTAACGTTAAGACTTTGTTTGCACATTGCCTCTTGTCTACGGGGTGGCATTCTACCGATTTACCACCCAGTGTCAACCGCTGTTTTATCGATAACTTACTGCTTGCACACTAAATAATCTCTTTGATTTTTTATTGCACTATTCAGCAGTAAGATCTTTCCAAGCGGCTAAAATGTAACTCATCATTGACCAAAACGTTAATACAGCGGCGATATATAACAGTACAAATGCGGCATTAGTCATTAAAGGATTGTATTGCCAAATCAGCCCAATAATTGCCACCATTTGCGCAGCCGTCTTATATTTACCAATCCAAGACACGGCGACAGTACCACGTTTACCAATTTCAGCCATCCATTCCCTCAACGCTGAAATGACAATCTCACGACCTATCATAAACAGGGCGGGCAATGTCAGCCAGATATTCGCGTATTGATCGACCAACAAAACTAAAGCTGTAATCACCATCAACTTATCAGCGACTGGGTCAAGAAAAGCGCCAAAACGAGTTAATTGTTTCAATTTACGGGCAGCATAACCATCTAATGCATCCGTTAACGCCGCGAGCCAAAAGGTAAATGCGGCAACAAAAGGGGTCCAGTCATAGGGTAAATAAAACAGCACCACAAAAATGGGCAGTAAAAAAAGCCTGAAAAGAGTTAATGCTATAGGTAAGTTAAACGGCATGATCAAACCAGTTAGTCAAAAGCAGCGCCAATCTTGCCTTAATTTTATCACCCTCGCAATGCATCATGAATGGTTTGTGCCATTTCTATGCTGATCCCTGGTACTTTGACTAATTCCGCCACACTTGCCCCTTTCACTTCCTGCAAGCCTCCTAAATGCTGTAACAAAGCTTTACGGCGTTTAGGACCAATACCAGGAATCGATTCCAGTGTTGAAGTATTACGGGTTTTCTGGCGACGGTTACGGTGGCCAGTGATTGCAAATCGATGGGATTCATCACGAATATGTTGGATAAGGTGCAGTGCTGGCGAATCCCCTTCGAGGGAAAAGCTGGTTTCGGTATCCCCTAAGATCAAGGTTTCAAGCCCAGGTTTACGGCCCTCACCTTTTGCCACCCCAATAAGCTGCGGTGCTTTATCTAAATGGACAAACTTTTCATCTACTATCTTTTGGGCAATACGCAACTGCCCGAGTCCACCATCGATAAACAGAATGTCAGGGATTTTACCGCCTGCCTCAATCTTATCGAAACGGCGGCTTACCGCTTGCTTCATTGCCGCGTAATCATCGCCCGGCGTAATACCCTCGATGTTATAACGACGATATTCGCCTTTATGCGGCCCTTCGCGATTAAACACCACACAGGAGGCAACGGTGCTCTCCCCCATGGTATGACTGATATCGAAACATTCCATCCGCTGGATAGGCCCACTCAACTCTAAGATTTCTTCGAGTAACACAAAACGCTGTTCGACGGTGTTCTTATGGGATAGGCGCGTAACCACTGCATTCGTCGCATTAGTCACGGCTAAACGTAAGAAGCTCGCCCTGTCGGCGCGAACATTGGTCTTAATCGAAAACTTTTTATCTAGCGCCTCTGAAATCGCCGCTTCAAGTTCATGTAATTCTTCAAAATTATGGCTAATCACCACTTCTTTTGGAATCGTGCGTTGAATATCTGCATTTAAATAAAACTGTAGGATAAAGGAGCGTAGCACCTCATCCATATCAGTTTGGGCTGGCACTGAAGGATAATAACTACGACTGCCAAAAATTTTACCTTCGCGGATAAATAGCAGATGGAAACAGGCGATGCCTGACGCATAATGCACCCCAATAACATCCATATCGCCTTTATTATTAGAGACTTCCTGTTGCTCGGCAACTTTACGCAGCGCCATGATCTGATCGCGAAATCGTGCAGCCTGTTCATAGGCCTGCTGCTCGGCCGCAAGTTCCATTTTATCAACCAAGGCGCTGATCACTTGCTGATCTTTCCCCTTTAAAAACAGGCTGGCTAATTTCACTTGCTCATCATAATCAGCGTTACTGACTTTGCCCACGCAGGGCGCGCTACAGCGAGACAGTTGATATTGCAAACAGGGGCGTGAGCGCGATTTGTAGTAAAGATCGTCACATTGACGAATAGGAAACAGCTTCTGCATCAAATGCAGGCTTTCACGCACGGCGCCGCCATTGGGATAAGGACCAAAATAGTGGCCTTTTTCCCGCTGCGGACCGCGATGATAGGCGAGCCTTGGGTGTTCGTGCTGGCTTAATAAGATGTAAGGATAAGATTTGTCATCACGCAATAACACATTGTATTTTGGCATGTATTGCTTGATGTAATCATTCTCAAGCAACAGAGCATCTGTTTCACTGTGGGTCAGCGTCACATCAATATGGTGAATATGTGAAACTAAGGCTTGGGTCTTAACATTACCGAGGTTTTTACGAAAATACGAGCTGAGCCGTTTTTTAAGATCTTTGGCTTTACCCACATAAATGACGTCATTCTTGACGTCATACATGCGATAAACCCCAGCGGAGGATGAAACAGTACGTAAGAAACTTTGGGCGTTAAATTCATTAGACATCATTCACACCCACAGTTTTGGAGACTTAACACAAACAACATAGGAACATATAACCCAAGAACTCGCTAGATTAAAGTCATCGACCAACGCAATCCACTTTCCATTAAAAATGGCCAGCATCCAACATCTTATAGCGAATAGCTAACCGCGTTAGTTCGACATCACCACTGATCCCCAGCTTAGCAAATAAACGATAACGGTAACTGTTAACGGTTTTAGGACTTAAGTTCAGTTGCTCAGAAATATCGTTAACCTTCTCGCCATTGGTGATCATCAACATGATCTGTAACTCACGCTCGGACAAAGACTTAAACGGGTTTTCATCGGCAGGATTAAACTGACTCAGCGCCATCTGTTGGGCAATTTCTGGGGACAAATAGCGTTGTCCGCGAGAGACCTGACGTATCGCTTGCAATACTTCTGGTGGCGTCGCTCCTTTTGTTAAATAGCCCGAAGCGCCAGCCTGCATCACCTTACTTGGGAACGGATCTTCCGTGTGTACAGTTAATACAATAATTTTTGCATGGGGTTGATATCGTAAAATTTTTCGAGTGGCTTCCAATCCGCCCATCCCAGGCATATTCATATCCATTAAGATCACATCCGCTTCATTTTGGCGAGCCCACTGCACCGCAGTCTCACCATCAGGGGCTTCGCCCACGACTTTGATCCCACGTTCATCTTCCAAGATGCGGCGGATACCAGTTCTCACAAGCTCATGATCGTCAACCAAATATATCGAAATCAACTTAACCCACCTTTTACAATTTACAGCTCGATCCGTGTGTTAGAAAAAGCAACATGGCAAACGGATAACGAGTTCATAGGGCTAATTTAGCCCAACAACCCCATTTCGCAAAGCATAAATTCAACATTGTTAACTAGATGATATTTAAAGGAAGGATTCCAGAATAGCATACCAATAAAAAGCGTTTAAAAACGAAGCAATAACCCCAGAATGACCAGCCTAAAATCCCTGTTAAATCGATATCAAAATATCCAGCAAATATAGGCAATTTTTCAGTTCAAGAAAAACAAAAGGCCATCATTACTGATAGCCTTTCACGTGAAAATAGCAGAAGAGATACGCTTAGAATCAGGAACCTAAGGTTTTTAAATAGCTTAAATGCAAAAAAGCGTAGGAGCTACGCTTAGAATGAAGAACCCTAGTTCAAATTTCACACACAAAAAAGGCCATGAATAAACATGGCCTTTTTTGTAAAATATGGCGGAGGAGCAGGGATTTGAACCCTGGGTGGGCTATAAACCCACGCCGGTTTTCAAGACCGGTGCATTAAACCACTCTGCCACCCCTCCGAACGAGCGAGATAATAGCTATCTCTGTCGCCACTGTAAACTTAAATTTATGGTTAATAGCGTTGATTGACTATTTCATATTCACTTAAATCGAAAGCCGTGAACAACAAAGGGCTTAGGATGAGAAAACTGAAATGAAAATTGCACAAACAAGAAAGGCCATCATTGCAGATGGCCTTTCCCGTGAATATGGCACAGAAGCTGCAATTCAAATCAGGAACCCAAGGGTTCAAACTATATGAATGCAAAATGCCGCTAATTGCTTAGCGGCATTTTGACTAAATATGGCGGAGGAGCAGGGATTTGAACCCTGGGTGGGCTATAAACCCACGCCGGTTTTCAAGACCGGTGCATTAAACCACTCTGCCACCCCTCCGAACGAGCGAGATAATAGCTATCAACTACTCTGCTGTAAACCCTTAATTTAAAGAAGCAATCTACATGGTCAATCTACATCCAATCCGCTTAAAAATATCGCGTTATTCAACTTATCTTTGACCCCCTTGTCAGGTGAAGTGCCATTTTAAGGTGGCACACTTCACACTATATTAAGACTAAGCTCGATTGATATTGATTAAACGGTCAGATAGTTTCTGCATCTCAAGGCTTAACACATCAAGCGCCGTTGCATCGAGGGAGTTATCTTCACTAATGCTATTTATTCGCACTGCCAACTCATTAATCTCTTGAGTGACTTGGCTTTGCTGCTGAGCAGCTAACGCGATTTGTTGGGCACGCTGTGAAATATCATCGAAACTTTGTACGGTACTCGATAGAGAATCGGCAGCGCCCTCAGCCTCCGCAACCGCATGGACAGTGCGGGACTCCCCAGCTTGCATTGCTTGCACAGCGAGCCGCGAAGCCGATTGCAAAGCGTTAATCATGGTACTAATTTCATTGGCCGAATCTTGAGTTCGCCCCGCAAGGGTTCGAACTTCATCAGCAACGACTGCAAAACCACGACCCTGATCGCCCGCTCTAGCCGCCTCAATTGCCGCATTGAGAGCGAGCAAATTAGTCTGCTCAGAAATCGCCTTAATCACATCTAATACAGCGCCCACCTTTTGGCTGTCTTGGGCCAATTGGGATATCACCTTAGTTGCGTTGGCTATTTCTCCTGATAATGCCTCGATGGAAGTATTGCTGGCTGCAACACGAGTTTGCCCTTCTCGCACTACAATCAAAGACGATTGCGCAGTTGCAGCACAATCATTGGTATTATTCGCAACTTCCATAGCGCTTGAAGACATTTGCGTTATCGCAGCGGCTAATTGTGCACTCTCCAGCCGCTGTTGCTCTGCGCGCTGAGCTAACTTACGGCTAAGTCCGCTTAATTGCGTTGCCTCAAATTGAATTTTCTTCGCTTCTTGAGTGATCAGAGCTAACATTGCCCTTAACGTCCCTGCATAGGTGTTTACGGCTCGGCGCAAAGCACCAATCTCATCATCCCGCTGAATTTGCAGTTCAACATTCGCCCCCAAACTACCGCTCCCAAGGGAAGCAATTTGATCTGTGGTTTCCTCAAGTTGCGCCAACAGTTTTTTACCCGATAACCAAGCCAGAGAAAGTAAAATGGCGAGTAATGGTAATAAAAACAATAAAATATCAAATGTTAGCTCACGGGCAAGCCCTGTGACTCGCGTTTTAGGCGTCACAAGGCCAATCACCCATCCGGTATCAGGCATCACAAAAAGACTCACCTCACTCGCCTGATTAAGTCTTCCATCCTTATTTAAGCTTACAGACACCACTTTGTTGATTGAGGTTTGCTTAAGTGCAGTTTCAACGGGGGCAAGCCAAGGTAACTGCCCGACGAGATCCGTAAAACGTAACAAAGTGTCGGACTTATTCGTTTCAGGAAAATGTAAGATATTACCTGCTTGGTCTAAAGCAAAAGCATAACCGTCAGTCACATTGCCATGTTCTGTTAAAAATTTAGCTAAATCATCAAGTTTTAAATCTATCGTTGCGACCCCTGCAAATGTCCCCGAGAGACGATATGGCACACTGCATGTCACCATCGCCACCTTTGTGACTGGATCTTGATAAGCCTCTGACCATAAACATTGAGATACTGAGCTAGTCCGCGCGCCCGTATACCAAGGATCATTATGATACCCAGGGCCAGATGGCGCATTATAGTCATCCGAATAAGCCAGTAGATTATCGCTACCACGGGCCCAGAAAAAACTGTGGCGGACACTCCCAGCGACGAATTTATCTGGCTCAGGCCAGATCCCGCCCCCAGCAATAGTGAGATCGCCATTGTTATCAATCAAATTAGGTAAGGAGTTAAGATAAAGAGCTTGCTCATGGGGCAACACTTCGGCGAGGTGTGCAAGGCTTAAAGTAATCCCCTCAATGCTTGCCAACTTAAGTGCGAGTTGCCTTACGATACTGCTCCCCGTTTGCTCAATTAACTCTTGACTCGCCGCCACCACTCGAGGCTGCCCTCGAAGTGACATCACACCAAAAACCGCGAGCCCGGTGAGTAGAAGCAGCACTACACTGCCCATTGTGAGCCGCTGCGAAATACGTGTAGGTAACAACATAGCTTTCTCTACTTAAAATAAGTCACCCAGATGGGAGAATTGTTCGGCCGTATGGTCCAAGACTGTCGAGAATCATACGTCGCACCATCCTAGTGCAAATTTTAAAGGCCATAAAAACCATTAACTTGGCCACAAACTTAGTGTAGACCATAAACGAGAAGCGCGGATAAAAAAGCCCATTAATCAGTAGCCGTCACTGATATCAGAATGAAGAATCTAGGTTAACACAATGAACAATCATGACAGATAGTCTTTCCCTAAAGCATGGCACTGACGCCACGTTTAAGGTCAAAACCCAAGAGCGGAAATAGCACAAATGCAAAACGCCGCTAATTGCTTAGCGGCATTTTGACTAAATATGGCGGAGGAGCTGAACTTAGAATGAGGAACCTTGGTTCAAATTGCACAAACAAAAAAGGCCATCATTACTGATTGCCTTTCTCGTAAATATGGCGCAGGAGCTGCGCTTCAAATCAGGAACCCAAGGGTTCAAACTGTATAAATGCAAAAAGCCGCTAATTGCTTAGCGGCTTTTTGACTAAATATGGCGGAGGAGCAGGGATTTGAACCCTGGGTGGGCTATAAACCCACGCCGGTTTTCAAGACCGGTGCATTAAACCACTCTGCCACCCCTCCGAACGCCGAAAATAATATAAGTATACCGCTAACTTGTAAACCTCAATTTTTAAATATCGAGTCAAATGCTCAACTTATGTTCACCCCGATGTTTTTTACAACAAATACATGCCCAGTTTCAAGGAATAATCGAGTAAACAGAGGTAAAAACACCTATACAGTGAGAGACTTGTCGTCTTGGTATGGTAAAATCACTGCAACTTTTCACGGTAAATGCTTATATGAATTCACTCTTGATACCCACGTCTTCACTCGCACCTGAATTTAGCCTGCCAACCCTTCCCGAAACGGCTGACAATCTAAGCGCATTACTCTTAGGACAAGAGCGTGCTGTGGATGCGTTTAAACTCCACCAAGCTATTGTCGATCAGCACTTGTATCTGGCTGATTTCCCGAGCATTGACCGCCAATTAATGATCCAAGCCTGTATTGATAGCCTAGCGCCGTTATCTCCAGCTTATTTAGTGGCAACACGCCCGACTGACAAAGCGGCAACATTTCAGTGGCAATCAGAGAAACCACTAGAAAATCAGATCAGTATTGCCGAAAAAACCACTCGCTATCGCTACCTCAGTGGTAATATTCGCCGTGTAGACCTCATTGGCCGTATGGCACAAACAGGAACAACAAGTCAATATCAAGCTGGTGCTCTGGCCGAATGTCATTATGTATTTATTTGCGCCGAGTCACTGTGGAAACGTGAAGGTTTATGGGAATTAGTGATGCAAATCCTCACCCATAAAGCGTATCAGATTAGCAATAACTTAAGTCCTATCCCGCTCAATTGTAAAATTGTCCTTATCGGTGCAGGAATGATTTATAGCCAAGTCAGAACTGAAGATTGGCAATTTCAACGTCACTTTACCCTACTAGCAGAACTCGCTAGCGAAATCGACTTGGTCCGTTATACAGAGTCACAATACGTCGCATGGTTGCAAGCGGTTGCACAAAGTGTCGAGGTCACTCTAGAACAATCAAGCCTAGCGCCACTTTTTCGTTATAGTGCACGGTTAACCGAACATCAGCGCCGCCTCAGTTTGTCTATGCTCGAGTTTGCCCAACTGATGGTGCAAGCTAAAGCCTATTGTGGTAAACCGAGTATCAATGCGAGCAGTATTGAGCTCGCGTTAGCCCAAGCCAACTATCGTCATAACAGCTCGGAAGAGTATTCAGGTCAAAGCTTCGATGACAACTTCATAAATCTGCCAACTTCGGGTGCTATGGTAGGTCAGATCAATGGCTTAACTGTCATTGATGCCATCGATTACAGTTATGGTGAGCCTGCGCGGATCACGGCATCTGTTCACTATGGTGATGGTGAAGTCGCCGATATCGAAAGAAAATCTGAACTTGGTGGCAATATACATGCCAAAGGAATGATGATCCTTTCTGCCTGCTTGTACCGTATCTTTGGGCGAGATGCACCATTACACCTAAATGCCAATATCGTTTTCGAGCAATCCTATCAAGAAATTGATGGTGATAGTGCATCACTCGCCGAATACTGCTGTTTGATGTCAGCGATTGCCGAACAACCCATTATTCAGTCACTGGCAATAACTGGTGCATTGGATCAATTTGGTAATGTGCAAGCGATTGGTGGCATCAACGAGAAAATTGAAGGCTTTTTTAATCTGTGTGAACGTCGTGGTCTCACGGGAGAACAAGGCGTTATTATGCCCAAGTCGAACGTGTTACAGCTTAACCTCAATCCCAAAGTGATTACAGCTGTAGGCAAAGGCTTATTTCACCTCTATGCAATCGAGCATATGGACCAAGCTGTTGAGCTATTAATGCAAATGCCTGCGGGTGTAGCCGATGAAGATAATGATTTTCCACATGATTCATTATACGGCCTTGTGCAGGAACGATTAGACAAGCTCGCAGGAAATGGCGAGGAGGAAATCGGCATAATCACGAGATTACTCGCAAAATTGGGATTTTTTCGCCGCTAATTAGCTGATCGGAGTTGTTTAGCTTACACGTGTTCGCTAATCTTGGCGGCTCTTATTGCTGGAGTAGTAAAACAATGAACAAAGCAAACAGTTTCAATAAAGAAGAACTCATCGCCTGTGGCCATGGGAAATTATTTGGTCCAAACTCACCTCGTCTGCCTGTCGATAACATGCTGATGATAGATAGAATCGTTACTATCAATGATAATGGCGGTGAGTTTGGCAAAGGTGAAATTGTCGCTGAACTCGATATTAATCCAGACTTATGGTTTTTTGACTGCCACTTTATTACCGACCCGGTAATGCCTGGCTGTTTAGGGCTTGATGCCATGTGGCAACTCGTTGGCTTCTATTTAGGCTGGGAAGGCGCAGAAGGCAAAGGGCGTGCTCTGGGTGTAGGTGAAGTAAAGTTTACTGGTCAAGTATTACCAGGCGCTAAGAAAGTCACTTATAAACTCAATATCAAGCGTACTATTCACCGTAAACTGGTGATGGGTATTGCCGATGCAATCCTTGAAGTTGATGGCCGTCAAATCTACAGTGCAACCGATCTTAAAGTCGGTGTCTTTAGCGATACGTCTACATTCTGATCAGTCTTACTCCAATACACTGAAGATATCAGTACTGCAGATATAAAAATGCCCTCATCTGAGGGCAATATGCTGCATTACTTTGCTTGTTCTGGGCTATTTAATTAATGAGTAAAACTCAATTATTTATTAAATAGCCCATTAACTCGGCCATCCACACCTTCACGCCAACCGCCTAACCACTGCGATCGCGAATCAAGATTTGCATATGGACAGAGCTCCTTAGAGCGTCCACCAACCCCAGCTTGGAATCCTTTTGAAAAAGCTCTGTCTAAACGATCTCGTTTTTGTCTTTTCATGCAAGCGTCCTCTGTTCTACATAAAATAGAAGCAAAAGCTTCACCCATAGAAATAGTGCTTTTTGACGCCAAGATCAATCAAAAAATCGGCTATTATACTGACTATTTATTAAACTATTGAGATCTTAGCGAAAAAAAATCGAGGCATTTCGCCTCGATTTTTTTAGTCTGAATTGAAGCTTAAAACTTAACGAATTCGACGACGGAACCACACCAATGGCAAGGCAAATAACCAAGCTAACGTTGCCGCACCAGAACGCTCAAAATTACCGGTATCGGTACTATCTTCAACAGTACAAGCTTCACCACTGGTAGCCGGTTTAAGTACAACCATACGTGGAACATAAGCCGTTACAGGCTCGCCACTACCACTCAGCTCAAATAGCGGTAAGCCATTTTCACCAATAACTATGTTGCCATCTTTATCAAATTGATAAGAAGGTTTACGAATAAAAGCCGTACCTACGATAGTGCCATCTTCATTGATACTCGTACCTTCAACCACTAAAATATCAGCGTTATATTGAAGAATTTTACCCGAGCCATCCTGAACTTCGACCTGATGACGTGCCCAGCTACCATCGTTTGATTTTTCATACCCCTTAGACTCGCAGGTCAGCAATTTATTGATATTGCTAAACTCACCCGTCGACTTCTCATACAGGAAACCCGCTTTGGGGCGTGGCTTCTCTTTATCGTAAGTCGTTTCAACGTAACCAACTACTTGACCTTTATTGTTAATATCCTTGGGTTTACTCGAAAGATCCGTTGCCGTTGAGGCAAAATCATTAGGGGTTACATAGCCAACATCGGGTGTATTAGTATCAAAATAGAAAAACTTGTCGCGTAAATAACCTTGAATATAGCTACGATAACTACCGACAAGAATACCACTATCATTGATGTCATAGGCAATGGAACTTGAAATCGATTCGCCCATTGGGATCCAGTGGTATTTATAATTACCTTCGGCATCCTTAGCCCAATAAGCCGCATCTTGGTGCAACTTATCTGTATTGTTGTTACGATAAACGTGCGAACGACCAACAACCACGCCGTTATCATTCACGCCGAGCGCCTGAGCAGTAAAGGTTAAGGTGTTATCAGCTTTAGGCGTTAACCCTAAAGGCAACTCAATTCCCGTAGCGATATTATTGTCGATTTGCCATACATAGGCACGCGTCTGGTACTGAATGTTACGCGTACCCGTAGAGTTCGGATATTGCTCACGTTGTACACAAACATCCAATGGCAAAGTGTTATCCGAGCCTAAACAATAATTAACACGATCACTACCATATTTACTGATAGCAGTACTGGCATAACCAGCCACTAAGTTATTATTATTAATAGCTGTAGCAGCAGACCATCCACCTAACTCTGCGGTTTTAGTCTTATCAGCATTAACAAATTGCGTGTAGGGAGGAACTAATGGAATTTCAGTGCTCCCCACTTTTACAACACCGCGGAACTCATAGTCGCGGTAATACCAATAATCATCGGTAACATCAGTAGTTGCAGTGTTCTCTGTTTTCTTTTCAGGCGCAGTCATGCTGCCCACTTTAATACCGGCATCATTAATACCGTAATAAAAGGTATCAACAGAGTTAATCACAGCAGTATCATTTGGCGGTGTAGTACCATTAATGCTGTCGAATGTCGGTAACCAAGCCCCAGCTGCACCATTTTCTGCAGCAATAAAAGCAAAGTTATTTGCAACAATGGCAGCGGTAATAGAATAAGTAATGGTTTCTTCCGGTGCGATACCATCGGCAACATCAATCACGCCGCCTTCGACATCTGAACTGCTAAGTTTTTTCTTACCCTTTGAAATACCGACTAATTCATCATTGGCATTCACACCTAAAGCATAACCGTTACGAGTGCCTTCAAGCGTGCCCTGCAGGTCATAATTATCGATGTTAACGATTTCGTAGACAGGTGCAGCATGGGCACTGTTTAATACACCAAGGACACCTAAGGCAACCAAGGAAAGGGCTTTATCCAACTTTGACTTCATTAATTCTATTCCCATTTTTATTATTGGTTTACTTCAGTGACTCAAGCTCTTCCCAACGCTCGAAGCAAACTTCCAATTGCTTTTCTTTATCAGCCAACTGACTCAATACCTGATTGACTTTATCCTGCGCCTGACTATAAAAGTCTGAATGTCCAATAGTGGTCTGCAATGCGAGAATTTCTGCCTCCAATTGCTCCATCACATTAGGTAGCGACTCTAACTCACGCTGTAGCTTATACGACAGTTTTTTTACCGCTTTCACAGGTTCTGCAGTTTTAACTTCAACGGGTTTAGTTTCAACCGCAGGAGCTTCGACCACCTTTTGTGAACTAGGTTCCTCAGAATAAAACTTTGCCCCTTGGTTCACGGCATCTTGATAACCACCTACATACTCGCTCCAATGGCCATTACCCGCATACCACCAGCTACTGGTCACAGTATTGTCGATAAATGCCCTATCATGGCTCACTAGCAACAACGTACCTTGGTATTCAGTGAGCAACGACTCTAGCAATTCTAAGGTCTCAATATCAAGATCGTTAGTTGGCTCATCGAGAATGATTAAGTTTGCTGGGCGAATTAATAACTTAGCCAATAACAAACGGTTCTTCTCACCACCCGACAGCGCTTTCACTGGCGTTCTGGCACGCATAGGCGAGAACAAGAAGTCCTGCAAATAACTTAAAATGTGGCGGTCTTGACCATTGATCGTGATGGTCTTTTTACCTTCACCAACGTTATCTTCAACGGTTTGCTCAGGATCTAACGCTTCACGATATTGGTCGAAATAAGCGATTTCGAGCTTAGTACCGACTTTAATTTCGCCCGATTGCGGTTGCAGCTTCTCGATTAACAGCTTGATCAAGGTTGATTTACCACAACCGTTTGGCCCAATCAGCGCAATACGGTCACCGCGGATAACCGTTGTATTAAAGTTTTTAACCAGATTTTTATCGGGCAGATTGAAGTTAAGATCGGTCACATCAAACACTAACTTACCAGAACGTTCAGTATCCGATACTGCCATTTTAGCATTGCCTTGACGATTCAGACGTTCACTTCGCTCTTCACGTAAAGCCTTCAGTGCGCGAACTCGACCTTCGTTACGGGTACGTCTAGCTTTAACGCCTTGACGGATCCACACTTCTTCATCAGCGAGACGCTTGTCAAACAAGGCATTTTTCTCGGCTTCGACGCGCAACCATTCTTGCTTACCATCAAGATACATTTGATAGTTGCCCGGCCATGAGGTCACCACACCACGGTCTAAATCGACAATCCGCGTCGCCATACGGGCAATAAAGCCCCTATCGTGGCTGATAAAGACGATAGCGCCTTGATAATCTAGTAAAAACTTTTCAAGCCACTCGATAGTGTCTATGTCTAAATGGTTGGTCGGTTCATCAAGTAACAACAGATCTGGCTCGCTCACCAGTGCTCTGGCTAACGCCACTTTACGCTGCCAACCACCCGATAACTCGCTCAAGGATTTGTCAGGATCGAGACCTAACAACTCGCAGTTTTGTTGGATGCGAGAATCTAACTGCCATCCATTATAGTGGTCTAAGGTTTCTTGCAGACCTTGCATCTCATTTAGCATACGATCCATTTGCTCTGGATCGGCATGGGCCACATCGTGGGACAGTTGATGATAACGCTCAAGCGCCTCACCCACTTCCTTTAATCCCGCAGCAATATAAGCGTATACCGTGCCTTGCTCAGCCTTTGGCGGATCTTGTTGTAGACGGCTAACGGTCACATTACCAGCGATGTTGAATTCGCCTTCATCCAGCAGTACATCACCAGATAACACTTTTAATAAACTCGACTTGCCAGCACCATTACGGCCAACAATACACACGCGCTCGCCGCGTTGAATAGTAAAATCCGCTTTTTGTAACAACGGAGTGTAACCATAGGCTAAAGAGCCACTATTGATACGAACCAGACTCAAACTAAGCTCCTGTAAACTCTTGTAATTGCGTTGCGTTAAATGGCCAATGTAATTCTCTACCATCCCAAGCTTTAAGCACAGGGATCGATACGCCATAACGCTGCGCGAGGTATTCATCGTCACAAATATCTATGGCCCGATAGCCAATGTCAGCCGCTGCCAATAAGGCTGCGGCCAGTTCACACAGATGACATCCCTCTGTGTGATATAGCAGATAATGCCTGTTATCTAATTCTGCTTGAGTCAACTCAGGCATGGGTGATAAGCCAGGTATTATGGATATGTGGATTACGTTTGTAGTCCATAGGCAAAGTCACGTCATCAATGTTCTTCACATTAATGCTCATCTTCGTCAGCGCCTCTATGTCCATCTTAAACTTACGTTTATTGTTAGAGAACACTAGTTCACCCGTTGGGCTGAGCAGTTTCACTAAGGATGCCAGTAAGTTCACATGGTCTCTCTGCACATCGAATGAATCTTCCATACGCTTAGAATTTGAGAAGGTCGGCGGATCGATAAAAATCAGATCGTACTGTTCACGGCAATCACGGATCCACTGCATGCAGTCAGATTGAACAAACTCATACTGCTTACCTTGCAGTCCATTGAGTGCAAAGTTGTCCTTCGCCCAAGCAATATAGGTATTTGACATATCCACCGTCGTCACCGATTTAGCCCCACCAAGCGCCGCATGCACAGAAGCAGAACCTGTGTAAGAAAACAGGTTAAGTACACGGCGTCCCTTAGATTTTTGACCGACTAAACGGCGTGTCAATCTGTGGTCAAGGAATAAACCTGTATCCAAATAACCAGTTAAGTTCAGTTTGAACTTAGCACCATATTCAGTGGTGATAAGCTCTAACTTACGCTCATCCAACTTTTGATATTGACTCGTACCCTTTTGACGCTCACGCGTCTTCATGATCATCTTGTTCGGATTGATACCAATGGCCGACGGCAGTGCTAACAAAACATCGCTTAAACGACGCTTGGTTACGGCTTCAGGTATAGTTGCTGGCGCCATATATTCTTGAATAATCACGTAATCTAAATACTTATCTACTGCGACGTTATATTCAGGAATGTCGGCATCATAAATACGATAGCTGTCGATGCCTTCTTTCTTGGCCCATTTCTCTAATAACTTGGCATTTTTCTTAATGCGGTTAGCAAATGCAGGGGCGATATCGGCAATGTCGACGCCGTCTGGCAGCACTGGCGTATCACGACGCGTACTGGTCGCATGCAAGGTATAAATGTTAAAGGCACATTCTAGGGCACCGTTGAACATCTTCATCTGTTTGTCGGCTTTAAGCTTAAGTGATGATACCAGCTCGATATCACTACACAGCATGGCCACTTTCCAGCCGCCAAACTCTTTCTTAAACTTGTCGCCTAGCTGATAGTAAAGCTGCAATAACTCAGACACATTGCCTAAACGTTCACCATAAGGTGGATTAGTGATCAAATAGCCACTTTCTGCAGGCGGCGTTATCGTCAACGCATCTGCAACTTGAAACTCAATTAACTCGAGTACACCGGCATTTTCGGCGTTACGTTTGGCTAACGCGACTAAGCGCGAATCGATATCTGAGCCGTAGAATTTAATCTCACAACGTTTCACGCCTAATGAGGCACGCGCTTTCGCTTCTTCAACGATTTCTTGCCACACAGCTTTATCATGACGACGCCAATGTTCAAACCCAAAACGGCTACGCTGCAGACCAGGCGCAATATCGGCCGCCATTAAAGCCGCTTCGATCAACACAGTACCGCTACCACAGAAAGGATCGAGCAAGGTCGAAGGCGCCGCTTGCCAGCCACTGCGTACTAACATGTTGGCGGCTAAGTTTTCCTTCAGTGGCGCTTCACCAGTAGTAGAACGATAGCCACGTTGATGCAATGATGGACCAGAGAAGTTCATCGCAATCGTGATTACGCCATTACGAAAATGGGCATCAACTTTAAAGTCAGCATCGACGCGTGACACATTTGGGCGCTCAACGTCATCGTCCCGGAATCTATCCACAACCGCGTCTTTAATCTTGAGGGCGCCGAACTGAGTATTATTGATAAAACCACCCGTACCATGAAAATCGATACTAAAAGTGCTTTTATTGGAAAAATGCGCCGGCCAATCGACACAATAGGCGGCATTATAAAGTTGCTCTGCCGACTCGCAGCTGCCTTTATAGATAACCAACACGATACGGCTGGCTAAGCGTGTCCATAAAGTAATCCGATACGCTAAAGCTAAGGGGGCAGTGAAATACACACCAGCAACACTCTCTTTTACTTCAGTCGCACCAAATTCTGTCAGCTCTTGGGCTAAGCTATATTCAAAGCCCTTAGGGGCGGCGGCAAAAAAATTAAGCATGGGATAATCAGTACGCAGTCAAAATCAAAGCGACATTATACCTGCTCGAATACATAAAAGATAAACAGTTATTAGTCGAAACCCCATTTAGTCTCATCCTCGACCTAAGATAATCAACGAAAAATCCCTAACTTATGTTTAAATTGTATGAAAGCCCCCCACTCCGCTTTATATTTAAGCGTTCACCACCTTTTTCGATCTTCGTCCTTGCAATGCCAAGGCGCTGCCGTTATAGTCTGCCCCGCTTTGAAGACGGACGCGGGATGGAGCAGCATGGTAGCTCGTCGGGCTCATAACCCGAAGGTCGTAGGTTCAAATCCTGCTCCCGCAACCATTTAAAAGCAAAATAGTAAAGTAATACAGATAGATATCGGACGCGGGATGGAGCAGCATGGTAGCTCGTCGGGCTCATAACCCGAAGGTCGTCGGTTCAAATCCGGCTCCCGCAACCACTTTCTATATGTGTTTATAACGAGAAACAGCTTATCGGGCTCAACTCCTTATAAACAACAGGCGAAGGTAGTCAGTTAAAATACGACTCCAGCAACCAATTCTTAGATGACAGAATTAAAATAGTTATTAACAGCAACAATCGGACGCGGGATGGAGCAGCATGGTAGCTCGTCGGGCTCATAACCCGAAGGTCGTCGGTTCAAATCCGGCTCCCGCAACCACTTTCTATATGTGCTTATAACGAGAAACAGCTTATCGGGCTCAACTCCTTATAAACAACAGGCGAAGGTAATCAGTTCAAATCCGGCTACTGCAACCAATTCTTAGATGACAGAATTAAAACAGTTATTAACAGCAATAATCGGACGCGGGATGGAGCAGCATGGTAGCTCGTCGGGCTCATAACCCGAAGGTCGTCGGTTCAAATCCGGCTCCCGCAACCACTTTATATATGTGCTTATAACGAGAAACAGCTTATCGGGCTCAACTCCTTATAAACAACAGGCGAAGGTCGTCGGTTCAAATCCGGCTCCCGCAACCAATTCTCAAATGACAGAATTAAAACAGTTATTAACAGCAACAATCGGACGCGGGATGGAGCAGCATGGTAGCTCGTCGGGCTCATAACCCGAAGGTCGTCGGTTCAAATCCGGCTCCCGCAACCACTTCTCTTCATGAAAGAGAAAAATAACCAGCACAAGCTGGCTTTTTTGTATCTAAAATTCATAATAACCCTCTGTAAAATCCTAACCAGAAGACCATCGACCTATAAACAACCGATGAAAGCAATCAGGTCAAATCCACTATAACAACAGCGTCCAAAATAAGATTTAAACTGTTCAGCTGACATCAATACATTTTTTGGATGTCAAATTTCGCCATAAAAGTGTCGGACAATATGACTCCTGCCATGGCACCAAAGGAAACGGTGAAAATCATGATGAAAGGTAGAGGTTTCAAATAAGCGGAAGTGAGAACACCTTGACCGAACCAGTGCAGTATTAGACCAAGAATCATGATGCCAAAAGCGAACTTATTCGCGGCAAAAAACATCGAGATTTCGAACGCCCACAACTCTTTATTTTCCTTAAATTGAGCGAAACCGAAATAGAGATAAAGCAGTAATGCCACTATAGCGAGAGTACAAATACTGAGTGCATAGCTTAATTGAGAAGCCCTAGCCAATACTTGATAGCCGATACGTATGGCATAAATACCGACACCCAACCAAAGTATCAGCAGCGGCAATAAAATGAGTCCCATTTTTATCCTTAAAAGTTGAGATAGACATACACTTAACACCTAAAGCGAGCTCTGAAAATGAGCGCTTAATACTATTCCAAGATCTCGGTTCGTAAAGTGAGATCTTGAAGTAAGTTCTTAAATTGAGCGCTTAGAACAAATTCTTAAAGTTAGTACTTGGAGTGCGTATTTAAAGTTCGTTCTTAGAGTGAGAGCCTTAAGTAACAGCTTAAATAGCATATAGATCAGCATGTTATTTTAACCGCGCCATATGATACACACTGACAAACTCACCATTTCTAAAAGCAAAATCTTTCGACTCACCTTCCATTACAAAGCCAAACTTTTTATATAGACCAATTGCGGCATGATTATCGGTATAAACCGTTAATTCAATTCGTTTTATATTCATCCATTTATCGGTAAGCTCAAGCATCGCGTTAATCAAGGCACTGCCTATACCGCGGCCTTGCCAACTGTCTTTTACACCCATGCCAAAGGAGGCAACATGCCTACGGCGAGGTTGCTCATACACTTCAAAACCTAACTCACCGACAATTTCACCTTCAATCTCTGCGACATAACGATGAACATGATTCGATGTTGCAGCAAGACGCGCCTCCCATTTATCGGTCGATGGCAAAGGTAATTGCAAGGTACCGGCATAGGCATTTGGACAGGCATATACTGCTTGAATGGCTGCAGCGTCACTCTTCTCTGCATGCCTAATCGTAATATTTCCCAATGAGTCCCCTCCCTGGTTTTCAAATAAAAAAGACGTGGCCAATTCAACGTACACAGAACTAAGTACACAGGTCTAAGCCCAACGAATTGACTTAGGCATACTGTGGATCACTGTGATTAAGCAACTCAACCCGATTTTTATTAAACCGACTTTACGGATGAAGCTCACATAAGACAAGTATGAAATTTAAAAAACTATTGATAAACATGGATTTTATACAGATAGATATCAATCAATATAGGAATTGAATCAACCACCGCCCTGTCTCCATAACCCAGCCTCAACACCTAGGTTGAAACTCTGGACAAATAAAAACCCGCTCAAGATGAAATCTTGGCGGGTTTATAATATTCTGGCACTAAGGTGATAATCGAGTTGAATACTTCAGCCTTCAATTAATCCAATACAATCAATAGTATGTTTCTAATATAAACTGTTTAATTAAAGTGGTAAACGACCATTAAAGGACAGCGCCAACGTAGTACTATCCACGTATTCCAACTCGCCACCCACTGGTACGCCATGGGCAATGCGACTTATCATCACTTTGTGACGTCTGGCCATATCGGCAATAAAATGCGCTGTAGCCTCACCTTCTACTGTTGGATTTGTCGCTAAAATCAGTTCGGTGACATCACCCGATGCCAAATGGCGCTCGAGTAACGCTAAGCCTAACTCTTCTGGCCCTACACCATCGAGGGGCGATAAATGGCCTAAAAGCACAAAGTAACGGCCAGTGAAATGTCCACCCGCTTCAATGGCTAACACATCAGCCGGCGTTTCCACCACACAAATGGTGGAGGAGGTTCCGCGTTTATGGCTAGCACAAATCGGACAGAGGGTTTCT
This sequence comes from Shewanella sp. SM68, assembly GCF_025653925.1. Lineage (NCBI taxonomy): Bacteria > Pseudomonadati > Pseudomonadota > Gammaproteobacteria > Alteromonadales > Shewanellaceae > Shewanella > Shewanella sp. SM68. The sequence continues at coordinate 637,701 of NZ_JAKKRU010000001.1, forward strand.
TCAGTGTAGGTTCGGCAAGACTGACAATGACCGACGTCACTCATCGCACTGGACAGCGCACTGGCTAATTTAAGCCCTGCTTTTCTGTCGCGCTCGAGTAACTGAAACGCCATACGTTGCGCCGATTTAGGCCCAACCCCAGGTAAACAACGCAGGGACTGAATTAACTCATCTAACAGTGGACTAAATTTCATCGGCTATCTCAATTAAAATGGCATTTTCATGCCTGGAGGTAATTGCATACCACCAGTGACTTCGGCCATTTTAGTTTTTTGGTTTTCTTCGATTCGACGAGCAGCGTCATTACAGGCCGCAGCAATCAAATCTTCCAGCATTTCTTTGTCGTCTTCCATCAGGCTTGGGTCGATTTCGACTTTACGCACTGTGTGCGCGCCTGTCATAGTCACTTTCACCAAACCAGCACCAGATTCCCCCACCATTTCCATACGGGCGATTTCTTCCTGCATTTTGGCCATTTTTTCTTGCATCATCTGGGCCTGTTTCATCAAATTGCCCATACCGCCTTTTCCAAACATAGTCATTTCTCTTCTATTAGGGTTAGTCGCAAGCATTAACGCGGCTAATCTTACTTAAATAAATGGGATTGGCAATCAATGCCGTTATCTTGTTAATAAACTTATGATCTCGATGCAGAGTTTCTCAGCAGCATCACTATAAATATGCACTCGAAGCCTAAATTTAAACCACAGCGTTACAAATTAACGATAAAAATTTTACCCAAAGACTCGCCAATAATAGCTAACTCGCGGCATCAGTTAACTCAGGTAACGCTTGTATTTGCTGACTGCGTAAATTCAACAACTCTGGCGGATATACTAGACTATCGGCATCGAGTTCGGCGCCCATACGTTGGATCAACCATTGCACATTGTCATCATGGATCAATGATTGATGCGCTTGTTGCAGCAACTCTTGGTGGAAACGCTTACGTAACTCTAAGGGCGTTTCCCGCTGTTCATCGATTCCTATGACCACTTGTACCCGTCTTGGGTTCCCGAGCGCGGTAGTTAAGGCTTGCTCAAGCTGCACTATGGCAACATCGGCCGCTAGATGCTTCTGGTTTGGTTTAAGCAGCAACGGCAAAGGATCGCTCAAAGTTTGACAGACAGAATTAACCGCCAGTTGCCGCACTCGCCCGCCGATCTCTAAGCTCGCCATCAACTTGTACCAATGTAAATCTAATGGATGACCGCTAATAGGTTGAGTCGAACTGAGCGCGACTTGTGTCTCATGCGTGTGTTCCACTGTATTCGACGCATTTGTCAGTTCTGTTGCGCTAACCGAGGCAAACTCTGAGGCGGGTATTTCTTCTTGACGTACAGCCTGATTTTGAAGTATTTCCGACTTCAAACTTGATGCTGCGGCCTGCCCGTCACTCAGGGATAGAGTGTCATCTTGTGCATGATTAGGTGCGTAACTCGCGCCTAAAAGATCTTGAGCATGACAGGCTTGAACATTATTTATATCAGTAGCTTGCGCGCTCACAGGCTGAACACTGTCAGTCTTATTGCTATCGACTTGCGTCACTTCGATAGATTCAGCTTCAGGCGTTGCCTCCCAAGGCGGACGATCATCTGCAGCGGACGGTTTGACAGGCTTCTCAGAGACAATTCCAGTTGAGATGACGACTGAAGATACTGCTTGGTGCAGATCGATAGGCTCAAGATCTAAGTCGAAGTCATCATCAAAATCTATCGCTAAATCAGGGTCTAAGTCAGATGCTGGATCAACAGAAAATGCCACACTTGGCTGACTCGCTTCAATTTTAGTAACCGATTTAGGTAAGGTTACACCATGTGATTTAGTGTTTGGCGTCTTAAGTTTTGAGTCCAATGACGACTTTTTTTCATCACCGTCCTTAGCACTTAAAGCGTCAAGATCCGATAGCAGTGAATCCCGCGCCGCCAACACAGCTGAAAGAATATCGTCGTCGGCTAAGGATGCGGAGGCTAGTATTGGAATTGATGTCTGAGGAGACACTTGAGCCATTACTACTGACTGACTATCAACTGAGCCTTCCATGCCTACAGCGCTTTGAATATCAGCAGAATTTTGAACATTATCTAAGTGTTGGACATCATCAGGTACAGCATGAGAGTCAAAGCTGTGATGAAAATCATCGTCATTGTAAGAGCCGGAGGAGAATTCAACATAAGCATCTTGATAGGAATCGAGCGGCGCTGACTCTTGGGCATAAGCTCCCATCGCTGGATAAGAATGCTCGACTTCAGTTCCATAAGGGCTATGTTCATCAAACCCCTTTTGCTCTAGCGTACTATTAGTAAGAGTATGGTTAGCGAGGGAGTCAACAGCAGTGTTTTCATCAACAGTCTCTTGAACAGCACTGTCTTTCTCTGCAATGTCACTACCAACAGCCACAGCGCTTGAACCAACAACCATTTCAGCCGCTGCTGGATTAACAATACTCGACTCGGCAGTTTCCCCTATTAATTCAGGAACTTCACTATTCTGAGCATCTAAACTCGCAACCGATGCCTCAATGTCAGCAGCAGCTTCAGTAACTTGAGAAGGCGCTTGAGCGGTTGATACTGTTTGAGTTTGTGGCTCAACCTCAGCATTCACTATCTCAACGTTTAAGCTGCCAGCGTTAAATCCCTGACTCTGCGCCTGACTTAGAATCACCGTCTGTTCGGCAATTAATGCCGCATCCGCTTCGAGCTCAGCATCAAGTGCCTGCTCTGCGGTATCGGCAGGCTCAATTAATGCTGTTTTTTTTTCAGCTGTATGTGGTTCAGCAAACTGTTGTTCATTTACATCAAGAGCTTGCGCTATCGCAACTGGCGTTTGCCCTTCGGGTAAACTGATCTCAGCGACCGCATCAGGCTGCCAGCGCTTTACTGGCTTTTCCGGCACAAACGCCACAGCGCGTAATAGTGCCATCTCAAGACCCGATTTAGGGTCTGGTGCATGGGGTAAATCTTTGCGACCCGTTAATAAAATCTGATAATAAAGCTGCACTTGTTCCGGCTTAAGCTGTTCGGCAAAGGCGCGAATCTGTGCGCTATACAAGGATTGCTGCGCGCAAGCGGGGGCAAATTGGGTCAAGGTAATTTGATGTAACAACTCAAGTAAACTGCGTAGCACTTCTTGGGCATCTGCGCCGTACGCAAGCACTTGGGCACAGGTATGCATTAACACACCAATATCGGCATCGGTTAAGGCATTAAGCAAGGCAACTACATGCTGCTCATCAATACTGCCAAGCATGGTTTGCACTTGGCCAAGCATCACATTACCGCCACCAAAGGCGATGGCTTGATCTGTCAAACTCAAGGCATCACGCATACTGCCATTGGCAGCTTTAGCCAGCAATTTTAGGGCTTCTACATCAAAGGGAAACTGCTCTTGGGTCAAGATATGATTGAGCTGAGTGCCAATTTCAGCTTGGGTCAGGCTTTTTAAATTGAACTGCAAACAACGAGATAACACAGTCACTGGCAGTTTCTGCGGATCGGTGGTCGCCAGAAGAAATTTAACGTGCTCAGGGGGTTCTTCTAAGGTTTTTAGCAGTGCGTTAAAACTGCTGCGCGACAGCATATGCACTTCGTCGATAAGATAAACCTTAAAGCGGCCACGGGTTGGACGATACTGCACATTGTCTAACAGCTCACGGGTATCATCGACCTTAGTGCGAGATGCGGCATCGACTTCAATCAAATCGACAAAACGGCCTTGGGCGATTTCCACGCAGCTGCCACAAACACCACAGGGAGTCGCTGTCACACCTTGTTCGCAGTTTAAGCCTTTGGCAAAGAGTCGCGCTAAACTGGTTTTACCAACACCGCGCGTTCCCGTAAACAGGTAAGCATGGTGTAAGCGCTGCTGGCTTAACGCATTGGTCAAGGCATGCAAAACATGACTTTGGCCAACCATTTGATCAAATGTGGCAGGGCGCCATTTTCTGGCTAACACCTGATATGACATGGAACTCCCCAGAGTATGTGATACAAAAGCGGGAGCATGCGCCCCGAGAACTTTGAAAGATAACATGCCATGATTTGACATGCCATCAAACTATCCCAAGGCGCCTTTAGCTGCAGATTTATTCGCCTTCAAACTCACAAAGTTTAACCAACTCAAGCCCTAATGCGGTTAAACGGACTTCACCGCCTAAATCAGGTAATGAGATCACAAAGGCCGCATGTTTAACTTCACCGCCGAGTTGGCGGATCAGTTTAACGGTCGCTTCGATAGTACCGCCAGTGGCGAGTAAATCGTCAACAACGAGCACTTTGTCATTTGCGCTAATCGCATCAGTATGAATTTCTAGGCTATCGTGACCGTATTCCAGTTCATAGCTTTGGCTGATGGTTGCACGCGGCAATTTGCCGGGTTTACGCACAGGTACAAAACCGATACCCAATTCTAAAGCCAACGGAGCACCAAATAAGAAACCACGGGCTTCAGTGCCCACAATTTTGGTAAAGCCTTGACCACGATAATGTTCAACTAACAAGTCGATGGTCGCTTTATAGGCTGCTGCATTCTCAAGCAAACTGGTGACATCTCGAAATAAAATCCCTTCCTTAGGATAATTAGGAATCGTTTTAATGCTTTGCTTTATCAAGGATAAGGTTTCTGTATTCATAGCCATCATATTTGCTTAATAAGTTACTTAATCAATTCACCAACCTAGCGGTGGCGGTATAAAACAAAACGTCCACACTGGGTGGACGCATTGTCGAAAGTCGGACAAAGCTTATGCCGCTTTAGTTTTAGTTGCAACAATCACAATGCACAAGTGATGGAAAGGTTATCAATTTGTGCCTTAGATCAAACCCTGTTGGCTCTCAGTTAAATAGCCTCAACAAGAACACGACTAAACTTTCAGTCACAGCGCCTGAGCCCATTCAATCACTCAATCATCCCTCTATTTCAGGTATACCTTTAAGATACCAAAGTAGGACCAATGCCATGACAAACAGCAGACCTTTTACCCAAAGGATAGGGACCACAATAATACTGAGACTAAAACTGAGTGCGCTAACTATCATGGCTTTGCGTTTCAATCCCTTACGCATTGCTCGCTGCTCTTGCCACTGGGTTAAGGCGTCGGCAAACCAGGGATGTGTCATCAACCAATGGTGTAAACGTTCACTCGAGCGGGCAAAGTAAAAGGCAGCAAGCAAGATAAAAGGCACGGTCGGCAATATCGGTAGCACGATACCAACTAAACCTAAGACTAAAGCGGTTAAGCCTAACAGTAAAAATAATCCGCGCTTTAATACCATAGGTTTAAATGCCCTTTATCGGAAAAACAAAAGCCACTCGAAGAGTGGCCAATAGGCTACGCGCTAGAGATTAACGCTCGCTTAAATTAAACCTAAATGCTTTAACCAAGACAGACTTGCTGGCAGAGTCGGCAACAGTAAAACTAAAATAAAACCAATAAAATACAAAAAATTAAATGGGTCTTTAAACGGCTGACTACTCATTACAGCTCCTCTAGTATGTGCAAGTATAAGTGCGCAGGAATCGTACAGTGATTGAGATCACAAAACGGCCGACATTGTAGCGGTTTGTCAAATTAATAAAAACCCTCTAAATGTAGGGTTATTGCATTTATTTCGGCAATAAACCCAACCTTAAGACTGACGTCCGCGCACTATCCCTTTGGCCGCTAATTGCTCGAGTAACTGCATACAACCTTGCTCAATAATCTCTGGCGCCATTTGAGGGTAAGTGATTGTTAACCAATCAACTATCTCTTTAAAACCCGCTTGGCCTTGAGCTTGAAGAAATGCCAGCACCTGCGCGCTTAAGGGATTTAACTGTAAGAAGCACACTTCACAATCGGCATCTTGATAGAGACAAAAAAACACTGGCGTATCGAGTCGTTGCTGCGGCCGATAATCCTGACGAATGTGCTGCACCTCAAAATGATACTGCGCCACCCTCGCCGTCTGCGACAAACATAAAGCCTGCGTCGACATTTGCGCTAGGCTAAGTTGAGATTCATCCCCACTCGCCTGTGCGACCGCAACGGCCAACTCCAGCCATTCATAGTGCGCTAATTCGAGCATAAAAACAGGATCATTTGCCGTGGGCTGATATTCCTGCTGTAAAAAATCTAAAAACTCACCCGCGATATCGATAAAGATGGGCGATTGGCAATCATGTTGACTGAAAAAACGCTGCACCAAAGTCAGCCAATCCTCCTCAGAATACAAACTTTTCAGCACGGGGAAGCCGTTCGACACAAATCCCAGCACATTATTAAAAAATAACTCGCGGTAAACCTGCATACGCCGGAAATCAGTATCCACGGGCAATGGCGAAGATGGATCGCGGATATAATCGATAAAGGATTGCTGCACTTGCTTAAAATCCATTAGGCGATCCTCTTTACGGCATGAGCACTATTTTGGGCATGGGAGCTGGACGCCGCCATTTGATAACCGTGAATTTGATTTATCTCGAGCAACAATTCAGCGGTTGTCGGCAAATTAAAGTCACGCTCAAGCAAAGTCGGTTTTACCCCATGCAAAGCATAACAGCGCTGTAATAATGTCCAGACGGGATCGTTAATGGCGGCGCCATGGGTATCAATGAGCAGATCTTCAGCTTGTTTGTAGTGCCCAGCAATATGCAAATAGGCGATGCGCTCCGTCGGCATGGCCTGTAAAAAGGCATCGGCATCGTATTGATGGTTTATCGAGTTCACATAGATGTTGTTCACATCCAGTAGCAGTTTACAATCGGCTTCTTGCAGCACGGCATTAACGAATTCAAGTTCTGTCATTTGCGCACCTGGAGCGGCATAAAAAGACACATTTTCTAAAATAAGCGGCCGCTCTAGAATATCTTCTACTTGCTTGACCCGCGCCGCCACATGCTTCACCGCAGCGTCGGTAAAAGGGATAGGCATTAAATCATATAAGTGACCTTGCCCTGAGCAATAACTTAAATGTTCGGAATAGACTTGGATTTGATGTAAATCCATAAAGGTTTTGATATTTTTTACAAACGCGAGATCTAAAGGTTCAGGGCTACCAATGGATAAACTCAAACCGTGGCAGTAGAAAGTATGTTGCTCAGTCAACTCACGAAATTGGCGGCCAAATTTACCACCTAAGGTCATCCAATTCTCAGGTGCCACTTCAAAAAAATTAATAGCATCAGGCACCTGTAAACAAAATTCACTGAGCATTTCTCGTCTTAATCCCAGCCCTACCTGTGTCGTATTTTTTTGATCATTCATAGAACCTCACGAATGCTAACCTGTAATCGCTTAAGAATAAAACACAAGAGACCAGCGCTGGCTGGCCTCTTTAGGCTCAATTATCCCAATAACTGCAGGGATAAAACAAACCCGCTTTACTTCACTTCTTTTTTAACGGCTTCGACTTTAGCATCCACTTTTTCGGCGGTTTTCTTCATATCAGCGCCACATTTTGCTTCACCACACTTACCTTCATGGGCCTTATCAGCGGCTTTCTTCATGTCAGCACCGCATTTCGCTTCGCCACATTTCCCCTCATGAGCTTTATCTGCAGCCGCTTTTTTCATCTCAGCACCGCATTTAGCCTCACCACACTTACCTTCTTTGGCTTTTTCAGCGGCGGCTTTCTTCATGTCTGCGCCGCATTTGGCTTCACCACATTTGCCTTCTGAACCGACAATTTGATAGCCCGCATCCATAGCTTCAAAACCAAATGGGTTAGTTTGTGCATTGACAGCAAAAGCTGAACTCATCACAACTGAACCTAACGCTACTGCAACTGCTGTTTTTTTAACTGAATTCATAAATAATCCCTTCTTGTTTATTGAGTAATAATGACCAACAACAGTTTAAGTAGCTGGCTTACAACAAAAGACCTGCCTTATTTCGATTCTATTGCAAAAATATCACTAAGTCACAGAAATGGTAAAAATATCCTGCTAGGACAATCAGTTTAGCTTGGATTTTATTTATTGGCGTACCTATTCATCCTCCTTCACAAGGCCACTTTGTAACTTAGGGCTGATAAGGTAGAATGCTCGCCCTTTGCAACAGATATGGGTTTACTGCAGTGCGTGTGATTTTGGCTCCAATGGAAGGCGTAGTAGACGCTTTGATGCGTGACATCCTATCGACCATCAATCCCTACGATTTGCTCGTCACCGAATTTGTGCGAGTGGTAGACCAACTGCTGCCTGAAAAGGTCTTTCTCAAACTGTGTCCTGAACTGCTCAACAACGGCAACACCCCTTCAGGTACGCCAGTACGAGTACAATTGCTTGGTCAAGAACCCCAATGTATGGGCGAAAATGCCCTGCGTGCCATTGAGCTAGGCTCACACGGTGTTGATGCAAACTTTGGCTGTCCAGCAAAAATTGTTAACCGCAGTAAAGGTGGCGCCGTATTATTGCAATATCCTGAGAGTGTGCACGATATTGTCAAAGCCATGCGTCAAGCAGTACCAAAAGAGCATGCCGTAACGGCCAAAATACGTTTGGGCTACGAAGATAAGTCACTGTTTATGGAAAACGCCATTGCTGTGTATGAAGCCGGTGCAACTGAACTTGCCATCCATGCGCGCAGTAAAGTCGACGGTTACAGACCGCCAGCCTACTGGGAATACATCACCGAAGTGCGCAAACGTTTGCCGATCCCGGTGATCGCCAACGGTGAAATTTGGAACAGTGACGATGCTAAGCGTTGTATCGAGGTCACGGGCTGCGACAGTATCATGATCGGCCGCGGGGCAATTTCATTGCCGAACTTGGCTGATACTATCAAGACAGGAGCCACTCCTTATACTTGGGCGCAAACCTTAGGGCTCATGCTCAGTTATACCCAAAGGGAACTCAATGGCCGTAAAAGTGACTATTATCCAGCCCGGATCAAACAGTGGTTTACCTATCTCAACCGTCAATATCCCGAAGCCGATACCTTGTTTAGGGAACTGCGAGTCTTTAAAACAACGGAAGAAATTGTCCGCGTATTAGAAACAGCGCAACGGAACTTATGCGACGAATAATCGCAACGATATATGTGATAAAAGGGCTTTTGCCGTAGCACATATAATGCGATAAGAATGAAGTACTTTTTCGATTTTTAACGGCTAAAAAACCGAAAATGTGGCAGATACTTGATCTTTATCATAGTCGTTGATAGTGGAACTATTAGACTGGACGCCTAGAGTCAAATGAAATAGGCGATTTTACGTGAGCACCACCCATATCAGACATGAATTGTCAGAGCTTGAAGCTAATCTAAGGAAAGAAATAGGCGCGCTCCCTCTGTTCCTCGAAGCCATAGGGGAGCATTACGCTAGCCTGAGTCTGGCAGAATTAATTGATAAATTGGCTCAGACACCACTGGCTGAACACCCACTATTTTGCCGATTAAATAAACTTGATGCCGCCTTTTGCCAGCTCGACTTAGGTCTCTACGGTCTTTGCTCGGATTGTGAGGCAGAAATTGAAAGCGAACGCTTAAGCCAAGATCCCACCGAACAACGCTGCACCTCCTGCGCCGAGCATTATCAGCATGAACACCGCCACGAACTGCGCCTCACGCATTGATAGCGCTCATTCGACACCCAGTAAACTGCCTTATAAGCAAAAAAACCTCCGCAAGCGGAGGTTTGAGTTATCCAGGGAGGGCGGACAACCTAAAACTTCTGGTTTATTCTCAGGTAATACGTTCTACCTAACACATCATATAAACCCACATTCACATCGCGATAATCGGCGTAGGTGTAATAGTTTGGTGTTTCAGCATCAAACACATTATTCACCCCTACTGTGATAGAGCCGTTATAAGCATGGGTATAACCAAACTGAATATTATGTTTAAAGTAATTATCGTAATCAACATAACGGTCGGTTTCTTCTAACTCATTGAAATAACTTGCTGATTGACTACCGATATAAACAACTCTCCATGCGGCAGAAAAATCATCGTATTTCCAACTGGTCGCAAAGTTACCGCGCCAATCGGGCGAGTCAGTCGACCCTGCGTAATCGATCATGTCTGCTTCAGCGTTATCCTGCTTTTTAAAATCAAGCACATGAGTTAAATCCAGTTTGAAATTGAAATCCCCAAAGCCTGTTTCTAAGTTATAAGCCGTAACAAAATCGATACCTGAGGTCTCAACTGTAGCTAAGTTACGAACTCCGGCTTCAATATATTCAATCTTGCCATCAGGACCGCGCGTCACATAGGGAGAAGAACCATTCTTGATTTCATCACGCAGGATATCATCCACATCAATTGACTCAATTTTGTTGTCATAGGTGATTGAGTAATAAGATAACTCCAAGTTCCATGCGTCAGTAACATTCCAAACGCCGCCAAAGGTTAACGAGTTGCCCTCTTCAGCCTCTAGATCAGGATTCCCTCCATACCAGGTTTTGTGTTGATTATTAGTCGCGCAATATATGGCATCCACGTTACCAGGTTCATTACACCATAAAGAATCAACACCCTTCTCAAAACTCAAGGATTGAGACGAGAACATTTCGCTCATATTCGGCGCGCGGAATGAGTCACCATAGCTAGCACGCAGTAATAACGTGTCTATAGGACGCCAGCTTAAACCAAACTTAGGCACCACGGCATCGAAGGTCGATGAATTAACGACTTCCCCCTGAGGCCCTGTGAGAGTTCCTTCCTGCTCATAGCGCTCATAACGTACTGCGGCAGAAAACTCAACATTGGCAGGTAAGCCTACTTGGAGTTCCAAATAAGCGGCGCTACGGTCACGTGTGGCATCCACATCATCACCCCCCGAACCGCCGGAGATAATACCCGCGGCCGATTCTGGATCACTGGTTTGCTTAAACTTGATCATTTCATATTCAAGACCACCGACCATAGCGACCGAAAGATCACCGTCATCGAGCAGTAAGGTCGAAGCAAGACCATCCAATTGAGTACTTTCAAATTTGCCCTGATAAACCCCAGTATGCGCTGCTTTACGATACAGATCTGTCATCTGTTGATCCCACTGCTCATAACTCATTCCAGAGGTATTGAAAATATCATATTGCTCTGAATCAATTTCTTGCTGAATAATATCGTCGTTCAGTAAATTATAATTAAAACTATTTGTCGTCGATGTTGCGTGCTGGGCATTTAATTCCCAGTCGATACCATTCCCTGAATCTATTGTACCAACAAAGCCACCTAGAATATCAAAATTGTTGGTTTCAGTTAATGTATCTCGCTCGCCAAGTTGCGCGCCTCGCATAGAAATCACTAATTCTTCGCCAACTGGATTAAACTTATTATCGGCACTCATCACAGGGGTATTCGTTGATACTGGCGTACCCGCATAACGGGTTTCAGTTTCTGCTAATGAAGCAGAAGCACGACCTCGGAATTTTATATTCTCTGAAATCTCATAGGAGAAATTAGATAACAGCGAATTACGAGTTTGATCGCCAAATAACTTAGTGACATTACCATGATTATATAAACAACGACCATCACCTGAGTCTATGGTATTTTCCGTTTTTTGACATATATCTGAATTACTATACCAGCTACCATTGCCTGGTCCATATTTACCGTTTGGTACTGAGCTATATCCACTATATGCGTTATAACTTGAATCGTCCATTCGCCAAATATCACGATCCATTACAGCTTTAGTATCATAATATTCATAGGTTAGCGTGATATTGCCTTTATCAGTATTAAAGCCCGTTGCAAGTGATAAACGGTTGGCATCGCCTCCTTCCACACTTGGCTGCTCAGTGCTGTAATCGAGTTGAAACCCTTCAAACTCCTTCTTAGTGATAATGTTTATCACACCCGCAACCGCATCGGAACCATATACTGCCGAGGCGCCATCGCGCAGGATTTCAATACGCTCCACGATAGCCATAGGGATAGAAGATGTATCGGCCACAGAGCCAGAGCTCGAACTCGTGCCCGGCATACGGCGTCCATCTAATAACACTAATGTCGCAGACGCTCCTAAACCACGTAAATTGACATCACTGGTTGAGCTTGCTCCTGATCCATAGCCAGAAATACCACGCCAAGAACCAAAGCTGTTTATCGCAGAGTTATTCAATACGTCAGCAACGGTTTTTTCACCCGTCATGGCAATATCCGCAGCATTAATGACAGTCACGGGTGAAACAGTTTCCATATCAACTTGTTTAATACGAGAACCCGTCACTTCAATGCGTTCAACTTTCGCATTTTCTTCTGCCGCATTTACCGCTGCAGAAAAGCCTATTCCAGAAAAAACCACACTGCTTGTCGTCACTGTAATTAAACTAGTACGAACAGCTTTGGCCGTTAAACTTAAATAGCGCATTAATCTCTCCTTGAGGTAAATAAAACCCTATGTTTGTTATTTTTATATTTGGCAAGCGAACTCTATTTCGCTGTAGGGATAATGTTAATGCGCAACATCTAAGTCAACCATTAAAAACAATTAATCTCAAATTAAAACAAATTGACACAAAATAAATCAACTTTAATATAAGATATCCGGATATACATCATGGGGTTAAGCAATACAGACCTGTTGAATATATTAAATATTTAATTTGATACAATAAATCTTAATTGTTAACTAAAAGAATACCGAGAAACTCACGCCACAAATGAATCAAAGTGTATCAAAAATAAAACGCTGGATATTAATTCACACTTAGTTCAATATTAATTAACCATAAAAAATGCCACTCATTTGAGTGGCATTAATATTGAAACACTGAGTAATGATTGATTACTTAAAGTTGGCAACCTTCAACACTTTTTGAGTTCTCATAAACAATATCGCCTACAGGATTGTAGTCAGCAGCTTTAATCACTTGTTTCTCTTTCAAGAAAGAATAGAGTAAATCAGCATCAACAAAACCCGTTTGAATTGGGCTGGTTAGTTTAGGATAACCGTCACCACCCGCAGCATTAAAGCTAGGTACAGTGAACTTATAAGTGGCTGTTGGGCTAAAATCCTTGCCACCGATGTCGCTGATGTTGGCTGTTTTAGCCACACAGTCAATGGTCATTTTCACACCAGTGATTTGTGCATAACCACCAGAACCAACTTGAAGACTGCCGACAGCGCCTAAATAAGCCGCAACTTCAGTACCCGTCATTTCGTTAAGGGTAACCATATTACCAAATGGCTGAACAGTCAGCACGTCACGGTAACTAATGTTGCCTGGTTGGATAGATGCACGTACACCACCTGAGTTCATTACACCAAAATCAGCAGTCACTTTAGCACTTTGTGCCATCGCTAACATACGGCCTAAGTTAGTTTGCTTATTACGCACGTTTGCACGCTCACCATCTAACAGGGCATCCGTTGTCGCAATGACTTCGTCTAACTTAGCTTGACCTTTCTCTTGATAGTAAGAAAGCAGCTCTTTTAACTCTGAATCCGGTTCAATTTTAGTGCCAGCTAAGTCAGCAGTTTTCTTACCAGCATCATCCAGTTTGCGCATATTCACAGGGACAAGCTTGTAGCTCGCTAGATGGAGTTCACCGTTAAAGTATTCAAAATCTGCACGGCCAACATATTTACCCCATTCATGGGCTTGCATGATCCAAGTGCCATTTTGTTTATCAGGTGCACATGCATCACCAGGCTTAAAGGCTGCATAGGCTTTGTTGTCAGTTCCCGGTTCCATACACACTGGATTCTGTGAATGACCACCGATAACAACTTGTAAATCCCCTTCTTTCAATGCGCGAGCCATAGCTACATCGCCAGGGGCATTACTACCATTTTTACCATCCGCGTAATGACCCATGTGCGTGGTAGCGAAAATGATATCTGCCGCTTTGGCATCTTTAATTTCTTTAATCACTTTAGCAACTTCCACCTTGGGATCGGTGAATGTTAGATCGCTAATGTATTCTGGGTTACCAATCTTAGCAGTGTCTTCTGTCGTTAAACCAATAACAGCAACTTTAAGACCATTAACGTCAAATACTTTATAGGCATCAAAGTAACGCTCACCAAGAGTACCATCGGCATTTTTACGGTAAATGTTCGCCGCTAACATAGGGAATTCAGCAAGGCGACGCTGCATATCAAGTACTGATAACGGATTGTCAAACTCATGGTTACCAACAGCCATGGCGTCGTAACCAATTTTATTCATGCCCGTAAAGTCTGGTATGGCATCTTGAAGATCAGATTCTGGTACACCCGTATTAATATCACCACCAGATAATAATAAGGTTTGACTGCCATTCTTACTCACTTCTGCACGAATTTGATCAACCAGAGTTTTCTGAGCGGCTAAACCGTATTCACCATCACTGTTTTCCCAGAAACGGCCATGGTTGTCATTGGTATGTAAAACGGTAAACGTTTTACAAGCACTTCCCGCTTCAGCACACGTTGTTGGAACTTTATCGTCATCACTATTATTACAACCCGCAAGTGCAGCGAGAACAGCAGTTGCAACTAATCCTTTAATAAGCATATGTCTCATTACATCAACCCCTTGATTTTAATTATTTTATCATAGAAAGATTGTCGTGAACTCCATCAAGTTCAGCGTCACGGATAATAGCAAATAATAAAGATAAATTGTGTCATTTTTATTAAAAACTTGACATTTATATGAAATTTGGCGGGCATTTTAAGAAGGATTTGTTTCATATAAAAAATAAGCTGAATGACTGATTTTTATATATTTAGAGAATACAAAATAAAAATGGAATAAATGGATTTTAATCGTTTGTTATAAATAACTTAGGAAATATGAAAAAACATCGCGATTGTTCCTTTAAAAAAACAAGCATGGGTAAATTTCAACTTACCGCATGCTGTTTTTATCAGCAATTAGACTTATCTACATTTCAAATCGCTGTAATAACCATTTAGAAATCGCTTTCAATTGTTCAGGAATGACAGAATGAGGCATTGGATAAGTTTGCCACGTAACATGATAGCCGCCCGCAGTTAAGGCTTCTTTTGCTAACATTCCAGCGGAAAATGGTACAACATCATCCTGTAGACCGTGTTGCTGTAATATGGGTGTATTGCGATTCGCCGCGCTTAATTCAGCGGGTAACACATCACCCGTCGGTAAATAGCAAGACAACGCCATAATCCCTGCAAGTGGCTCAGGGAAACGCAGTCCAGAGAATAAACTCATGACTCCACCCTGACTGAATCCTGCTAATACGATACGTTGGCTCGCAATACCCGCCGCGATTTGTTCATTAATTAATGCGGCAACCATTTTCTCCGACTCAAGCACGCCTTGCATATCGGCTCTGTCATGCAAATCCATGCTTTTAATATCGTACCAAGCGCGCATAATGTAGCCACCATTAATGGTCACGGCTTGCTCTGGTGCATGGGGAAAAATAAATCGAATAGCATGATCTGCAGGTAAGCCTAATGCAGGCACTACGGGAGCAAATCCGGCCCCCGAATCCCCTAATCCATGTAACCAAATAACCACAGCCGTAGCAGGCGTCTTAGGTTCGACAACAATACGCTCAAGAGAAACTGACATACTAAAAATTCCCAATTCGATATTAAACACTCATCAACTAAAAAATGATGATAAATCTATACGTTAAACACTCATCACCACTCGGGCACAGGTTATTCAGCATCCATGCCCAGCACATCTTGAATCGCACGTAACTGAGCATTTGAGTCCAATACTAAGCTCCAACGTACACCGCCACCATCGGCGATCAGCATAGGAGGCTGACGTCTCAAGCCGATATCCTCAGCACTCGCTTGCAGTACGATACTGGCAACGTTGAGGCGCACTTGAACCTCAAACTCAGTAACGATTAACTTACCCTGCGAAAAATCTAACACCATTATGATAACCGCCCTATGTGAAAACGCCGTCATCATAGCAAACTTGTGCTCTTTTACCGATGGCATTTCCTGACCAGCATCCAAGCCATTAAAGTTTGATTACATTTGAGCTAACAGTGAGATAACAAATCCAGTGAATTATCAGGTAAACTTTTGCGCTATATCTTTTGTGCTATATAGAGTGGGTTAACAGAAAACCAAGCTGAATTGATGGTCTTATCACCCCAAACTCGAACTAACATACTTCATCATTAGGCTACTATAAATAATGCTTTCACTTCGCCGAACCGTCCTTTGCAGCACCCTAGTCTTTGCCCTGCAACTACTTCCCTGCGCTTATGCCAATAGCACTCCAAATACCTTAACCACTGAGCCTACTGCCACTGTTGTACAAGCTGATACGCAGCAGAACCAAGATGCACTGACCTACGCCAATTACACTGAAGTCAGCGTGAGTCATTTGGAACTAGCCCTTACCGTCGATTTTAAGCAAAACCGCTTATCCGGTGAAGCCACCCTCGATTTAGCTTGGCATAAGGTGGGGAAAGAACTCATCTTAGATACTCGAGATCTGACGATTAACAGCGTAAGTGCTTTAAATACAGCTGGGAAATGGCAAAGCGTGCCCTTCACCTTAGCCAAAGCGGACGTTGTAAAAGGCGCGGCGCTGACCATCAAACTTGCCGATGAAGATACCCAAAAAGTTAAAATCAATTACCACACGTCGAATAATCCGTCTGGTATTCAATGGTTAACCCCTGAGCAAACCCAAGGTAAACAGTTGCCTTTTATGTTCAGTCAGAGTCAGGCGATTCACGCCCGCAGTTGGATCCCACTGCAAGATACGCCAGCCGTTCGCCAAACCTATAGCGCAATAATTACTGCCGATAAAGCCATCACTGTGGTCATGAGTGCCGATCGCAAAACCCTGTCGAGCACTCAGACCCAATTCACTATGCCGCAGGCTATTCCAGCATATTTGATTGCTATTGCGGCAGGACATTTAAAGTTTGCTCCCTTAGATAACATCTCGGGCATTTGGGCTGAGCCAGAGATCCTCGACAAAGCGAGCAAAGAATTTGCCGACACGCCAGAAATGATCAAAATCGCGGCTAAACGTTATGGCGATTACCCTTGGGGACGTTATGACTTACTTATCTTGCCACCAAGTTTCCCCTTTGGCGGCATGGAAAACCCGCGTTTGTCTTTTATTACACCCACAGTGATCGCGGGTGATAAAAGCTTAGTGAGCCTCATCGCCCACGAACTTGCGCACTCGTGGTCGGGTAATTTAGTGACGAATGCCACTTGGCGCGATCTCTGGCTTAATGAAGGTTTTACGACCTATGTTGAGAATCGCATTATGGAAGACCTCTATGGCCGAGACCGAGCACTGATGGAGCAAACCATCGGCTACTCTGAATTGCTTGCAGAGCTTGCAGAACTTACTCCTGCCGATTCAGTGCTACATCTCGATCTCGGTAAACGCTCACCCGACGAAGCCTTCAGCGGTGTCCCTTATATAAAAGGCCAGTTGTTCTTAATATTTTTAGAGCAAAAATTTGGCCGTGAACGCTTCGACACTTTTGTGAAAAGCTACTTCAATCATTTTGCATTTCAGAGTATTACTACGGCGCAATTCCGTGAATATTTATCTTTGAATCTATTAAACAAATATCCCCATCTTGTCAGTGAAGGTGAAGTGGATACTTGGATTGAAGGTCAAGGTTTACCGTCATTTCTTGTGCCGCCCAATTCCCACGCCTTCGATGATATCGATGCTCAAAGACAAACTTGGCTCGAGGGTAAACTCAGTGCAAGCGAGTTGAAAACCAGCACTTGGACAGTCCACCAGTGGTTAAGATTCATCAATGAAATGCCAAGGATCAATCTAGATCAAACCAAACTTGCCGAGCTAGATAAGGCGTTCCATTTTACGGGCACTGGCAACAGTGAAATCGCTTTCGCATGGTATTCACTCGCCCTAGACAACGGCTATTACGCAGTACTACCCGCATTAAAACAACACTTAACCCATATTGGCCGCATGCGCTTAATCGTGCCTTTATATCAAAAGCTAGCAAGCTCTGATAAATACGACTGGGCCAAGAGTGTCTATCTCAAGGCTCACAGCGGCTACCATCCCCAAACCCAAGCAAGCCTAGATATGATGTTTGCCGACAAACCACTCGAGCATGAACATAGCCATTAGCGAGATAAAGAGCCATTAGCACCATAAAAACAAAAAGCCCAAACCTAGGTTTGGGCTTTTGCTATTTAATATTTAGCCTCGATTCATTCAACTCATACTGAACTTATACTCCACTCACATGGAGTCAGATAAAAGCCAAGTTCGAAGCCGAGCCTGAAGCCTAAAGATTAGTGGTGATGGCCACCTGCACCATGGGCATGACCGTGGGCGATTTCTTCATCACTCGCATCACGTGCACCTACGACTTCAATATCAAATGTCAGTTCGCGGCCGGCTAATGGATGGTTTACATCCACAGTCGCCATAAACTTACCCATTTTAACGATAGTCACTTGGCGCTGACCTTGGTCGGTATTAACCACTGCTGTCATGCCTGGTTTCCACACAGTCGCACCCAGTAAATGCTTAACTGACACACGTTGGTGTGCGTCAGCATCCGCTACACGCTCACCGTAGGTTTCAGCGGCAGGCAAGGTAACAGTGAACTTTTCACCTATGGCTTTACCGTTTATCGCGTTTTCTACACCTGGCATCATGTTGTCATGACCGTGTAAATAGGCAATCGGATCGCGACCTTCGTTCGTCTCGATCACTTCACCTTTCTCGTCACGCAGTGTGTAGTTAAACTGCACAACCATATCGTCTTTAATGCTCATCGAATATCCTTTGATTTTCTTCGATTTCAATTGTGGGCCGAGCTTAACAAAACTGCGCTTTTCACTCCACTTTTTTATCCGGCCTCAAAGCACTCAAAACCCGTAGCGAGCGCTCTTTGGCTACAGTGACAGTAACTACAGTGATAGTCCTAAAGCGGTAAACACCTCTGGGCTTGGGAAGCCATCGGCAATCATCTGTTTGCTACGTTGAAAGGCTTGCAACCCTGCCATAGAGTTACGTCCCAACACGCCATCAGGCTTACCAACATCAAATCCAGCCTCGTTCAGTTTTGTTTGCAGTTGCTTTACTTGCTCGCGGCTTAGGCGTGGTTGCTCAGGCGGACTGACTGTCAAGGGTTGTCCACCATTAATACGATCGGCCAAGTGCCCTACCGTAATGGCATAAAATTCGGAGCGATTCCAACGCATGATCACATTAAAATTCTCATAACCTAAAAAGGCTGGGCCTGTGTGTCCCGCAGGCAAATACAGCGCAGCTTGAATATCGACGGCAGGCAAAGGTTGCCCATTCGACTGCGTTACATTGAGCGCTGCCCATTCAGATAACGACAAGGGCTGTTTCGCACCTAAATGACTGTAACTAAAATCCTTTGGCAACAAGACTTCACGCCCCCAACGCTGATTACGCTGCCAACCTAAGTGCTGCAAAAAGTTCGCGGCAGACGTGAGCGCATCTGTGGTGCTATTCCATAAATCGGCCTTACCGTCCCCATCACCATCGACCGCATATTTGGCATACGCAGAAGGCATAAATTGCGTATGTCCCATAGCACCTGCCCATGATCCCACCATAGTGTCATCATCGAACTGATACTTTTCTTTCAGTTTTAAGGCTTGCATCAGCTCTATGGTGAAATAATTGCTACGGCGTGGCTCACAGGCCAAAGTCGCCAGCGAATTCAATACCGACATTTTGCCTTTATAGGAACCGTAGTTCGTTTCCAGTCCCCAAAAAGACAAGATATATTGCGGCGGAACGCCGTATTTTTGCGCTAATTGATGAAGTAAGACACTGTGCTTTTGCAGTAAACGGCGGCCTTCATTGACGCGCCATTCGGTCGCGCGCTTACTGAAATAATTATCAAATGTCTGGCTGAATTCGGGTTGCTGTTGGTCCAGCTCAATCACTCGAGGGACAAATTTCAAGTTCGCAATGGTAGAGTTTATCGTCGCCTCTGACAGGCCTTCTGCACGTGCTCGCGCTTGCAGTCCAGTCAAGCACATTGGAAACGCCTCTGCATTAGATTGTACGCTAGCACTGATATCGGGCATTTGATTGACTTCAGCTGCAATGCCACTTGCGTTAGTGCTGGTTGCATTGGCATTGGCACTCGCCGTTGGCGCACTTGAACAGGCACTCAGACTGACACAGGCGGCAATACTCGCAAACAGATAAGTTAACCCTTTAATTTTAATCAAATCAACAACTCCAATATTTGATCTCACAACAATCACACTGTTGTGGCTAAACACGACAATATTCCATCTTCAAGAGGGAATTGCCCTAGAGAGATATTCGCCTTGGCATAACGAGTTAAAGGTTAGAATCCAAAACACCTTTAACGGCCAAAAGCATAGAAGACATGTTTCTCCGCTACGTAAAGCCCCTATCTGAGCCACATTTAGTCAGTAAAACAGCCTGTACCAAGGCGACTCATTACCAATAATCCTGACCCATAGTGACACGTAACACAATCCTTATCGCCATAAATACCTTGCGGCATAGGCTTATTGCTCAGTTATCCAACACAAAAAAATTCTTAACAAAGAATCCCTTGGTATCGCAGCACGTTACCGTATAATGGATAAGTTAACAGCACACATCAAAGAGACCTATCATGACTGAAATCAATGCGGCTTTGGCTGGCTTTATCAAAAATGTAAAACAACATCAGACGCTCTGGGGTCTAATGGATGAAACTGGCGAAGGCTGGGTCGTTTGTGATTCTTCAGAATTTGAAGACACAGATGTGATGCCATTATGGTCAAATGAAGCTACAGCAAAATCCCATTGCAGCGACGAATGGCACGACTATCAACCTGTTTCTATTTCATTAGAAGAATTTCTAGAATATTGGGTCTCAGATCTAAACGACGATGGTGTATTGATCGGTGTTGATTGGCAAACCGATGAAGATTGTCTTGAACTTGATCCGATTGTTTTAGCAAAAGATTTGGTTGATGTTGAAGAAGTTTAATCGCTTCAGTATGCCATTGATGATATCAAGGACTGAGGTGCTCATTCCTTGATGTCTGCTATTCCGCTTATCGATATTCCCTTCGACAAACGCCATACTTGCTGGTTTTGTGGCGAACCGAGTCATCAACACTTCGAATATATTGCACACACACATACACCACATTCTTCGTTAGCTGTGCCCGCCTGCAGCGAATGTTTGCGATTAGCCAAACAACATACTCTTAGCTCCATTTGGGATTGTCGTATGGCCGTCAAAGATGCACTAATGCGTATTTATGCGAAACACCTCGCCATTGGGATTAATTGGACCGAAGAAGAGCTTGCCGAGTCTGAATTCTCCTGCAAAGTGTTTGAAGGTTTTAAAAAAAGTGCTTGGATGATGTACCAAATTGCCCGCGACCGTATCAATGCGCCCGGTTGGCCACTGGTATTAGAGGGCGAAGAAATTGACGACCAAGGTTATAACGCAGGTTTTGAATTCGATGGCGTGACTTTTAATTCAGTCAATGCCGCTATCCAATACTATTCGACGCAATTCACTTTAGATCCACAGTTTTTTGCCGAACTGGTAAGCCTCGTCGGTCGAGCAAGATTCAACTATGCCTTAAGGCTCGCCCGTATCCATATCGCCGCCGCCAAAGAAATGAAGCGCCAAGTATTACACGATGTAGCAGCCGAATTAGCGTTATAATCGAGCGAGTTATAGGTAGTGAGTTTGCAGAAAAGCAGTTGAAAAAGTAGCAGTTGAAAGAATGTGATTCAAAGTCCATATTAAAAACTGTTATTAAAGCGTTCTTTAAAAACACTAAACCTACCGATGATCGACTCAAGGTCAATCACCGATAGTTCGAATCTCAAAATGCGATCAGAGATTGATCACTTGTCTTAATCTTTCTTGCACCACTTCCACCAGCAAATCCGGTTGGAACTTAGAAATAAACTTATCACAGCCCACTTTTTCAACCATGGCATGGTTAAAACTGCCACTCAACGAAGTATTTAAGGTGATGAATAAATCCGACATAGCTTTATCGCTACGCACTTCAGAAGTGAGCTTATAACCGTCCATTTCGGGCATTTCGGCATCGGTAATCATCATCAATAATTCTTTGGCAACTTGTTTACCTTCATCACGCCATTTCTGCAATAACGTCAGCGCTTGTAAGCCATCAGATGCCTCAATAATTTCGATACCCAGTTGGCCTAACGTTTCACGCACTTGACGTCTAGCGGTCGATGAATCATCCACGATCAGGATTTTTCTGCCTGGCATTTCATGGACTAAGGTTTCGTCGAGTACACCTTCAGATAAACGGATATCGTAGTGAATGATCTCCGCCAAGACTTTTTCTACGTCGATAATAGACACTAACTGCGACTGACCTTGATGCTCTATGCGCGTAATTGCCGTTAGATAATTATTACGCCCAGCCGTTTTCGGAGGCGGCATAATATCGCTCCAAGTCATGTTGATAATGTGTTCAACCTTACCGACTAAGAAACCCTGCACACTGCGGTTATATTCTGTAATGATCATATTGGCATCTTCGTTAGGCGGCACGGGCTTAAACCCTATGGCCGAACGTAAATCAATCACAGGGATAGAAATCCCACGAATATTAGCAACACCAGAAATATGCGGATGACTACCCGGCATCGCATTCAAGGGAGGAAGCTTGACGACTTCTTTGACTTTAAAGACGTTAATGGCAAATAACTGCGTGGAATTAATGCTAAAGAGCAACAACTCAAGTCGGTTCTCACCAACGAGTTTGGTACGCTGATCTACGGTTGCAAGTACGTTTGCCATAATGCTGCTTCTCTACTCTTGAGGAAAATCCTTTCCCCACATGCGACGGATTAGCTCAAATTATAGCGGTAAACTCCCATGAAGAACCATGCCGAGAGTCTATTTTATCTAAAAATTACAACCACTCTCGCAAAGTTCGGCCATAAACTTCGTTTAGCGCATCTCAGATATCTGCATCCCTAAGCTGATATCTTCAGATAATACGCGGCATTGCTAATATTTGGTCTTAGTGCTAGCGCAATCATTTAATCCTAACGATTCAATTTAGGTTAAGCATCAACTCTAACGCCTAACGCAATATTTTCTGGGCGAGCACCATACCCGCAAGATTAAAGGCATTTCTATCGCGGACAATCTCAAATCCCAGCTGGCGCAATACCGTTAACAACTCACTATGATTAAAGCGATTCTGCTGTGGATGCTCAAATAAGCGTCGGCTCAATGGATTACAAATTGCGGCACGATATAAATCCTCTATCACAAAGTATCCGTTCGGTTTCAGCACCCTTACAACTTCCTTAATGGCCGCTTGCCACTCTGGAATATGGTGAAATACGGCAAAATCAAACACCATATCAAACTCGCTATCGGCAAAGGGTAAACATGTTGCATCAGCAACCGAGAAACTCAGCCCTTTTAACCCTTGCGGCCGAGATTGCCAGTGGGATTGTGCGGAGGCAACCATGTCAGGGTCGATATCCACTGCCGTGATATGTCCCGCGCCAAAATGTTCGCGGATCAACTGAATACCGTTACCAAACCCACAACCTATTTCTAATGCGCGTTCGCACAAAGCCATAGGTTTTGGCATCATAGAGGTCAATAAGGGCGCTTCGAGATGATTTTGTAACCAAAAACGTAATGGATGCTGAACGATCTTTTTCTCAAATGGATTTAATTTCATGCCATCCTCTCACTATGGGTAAACTACTGTTGAATAATTTTACTGATCGAACTGCCATTATGGTACGTAATGATAAGAACATAAGTTCACCAGAGGCCACGATGAAATTACCTCTTTTTCCATTACCCATTTGTTTATTGCCCGAAGGTTACACACAACTGCGGGTATTTGAACCTAGATATAAGCGCTTGGTCGCCGAATCATTAAAGTCAGGCCAAGGCTTTGGCTTATGTATGCTTGAAGAGGATGGTAAAACCATTCAGCCCATAGGCACCTTAGTGCATATTATTGATTTTGAAACCTTACCAGACGGACTATTAGGGATCAGTATTCAAGGTTCAAAACGCTTTAAACTTGATAAAATCAGTGTCGAAGCTGATGGTTTAAAGCGCGGAGACGTCAGTTTAATCGACAATTGGCCTGCTGTACGTATTGCGACCGATGAACGTTACTTGAGTCAAATGTTACAAAACATTCTTAAGGAATATCCGCAACATCTCAAGCACTACCAGACAGAACAGTTCGATGATATCGCTTGGGTCTGCCAGCGCTGGCTAGAAATATTACCCGTACAAGCATCCGAAAAGTACACCTGCATTAATGCCTTAGATCATATTATGACCCGAGATCTATTGCGGGCCGTCATTAAATAATACTGTGAATGATCCTTTATTTAAGCCACTTCGTATTGATTGAAAGTTTGACAGCAAAAATGGGCTCAGAAGTGCAACATACTTCTCAATTTTGTCGTTACTGATATCACACTCAGCACTCACGACTGGGATAAGAGCGAAAATAATGGAAAATATTCAATCACAAAGCAGGCAAACTCGGTATCATGTCCCAATCACGTCTCTGACTAATTCGGCTATGGATAACGAAATTCCAGCTTCCCAAACCTGCGAGCCTCAAGCGGATGCTTTAATCACGTTTATGCTACAAGTAGCAGACAACCGAGACAGAGCCGCCTTTGGTCACTTATTTCAGCATTTCATGCCCAAGATCCGAGCCTTTGGTTTACAAAGACTAAATCAACAAGGGTTGGCGATGGATTTAGTACAAGAAACCATGACCAGCGTTTGGACTAAGGCTCATCTATATAATGCAGAAAAAGGGTCAGTGACAACTTGGGTGTTTACCATTATGCGTAATCAATGTTTCGATATGCTTAGACGGGTACAACACAATAGAGAAGATACTTTCGGTGATGATATTTGGCCGCTGTGTGATGCGACCATGGCTCAAGACACACTCACTGATCACAAGTTGACGGCTAAATTACTCCAACATCTTGATGCCCTTCCCATAGCACAAAGACAAGTTGTGCAAGGCATTTACATGCAAGAACTCACTCAACAAGAGCTAGCCGATGCCCTAAAGGTACCGATAGGGACCATAAAGTCCCGTTTAAGATTAGGGCTAGAAAAGTTGAAAAGCTTCTTGGAGACACACAATGATTAAGCATCATCCCCAACAAGAATTACTCGTCAGCCATGCCAATGGGAACTTACCTTTATCAATGGCGATAGCAATATCCGCACACTGCGACCTATGTGAGACTTGTCGAGAGCAGCTTGCCCTATTCACAGAACAAGCTGCAAATTTAGCATTAAATCCTGATGGCGGTCATGCTGCAAATGATACGGGCGAAGAGTTGATGCACAGAGAGTATGTTGAGGTGCAACACTCAGGCGACAATCAAGAATCGGCATTGGACATTGACGCTATGATGGCGCAAATCATGGCTCAACCGGCAGCGACAAATGTGCCTAATAACGCCCCTATCGATGTCGACATAAAGCAACAGCATTACACTGTGCCCTCGGTGTTTCGTCAGCATTTGGCCCGTCCATGGCAAATATTAGGCAAAGTCAGTCGCATGCGTTTTGATGTCGACGAAACGAACACCCGCGCTAGCCTATTGCATATAGATGCCCAAGGTGAAATCCCCCAACATACCCATAAAGGTTATGAACTAACACTACTACTAGCCGGAGAGTTTTCCGATCTTAATGGTGACTATGTGCCAGGTGATTTTATCGTGCTCGACGGCCAACACCATCACTCACCGAAAACCATTAACGGTTGCTTATGCTACACAGTATTAGATGCACCGCTGCATTTTACCAAAGGTCTGAGTAAGCTACTCAATCCCATAGGTGAACTGATTTATTAAACCTTTTGACTGAGCTTTTTAAATAAGAGCAAACGCATAGATTCATTTATAAATTCAGTTTAATAATTCCATTACATAACTGACTACGATTAATCCCATTAAAATGACCTATTTTAGTGGGATTTTTATAACATTTACCTATAAAACGGCAATATTAACCTTAGTCAATTACCACAAAAATAAAAACCAACCCATAAACAAACCTAACTATACCTATTTAAATCAAGTAAATAGCCACGAAAAATACACTTTAATTCAACATTAGCAAATAAATAATGACATCGAATAAAAATTAAACTTGCATAAGCCATTTTTATTGATATACTGCACGTCGTTTTGAGATACACCTTGTTGTTTACCTTTTTAACCCAGCCTGATATTTAGCAATCAGAGTTCGGTCCTCATAAAGAAAGCCTACTACAAGCAAAACCCCATAAGCTCAATCATTCGATATCACTAAAATCATGTGGTTATGTCTGTGAACTTACTGTTCTCCTTGTTGTCATAGTATTGTCATTAAGCTATGGTCAACTGGTTGAATCGAGTTATTCCATTGACGTAATCGACAACATGAAATATTTATCGATTAAGCATCTCTTGATTAATGAATCAAAGATGGGGTAACCTCGATACTCAATAGAACGAATCTTTCGCACAATTGCTAAGGATATTTTATAGTTACAACTATCTCACCTATGGGTGAATTAACAAAAAGGAGTGTGGCATATGTCATACAAAATTAATGGACATGAAATTACAGTGAACTTCCCTGTAGATTCAATCTCAGTAAATAAAACCTCAATTGCTTTTACCGATCGTCAAGGTAAAAACAGACAGACTTTTTCTAAACGTACAGAAGCCATCAGCTTTATGAAATGGTTATTGTCCGCGAACAAATAAGTCAAAAAGTAAGTAAAACGATAAGTTAAAAATTAATACCGCAGTACCCGTTTACTCAAGTGTATTTAATCGGTTTCCATTATCTTCGCAGTACCGAGCACTTAAGTAGACTGATAGCCGAATGTCACGAACACGCTATCCTTTTTTACGTCATTATGACGAGCACATTTGGTTCAGGCTGTATCTCTCTCACACAGATACCTGCCGAACCAAATGAGTCAAATCCAGCGTTAGATCACCTCTTTCCATTGCAGCATCCGCTAATATTCATACACATGAATACTGTTCAGCACATCATCTATGCCAAAACCCAATACTCAAATTGCCATGCAAACCTTGATAAACCAGATAAAAGAGACTATTCCACTCAATTTAGAAGAAGCACAACTGTGCCAGGGACAATGTTTAGGTTGTTCGAAGAAAATGCTGGAAATGTTAGATGCCGAAATCAGTTATTGGCAATTTAGTGAGGTAACGCCTAGCCTAAAAGATTTAAAAAACCTCGAAAACATTGGCCGTCGTACCTATAAAATTCTTAAACGGAACCAGTTACTGTCTTAATCGCTTGTATTTGCATTTGACTATTTATGGGGCGTTTTACTTACGCGACTTAAAATAAATTCAAAACCTAACTGACAATATGACCCTAATAGAAATCACATTGCCAGTTTTATCTTCGCTATTGTCGATAGCCGTTAAAAATCACAAATCGATAGGCTCAACTTCTAGACTCTGCCAACCTTGCGCGAATATCTGCCAAAGAATATTCCGTTAATAGTTCACCATCGGCAAATACGGGGACAAACTCGCAATTGTTGACATCTTGCCAGCTGGCTTGATCTTTAAGATAAAATTGACCCTGCTCATCTTTAAATACCGCTACTAAACCCTTAGCGGATTTTTTAGTACCATCATCAGTTTTAGGATCTTTAAATATTTCTCTGTCTTTACCATCAACTTTCGCAAAGGTCGCTTTCACGGCATAACCGTCAGTATCTCGGGTCACGTGTTGATAGGTAAAACTGCCAATTCCAAACACAATATTGGTTGACGCAAAACCTTTGGCCTTTAAGCCAGCACAAATGGCTTCAGCACGTTCAATGGTGATTGAATCGCCATAGATCAGTCCAACATGGCTATTCAGCGCTTTGTAACCTTTGGCAGTTGTGCTACCCCCAAAGACATCCCACAGACACTCAATAGCGCCTTTATATTCAGGACTCCCGATTGGTGCTTGTGGATCGCCACAAATGATTTTCACAGGGCAACCCGTATCAGGCCTAAACACCACTTTACCATCGCGGGCAAGAATGCGGTCTTTTAACGCTAAGGTGAATTCTGTCATCACCTGCCAAAAATCCCAAGAATCTGAAACAATGCTGACAATGCCCGTTGGGTAAATATCTTCAATCAAACGGCGGAACGTCTCTAATTCATTCTCCATGCCACCCGCGCACATGACACTGTGCTCCGTTGCGGGCACACTGCCACCGACAAGTTCTTTATCACTATCGGCAAGGTAATATTGCTCAAGAAAATCGATGGCGGGTATGGTATCAGTCCCAGTAAAACTGAGTAAATGTGCGGCGCCGCTCATTACAGCGGCCTCTGCACCATACATGCCACGGAAACTAAAATCGTGACCCTGCCAATCAACAAAAGCGATGTCACCATCGGTTTCTAGCGCGTAAGTCTCAAATATTTTGCGGTATTGCAGCGCGGTAGTAGCACTGGTACACATACCCCACACATTAGCGGAAAGGATGGTTTCGAGATAATTGGTCAACCAAAAGAACCGCTCATCGGTATTGTACAAAATCAAGCAAGGCACTTTTAATGGATACACTGAGCCTTCAGGTAATGCCATAATTTTAATTGGTAAATAGCCTAAGTCATGCAACTCCTCAATATGCTGAGTGCCGACGTTATTCGGCCCGAGATAGTTATTGATACGGCGGGAGAATTGGCGAATGACCTGATCTTTAGGTTGTTGAAAGAAATCACGGTTCCAACTGTCGATCAAGAAATGCTTGATAAAATATTGCAAGCCAAAAAACACCATTTGGTCAGTGTAACCACGACGGGATTTACGGGCGGTCAGGTTACTAAAAATCACCTGAGTATTATCGGGATATTGACGACGATGGTCGACTTTGTAGCCATCAATAGCAGTAACGGGATTCAAGTACATAATATTTTCCTTAATGATTCATATAACTCAAAACAGCATGGCAATGACAGAACTCGCTCGAAATATGTGTTGGGACACCTAAACTATCGGTACAAAATAATCTGTCTATGCCCGCCTCGCGCAGAGCCAACTCGCTGGCCTTATCTTCATAATGTGACACGATCAAAATGACGCTTTGTGCCCCCTTTTGCTTTAATTTGATGGCAAGTTCAATAAAGGTTCTGCCACCCGCGCAAATATCGTCAACGATTAAGCAGGTTTTACCCGATAAGTCATCACAGAACACTTCGGTAGCGATAATATGGCCATTGACCACATCACGATGTTTATCGGCCCTGATCACCGGCATTCCCTGTAACGCTTTAGCTAAGCCGGATACTTTTTTATTCGCCCCCGCATCGGGCGAGACTAACACTAGCTCACCCGATAATTGGGCAGTGATAGCGGCGACAAAGCTGTGATTGTCTATAACCTGAACTCGGTCTAACAATGCGGCGGTGACATCGCTGTGAGGGTCAAAAACGGTGACCGAAGCATATTGCTGCTGATTAATTAGGCTAGCATAGACTTTTACCGACAAGGCCTCACCGGCATTACACACCCTATCTTGGCGAGCGCCCGGCATATAAGGCAGTAGCAAATTAATTTGCTCGGCACCACTGCGACGCAATGCATCAGTTAACAACAAGAGCTGCATGATGGAATGATCGCCCCGATAACTGAAAAAGATCGTTACTCGTTTAGCAGGAGGAACCAGTATTTGAACATGATTCTCCCCCGCACCAAATTGAAATAAACGGTAGTGAGTCTCATCGCTAGCTGCGGGTAACCGATAAAAATCGGCTTGCGAACATTGAGCGTGAGAAATATCTTGAGACGCTTGAATACGTTGAGACATAGTAACCTCCTGTCTATGGCAAGATTGCCGAAATTGACGGCGCCCTTGTTGTCTACATGAACAATAGTGTCTTAAAGACATTATTGTGTAAAGTTGATTTTTAGACTATTTCAGACGGAGCAACCTGAAATGTTATGCTTAAATGGCATATAGTGTCCTTTAGACACTATTTGTGGGCGCGACAACTAAGAAGCTACAATATGGGTATCGAGTAATACAAGAACCGGAGACATTAAGGCAAAATCAGTAATTAAACAGCCTTTACTGATTCAAAGTCACCATGAATAAGGCATAAGCAGTCGCCGTAACTCATATTGAGCAAGGTGAATATCTGGCTTAAATCCACATTCACTGTGATCAACATTCTAAATTTCTTAAGAAGCGATACGATGCGGTATTGGGTTTCAAGCGGTATAAATTAGCAGGACGACCACGTTCGGTGCGCTTTAATCCCGTATCGATCAATAAATCGGCCTGTTCAACCCGGCGGCGAAAGGATTTACCTTGGATAGGCTTGCCCAGTAAAACCTCATGTACATGCTGCAGTTCTGGCAAGGTAAAAGGTTCAGACAGTGCAAATCCTGGCACTAAAGAATATAAGGCTTTTTGTGTTAAGCGTTCCCGCGCTTGCTCAATTAACTGCAGATGATCAAACGCCAAGGGCATCTGCAACACATCTGCTAATGGCCACCACTTAACATCACTCACTGAATCAATCTGAATTTGGCAAGCTTGATA
Organism: Shewanella sp. SM68; assembly: GCF_025653925.1. NCBI lineage: Bacteria > Pseudomonadati > Pseudomonadota > Gammaproteobacteria > Alteromonadales > Shewanellaceae > Shewanella > Shewanella sp. SM68. The sequence continues at coordinate 668,204 of NZ_JAKKRU010000001.1, forward strand.
ACTCATCAAGGCGGTATAACACACAGTCACAGACCAACCTCTTACATCGCGACTACGATTACCCACAGTGCATAGCTGCTCAATATAAGGTGGCACTACTGCGGTTTTCTCATGCAGTTTACGTAATACAGTTTGCTCAAGGGATTGATCGCAATTTTCATCGATAAACCCTCCTGGTAATCCCCATAAACCTAAAAATGGATGATTTGAGCGTTGTACTAAGAGTACTTTAAGTTGCTGATCGTGATAGGTAAACAATACGGCATCCACTGTCAGTAGCTGAGCCTTAAAAGCCTTAGGATCGTAATTGGCAAGATATTCCGCTTCAGTCATGAGTATTCCCCATCATTCAATGTCATAAGCTTAACTTAGGCATGACACAGCTTCAAACACATTATGTCTTAGCGTCACTAAGTAAATATCTGGCACCGTGGGCATAGCTACTTTGGCCAAATTTACGCTGATAACGCGGCAACATGGTCTCGTTCCCGAGTAAGCCACCTTGGTGAATATACATCACTGGACGAGAGCCTCCGCCTTGTAAATATTCCTCAAGCACAATAAAACCTAAGGGATCGTAGAGTAATTCAAACTGCACGCCTGAGGCGCAGACCCGCTGCCACATGGCATAAAATTCCGGATAAAGTTTACCAAAATGATATTTCTTGCCGACATTAACAATCTGTGGATGCTCGAGAGTGTTTGGATTAAGCATAGAGAATTGTAAACGTAAATAATCATCGCCCCCCACCACGGCGCAAGTCACGACGCGAATAGCCGTTTGCTGACGAATAAAGTACTGATTTAAAAATAACGCTGTCGTCCCCGTCCCCGACGGTAAAAAGACCGTTAAATCGACTAAATCATTCGCCTGCGCAAATTGCACTATTTCTTGCGCCAATACATTTACCCCGTATTCAGCGTAGGAACAGCGTCCGCCCTCTGGGATAAACAGCGCCGTCGGTTCATTCGCGAGCACTTGAGCCTCGATATAATCTTGGCAACTCAGTCGCGCACTACCCGTTTGCAAAGCAGGCTCAGATCTAGCATTAATCTCTAACAAAACCTGAGGTTCAGATTGCGACTGAGTAAACGTCTGCTTTTGCGCCATTAACACACTTAAATCGATAATATTGGCGCTATTTGCTAAGGCGGCAGCATAATTGCCCGTGGGATGTTTAACTATTTGACTGGCAATATGATCTACATAAAAATCACACTGCCAGCCTTTCATCTTCGCTAATGTTGACAATGAATACAGTGAGTTAGCCAATGGCGAGCCGTGACCTATCACCTTGCTGATGCCTGCAAACTCATGATCTAAAAAATAGCCGAATTTGCGAGCTTTATTGCCACTAAACGCCGGATGCAGTAAATCATCACGTTTTAGGAATATGTCTCTGCCAGCAAAGGCAAATGTATCGACAGGGGAATTTGCAAACATCAAGCTACTCAAACGATTAAATTCTCTGGTTTTTAAACCAGTTAAGGGAAGGCTAGTGTAACTCCGCCCTTCCTGTTACGCCCTTAAGAAATTATCAATTTGGCGAAAAACTAGTGAAAATGACACATGAATCTCGAATACATATAATTAACCAATTGATTATGAACAATTTAAATAGTTGGCATAGTTATCGCTTAGACATTGACATATATTCAATTTATCGAAGCTAACGATAAAGGCTAACAGGGTAAACATAAGGAGCTTTCAATGGCTGTATTACGCTTAATATTCAACATAGCTTGGTTTGTACTCGGCGGATTTGTGATGGGACTCGCTTGGTGGCTCGCAGGTATCCTGTGTTTTATCAGTATCATTGGTATTCCCTTCGGCCGCGCCTGTTTTGTTATCGGCGAAATGACCTTTTGGCCCTTCGGCCAAGAACAAATGAACCGTCGCCACTTAACTGGACGTGAAGACTTGGGCACAGGTGCATTAGGCATGGTAGGAAATATCATTTGGTTCTTACTGTTTGGGATCTGGTTAGCCATAGGGCATTTGGTCCACGCCTTAGCTTGTTTTGTGACGATTATCGGTATTCCCTTTGGGATACAACATCTTAAGTTAGCTTTAATCAGCCTCACACCGATAGGCCAAACCGTAGTGGCTAAAGCTTAATAAGACAATGTGTTAACTGCGCTATTCACTCTCGATTATTTGGTTTCAAGAGTGGATAGCGCTTTGTCATCCCATACAGCAAATATCGCTTCGTTTAAGGCTATTTCTTCCTCCAATAAATCGTTGCAATCATATTGAGTATTGGCAGGCTCACTATCCACAGAAAACTGCACTTGCGGCTTAGTCGCCCCCACAATTTCCAACAGATAATGCGCCAGTTTTGCGGGTGTATCTATAGCGGCATCGTGACCACAATACGCGAGTACAATCAAATCAGTGTAAAAATGCCGTGCTAACGCCTTACTCGATGCCATACTCACCAGCGCATCACGGTCACCGCAGAGCACAGTTATCGGTACTTCCACTGTCAATGGACATTGGTATTGAAAAGCCGCCCAAAGTTGTCGCCATACATTGCGTCTACTTGGTGTGGTATCGCGGCGAAACTCACTCCACTTGACAATTAACTCTCGGTCTCGCCGATGACGAAAACTGGTTAAACGCACTATAGTCGACTCGATTGGATGTAAAGCGTTACCCCGAGCACGCATGAAAAAAGCCTTCAATGCATTCAGCGGATTAAATCTTTGATACCAATACGATAAATTCGCCGCACTGCTGTTTAATACAAAGGCATGCCTTATCTGCCAAGGTCGCTGGCATGCCATTTCCAACGCCAACATACCGCCCATAGACAAGCCGAGGAGATAAATAGTCTCCCCTTCCTGTACCTGCTCATCTAATTGCTGCCACACGGCATGGGCATAATCAGCAATCTTAAGCGGACTTAATTCGTGGGATAGCGTCCCATTGCCCGGAAGATCCGGTGTCAGCACTCGCAATCCCTTTTGTCGCAGACGCTGATCGAAACCATTCCAATGGCGCTGATCACGCATTAATCCCCTTAATAACACCCAAGTTGTCATGACTGAGACTCCCGATACCAATAATGCCGCGCACGCTCTGTCAGCTCAGTCAAACGTTCAGGTGTTAACTGCTCTAACGATTGGGCATAGGCCGCTTCCATCATAAATTGCATGAGTACTGTATGCCTGCGTAAAATCCTATGGTGACGATGTGTTTTTTGTGGATTAAAAAAGCCAGCAAAATTAAATATTTGTCTAGGATTCTTCTTTATCCATGCCCAAGATCCCATCTCTAATGTCAAAGGTAAAAATGGCACCTGAGCAGAAGGATCAGCCACTTGGTGCTGGCGATAGAGATAATCCCAAATATCACCATGAGTGCGATAAAACTGGCTCTGCGGCGCCAACCGATAATGGCCGTGATGGGGATAACTCTGTTCAAATAATTGTTTTAGATGAAAAATATAATTGGCATTTTCGAAGGCGGTACGGGTATGGGCGTAGGGGAACCAGATATGATCACTCAAGCCAAATCCCGAGTGGGCATCGAGCGAAATCAAACTTGTGCTGCGACTCAACAGTTGTTGTACATAGGCAACTAAACCCGCAGTTTCCAGCTCCATTCCCCCAATACCGCGATACCAGGGCAGCCGTGACGATATACGCTGTCCTCCCACCATAAAGGACACTTTTTCACGGGATTCTATCGGAGCGTTACGCATCAAATCCACTTGATTACCATTGCCCCGCGTTCCCATGAATAACCCAACAGGATTCACTACAGGTACAAAAGCTAACCGCAGGCCCGTTAACATCTGTTGTAGGTGTTTATCCCAAACAAGCCGCTGCAATAAACTGTTTAACAATGCCAAAATAACTTGAGATCCAATACGCTCAACCCCATGCACGCCCCCCACAAAGAGTACTGTCGGACAAGGCGTATCTGTACCACCTAACTCAACACTGTAAAGGGGGAAATGCTCTTGGCGGAATGGAATGTCGGCAAGGATCTGATAATCTAACTTAAGATGATGAGTATCAATGAGTTGCTGCAGCGTATCTAACTCAAATGGAAGCTCAAAAGGAAGTTTCTTCATGTCACCTTAATCAATAAAATGAGAGAACAACTCATGCCGTTAAAGTGATACTAATAGTGAACAAAGACAAAATGATGACAAACTGCATATCAGAAGTGACTGTACGGGGAAATAAGCAGAAAAATAACGAGTAAAACAAAGAATAAACTATCCTAAAACCCTACATTAGTCTTCACGATAAAGTAGCTCTCCAATGATGGTTTCTACGTCAACCTGCGCTAAACCTTGGTCAACAATATCTCGCCAACGCCGTCCCTCTTCTGTATTACGAAACGCGATATAGAGCTGCTTATTCGCCAGAATTTGCCGATTGATTTGCAACTTTGTCGCCAGCGGCTGTAAGGGCTTTTGCTTGAGTAAATAGTGCAGAACGTTGACATCAATCACCGCGGCATCAATCCGACCTGCGGCAACTTTTTTGACATTATGCTCATCCGAAGTCACAGCTTCAGTCCGCTGTACACCGGAAACGATCATGCGATCTAAGGCCTGAGTATTCACATAATCTTTCACCACACCTAAGGTATAGCGATTAAGATCTTCAATATAATTCCAACTTACTGGATGGGACTTTTGCTCCACCAGCCCCAATGGACTTTCGCCAATCGGTTTTGAAAAGATAAACTTTTCTGTCTCTACATAGTATTCAGGAAAATAACCTATGTAGTCAGAGTTCGGCATAGTCGTAAGTTTGACAGCGCGGCTCCACGGATAAAAATCCACTTTTAACTGATGTCCCATAACGTTCAGCGCCGCCCGTACCACGGCAATACTGGCACCCTGCTCCGTTAATTGCTCTCCTGAATAAGGCGGCCAAAGTAAAGAAGTGAGCATTAAGGTATCCGCTTTAGCTACGCTCAATCCCATAAAGGAAAGACAATACACAAGGAGCATTGAACGCCATCGAACCATTTAGTACTCCTTTGCCTACATGGATTTACGACTACATCATCGACAACTTAACGCTTTCGTTTTTATCTGCCGAGATTTTATGACTGGTTAGATTTTATGACTAGTTTTAGTATAGCCATCAAGCCACAGCGGGGAAGTGAAGTTTTGTTACAATTAGAATAACGACATTAGCAGCGAAAGCTAACTCAACATGCAGCTTGACTTGATGGTATGACTCGCCAACTTTTTCATTAGCCAATTAGCTTGTTCGTTTATCTGCTAACCGAAATAGCTAGATAGAATAAAATTCAAGCCACATTGCGCGGCTTGAAAGTCAAAAAAGCGCACTCGCAAAATCACATCACTTAAGCATTAATATCTTCATATAACTCTTGATACATCAGCTCGCGCATTTTGAATTTCTGAATTTTTCCCGTCACTGTCATTGGATACTGATCCACAAACTTGATGTAGCGCGGCACTTTAAAGTAGGCGAATTTCTCGGTGAGAAAATGACGAATATCAGCCTCTGTAATCGCGGCTCCTGAGCGGACTTTGATCCAAGCACACACTTCCTCGCCGTATTTATCGCTTTGAACGCCAAAGACCGCCGCATCCTGCACATCTTTATGGGTGTAAAGTTTCTCTTCAATCTCACGGGGATAAATATTCTCGCCGCCGCGAATAATTATATCTTTAATGCGCCCCACAATTTGCACATAACCTTGCTCATCCATTTGGCCAATATCGCCCGAATGTAGCCAGCCTTGACTGTCTATGGTTGCCGCCGTTTTCTCAGGATCATTCCAATAACACTGCATAATGCAGTAACCGCGACTACAAACTTCACCGGGTTGATTAATTGGCAGCACTTCGCCAAATTCATCGACAATTTTTACTTCGGTATGGGGTAAAGCACGGCCAACGGTGAGAACGCGTTTCTCTACGGGTGAGTCGATTTCAGTAATGTGATTGAGCGGACTGCATTCGGTCTGACCATAGCCAATCAGCACTTCCTTCATATACATCAGGTTTTGTACACGTCGCATCACTTCTTCAGGACAAGTTGCCCCCGCCATCACGCCGGTACGTAAGGAACTCAAATCAAAACGAGCAAATTCTGGGTGTTCCAACTCGGCAATAAACATGGTCGGTACGCCATGCAAAGCGGTGCAACGCTCTTGCTCAATCACTTGCAATGTCGTCAGTGGATCAAAGGATTCTCCGGGGAACACAGCAGTTGCGCCTTTGGCTAAGCAGACTAAACTGCCGAGTACCATGCCAAAACAATGGTATAGAGGTACTGGAATACAGAGTTTATCGTGACAGGTAAACTTCATCGCCTCTGCGACTAAATAGCCATTATTCAATATGTTATGATGGGATAGGGTCGCACCTTTCGGGCTGCCCGTCGTACCAGAGGTAAACTGGATATTAATCGCATCGTATGGGCTTAATTCCTTAGCAATACTCTCGAGCATTATCCTGTCAGCGGCGGTCACATCAACGATCAAGTCATCAAAATTCAACATACCGACGGATTTCTCTGCGCCCATACGGATCACAAATTCAAGCTCAGGTACGGCTTTAGCTTGTAATTTACCCGCTGGGCAAGAAGTTAGCTCAGGCGCCAATTCATATAGCATCTCAAGATAATTGCTGGATTTAAACTTATCAGCACAAATTACCGCGCGACAACCCACGTTACTTAGCGCGTATTGCAACTCTTCAGGACGATACGCAGGATTAATACACACCATGATGGCGCCAATTTTAGCGGTCGCATATTGGGTTAAACACCACTCGATATTGTTAGGCGACCAAATCCCTACCCTATCACCAGACTTAATACCGAGTTTTAAGAGTCCTGTGGCGAGCGCATCGATTTGAGCAAGATATTGGCGGTAATTCCAGCGGATATGTTGATGGTGTACTACGACAGCTAATTGGTCGGGATACGTTGCCGCAATCTCATCAAGATATTGACCTATGGTCTTCTCAACGAGTTTCGGTGATGACTCGCCTCTAAACTCGCTAACATTGAGCGGGCTTATAACTTGGCTTGTAGGAACTGACATTAAGGCCTCCGTGCATTTATTATTATGGTTAGCGAGGTCCAAACTAACCAATCCACGGATCATGTCACAAGTAAAAAAGCACTTTATTAGACTAAAGAGTAAGACAAACTATTAGATAACAATCCATTAAAGCCCAGTGCTAGCGGCTGAGAAACTCAAAATGAGTACTCGACTTAGGCACATTTAAGCTTTGTAACCGCTCAACAATGGCCAGTAACACCCCTTGGCGACGCATATTTTCTAACACGCCGGGGCTAAAAACCTCGAGTCGCGTCATGGCGGTTAGCAGCAACTTACATTGTGCGATGCTCGCATCACGAATATAGGCAGGTTTATCGACTAAGTAACTGTTGTTATACCAATAGTCCCAAGTGAAATTAGCCAATAACCAACCTTGCGTTGTCAGGTCATTAATAAATTCCAGCATTCGCTCATGACTTAAGATCACATCACCCGCCGTAAAATCCTTAAGATATTTAGTGTATAAGCCACAATCGGATGTCATTGTTGAAGTCCCCATAACACACCTCACAGGTTTTGGTTGCCTCTGCTGCCACAACTTGCACGACACCAGTCACAAACCGAGATCGAATTTGACGCTTTGCCTTAGAAACGAGAATTTGCATAAGGCATACCAAATAAGATTGCTGTCAACAGGCTAAGCCACGTTATCTGAACGGAAACTTAATCAAACTCACAATGTTTGATATGGGTGACGAACTGGGGTATTCGACAAAATTCAGATAAACTCAGCGGTATTGAAGCGCTTAACGGCAAGTATGAGTAAAGGAAACAAGATGAACTACTGGCTTATGAAATCGGAACCCGACGAATTCAGCATAGATGATCTTAAGGCTTGCCCTAACCAAACCGAAGCTTGGCATGGGATCCGTAACTATCAGGCGCGTAACTTTATGCGCGATGAGATGCAGATTGGCGACAAGGTATTTTTTTACCATTCAAGCTGCAAAGTGCCCGGAATTGTCGGCATAGCAGAAGTCGTGACCAATGCGTATCCCGACAGCACAGCCTTCGATCCCGAATCGAAGTATTTCGACCCTAAGTCAGATCCAACCAAACCAAGATGGCTGCGAGTGGATATCCGCTTTGTCAAAAAATTTAACGAGATTATTCCCTTAAGTTTGATAAAAAGTTTACCCCAACTGGCGGACATGTATTTAGTCTCTAAGGGGTCAAGACTCAGTATCCAACCTGTGACCGCCGAACAATGGCAAGCTGTACTCATGTTAACCCGCTAGAAAGCAATCTTGAACCAGAACGTTCAGCTATAGTTCATTTAGCATCGCCTATTGTTGGCCACATCCAGCATTGGACACAACATCAACTCAATGCCCCTTAGGAGTACAGATGAATAAATTGACCTCAGTGGTAATCACAGGACTTGTCCTCAGCTTAACTATGTCCATCTCAACCTTTGCTAAAGATGACCATAAGCACCACAAAAAGGATAAAAGTCTACCGCCGGGATTACAGAAAAAAGTTGACCAAGGCCAGCCACTGCCACCCGGTTGGCAGAAAAAACTCCAGCGTGGTGCTGTGCTTGAGCATGATATTTATGATCGCGGCCGCATCGTAGTGCCCTTAGACAGAGATGGCATCATTAGCATTCAAGTCGAAGGTGCACTAATCAAACTCGATAATAACAGCCGTAAAATCCTCGATATCGTCAATATCATTACCGATTAACTTCCCATGACAAAATGGCATTTATAACTGACACATTTACAACTACGCCCAGCGCTTATCTGGGCGTAGTTGTACTTCTTAATACTGCTTTCATCTATCAAAAAACGTTGTCTGTAAGACAATTTATCATCCCAGTCCTCACTCAATAACGTTCTAACTTACAATAAAGCAACATATTGATATTTATCATATCTTTACTATCTGGCTATTGGTCGTAAATTGGCTAAATGCTAGACTCATGCAGGGTGAAAAGATATCGAACAGAACAAGATAAGTGTCACCTAAAAATACTCATGCGGCTAAGGCCAAATCTTAATTGAATTCATAGCATCCCGATAATGACCGTAGACTAACGCTGGATTTTTGATAATGGAAAACACCTCACTTCAACGGGTTAAGCAGGCAATTATTGCGGGGTTCTGGGCATCACTCGCCAGTATTTCTGTGGGTTTTCTATTTAAACTCTGGCTAGCACAATGGGTTGCCAAAGCCGATCTAGCGCTCTATCACACAGTGATCGACATTATCTCACTGTCGCTAATCCTAATGACGGGATTTCGCTCCTCTATGGTGGTGACCTACTCCCAGACCAAGCAAGATGTGGATATTACCAATATATTCCGCTACAGCTTGATCGCTATGGTATTACTGACATGGGGCTTAGTTTTACCCTATATCAAACACAAACTTCAGCTCAATGTAGAATATTTTCAATTGGTTGGGATTATTCTGAGTATGGGGCTCAAGGTCTATTTTACCAATCAAATTGCCATGTACCGGCTATATGCCATCTCCAATAGAGTCACTTGGTTAGAGCCGCTCGCGCAAGTGACTAGCTTTTTATTATGTTTCTACGGCTTAAAACAAACCGCCATTGCATCACTCTTTTACAGCATGACACTGTCATCGCTCATCGTTGCCTTATATATGTACTTAAAACGGCGCAAAGATATTGCCACTCCGCCCTTAAGTGCAGTGCATTTTGATACGGGTTTACGCAGTTTTATGAAGAAAAGCCTGACGGCGTCCATGGAAGCGGGGGCCAGTATCTTGATGATTTACATCACCGTACTGCTGACTATTGCCTATTTCAGCATAGATGAACTGGGTGATTTCCAAGTGGTGGTGCGGCCGATGATCACTTACCTCACCCTGCTTTTTGTCTTTCCCATCTACCGGTTTGTACTGCCCGAAGTCGCAGTGTGCGTACGAGAAAAACGCTTTGACGAAGTCCAACAAATTAAATCATGGCTGACGAAAGTTTCTTTGTGGATCAGCGGTATTTTTTTTGTCGTTATGGTTTTTGCGAGCAAGCCGTTAGTCGCTTGGTTATTCCCCGAGCAATACATTAAAGCGGCCCCAGTATTAATGCATTTCTCCATGTTTTTTATATTTATGATGCTCAATGGCTACCAGCTAGCTTATATCAAAGCTCATGGCTACTTTACTCAAAGCCTACTTATTCGCCTTGCTGGTATCGCAGTACTGGTCGGTACTTTCTACGCTTACCGCCTGTATACGGAGAATGTCGTCGCGGTGATTTTAGCCTTAGGCACGGGCTATTTGATGATGTATCTCATATCTAAACTAATTGAAAGACGCATTCAACAAAGCCTTAACAACGGCGAAAATGCTTAAAACAATAAAGGAAATGACAGGTTTCAACTAAAAAGGCATCCCAGAGGATAGTCTGGAATGCCTTAACAGGAGACAGCATGTCAGCTTATAATTTAGCGCCCATCGAGCATGCGACCAATACCACCAAGCACAGAGCCTTCACCGCGATCACTGCCACCCGCTGATGGGGCATGGGCGATAATACGGTCCGCCATACGTGAGAATGGCAAGCTTTGTAGCCAAACCGTCCCGTGGCCTTTGAGTGTGGCTAAAAACAAACCTTCACCGCCAAAGACCATAGACTTTAATGAGCCTGCACGCTCTATGTCGTAATCAATCCCTGAGGTAAATGCAACAAGACAACCTGTGTCAACTCTTAAGGTTTCACCTTTTAGTTCTTTTTTCACTAAGGTGCCCCCCGCATGGATAAACGCCATACCATCGCCCTGTAGACTTTGCAGAATAAACCCTTCACCACCGAAAAATCCGGTACCTAAGCGGCGATTAAATTTCATCGTCACGCGTGTACCTAAAGCCGCAGCCAAAAAACTGTCTTTCTGACAGATAAGCTCACCACCATGTTCGGCCAAGTCGATCGCTAGGATAGTGCCAGGATAAGGGGCGGCAAAAGCGACTTTACGTTTTTGATTGCCTTGGTTGGTAAAGTGAGTCATAAAAATGCTCTCACCCGTCAATGCCCGTTTACCCGCGCCCACCAACTTGCCAAAAAAGCCTGACTCAGGCTCAGAGCCATCGCCCATTTTGGCCTCAAAGCTAATATCTTGCTCTAGATAATTCATCGCGCCCGCTTCAGCGACCACGGTTTCGTTAGGATCGAGTTCCACTTCAACCAACTGCATACTGTGGCCGATAATTTCATAATCCACTTCATGACAACGTCTAGACATACTGTTCCCCTTAACTGTCAGTTCCTTGTTACTATCCTTTAGATTGACCCCGATGGACGACTCTTTACCTATCGCGGCTCAATTTCACTCTTCATCTCGACCTTAATCTAGATCTTAGCTCAGTCTGAATTTAGGCCTTATTTTAACTCTCAATCTAAGCCTTAATCTGACCTAGGCATTAATCTATGACATAAAATGTCAAAATGCGATTATTTTATGCGGTAACTTGTATCAAAAGATGACAAGCGAAGACTTATCAACCCAAACCCACACCATTAAACTGCTCAGCCTTAGCAAACTCCTCTAATATCAACTCGGTAAAAAGTTGTCCCGCACGACCTAACGGTCGCTCTAAGGTCGAGACGAGCTGTGGAATAAACGTAAAACGACTGCCACCGACGAAGTCGATTTCAACTAATTCGCCCTTAGCCAACTCTTCTTGCACTAAAAAGTCCGGCAACCAGCCAAAACCTAAGCCTTTTAACAAGGCGTTCTTTTTCATGATAAAGCCAGAAAGATAAAATACTTTATCGCCGCCAAATTGCATTTCATCGCGGTAACTTTTATTGGGTGAAGAGTCTTCGATAGTTAATTCCACATGTTGCTGCAGCTCAGACAAACTAATTTCGCGAATAAAAGATAAAGGATGCGAAGCACTGGCCACCAGCACGCTAGTAATTGCAGGCAAAGGCTGCGGATGATAATAGGGGCCAGTGCGATAATCTTTCACTAACATCAAGTCAGCATTATCACGCTCAAATCTGTGTTGTACACCGCCTAAAAACTCCATATTCAGCTGAATTTTAGTGGGGATCTGATGTTCAGCCATGCGCTTTAAGGCCGTCATGATAGGCTCCATCGGTAAGGCACCGTCTATCACTAGCTCTAGCTTGGGCTCCCAGCCTTCACTGAAACGACTGGCAAGATGTTCAATGTTTGCAAGGTGTTGCAGTAATCTTTGTCCCTCGGCCAAAATCACGCGGCCCTCTTGCGTCAGCTCAGCACGATATTGCTCACGGCTAAAAAGCGGCACGCCTAGGTGCTCTTCTAACTTTTTAACTTGATAACTCACCGCCGATTGCGCTTTGTGTAATCGCTCCGCCGCCTTGGCAAAACTGCCCTCTTCCACCAGCACTTGCAGCACATTAAAAGCATCAATATCGATGCGCATGGTCACTCCTTGGCTCTAATGAACATGTCACGGAAACACTACGATTCGTAAAGATTAGAATACCATCTAATTTTTAGATTGAGATAACGGATTTATTATTCTTTTTTTTGTTCATTCAAGCAACTAAATTGATAACAAGATCACATAACCATAACGACAAGCGAAGTAGAGCTAATCTCACGCCGCTGTAAAAACCAAGGATCCTCCATGCCATTTTATGTGAAACAAGGCCAGATTCCCCATAAGCGCCATATCGCATTTGAAAAGGAAAACGGCGAGCTTTACCGTGAAGAGTTGTTCTCAACCCATGGTTTTTCCAATATTTATTCCAATAAATATCACCACAACATGCCAACCAAAGCATTGGAAGTGGCGCCCTACAGCCTAGGCCATGGTGCCAATTGGGAAGATTCGCTGGTCCAAAACTATAAACTCGATTCCCGCGACGCCGACCGTGAAGGTAATTTTTTCAGCGCCCGTAACAAGATTTTTTATAACAATGACTTAGCACTGTATACCGCCAAAGTCACCGCAGATACCGAAGAGTTTTACCGTAACGCCTATGCCGATGAAGTGGTTTTTGTCCACGAAGGCGAAGGCACACTCTACAGCGAGTACGGCACGATTAAGGTCCAAAAGTGGGACTATCTCGTGATCCCACGTGGCACCACTTATCAGCTTAAATTCAACGATTACAGCAATGTGCGACTTTTCGTCATCGAGTCATTCTCTATGGTGGAAGTGCCTAAGCATTTCCGTAACGAGTATGGTCAGCTATTAGAATCGGCACCTTACTGCGAGCGCGATTTGCGCGTACCTACATTGCAAGATGCTGTGGTTGAGCGCGGCGCCTTCCCCTTAGTGTGTAAGTTTGGCGATAAGTACCAACTCACCACACTTGAATGGCATCCCTTTGATTTAGTGGGTTGGGATGGCTGCGTTTATCCTTGGGCATTCAACATTACCGAATACGCGCCAAAGGTAGGCAAAATCCATCTACCTCCTTCTGATCACTTAGTCTTTACCGCCCATAACTTTGTGATTTGTAACTTCGTACCGCGCCCCTACGATTTCCACCCTAAATCGATTCCGGCGCCTTATTACCACAACAACATAGATAGCGACGAAGTCTTGTATTACGTCGATGGCGACTTTATGAGCCGCACGGGCATTGAAGCGGGTTACATGACCTTACATCAAAAAGGTGTGGCCCACGGACCACAACCGGGCCGAACTGAAGCCTCAATTGGCAAAAAAGAAACCTATGAATATGCAGTGATGGTGGACACGTTCGCCCCACTGAAATTAACCGAACATGTACAAAATTGCATGAGCAAAGACTACAACCGCTCTTGGCTAGAAGACTAGCCCCAAGCCACCAGCACTCCCATGCGGGAGTCATTAGAGTGACGGCGTGTTGCACTAAAATAACGAGGAAAACAACATGGCAAGCGAACTAAATCCACTGGGCCTATTAGGTATCGAATTCACTGAATTCGCCAGCCCTGATACTGATTTTATGCACAAAGTCTTTATCGACTTTGGTTTTTCTCTGCTGAAAAAAGCCAAGAACAAAGACATCCTATACTACAAACAGAATGACATTAATTTTCTGCTCAACACTGAGCGCGAAGGTTTCTCAGCTAAGTTTGCTAAATCCCACGGCCCAGCCATTTGTTCTATGGGCTGGCGTGTAGAAGATGCCGGTTTTGCCTATCGCGTTGCCGTTGAACGTGGTGCAAAACCCGCCGATGATTCCAACAAAGATCTGCCTTATCCTGCGATTTACGGCATTGGCGACAGCTTAATTTATTTCATCGACACCTTTGGCGCAGATAACAATATCTATGCCGCTGATTTTGAAGATTTAGACGAGCAAGTCATCACCCAAGAGAAAGGCTTTATCGAAGTCGATCACTTAACCAACAACGTCTACAAAGGCACAATGGAACATTGGGCTAACTTCTATAAAAACATTTTTGGTTTTACTGAAGTGCGCTACTTTGACATCAGCGGCGTACAAACCGCGCTAGTGTCCTACGCCCTGCGCTCACCCGATGGCAGCTTCTGTATCCCGATCAACGAAGGTAAAGGCAGCGATAAGAACCAAATCGATGAATACCTGAAGGAATACAATGGCCCAGGTGTGCAACATTTAGCCTTTAGAAGCCGCGATATCGTTAAATCTCTGGATGCGATGGAAGGCAGCTCAATCCAATGCCTAGACATCATCCCTGAATACTACGACACCATTTTCGACAAGTTGCCTCAAGTGACTGAGAATCGTGAGCGCATCAAACATCACCAAATTTTGGTGGATGGTGATGATACAGGCTATTTATTGCAAATATTTACTAAAAACCTGTTTGGACCGATTTTCATCGAAATCATCCAACGTAAGAATAACTTAGGTTTTGGTGAAGGCAACTTTACTGCCCTGTTTGAATCAATTGAACGGGACCAAATGCGCCGCGGCGTACTGTAGTATTCATCCTGCTAATAAAAAACGGTACGCACTGCGTACCGTTTTTCTTTCTACGAATATCTACATCGCCATCTAAATCACCATCAGCTTTGACACCAATCACTCGGCTTTAACTTTCCTACGCTAGTCCACATCGATAGGTTTGATAACCTTACAAGGGTTACCCGCCGCCACACAGTTCGACGGAATGCTCTTATTCACGACACTACCAGCACCGATGACACAATTATTACCAATGGTCACACCGGGTAGTACAGATACGTTTCCGCCTAGCCAGACATTATTACCGATTTGAATTGGCGCGCCGTATTCCGTCGTTTGCCGCGCAATGGGATTAATAGGATGTGTTGCGGTAGAAATCATCACATGGGGACCAAACATCACATTATCGCCAATCGAGACGGAGCAAACATCTAATATGGTTAGATTATGATTGGCGTAAAATTGTTTGCCAATATGGATGTTATAGCCGTAATCGCAAAAGAAATTAGGCTCAATATGGGCGCAGTGTTGAATATCAAGCAGGCCACGAAGATGCTCCATTCGGGCATCAAGCAAAGTCGGTTCGGCCAGATTAAACTGATGACAAATGGATTTCGCCCGCATCCGCTCAGCCAATAACTCATCATCCCAAGCCTTATAGGGCTGGCCCGCCAACATTTTTTGTTTCTCAGTCATCGTATTGTCAACATTCAGTCCATGATGACCTAACCCTAACAATCGATTGATGAAAGTTCAAGAACTGCCTCATATGCTCTTGAATGAACTACCCGTCTTGCTGACAGAACATTTAGCTAATAGCCAATGTGAGTCACATTCAAGCATTAAATCTCAATCGAGACAAAGGTCATTGCCTTTGTTCGTCATCACAATAGAGTTCTGCAAATAAATACACTAGACACAAACTGTTCAGCGGCATGACAGGATTTGTCCAAATCATCCGGCTGTGACGCCCTGCTTCACCGAAGATTTCAAGCAATAAATCCGAAGCCCCATCGAGTGCTTTAGGATGTTCAAAGCAAGATTGATGCACATTTAGCACTCCTTCCAAGCGGTAAATTTGTTTTATCCGCGAAAGCTCACCGCAAGCCTGTTTCAATTGGGCAATGGCATTTAGGGTCGCAAGACGACAGGCAGCGTAGCCTTCGCTCACAGTATGATCTGCGCCCAATTGTCCTTGATACTGAAGCTCGCCCTCTAAATAGGGAAACTGACCCGAGGTCATTAACTGACTGCCAACAATTGAATAGGGTTCATAATTTCCAAGAGCCGCAGCAACCTCAGGTAGTTCAAGCCCAGCGGCCACTAGCCGCGATTCAGGAGTGATCATCATAATGTCACCTCCTGAGATGAGACATTCGCAGGATTAAGCAGCGGGGCTAACCACGTCGTCAAATGCTGAGGATTGACTGTCAGCCAGTTCGCAGCGGCCTCATCTTCCGTCATTCCTTGTCGATTAACCGCATAATCGAGTTCTGCAACCATTTGATTCGATAATACTATGTTATCAAGTACCTGAATTTGTGCGGGCGAGAAATTAACCGCTAACTCGCGTTCACGGGCGAGCAATACCGCTTTATCTTTTCCCCCGAGTAAACCTTTAGGGTCCTGAAGATCGCGAATGCCGTATTGATGATGTAAAAATTGTGGATGCCACAAAGGAACGATCACCCAATCGTTTACCGCCACAGCAGATTCAAAAGCGGCGACACAGTCGGCCTGAGTGCCAGTTCTAAATTGATAACCCGCCGCCGTTAATCCATATTGCGCCATGATATTTTTAGAAAATCGCGTGATCCCCGCCCCCTCACCAATCCCTTGAATGATGGGCCGCATACGTTGCTGCACGTTAGGTTTGAGTAAATCCTCAATGCTCGATACTTGCTCAACAGGCACATAATCGGGTACGCCCCAGAGCGCATAGGGCCCATAATGTAGCCCGAGTTGCCGCGTAGCAACTCGCTCTTCGACACCTTGTCGATAAATCCCGTGGCTATGGGGCAGCCATGCTGAACACAGCATATCCACTTTGCCTTCACCTAGCTGCTCAAAATTAGCCTCGTGCAATGCATAGCTTCGTTGCACCTCTTTACCCATAATCCCTATCACATGGGTCACCACAGCGGCGGTGACGCGATGAAAACTTAAGTCTGTCACTCCCATGCGAATCATCGGCTTACCCTGTGGGCTCTCCATATTTGTACTCGTATTCAATGAATTCATACCCATCACACCTCGAGGAAATAATGCCAATGATGCCAAACTGCCCAATCCCAGCGTTTGCAATAATTGCCTTCTGAAGACATTAATCTCCGCCATGTTCAGGCTCCTTGGTGTCTAAAATAGTGAGCCTATCCATCACAATTCCTACGATGGCGTTATCCTTTGCATAGGGGAATATCATCTCTACTTTGATGCCATTCGGATCTTCAAGAAACAACTGATGTTCACCAATCTCAGGCACAATTCGTTCCTCAAAAATCATCCTCTGCTGGCATAAATGCTGCTGCATCTGGTGTAAATCCGTACCACGAAACGACAAATGGTCAACACGTCCCGAGCCATAAATATTTCTGCTTTCCCCTAAGTAGGCATCTAGCGCTTGATCGCCCGCTTCCACCAAATGCAAAATGGGCTTATTTGAGGCATAGAGCCAATGTCCAGGAAAACCAAACTGTGGCCGCCAACCTAATTTCAATCCAAGGATAACTTGATAAAACAACAGCGTTTCAACCAGTTTGGGTGTTCTGATGGTAAAGTGATCCAATCCGATTATGTTCATATTGTCATCCTCTGGCAGTACTGACTCGGTATAACCAAGTGCGAATCCAAACCGTTTTAATCCGCAAAAATCGTGTGAATAAATTCAGTTAAGATAAGCACTTGACGTAAGGTTATAAGATTAATTGTTAAGGTTAATTACCACGAACGCCCGCCGCTAACGGCTTAAAACGGAAAATATAATAAGGTGGACTGTTTTCAGCTTTGCCATTGTTTAATGGTGCCGATAACGGTAATTGCGCAGCCCCAGAGTACAAATAACCTTGCTTGCCATAACTCACACCGTCGGGCCAAACCATACGTTCATCATGGACATAAGTGCGATACTGGCGAGAATCAGCAGGGATCACACCAATGGCCCGCTCTCCCACTTCTGTTAGATACAAATTATTCGCTTCATCAATACTTAAGCCACCGTTGTCGGGCTTATCGGCATAAGCCTCCACTTTGGCAGAGAGTGCCGCAGGCGTTAACGAAGGATTGATGAGATCTGTCATCCGCACACGGTAAACTTTGTCTTTATTCATCGGGGCAAAGTAGAGCCATGTTTGGGTTTTATCTAAAGCAATGCCATCGGCACCCACATAGACTTCAATCTGCTTTCTACCTTTTGAGTCCTTATCGATAATCAGTGGCCGCTGTAAGTCTGGCATCACACTGTTATCACCCTGTAATAGGCGCCGACTTTTCCCTGTATTTAAGTCCACAACCACCAGCGCAGCCTTTTCACCAATGGGACCCGTGCCAATCCCCTCATCGGCAATCACAATCGCTTGATGTCGAGATGAGATAACAAAGTCATTATGTTGTGACTCAGGAAGAGAGACTGGCGCGGGCAAATGAATAATGCGATCTAATTGGTTTTTCTTGGTATCCCACGCCACTAATTTAGGCTCAATACGTGGCGCCTGCTGGCCAGAGTCTAATAGCCAAACTCTGTCTTGATCGTCGGTTCGCAGCCCCAACACCCAATTAAGGCAAGTGTCAGGTTCTTTCGCTTTGCCCTGCGGATCATGGCATTGCTGCCAATCCGAATTAGGAAATGGCTTAGTACTACCATCCGCTAAAAGCTCTGCCACCTTAATGTTAGGTTGATAGAAAGGGTGATAACTGAAAATCAATCGATCATCTGATGTGAAAGTAATACCGCCCACAGCCCCATCAAGTTCGGCAAAGACTTCCATTTTTGCCAGCGGCTCAGTCTGTGTCGCCCATGAGTGAGAACACAACAAACTGGTTGCCAGTAGAGTAAAAGCCTTTGATAAAATTGGGTATGTAATGCGCTTAGATAATATGGTCATCTTCATTCCTCCTAACGTGGGCCAGCTAAAAGCGTTAAACTTGCTTCGCCTAATCTATGCTGCCAAAGATTGAATCCCACCAAAGCGGGTGTTGATCCCTTGTCTATCGGCAACTGCGCCACATCCAAAGCATGCACTGTCCATACATAACTGTGTTCACGTCCCTCTGGTGGACAAGGTCCAAAGAATCCAGGTTTACCTAAATCGGTATTAGCTTCAATGGCACCACTGGGTAGCGCTCCGCCATTCACACCACCTGCGAGAGTCGACACCTGTGCCGGAATGTCATACACAACACGGTGCCAAAAACCACTGCCAGTAGGCGCATCTTTGTCATATAAAGTGACAGCAAAGCTCTTGGTACCGGCAGGTACATTTTGCCAAGTTAAACGCGGCGCAATATTTTCGCCCGAACAACCAAATTGATTCCAATAATACTCAGGAGGAAACCTTGAATTATCAGCTAAATTACTTTCGAGACTAAACGCAGAGGCACTGTCGTCAGCCATAACGTAATTAATACTGGCGGCCAAAGCGACAGTCACTAAGAGAGTCTTTTTAAAAGAGGAGAAATAAGGCGATTTCATAATGTGCTGAACCCATTTTTGAACTGTACTAGAACAGTCATTAACCATTGATTTGAGAATGTGGGTTAGCATATCAATCAAATTATGATTGATAAGGCGCATTTGGTTGATATGAGTTTCAAAAAATATTGGATAATCTCAACATGCTTCTCAGTTATTTTTAGGTTATGGTAGTTTCAGCAAAGATAATGCAAAAAAGTAACAACCAAACGACTAAGATATGTTCTTAACACAATAATATAACGAGGATTAGCTATGATTAAAGCGGCTTATCAACCTTGGTTTCCCGTGAGCAGAAACCTAAAGCCACACCCGAACCTGAGTTGCAGATTAGACCATTTATCTTTAACCATTCTGTGGCAGGAACTTGATAACGATGCATTCACAATGGAATTATATTTCCCAACGATATCTGGAATACAAGTAATTGATGAGTCAAGTTATCAAACCTTCTTAGATAACATAAGTGATAACTTTAGCGATATTCAACATCATGATAAAAGCAATACGCCATTCCCTATTGATTCAGATTTAAATATCACGAATCAATCCAATGTCGATTATTTTTCTTTACCTTGGCCAATATGGAAGTCGGTAAAAAATGCACGCCGTCCTTATTATGGTGAATTAGGCGAACATATTTACCAAGACCTATACAGTTATTATATGGTGGGCGCCGATAGTGTCTACTTGATCGATACTGATGTAGAACCTACAGTCAATGTCTTATCTTGTAAACTATGAGGTTAATCGCTGTTAACCGAACAACTGCAGAATTAATCACAATGGGGTTAGTGAGCATATTGTTAATAATAACTACAGTATGCTTTTTGCGTGAAATATCGCCAGCCAACACAACCGATTACATTTAAAGAGAGCAAGTTCAAAATAAGCAGATTGGCTAAATCCGCCGTTTTCATTACACTATCGGCCTTCTCATCTTCACCCAAGAATGACCAAACCATGCCTGATTTTGCCTTACTCGCTGTGTTTATCCCGACTTTTTTCTTTGTTTCTATCACGCCGGGCATGTGCATGACACTCGCCATGACCCTGGGTATGAGCATAGGTGTGCGCCGCACCCTGTGGATGATGCTGGGTGAACTGGTAGGCGTGGCGTTGGTGGCGACAGCCGCCGTGATGGGCGTGGCCAGTATCATGCTCAACTATCCCGAAGTCTTTCAAATCTTCAAATGGGTTGGCGGAATTTATTTAGGCTTTATCGGCGTACAGATGTGGCGCGCGCGCGGCAAGATGGCCATATTAAGTGATGATGACACTAACCCCAGAGCCAGCAATGTTACCTTGATCTCCCAAGGCTTTATTACCGCCATTGCCAATCCAAAAGGTTGGGCATTTATGGTGTCGCTACTACCCCCTTTTATCAATGCCGAGCGCGACGTCGCGCCGCAGCTCCTCGCCTTACTGAGCATTATCATGGTGACCGAATTTACCTCTATGCTCGCCTACGCCAGTGGTGGCAAAAGCCTGCGCATCTTCTTGAGCCGTGGCGATAATATTCGCTGGTTAAACCGCATTGCAGGCAGCCTAATGATAGGCGTAGGAGTTTGGTTAGCCATGAGCTAACGGTTTGAACTAACCGCTTAAATGTAACCCGTTCTACCTAAAATGAGCCTAATAAAGTCCCGTTAACTCGGTCTTTATGAAGGCTCTTTTTTGTAGGGCAACACATCCTGCATCTGCGCCATATATTGCTGCATTTGCAGTGTTTCTTGCTCAACAAAGTCGGCAATCGCCGCCTTAAATCCCAAATGGGCGATGTTATGGTAGGAATACATTGCTACGGGTTCAAAGCCACGCAGCACCTTATGTTCCCCCTGCGCGCCCGCATCAAACACTTGAAACTCATGTTCAATACAATATTGAATACCTTGATAATAACAGGCCTCAAAATGTAAACCGTCGAGCTCAACCGTCGTCCCCCAATAACGACCATATAAGCATTTCTGCCCTCGGGTATTCTCACCTTTTAAATACAAGGCGCCAGCGACCATCTCGCCCTTTGCATCTTCAACCACCAAGAGTAGGACTTGCGCAGCGAGTTGCGCCCCCAACTGCTGAAAAAAGGTTGGCGTTAAATAGCCGCGATGACCGGAGCGCTTAAGGTAAGTTAATTGATAACATTGGATAAAAGTCTGCCATTGCGAAGCGGTGATCTGCTCCCCTTCGACAAACTGAAACTTAAGATTAAAAGGCTGTAACTGCGCCCGCTCCTTCAAGATATTTTTACGCTTACGGGAACTAAAGCCCGCCAGAAAATCATTAAAATCCCGATAACTGCGATTATTCCAATGGAACTGAGTGCCTAAGCGTTTTAACAGCGAATTGGGCAAACTTTCAAATAACGGCGTTTGTGTTGGGGTAACAAACAGGCTATGCCATGAGGAAATCGGGTTATCGCCCAGCCCTGGCTGATTAAGAATAGCTTCCTCAAGTACGAGATTATCCTGCGCTGATATTAGTCGGCGATTCAATGTCAGCAGCAGTAATGCCGCCACGCGCAGTTGCTCGGCGCGCTCCAATGCGGGATGAATGCCCATCCGTTGACCTTGCACTGGGGTAAAAGGGATCGCATTCACCCATTTGGGATAGTAATCGAGACCATGGCGCTCATAGGCTTCGGCCCACGCCCAATCGAACACATACTCACCGTAGGAATGGGATTTTTGGTACAAGGGCATGACGGTAATAAGTGGGAACTGATTGAAGTGCTTAGCCGTTTGCACACTGATAAACCCTCCTTCAGCCAAAGGCGACAAGCTTTTATCCTTGCTGGCAACATCATTTAATGTGTCACCCGCATCGAACACGCATAAAT
Source organism: Shewanella sp. SM68 (assembly GCF_025653925.1). Lineage (NCBI taxonomy): Bacteria > Pseudomonadati > Pseudomonadota > Gammaproteobacteria > Alteromonadales > Shewanellaceae > Shewanella > Shewanella sp. SM68. Next base: position 690,651 of record NZ_JAKKRU010000001.1, read on the forward strand.
GTCGAGGCGTCCAACCAGTTGCTGTGCAAGCGGAGCCGCTTTGCTCGAGTGCCAACAGAAACTCATGGCGGCAAAATGGATTCGCCTCACCCATGGCGGCATTCCACGCACTGGCCGAAATATCCGACATTGAGCTCGCAAAAGCCAAAATAAGCTGTCTCATTGGGTAAATTATCGTCCTTTACTGGGGTGAACAAGTATACGAGGTTGCAATTAAGCCTAATTCTCGGCACATTGCATAGCCATAATTAAAATAAATTCAGGATTGAGTATGCGTCCAACAAGACCTTTTAGACCTCTTATTCTCGCCATTGCGATGGCGCTTCCCTTACTATCATCTCCCAGTCTGCTTGCCGATGAATCGCCAATTTTCAGCCAGATGGCCACCGCACAACCTGTGTGGGCTAAGCATGGCATGGTCGCAAGCCAAGAAACTCTCGCCAGTCGCACCGGCGTTGAGATCCTAAAGCAAGGCGGTAATGCGGTTGACGCCGCCGTGGCTGTCGCCTTCAGTTTGGCAGTCACCTTACCCCGTGCAGGCAATATCGGCGGCGGTGGTTTTATGCTGGTGCATATTGCCAAAGAAAACAAAACCATCGCTATCGATTACCGTGAAATGGCCCCTTCTAAAGCCAAGAAAAACATTTTCCTCGACGAAAATGGCGATGCAGTTGAAAAACTAAGCCGCGAACACGGTCTTGCCGTGGGTGTGCCAGGTACTGTGATGGGCATGAGCTTAGCCCTTGAAAAATATGGCACTATGACTCTCGCCCAAGTTACGGCACCCGCGATTAAAATGGCGCAGGAAGGCATTAGCGTAACGCCAGATCTTGCCCAATCCCTTGCAGGCCTAAAACGCCGCATGGCCCAATGGCCAACCACGGCCGCTATCTTCTACAAAGCTGACGGCAGTGACTATCAAGTGGATGATATTCTTAAACAACCTGAACTTGCCCATTCGTTAAGTCTTATCGCTGAAAAAGGCACCAAAGGATTCTACGAAGGAGAAACCGCCACTAAGCTCATCAATGCGGTGAAAGACGCTGGCGGCATTATGACCTTAGACGACCTTAAAAATTATAAGGTTGTGGAACGTGAACCCGTGCGCGGCGAATACCGTGGCTATGAGGTTGTGTCTATGCCACCGCCATCATCGGGCGGTGTACACATCATCGAAATGCTCAACGTATTGCAGCAATTCCCAATAGATAAACTCGGCCACAATACCGCCCAGACGATTCATCTGATGGCGGAAACCATGAAGTACGCCTATAGCGATCGCAGCGAATACTTAGGCGATCCCGACTTTTATAAGGTGCCCGTCAGAGCCTTAACCAGTAAGGACTACGCCCAAAAAATCGCCAGCCAAATTGCGATGAATAAGGCTACACCGAGCGCTGAAATCAAGCCCGGCAAGCTCGCGCCCTATGAGAGCGACCAAACCACTCACTTCTCGGTAGTCGATAAGTGGGGTAACGCTGTCTCTAATACTTACACCTTAAACTTCAGCTACGGCTCAGGTTTAGTGGCGAAGGGAACAGGGATTCTGCTCAATAACGAGATGGATGATTTCTCTGCCAAACCCGGCGTACCAAACGGCTACGGTTTAGTAGGCGGTGATGCCAATGCGGTCGAAGGCAATAAGCGCCCACTCAGTTCAATGAGCCCAACAATAGTGATGAAGGATGGCAAACCCTTCCTCGTCACTGGCAGTCCAGGTGGTTCGCGCATTATCACCACCACGCTGCAGATCATCATGAATGTGATCGATCATGGATTAAACATCGCCGAAGCCAGTAATGCGGCGCGGGTGCACCATCAATGGCAACCCGATGAATTGCGAGTCGAGTCTAGCTTTAATCGCGATACCATTTCCCTGCTCGAAGCCAAAGGGCACAAAGTGAAAGTACAATCCGCTATGGGCAGTACGCAATCAATCATGGTCACCGAACAAGGAATTTTTGGCGCGTCTGATCCACGCCACTCAGGTAGCGAAGCCATCGGCTACTAGCATCTCCATGATACCGATTTTAGTGTAAAGGGATGAGTTAATGAGATAAGTGGAAGAGAAGATATGACCTATTCGATATAGGTAATAAACCCTGAGTAAAGCTTGTCCTTCCACTCAACGAATGCAAACTCTCGCTTAAAAAAGCCCTGCTATACATCACTGTATAAGCAGGGCTTTTTATTGTGTGGAAACAAGTAATCGTACTGAACATAGCTGACTTTTAGACCTAATAGTTTAGGTAAACTGTACTGGGTGACCTGTTATTTCAGTCGTTGGGATCTATAGGCTTGCCATGGCATTCACTCATCGACACGCAGCAAATCCTCCGTGGATGCTCGACCGCCCCATCCATGGGGCGGACGGTCGTCTCGCTAATCACCATGGCTCACCTTTTTGGCACTAGTGTAACCTGTCTGTATGAAGGAGATACCCAGCACGCTTTTGGGACAAAACCTTGTTAGGTTGTTAGCTCTTATTGATGTGTTTAGCATTAAAATTTCTATGGGTTAACGCATCAATCAGATAGAGCAAAAAATAGTTGGTTAAAAATAGCGTTTTTTCTTCGAGCAGAAGGTTAAGTATTTCCGACTACCTGATTATGCATTGGTGCCTTTGACCACAAGATAACCATCACAAAAACCATTACCATTGGTCAGCAAAGGAATAGTTTTTCTCTCAGTTTGAATATGTCTAAAGACCTGATTTGAAACGTTATGACACATTTTTAGCATCTGTCCAGATAAAGTATCTTTATCTTTATCAGATGCGTAGCAAAATTTTAGCTGTGATGGTAAATAGTGATCTTTGAAGTATGGAAGCTCACCTGAGTTAAATTTAGATAGCGAATCCTTTTCGCTATCTACTACTATAGCCATTACGCCTTTACCGTTATCAAATGGAACTTTAATCTGCTTTTCTATTACAAGGTGCCAACCGATAATTTCTGGATTTATATCTTTGCTAGGATTAACTATTACATATGAAATTAGATGATGAAAAGGCACACCATCTATAAATTTATCAAGTTTTCCTGGCACATGGTAACAAGTACAGATACTGAGATTCTTTCCATCATATTCTCTAGAATTGGTATCAATACTAATTAAATAGTTATACTCTTTAGTTAACATCGTATCGACATCTAGAGCGGCAAAATTTCTATGTGCCTGAACACTACTCAAAACCTTAGGTTTACCAGAGTTTCTCTCATAGCTTCGCTCAACTCTGATCGAATTTGGATCAGCTTCAGGTAAAATAAAAATATCTCGTTCTTTATCATAAATAAAATTGATTTCTGATACATTTTCTTTTGTAGTAAATATGCACATTTCCTTACGCGATTTTTTATCTGTACTCACTTATTTCCTACTCCGTACTAATAAAGCATAAGAAGATGAGGCTATCTGAATAGACACCAATACAGTAGCAACTTTGAAGCATTACTAAAATTTGGTCAACAATCATGTCCCAGAATCTGCCAACAAACTATGCCGAAACAAGAAATGGGGCAATAGCTTTTTAGCAGAACGGGCAGCGAGAGGGTTGGTTAGGATTGGCATTGTTGCAACAGTGACCGTTGGCGGCATGGATGCCGCCGTCGAGCCTATAGGGATATATTTACGGCGAGTCACTGGGGAAACAATGACAATTCATGCTGCACTATTGACGACAAAGTTATCTTGCTTTGTGCATTAGCTTTTTAGCTAAACGAACAGCGAAAGGGTAAGTGAGGATTGGCATTGGTGTACCAGTGACCGTTGGCGATATGGATGCCGCCGTCGAGCCTATATGGATATATTTACGGCGAGTCACTGGGGAAACAATGCCAATTCATGCAGCACAACTGACGATATAACTCACTAGCCTTTAGCCTTTAGCCTTTAGCCTTTAGCCTTTAGCCTTTAGCCTTTCAGTATTTAGAGTTGAAATGGCGAAAATCTAAGATTTAACCGCCGTTTCCGTATGAACCTTTTATATTCAGAACGACTTTATTGCTCCCTACACTTTTGTGTCATCCCAAAATCACTTTGCAAAGAGCACTATTTAACCGCCGATAGCTCGATAAATGCTGCGGTATACATTTTTAGGTTCAGTATTAATTGCTTATGGGTGATGAACTCTTTTTCGGTATGGCCTGTGTATTCCACGCCCAGCATCGCTGGGTCAAAACTTAAAGCAATGGGGAATAATTTACTGTTCGTTGAGCCGCCAATTGCAATGGGTTTAGGGTCGACTAAGCCAAGAAAACGTGCCTGAGACGCGATAATATCCTCGCCCAGTTTGCCATCATTTTTTGCTTAAAAGCCTGAAACAAAACATTTGTTACAAACTAAACACAAAATCGATGGAACCCCTAGTCCGATACATGTTAAACAGTCACATTAAGCTTAATTTAATGGTTTTAGCCGCACGTAGACTTCAATTTTTTCTTGAAATCCAAGGCCATCATCATGCAAACATCCATAACAATATCGACCTAACGGGGAACAAATAATGAAGGGACTAACCCTTAAAGCGCAAGCCCGCACGCTAAGTGCTATCGCTTTAGCCTTAACATTGGGCGCCTGTAGCACACAACAACCCGATGCCAGTGTTCAAGCAAGTGCGGCGCCAAATGCCGTGTCAGCGCAAATTATCAGCCAGAATGCGACTAATCCATTCTTTAAACCCTATGATACGTTTATGGAAATTCCGGCCTTCGATAAAATCAAGCCTGAGCATTTCCTCCCCGCATTTAAAGCAGGAATCGCTCAACAACACGAACAAATTCAAGCAATTGTTGATAATAAAGCCAAACCCACCTTCGCTAATACGATTGAAGCCATGGAGTTTTCTGGCGATCTAGTGACGCGCGTTTCTAACGTCTTCTTTAACCTGACGGGCGCGGATACGAATGAAGCATTGCAAGCACTCTCGAAAGAAGTGTCGCCTATGTTATCGTCCGCCGAAGACGATATTTTGCTTAATGACAAACTGTTTCAAAAAGTTAAAGCCATCCACGACGCAAAAGACAACCTAAAGCTCAGCACAGCCCAAGCCAAATTGCTGGAAGATACCTATAAATCTTTCACCCGTGGCGGCGCGAACTTAAGCGAGCCAGATAAAACCAAACTGCGCGCGCTGAACGAAGAGATCGGCAAACTCAATTTAACCTTTGGTGACAATCTATTAGCCGAAACCAATGCCTTCGAATTAGTGGTTGATAGCAAAGCCGATCTCGCGGGTTTACCCGCAGATGTGATTGCAACTGCCTTTGAAACTGCCAAAAAACGTGGCCATGAAGGCAAGTGGGTATTTACCACGTCTCGCCCTTCTATTACGCCTTTTTTGACCTATGCCGATAATCGCCAGTTACGTGAAAAACTCTACAAAGGCTATATCGAGCGCGGTAACAACAATAACGCCAACGATAACAAGATTATCCTCGCTAAGATTGCTGCCCTGCGTGCTGAACGTGCTCAACTGATGGGCTATAAAACCCATGCGGATTTCGTGTTAGAAGAACGCACAGCTAAAACACCAGAAAACGTCTACGGTTTACTCAATAAAGTATGGCCAGCGGCATTGGCCCAAGCCAAAACCGAAGTGGCTGATATGCAAGCCATGATTGACGCTCAAGGTGGCAATTTTAAGCTGCAAGCGTGGGACTGGGATTACTACGCCGACAAGATCCGTGTTGCTAAGTACAGCTTTAACGAACAACAAACCCGCCCGTATTTCTCCCTCGACAGTACATTAAAAGGCGTGTTCTACACGGCTAACCGTTTGTACGGTTTAACCTTTAAAGAACGCACCGACTTGCCCAAATACAATGCAGAAGTTCGTACTTGGGAAGTTTACGATAAAGACGGCAAACTGATGGCCATCTTTATGGGTGACTATTTCACCCGTGACAGCAAACGTGGCGGCGCTTGGATGAACTCCTTCCGCAAGCAATACCATATGAATGGCGTTGATTCTAAACCTATTATTATCAACGTATTAAACTACCCTCGCCCAGCGGGTAATGAGCCAGCGTTGCTGACTTTCGATGAAGCCAGCACACTATTCCACGAATTTGGCCACGCACTACACGGCATGTTATCGAACGTCGAATATCGCTCACAAGGCGGCACCGCCGTACCTCGCGATTACGTTGAGTTCCCATCGCAAGTGAATGAAAACTGGATGACTCAGCCAGAAGTGTTAGCACAATTTGCCAAGCACTACAAAACCGGCGAAGTGATCCCGCAGGAGCTAGTGCAGAAAATCCAAGCGGCCAGCAAGTTCAACCAAGGTTTTTCTACCGTTGAATACATGGCGGCCACTAAACTCGATTTAGATTGGCACACACTGACCGACACTAGGCCAATGGATGCGGCCAAGTTTGAGGCGGACTCGTTAGCGGCAATGGGACTGATTGAAGAAATTAGCCCACGCTATCGCAGCACTTACTTCTCGCATATTTTCGCAGGCGGTTATTCAGCAGGCTACTACAGCTACCTCTGGTCGGATATTTTAGGTGCGGATGCTTTCGAAGCCTTTAAAGAAAACGGCATTTTCGACAAGGCCACTGCGGACTCCTTCCGTAACAATATCCTTTCGAAAGGCGGCAGTGATGATCCTATGCTGATGTATAAAAACTTCCGCGGTAAAGAAGCCGGTATAGAGCCGCTACTACGTAGCCGCGGATTACTGGCCGAGTAACATAACATCATCCCTCTAAATTGAAGTTTGAAATATCACCAACAGGGAGCTAACACTCCCTGTTTTTATTTTACTGATACCAAATAGGGAAATGGCGAGAAAGGTCAAGATGACAGAGTGCAGCTTGGCAGGTAACATCTTGGGAAAAAGATGTTACGGAACTTACGCCTAAACTTTTTAAACGCGGATTCGTAAAGGTTGGTACGTTTCCGCTTCACATTTTAACCCACTATGATTCACCGCTTAGGCGACATTAAATCTTCAATAGAGTTATATGATGAATATTGAGATGGTAGAAAAAGCAGATCATCTTAGTCTGCTCAATATTTGGGAAGCATCAGTGAGAGCAACCCATGACTTTTTAGCAGAAGAAGATCTACAGGAATTAAAGCCGTTGATCCTCGAACAATATTTTGACGCCGTTCACTTAAAGTGCGCTAAAAATGACAATGGAGAAATCCTCGGATTCTGCGGGGTACATGATGGCAATATTGAAATGCTGTTCATCTCACCTGACGCGCGCGGAAAAGGGATTGGTTCCATGCTAGCGACACATGCCATTAATGAACTGGGAGCCGCAAAGGTTGATGTTAATGAGCAGAATGAGCAAGCATTAGGTTTTTACCAGCATATTGGTTTTTCAGTAACGGGTCGCTCACCCGTTGATGGACAGGGTAAACCTTATCCGCTGTTGCATATGGCGTTATATTCCATTGAGGGATTGTAGATGTATCCTGATTCAATCGATGAAAATAGGGTTGGAGAGTATCCGGCGGAAACAAAATCAGGCGGCGGTTATTTCTATGATCAAGTCTTAGAATATCGTGTTTGGTGCCGCCCTTGGCAAGGTGCTCCAGATGAATTTGATGGTGAAATCTACTATTACGCATTTCATACTTATAATGAGGCTCTTGAATTTTCGAATGAAACTGACGGGTCTGAAGCGCCTTTAGTACTTGTTAAACAGCTTGAATGGATTGATGAACCAGAAGCAGGAAAATTCATTCATAAAACAGGTGAACGCCTAACAGAATGGAGGGTTGAGTGGCTATTAGAGAGTCAACGTAAGGAGGACACTATTGCTAACTTTATAAGCGACAATCAAACATAACAATTTAATCAATAAAAAATAGTTTAAGACTGTCTTTCGACAACATTTCAACAAACTATTTTGGATCTGTGATTAGGAGCGTTACCTGTAGATTTTTCGTCCTCTAAACTTCCTGTCTTGAAACAAAAAATGGTTAATAAATCCGCCCCAACATCAATAAAAAAGGGCCTGCTAGGTTTCCCTAACAAGCCTTTATCTTTTTACAATTAATCAATTAATCGACTAAACCACGGCGCTTTAACAGTGCCTCTGTTGTCGGTTTTTTACCCGTAAAGTGAATATAATCTTGCATGAGATCTTCACTGTTACCTTTAGATAAGACTTCCTTACGGAATTTGTCACCATTATCGGCTTTCAATCCACCATGCTCGCCCATATAGGCAAAGGCATCGGCGGCAAACACTTCGGTCCACAAATACGCATAATATCCAGCTGAATAACCGCCAGAGAAGGCATGGCTAAAGTAGCTCGATTTATAACGCGGGGGAATTGGCGCAAAATCGAGGCCGTGTTTAGCTAATACTTGGTGCTCAAACTTCTCTACATCGCTAATTTGAGTATCGGCGCTGATAGAGTGCCATTCCATATCTAACAAGGCCGCTGACAGGTACTCAACGGTATCAAAACCTTGGCCAAACTTATTGGCCGCTAAAATTTTATCAAGCAGCGCCTTAGGAATTGGCTCACCCGTTTTGTAGTGTTTGGCATAGTTAGCAATCACAGCAGGGTCGATATTCCAATCTTCGTTGACCTGTGATGGGAACTCAACAAAGTCACGTGCGGTTGATGTACCAGCCACGCTTGGGTATTTCACTTGCGAGAATAAACCGTGTATCGCATGGCCAAATTCATGGAACAGAGTGGTCACTTCATCGAAGGTCATTAGCGTTGGGCCATCGGCTGGCTTAGGAATATTAAGCGCATTATAGACAACGGGCTTAGTGCCGAGCAGACCGCTTTGGGTGACGAACTCATCCATCCACGCGCCGCCGCCTTTACCTTCACGGGCATACGGGTCTAGATAGAATAAGCCAATAGAACTGTTATCTTTATCAAAGACTTCAAAGGCTAAAACATCGGAATGCCACACAGGTAAATCGGTTCGCGGTTTTAAGCTGATGCCATATAATTTATGCATAGCGAAAAATAACCCGTCTTTCAGTACAGTATTAAACTCGAAATAAGGCTTGATACTGCTTTCATCGAGGGAGTATTTCTCTTGACGCACTTTGTCAGCGTAGTAAGCCCAATCCCAAGGTTGCAGCTCAAAATCACCGCCCGCCTTTTTGATTTCAGCTTGAATATCAGCCGCTTCCACTTTGGCGCGAGCTAAAGCTTTTGGCGCTAAATCATCGAGGATTTCATACACAGCGGCTGGGGTTTTCGCCATTTGATCGGCAACCGCATAGGATGCCCAAGTATCGAACCCCAGTAAATTAGCTTTTTTAGCCCGTATTTGCGCCATTTTGACAATTAATGGACCATTGATTGCGACGGCTCTGTGCGCTGAGGTTTCCCATACTTTTTGGCGCAGTTCACGGTTGCTCAGGCTAGAAAGCACAGGTTGGCGTGTCGTGTTGACTAAAGTAATCAAATAGCCTTCTTTTCCCGCAGCTTTGGCCGCTGCGGCTAAAGTAGCAATTTCGCTGTCGGATAAACCGGCTAACAGGGCTTTATCAGTCACAACAATCACATCATCTTTAAATGATTTTAAGCTGTTTTGTGAAAAGTCCGTCGCTAAGGTTGCAAGCTCAGCGTTAAAGTCGCGCATCTTAGCTTTATCTTCGGCCGACAATTTCGCGCCAGCGCGGACAAACTGCTCATAGTAATATTCAACTAGACGCTGATCTTCCGCATTTAGGCTGCTCTTTTGCTGGTATACGGCTTCAACATGGGCAAATAACGTCGGATCGAGATAAATATTATCTCGGTGGGCAGATAGCTTAGGTGCAAGTTCCGCTTCGGTTTTCTGAAAATCATTATCAGAAATCAGACCTGCGAGATTAAAGAAGGTACGCGATACGCGCGTTAATAATTCACCCGAGGTTTCCATGGCGAGAATGGTATTGTCAAAACTAGCCGCTTGTTTGTTATTCACAATCGCAGCGATTTCTGCATCGTGAGCTTTAATGCCCTGCTCGAAGGCGGGAGCATAATCTGCGGACTGAATAAGATTAAATTGCGGCGCTTGATCTTGCAGTGGACTCTTGCTCAGCAGCACATTAGTTGCTTGCGCTTTAGCAGCAGTTTGAGTTGCAACGGCATTTTTGGCTTCATTGGTGCTTACATCAGGCTTGTCTGAACAAGCGCCAAGTAACAATGCAGCAGCTACAGCTGTGGTAATAACGGACTTACGCATATTAACTCCCTTGGATGTTGCTGCCCTTTCGATTGTATTTTTAAGGTGAAAGGTGCACGCAAACGGATTTTGGCTTTCGGTTTACAACAGTCTGTTTTAACGAACTTGTGTAGCTTCGTACGTCAATTTCGATGAACTACCTTAACAAGTTACGCGCATTTCAGCCAAGTTTTACCCGCCCAGAGCACCGCTAATTTGTATCACTTTATGTGTATTACCCGTCTAAATAAGCCTATGCCAACGCTACGCAAACCTAACTCACCTCAATCAAGCCAAGAGACATGCGCGCATAAGTGATCAACATTGGCTAAAATTTGATGTAAAAGAATTGTTTAAAACAATTCTACTGAAGTTTTAAGTCAAATATCCCCGACATTGACAAGGGGCTGAGCAAATAAAATGCCATTCCAATAACAAATATTAATTCTTCTTAATAAACTGTTTTCTGTAATTATTTAAACATTGATGTAACAAATAAACAGGCTAAATGGCTCACTATTTAGGCAAGCAAACCTTGAGTCACAATTTGAAACAGCTTTTATCCGATTAATGTCACATTCAGATCATCAAATGTCTTTATAATTCCCGCTCGTTAACTTAGCAGCAAATTAACCTAACAGTTAAATTACGCCGAATTAACGGGATGATGGGCATGTTCTTTTACGGAACATGCATTGGGGTCAAATAAATATAAATAGAGATAACTATGTTAAATAAGAAAATACTCGCAGTGATGATCACTGCCGCCCTTGGTGTAAGCGCCTGTAATTCTGATGACGACACGATTATTCAACCTGATGACAAAGTCGTTCAAGCCGATTTACGGGTACTCGAAACCACGGATCTGCACACAAATATCATGGATTTCAACTACTACAGTGGCAAAGATGATCCAACTATCGGTCTAGCCCGCACTGCAAGCTTGATCCGCAAGGCACGCGGCGAAGCCAAAAACAGCGTACTCGTCGACAACGGCGATCTACTGCAAGGCAGCCCAATGGGCGATTACATGGCTAAAGTTGGCCTGCAAATGGGTGATATTCATCCAGCCTATAAAGCCATGAACCTATTAGATTATGAAGTCGGTAATATCGGCAACCATGAATTTAACTATGGTTTAGATTTCTTAAATAAATCTATTAGTGGTGCAGATTTCCCTTATATCAACTCAAACGTTTATTGCGCCGACGATAATGGTTGCTGGAATGAGGTTAAAAAAGGTGAGCATTTATTCACCCCTTATATCATCAAACAAAAAAACATCATCGACAGTGAAGGTAATAATCAAACCATTAACATTGGTTATATTGGTTTTGTGCCACCGCAAATTCTATTGTGGGATAAACAAAATCTGACGGGTAAAGTGACGGTCGAAGATATTATTGAAACCGCGAAAAAATATGTCCCAGAAATGAAAGCCAAAGGGGCCGATATCATTATCGCCATTCCTCACTCTGGCATTGGTTCAACGGAAAATCCTGGCGATCCTATGGCTGAAAATGCCACTTACGCTTTGACTTATGTTGATGGTATCAATGCGATTCTATTCGGCCACAGCCACTCTATCTTCCCTGATGCTAAGTATGCCGACTTACCCAATACCGACGTCACTAAAGGCCTACTGAACGGCGTCCCCGCAGTGATGCCAGGTCGTTGGGGTGATAACTTAGGGGTTGTTGACTTTAAACTTGAACGTAGAGATGGTAAATGGCATGTCCTTAGTGCGAAAACGCAAGCTCGCCCCATATATAATGGTGCGACTAAGGAAGAGTTAGTTAGCCAAGATCCCGCAATTAAAGATGCAGTCGCAGCCGAGCACCAAGGAACCCTCGCCTTTGTGGATGAACCTATCGGCGTTGCCGCAGCCGACATGTACAGCTTCCTTACCTTAGTGCAGGACGACCCTACGGTACAAATCGTTTCCGATGCGCAAATCGCTAACGTGAAAGCGAAATTACCTGCAGCATTAAAAGGTCTGCCAGTGCTATCAGCCTCCGCCCCCTTTAAAGCGGGCGGTCGCCACGGTACAACCAGTGATGCCGATCAATTTGTGCAAGTTGATAAAGGCCCACTGACCTTTAAAAACGCCGCCGATCTGTACCTGTATCCCAACACTATGGTGGCAGTCAAAGCGACGGGCGCCGAATTGAAAGATTGGCTCGAGTGCTCAGCAAACCAGTTCAATCAAATCGACCCAGCAAAAACCACCCCACAAGGTTTAATCAACTGGGATGGTCATCCAACCTATAACTTCGACGTACTCGATGGCTTAACCTATAAAATTGATGTGACCCAACCGAGCAAGTTTGACCGCGATTGCGCCGTCGTTAATGCCAACGCAAACCGTATCGTTGATTTAAGCTATAAAGACGAAAACGGCAAAGTCATCACAGGTGAAGAATTTGCCGCGAAAGAGTTTATCGTTACCTCAAATAACTACCGCGCCTTCGGGGGTAAGTTTGCTGGTACGGGTAGCGACCATGTGGTACTTGAACTGCCCGATACTAACCGTGAAGCGCTAGCTGCTTATATCACAGCGCAATCTCAGTACAACGAAACCACAGGTAAGTACGAAGCTATGGTCAATCCAAGTGCCGATTACAACTGGGATTTCAAAACCATCACTACCAACGTCACATTAGACATTCGCTTCGAAACCCAAGACAGTGACAAAGCCGCTGCCTTTATCGAAGCCAATAAACAACGTGAAATGAAGAAGATCGGTAAGGATGAACTGGGTTTCGCCGTTTATAGCATCAACCTAACCAAATAAGCGTTCAATCCCGAAATATCATGCTCAAAAAGGCTCCTCGTGAGCCTTTTTTATTCCCTACAGATTAAATTAACGCTAATCTGCGATCTATAAACGGCGTGTCGCCATTTAGTTCATCATGCTCCACACTAAAGGTTAAACCTGCTTTGTGTCGCCAAATATCTGCCTTATTATTTAGCGGCGTCCTCGCAACAACAGAGAAAGCTTATGAAATATCAATCAATCTTATGTGCCACGGCATTAGTGCTGGGGACTGTGCAGCCAGCAACGGCCGATGTTCATCTCAAACTACCTAAAAATGCTGAAGTGTTAACGGTCAATGGTAAGCCAGCCGTAAAGAGTGGCGATCTCGTTTTAGCTGATGGGACCAATCAGATTGCCTTTCGCTATGCCGCGCAATATCGACAACAAGCTGACTCAGTGCATTATCTCTCCGACGTGCTCATCGTCCGTTTTGATGCATCAGCACAAACACTCACGCTGACACTTCCCGCCATCAACTCAGCCAGAGATGCAAAGAAATTTGATGAGTCACCTAAGCTGACACTATTAAATGCTCAAGATGAAGCAGTGGGTTTTACCAGTGATAAATTGATTAAGAATGGCATTCAACTGGGACGGGATTTCGAACACGAGATACTGCAGTACAACCTTAGCAATCATCCAGCTTCATTAAATCTCACTATGAATACCGCAACAACGCAAGCAAGCGACGCCATTGCACCCGTATTGGCAAGCCAGCCACAAATACGCCAAACAGCAGTAGTCACATCCACGAGCTTGATCGCGCCAGCTGTTATGTCGTCAGCAGCCACAGCGAACAATGATAAGGCTCAGCTAACGACTTCAGTGACTTCTACAACCGCACCTAGCCAAGCTGAAATCAGTCAAATGCTGGATTACTGGTACAAACAAGCTAACGACAATACCAAAGCCAGCTTCAAAGCTAAAATAAACAAAGAGTGACCCATACCGCTTCAGTTTATCTATTTAAAACCGCCAGCTTAGTGTCACATATGAACTGGCGGCTCTATTAAAGCTTAGTAAAACTAATATTTCAGAAATATTAAAACTCAGTAAGTCCATTTTCACTTCACAGCTTAATGTCATTTAACACAGCAAAGCTGCTAAGCAACAAATGGTGCGAGTGCCTGTAAAGGTGTTATTTATATATTTGGTAGAACAAATTATAAATATAAAAGACATATCATTTTACAGTCTTCGTAGACTATTATTTATCAACTCTCTTTATAAAATACAGTTAAGCATTTGTAGATAAAAGACTTATCACTTAATTAACTACAAAGAATTCGAACTGAGTAAAATCGAATAGTCTCAGTTCCTCCAGCCAACATAATTAACTATCCGCAAAGCGTTATTTCATAATTAAATATTTTTAAAAATCAAAACCTTGAGCAAGGATAAATACTATTTAGCCTACACATTTAACCGTATGCATTATGATTTACGCTATATATTTTGGCTAGATCCAGAAACAAATGTAACAAAAAATGTCATAAAGGCATTATTTAGCAAGAGTCATTATCAGCTTCAAAGCCTCACTAAGCATGAAAAGATCAATGCTCTAATCCTATTCCATAAAAAACATTCAACCTTTAGACTTATTCAACCTTCAACCTGCTCATTCTTTATACTGATTTAAACTCTCCCCATCAAATGTTAGAAATAAGTTGCCTAAATGATAGGGCGAAAAATTACTAATCAAGTAAAAGGAATAACATGATGGAACTTAAATTAAAAAAAGCTGAGTTAGTGAATCTGTCCCATGATAAAAAAGTCTTACCTAGCGAATTAACACCACAAGTTGCTGGTGGTGTGATAACTCGTGCTTGCGGAGAGTTGACTGCCAATGCATACACCTGCCCTTCTGATCGTACAGGTAGCACTCATCGCTGCTGTCAAATCCCTTAATACGGGGTTCAAGTAACCAAATAGGTTGTGACGTCACAATATAACACAGCATATTTTATCAGTAGATGTGTAAAGGGCATATCCACTATGCCCTTTTGACTTTCTAAATGAGCCAATATGTAGAAGCTGTACTTCATGGAAATAAAGGAAGGTGGTTCAGTGCAATTTAATCAACCCCATCAGTCTAGCCTTGCTAGACAGGCATTGAACGACATAGCTGCGCTATTAGTGAAAGATGCCAAACAATCATTAGAGCAGCAAGGAGTTGGTTTGTTAACTGGCTTAGCTGGGCAACAATTATTTTTCTGGCAATTACATAAACAGTTTCCAGAACTAGCATGCCAACATGAATTTTCAGCACGAATGACATTAATAGAAGAGCAAATACCATTCCTACATTCACAGTTCGCGTTTGGCTATGGACTGACTGGTGTCGCTTGGCTATATGAATTTTTTTTGCATGAAGGGAATTACCAAGCGGAGTTTAATCACAATACTGATGTGCTCTTACTACAACATTTACAACAGAACGACTGGACTGGAGAATTGGAATTTATTCGCGGACTAAGTGGTTTTGCAGTCTATATAGCGCGGCGTCAAACCGCGGAATTAGGCTTACCTTTGGCCCAAGCGTTATTGACACTACTGGAACAGCAATGGCATCAATTTGCCGATGGTACTGGTGCTTGGGAAGTGGCAACAAACTCTTTCTTTAGATTTAATCAGGCAACAGATGACCCTGAATGTAATTTAGGATTAGCTCACGGAGTCCCTTCAATCATTGCCTCTCTATTACCATTATTAGCGCATCAGCAACTACACAGCCAAATTCAGACGTTGTTGCAAGCCAGTTGTCAGTGGTTAATTCAGCAGCAACAAACATCAGAGAAATTTGGTAGTTGCTTTGCGTACATCACGGAACAACCGTGCCAGTCACGACTCGGTTGGTGTTATGGCGATGCCACCATAGCCTTAACATTGCTGCGAGTGGGCAATGCAATAAACCGTGATGACTTTACCGCCGCTGGTAAGAACATTGCCTTAAAAGCCGCTCAGCGTAGACTAAAAAGCAGCCAAGTACAGGATGCAGGTATCTGTCATGGTAGTGCAGGTTTGGCTTTAATCTTTCAAGTCATAACACGCTATTACACCGAATCCACTCTTTCACAGGCTGCACAATATTGGTTTGAACATACATTAGCACTATATCAAACATCAGGACTCGACGGTTTTAATGCCGTGCGCGAACAAGATAATTCAAACTGCCGCCTACAAGACCATGGCTTACTTGGAGGCTATGCCGGTATAGGTTTAGTGCTATTGATGGCCTTCAACGTAGAAACTAATTGGCTAGATGCGCTTTTATTGACCAATAATTGATTTCGATGTATTGGCTATTTTTATAACAAGGGATTGTTTATGAGTGTAGAGGTTTTGCAAGCCGCGGATTTTTTTGTTATCCGGGCACCTAGATCAAGTTTGTCTCAACTACGAAAAATACCAACAGAGCCTACGGCCTTAGTAGATTTTCTCGCCAGTTGGTTAGCAAACCCAGCAGTACAAGAAGCCTTATATCTTGCAAGTCCTTCATTGATGGAACGATTGCCTAATTGGCAACGGCAACCACACAGTAAAGCGGCAATTAAAATAACTAACTCCTTATTGAAATATTTTATTCGGTTTAGCTCTAGAGCGACGCCATTTGGGTTATTTGCAGGCGTAGCCTTGGGGCAAGTAGCAAATGAAACGCGCTTACAGTGTAATGCCATGCTGCGAGATAAGCGTCATACCCGCTTTGACATAGCCTATTTAACTGCAATTCGAGCCCAGTTAAGTGAACCAAATGAGGCCGAGAAGTGGCCGTTATTGTGCTATCAAGCAAATCCGACGTTGCAACAACAGAGCGATGGTCTGCATTATATTGAACCGTATTTTTCAGATACTGAGCAAAAATATCGTTTAAGTACCTTGGTATTAGATGAATATTTGCTTGCTATGCTGCAACTGGCGAAGAAGGAAGGGAGCTTTGCTTCGTTACAAGATGGATTTCAACAACTCTATCCTACGGCGAATACTGCAAGCATACAGGATTATATTAAGCAGTTACTTACTGCCGGTGTGCTGCAAGTCAAATTACCACTAACATTAACTTCTGGCTCCCCAGATCAAACTTTTATTACGGCGTTACAAAGTATGGGCGCTACAGACAGTGCTGATATATTGCAACGAGCTCTCACTCAGTTAAACAGCATGGATAAACAACCTGTTAACCCGCTTAAGCAATATCAAGAAATTTATCATAGCTTGCAAACACTGCCGTATCCTGTAAGCGAGAATCGCCTATTACAGACTGATATTTTGCGCTCATTTTCACAGTGCCAATTAGCACAAGCAGAAGTATCTGCCCTGATGCCTGCATTATTGGCATTATTAGCGATACGAAAACCTTATAAAACACCACTTAATGACTTTAGCCAAAAATTTGAAGCAAGATTTGGTAGCCAGTATGTGCCACTGTTGACCTTATTAGATGACGAAGTTGGTATTTCATTCTCCAGCGATATTGGCTACCACACTTCCTTGTTAGCGGGGTTAAATATCACCAATCGTCCCTCCCCCACACAAAATGTTATCGAACCATTGCAACAGACGATTATCGCTGCTCTAAGTGATGTAACCCCAAGCGAAACTGTGCTGAAATTAACAAGTGATTCGTTATTGTCTAAACATGAAAGTGCGACATTAATGGCTAAGTTACCCGCTTCCTTCGCGATTAATTTGTCAGCGTATCAACAAGAGGATGGCCGAGTTATTTACTATTATCATGGTTGCTATGGTCCTTCAGCAGCGAATTTACTCGGACGTTTCTGTCATTTATCAACAGATATGCTGCAACAGGTCAAACAACATTTATCTCAAGAAGAAGCGCATTCTCCAGAAGTCCTTTTTGCAGAAGTACTACATATGCCCGAGGGACGTCCAGGCAATGTCATCGCTAGACCGACATTTAGAGCCTATGAGATTGTTTTTCTTGCTGACAGTCACTTAGCAAATGAGTGGCAAATCCCAATCAGCGATCTATTTGTCTATCAAGAAAATAACACGTTATGTTTATGGTCACAGCGACTACAAAAAAGAATAATTCCCCGTTTATCCTCTGCCCATAATTTCAGTGATCGTAGTTTAGGGATTTATCGGTTTTTATGCTCACTTCAACATCAAAACTTACAAATGCCTCACTTCTCCTTACCTGATAGCCTGCATAAAGCAAAACGAGTTCCAAGGATCATGTTAGATAATCTGGTCCTGCAAGAGGCCCACTGCAATATTTCAGTAGCACTATTGAAACGCTTATGGCAAGAAGGCCAGTTTGTTGAATCCGATTGGCAACAACTGCAGAAAGAATATGGTTTAGAGCGTTATATGAGCTATGCCATAGCCGACCATGTGTTACTGATCGATCTGCAAAATAATATGATGTTCCAAATGTTGTTGGCAGAGGTAAATCATAAAAGCCACATTAGGTTGAATGAAGTGCTCGCGATGAAATACCAACCTTTACTGCAAGGGCCAGATGGACCTTATCAACATGAAATAATTGTACCGCTGTCAAATAGTGCCGCAACCCCATACTTAGCACCACGCATAGCACCATTGACGAGCTCAACCAATGACAAGTGTAGGCATTTCGCGCCTGGCTCAGAATGGCTCAGTGTCAAATTGTATGCAGGGCAAAGTAGTGTGGAGCAACTGTTACTAAAGCAATTGGCACCATGGCTAACGCAGATGCAGCAAGATGGTGTGCTCAAACATTGGTTCTTTGTACGCTATGGCGATCCTGATTGGCATCTACGGCTACGATGTTTTGGGGAGCCGGAACGATTATATGGGGAGTTACTACCCGCACTAAATCGCTTATTAACGCCATCTCTAGCCAGTGCAGGCTTACATTGCATTGAGTTGTTCACTTACAGGCAGGAGACAGAACGTTACGGGGGTGAGCATATGATGCCTTTGGCTGAGCACTTTTTCTGTTTGGACAGCCAGTTTGTGTTGCAGGCAATATTATTCAGTCAACAAGATGACAGCTTGAGGTGGCGCTTAGCCATTTTAGCGATAGATTTAATTTTAACTCAATTCGATTATTTACCCGCCGAGAAATTTACACTGATCGATAATTTGCGGACAGGATTTGCACAAGAATTTAAAGAAGGCTTAGAGTTACGCCAGCAAATGGGCGATAAATATCGATACTATCAGTCACAATTACAACAAGATCGCCAATTATTAGATTGGCATAACCAAGCTATTGAGCCATTCAAACAACAAATTCAGCAGAGTTTACAGCAGTTTTCATCTTCGATTACAGCATGTTGTCAGGCAATGTTGGCATTATTTGAGTCCCAACAAGCAAAAGGTAGTCGCGATAGTTTACTAGGCTCATTATTACATATGTTTACTAACCGTTTATTCAAGGCTTATGGTCGAGAGCAAGAGTTTGTCGTTTATGACATGTTACGCCGTATCTATCTAAGCCAGCGCGCACAACCAGTACGAGGTTTATCGCAATGAGCGATTTATTTCGAAAAGAAGTTGTCGTGCAGCAACAGCAAAGATTACAAGGAGAAGTAAGTTTAACCCAGCCAGTTAGTTTTATTGGTTTCACAGTATTGATTAGCACGCTTTTTTTATGTGCATTACTATTTTTGTATTTTAGCGAGTATCAACGCAAAGAACATGTGCAAGGTTCTATCGAGCCAGCCATTATGGCGATTCGTTTGCCCACCCCTAGATCAGTCAACGCAGGGCATCTTTTAGTACAAGTTGGCGAGCAAGTGCAGCAGAATCAACCTTTAGTACAACCGCTGAACCTCCCAAATACGATGGGAAAATCATTTTTACTAAAAGCTCCTTTTACAGGAACGGTTACCGAAGTTTTATTGCCGTCTGGAGAGGATATCGGCCCATCAAAACCCTCAATATCGTTATTACCGCAACCAGAAACCTTGTTCGCAATTGTATATATACCCTCAAGAGTTATAGGACAACTCACATTGGGGCAGGAGCTACAAATGCGCATAGAGGCACTTCCCTATCAACATTTTGGTGTGCAAACAGCCACTCTAGTTGAGATAGGAAGTCAGCCTATAACCATAAATGAATCGCAACCCTTATCGGAGCCGAGTTATAGAGCCGTTTTAGCATTGACGGAAGACGCAAAAAAATTGCCACTGAGAGCAGGTATGGGATTAGAGGTTGATATTAGCTTCGCGCCACGCAGACTGTTGGAGTGGTTGTTTACACCAAATGTTGATGATAAGGGTCAAAACTAATGGCAACACTGCAAGAGAAGCTTAGAACTTGGTCTGGCCGCCGCTTACCCATGATCGTTCAAACTGAGGCAGCAGAATGCGGCTTAGCCTGTGTAGCTATGGTGGCCAGCATGCATGGCTATCAAACTGATTTAAATAGCTTAAGACAACGTTTTTCGCTATCGCTAGAAGGCTGTACCTTACTGGATCTGATGCATATTGCAGAGCAGTTGCAACTCAGTAGCCGCCCACTGAAAATTGAATTAGAAGAATTATCCGACTTAGCTACGCCATGTATCTTGCACTGGGATCTCAATCACTTTGTGGTACTAAAGTCAGTGAACACTCAACACTGTATTATTCATGACCCAGCTTTAGGAGTGCGGCGAATATCCCTAACAGAAGTGTCAAAATCATTTACTGGTATCGCTTTAGAATTGACACCGACAGCTACATTTACTGCAGAACAAGCTAAACAATCACTAACATTCTCATCCTTTTTTTCTAAGATCACTGGTTTAAAGCAATCGTTAGGGTTGTTACTCAGTTTGTCCGTTTTTTTACAGCTGTTTATTTTAGCCTCACCTTATTACATTCAACTCGTGGTAGACGCCGTTATTATCAGTAATGATGGTCAGTTGCTATTAGTGTTGGCATTAGGCTTTGCTTTGTTACTATTATTTGATGTTGCCACCAATGCTTTACGCAGCTTAGTACTACTGAATTTCAGCAGCCAACTTAGTGTGCAGCTAGCCAGTAACCTCTTCCATCACTTAGTGCGGCTACCATTGGCCTATTTTGAAAAACGTCATATGGGAGATCTGGTATCACGATTTGGTTCTTTAAGGCAATTACGGGAACTGCTGACTACCGGCATTATTGAAGCCATCATTGATGGTTTTATGGCGCTAGGAGTTCTATGCATGATCTTCTTTTACAGCCCGTTATTGTCTCTCGTCGTGCTAGTGGCAGTGCTAGCATATTACGCCTTGAGATTAGCGTTATATCGGTCCTTACGCTTAGCCTCAGAGCAGCAAATTCTAGCTTTAGCAGGTGAACAATCTAACTTTATGGAAACGATCCGAGCAATTCAAACGGTTAAGCTATTTGGTTTTGAAAGTCAGCGAGAAGCGATTTGGCAAAATCACTATGTTAAAGCAACGAACAGGACCATTACGCTCGGGAAATATGAAATTTCGTATCAAATAATGAACAAATTGTTATTTGGTACAGAAAATATTGTAGTGATCTATCTTGCTGCAGAATTAGTAATGGCGGGCAGTTTTACCACAGGAATGTTATTTGCATTTATTGCCTACAAAGCCCAATTTATGGAGCGTATGAGCAAGTTGATCGAAAAGTTAATTGAATATCGCATGCTGAGTTTACATTTTGAACGGATTGCAGATATTGCCCTAACAGCCAAAGAGCAAACTTATCCACCACAACCAATGCTGCATAAAGTGGCCGGAAATATCTGTCTACAACAGGTTAGTTTTAGTTATAGCTCCGTCGCTGAGCCAGTGCTATACAATTTAGCATTACAAATAAACGCCGGTGAGTCGGTTGCAATTATAGGTCCATCCGGTTGTGGTAAGAGTACCTTAATGAAACTGTTATTAGGGCTATTAACACCAACCGAAGGTGAGATTTTAATCGATGACATACCATTGGTGAAATTAGGATTAGCTCAATATCGCCAGCAAGTCGCAGCTGTAATGCAAGAAGACCGATTACTTGGTGGGACAATAGAAGATAATATTACTTTTTTTTCGGAAAAAATTGATGTCGAAAAGCTCACTCGTTGTGCACAAATGGCAGCAATACACCAAGATATTTGTCAAATGCCAATGGGCTATAAAAGTTTAATAGGCGATATGGGCTCAGCACTATCCAGTGGGCAAAAACAACGGTTAATTTTGGCAAGAGCGCTGTATCGGGAACCGAAGATTTTATTTATGGATGAAGCAACAAGTCACTTAGACATTGTCACTGAGTCTGTTGTTAATCAAGCGATGAAAAAATTGAATATCACCCGAGTGGTAATCGCCCATCGGCCCGAAACCATTAAAGCTGCAGATAGAGTCATCGATTTAACACAACTTCTACAGCGACCAGCAATTAACAAAGTAAGTTAAATAAAATCAAAATATTGCAGAATTGTTTATGCACTCTATCGACTTAAGCGTGTCAGAAGGCTACTTTTATAGTAACACCCGTGATTCAGAAAATAACTTGGTCAATTCGATAGTTGAGTTACTTATGACATAACTGACAAGAATAGACCTAAGATAAGCAAGCACCTAAAAGCTTGTTATTATCAGATAGAGATTCACTCTTCTACGTTAATCACATGAATGAGAGCAATGTATAGGGGATTAAGACAAATTGCAGACGCAAAAAAGCCAGCTTATTCAGCTGGCTTGGTTACATCTCAATGAGATAATTAGGCGCTTGGCGATGACCTACTCTCACATGGGGGTGAAATCATAGCGCTATCAATACGGAGTATTTAGCCATGATTGAACGCGAAGAAGCTTGTCTTCGTAGCCGGGGAGTCCGCTTAGCGGCGGGCGACCGCCATGGATGGTGGAAGTGTCAATATTGGAGGAACATTTATTGACCGACATCGAGATAAGTTTTCGCGAAGCAAATAAACACAAAAACCCTAGCGGTTTAGGCTAGGGCTTTGGTGTTTATTTGGATGCTTGGCGATGACCTACTCTCACATGGGGAGACCCCACACTACCATCGGCGCGTTTGCGTTTCACTTCTGAGTTCGGGATGGGATCAGGTGGTTCCACAAGGCTATTGTCACCAAGCAAATTCTGYTTATTACCGTGTCCATCGCTGGCTCACGTTAATAATAATTCGGAAAGCTGATTTGCTTTGTTTGAGTTCAAACTTTATCAAGTATCTGTATTCTGTCTAAGGCTTTTCGTACGACCTCCATGGAAGGAGGAAGTGCTAGAAAATGTCTGGAACATTTTCAGTAAAACCCATCTGGGTTGTATGGTTAAGCCTCTCGAGTCATTAGTACATGTTAGCTCAACGCCTCACAACGCTTACACACCATGCC